>DAWDAD010000031.1:0-31834 GCA_052356385.1 Prevotella sp.
GTTTCATACGAGTAAAACTTTTCGCAAAGATACTCTTTTTGTTTCACATAAGTAACAAAAACGATAGATTTTTTGTTTTTATTACTTATAATTAACAGGTTTGGTAACATTGCGCCTCACGGGAAGCGACAAGGGTCTATATGCCACGATGAAAAGGTGGCGTATAGACCCTTCTTACTTTCCGGTATCCTTGATACTCCCCCAACCTGCCAGAACATACAGGTTGGGGGAATTTCATGAGATGCTATGAAGCCAGCAGAGGCTGAAGCTTCGTGGCATCGAAGCAGGGACAGGCTTTCTGCATGCCCGGCAAATCGCGGTGACCCAGAATGGTCTTGATGCCCGGAAACTCACGGTGAAGACGGAGGATGAGAAGCTTCATCGCCTCCTTCTGGGCTGGCGTGCGGGTATCAGAAATGCAACCGCTCGGCGACAAACCGCCCTCGTAGCAGATACCGATGGAATGAGCATTGTAGCCCAAGGCATGAGCACCCATCCGCTCCACCGGACGGCAGGGATAAACCACACCTTCCAGGGTGATGTAAAAATGATAACCGATGTCGCGCCAACCGTTCACCACCACATGGTCGTGGCGCAACTGCTCTAGAGTGTACCGGTGATTGCAGCGGCTACCGCTGCAATGCACCACAATCATATCAATCTTTCTCATAAGCCGTCCTCCTCACTATAGGGTGCAGGATGATACACCCAGTGCCCCAAGCAGGGCGGTTAATACTGTCACCACAAACTTGATGACCTCGTTCAGTGTCTGTCTCTTCTTTTCTGTCATACGCTAACGATTTTAAAGATTTAAATGAATAAAATGATAACTTACCTTACTATCTTGGTGCCATGGTTCTAAAAATTTACATTGTCACCATTTGAGTCCCCACTATCAGTGCTGCCGCCAGATGTCTGGTCACCAGAGGTACTGCCACCCGTTGTACTGCCACCAGAGGTATGCTCGCCGTCGGTAGAAGAATCGCCACCTGCAGAACTGTCGCCAGAAGTATTCTGCTTCTTGCTGGCAGCCTTCTTTGCCTCCTCGATGTCGATCGTCTTGGCACCCTCCTTCTCAGCCTTCAATGCGGCACGCTGTACTGCACGGGATGCTACCTGTACAAACTCCATATTCTGGAATACAGAATAGAGTTCCGGACCTGGAGCATACTGGACGTTGACACCCTTGATATGAGTGTCGCTCTTGAAATCAGCGGCACTGTCAGCACCATCGCTGACAATCTGCAGACGGAACTTGCCCAAGTCGCCAAACTCCACCTGGTTGCCACGCTGAAGCTCCAGTATCAGATTCTCTACCGCACTCACCAATACCGCAGTGACATCTGCGTAGGTAACCGTGGTCTGCATCGCAATCATCTTAGAGAACTTCTTGAGCGAAGTCTTCTCGTTCACCTGGGCACGGGCATAAAACTTACCCTTACCTGCATTCTTTCCAAACTTAGGAACGAACTTTACCAAACTGTAACTAACTGACATAATACTAAAAATTTAAATTGTGATAGAATGTTCGTGCATCGGACTCTTCCCGAATGCAATGGCAAAGTTACGAAACCGGCGAGGGGGCATCTGCACACTTTCGTCCGCTTCCGTCGTCTTCTGCACTCTTTCGCCTTCTTATGTTCACTTTTGCACTCTTTTATCAGGCACGCCAATCGCTCTTAGGAAAGAAGAGAGTCGTTCATAGGAAAGATGAGTATCGCTCATAGGAGCGACAGACCACGCTGATAGGAATGATGGGTATCGCTGATAGGAGCGGTAGCCACCGCTGATAGGAACGATGACTATCATTCGTAAGAACGTGATGCTTCACTGATAGGAGAATTGTAAACCATAGATATGATTGAGTAATCTTGCAGAAAGATGAACTTTTGCACTAGCAGGTAGAAGCGTAAGAAAGCAGTACTAGCAGGGAGAGGTTTAGTCACTACCAGGGTTTTTCACTCCTATTAGAAAGAGGCGCTACCACTACCGAAGATAGGACAATGTTCATAAATATCTATCTATCAAGCTATTATATAGTTATTTTTCTTAATATACTATACCCATATCGCTAATAGATATACGATTTATACTTAGAAGCACAATGCGTAATGCGCAAAAGAAAAAGTTTTTTTTCAAAAATAACAAGTAAAATGCATTTTTGGGGAATAAAATTTGTTTAAGTCAGAATAAATGATTACCTTTGCATCAAGAAAGTTAAGAGAATAGGAATTTCTCAGCTCCTGATGCTTTTGCCAGGGGAGCTACTTTCTAGTGAGGATTTTCCAACTTCGCTCATTGAGTAGGATTAGGGCCTGAAAAATGAGCATTCAATTTAGATCCTTACAAGGCATTATTGTGCCCGATTAATTCGATTTGAATTATCGGCACGGATGCGAAGTAAGGTAAAAAGTCGATGCAGAACCCCCTAAAGGTCAATGTATGTTGACCTGTTCTCCTCGAAAAAGTTGGAACTTTATTTTAATTCCGTGCCGTATTTCTATAATAACATCAAGAATCTCCTTCCCGGAAGGTGATTTAAACTTAAACAAAACAAAAGCAATATGGCAACAAACAATCAAAACCAAAAATCGGAAGAGCCCGAGCCCTTCCTAATGCCTTCTCCTAAACAGGAAAAAGACGTTATTACCATTATGGGGGTACAGGGACTGTCGCACAACGACTTTTCTACCCTCGAACTGAAAATCATGTTGCAGTTAATCAAGATATCCCAGAAATTGATTGACTACAATATCCGTTTACGCATCAATAGAGAGACCTTCATCTTTACTCCGGAACAGCGTGCAGCAGGTCATATCGACCTCTGCATAAAGCTCTCAGAGTTTGATCTGGCAGATACCCGACATGCTTCTCAGTTGCGTAATGCTTTGCTCCAGATGGCCAAACACCCTCTGAAACTAGCTTACAAATTGGGCGATCATACCTTCTACACCCAGTTTGATCACCTTTTTGAATGCAAGGTCTGCCAATATCAGGGCAGATGGTGGGTTAAACTCCGCTATGACCTCCATGTCTTCCGTTTTTTCTTCAGTTTTGACAAGGGCGCCTGCCACATCGACCTGAATGTGGTGCGACAGTGCCGTGGTGCATCGAGCATCAAACTATATCTAATGATGAATTGCTGGGGTGCCAAGGGCTATACCATGGTGAAGCCCGAAAATCTGATGGCTTTGCTGCATGGCAGAAAGGACTACTACAAGACCTGGTCGGCACTCAAGAACAAGGCACTCGACTTTGCCTGCAAGGATCTGAAACGCCTCTACGACCAGAGAATTATCGACCAATACCCTGTATATCAGCCTTTCTATCAATCAGAAGAGGCAGAGACGCATCACCATATGCCCGATCATATCACCTTCACTTTTATAGACCGCGCAAATACGGGCGACACTTCGGGCGGCGCTACAGTTCCTGAGGAATTGCAGGGGGTACGTGCCCGACTGAAATGGCGTCTCTATACACAATATCACGTGGATGAGAAGATTGCAGTTCTAGAAAGCCAGCGCCTGGCACTCGATATGCAGGGAGAGCTGGAGGACTGGTTTCAGAAGAAAGACTACTTTATCCGTAAGTGCCAGCAGGAACATAGAAAGATCAATGTGGGTGCCTATATAGCCAAGGCATTGGATGGCTTTTTAAAGGATCATCATGCATAAAGAAGCCTCTTGCATAGATGACTCTTTAAAGAACACAAATGAGAATATAGATTATGGAAATATCGAATCGTATGTACAGCAAGACGGAATTGGGCTTGCTCTTTTTTCCGGAAGCCACCAGCAAGGCGACAGCTCGCCGCCATCTGATGGATTGGATCAAGCGTTGCATTCCTTTATGGGATGAGTTGAAGAAGCAGGGATACCTGGTTGGCTGCCAATATTTTTCGCCCCGACAGGTAGCTGTAATCTTTGAATATCTGGGAGAGCCGGACGAAAGCTGACTCCTCCCGCCAGATCATTGAATGCCAAATAAAAATTAAAGGAGCATTATACAAGGTCTCCCTATAAGCCAGGCTGCAGAACCTGTGCTTATGGGGAGATTATATTTGCGAGTTATTTGTCATTATAGTGACCTTCAACTTCAATTACAACAACAGTAATAATGTCATCAAAAACATTGTAAATCATAGAGAATCAAGCCATTCGTTCATCTCGGTTGAATTTTCAAAATGAAGAGTCTCTCCTTTTTTATATTCATCCATTGCTTTATCAATCTTCTTCTGCAATTCTTCATCAATTGTATTATCCTCTACAACTTCAGAAGGATGGAGAATACTAATGAGAAGACTTTCCACATAGTTGTTAAGACTGCGATTGCTAGCCTTAGCCTTTTCTTTCAGTTCTTCCAGCAAACTGCTTTGGAACCTGAACGAAGTTGGGATTCTTGCTGCTGTTGTTGACATAATCATTAATATTTTAAATTAGTTCTGCAAATATACATCAAATCCCTGACAACGCAAAGTTTTTTTGTGATTTTAACACATAATATTCCCCCAACCTGCCAAAACATACTGGTTGGGGGAATATCCGTGTAAACAATATTCAAGGAAGAGAGAATCAGACGAAAACGCCTGGAAAATGGGAGAAAAAGAGATTGAGAATTTTCCCTTAAGGAAAACGACAGCTTCTCTTAAGAGATTTTTCCGCAACGTTCAACTTGTAAAGTTATTTACCATAACCAGTATTTTAAGAAGCGTATAGACTCATTATTACTATTTCGGTTTGCATGTTTTATCTTCATGCTCATCAATGCTTTCATCGTGGCAATCTCCTATCTGCACGTAAGATGGGAGAACAAGCGGTATGAGCGGTCACGATGGATGATATTCATCGCTATGATAGGATTGGCAAATGAATCGAATTAAATATTTGTCTTCTGTAAGAAGCTGGAATAAAAACTTCTTGAAATGTTTGGAAGTTACAAAAAATCAGCGTATCTTTGCAGAAGATTAGTGGCACTCGGCAATTTGAAAGCAGCTTTCATTGCACTCGCTGGCACAATCTTTGCATTATATTTATTAATCATGGAGGAAGAATATGGCAAATTATATCAGATTTGACTGGGCGATGAAGCGCCTGCTTCGCAACAAGGCAAACTATGCCGTGTTGGAAGGCTTTATGTGTTCGCTGCTGAACGAGAAATTCAAGATCAACCGATTCCTGGATAGTGAGAGCAATCAGCAGACCGAGAATGATAAATTCAACAGAGTTGATATCCTGGCAGAAAATGAGAAGGGAGAATTCATCATCTTCGAGATACAGAATACCCGGGAACATACCTATTTCCACCGTATGCTCTATGGAGTTTCCAAGGTCATCACAGACAATATCAGTCTGGGCGATGATTACGACAAGGTGCGCAAGGTATATTCCATCAATATCGTGTATTTCACATTGGGACAGGCTAAGGATTATGTATATCATGGCAAGACGATGTTCCAAGGACTGCATCAGCCGAATGATATCCTGAAACTCTCTAACCGACAGAGTGAACTCTTCTTCGGTGATGAAATCTCTCAAGGTCGCAAGACTAATCGCGAAGCCGGAGACATATTCCCGGAGTATTATCTGCTCTGCGTGAACAACTTCGATAAGCTGGCGGTGAACAATCTGGATGAATGGATCGAGTTTCTCAAGACTGGCGAAATCAGCGAAGCTGCCCAGGCACCAGGTTTGGCTGATGCCCGCAAATGTCTGGACATAGATAAGTTGACCGTAGCGGAAAAGAATGATTATGTCCGTCACATGGAGAATCTGCGCTATCAGCGCAGCGTTATCAAGACGGGTTATGATGATGGCTGGCAGAAAGGTCTTGCCGATGGACGAGAAGAAGGACGAGCTGAAGGATTAGCTGAGGGATTAGCTGAGGGATTAGCTGAGGGTGAGAACAAGGCTAATATTGCCACAGCCCAACGCCTTCTTGCTATGGGCTTATCTACAGATCAGGTATCAGCCGCCACCCAGTTGCCATTAGAGCATATTGAGAAATTGAAAAGCTCATTAGACACCAAGTAAAGTTTAAAGGAGCGATATACAAAATCTCCCTATAAGCCAGGTGATAGACACCTGAACTTATAGGGAGATTCTTGTTTTATTTCTTCTCCTCAGGAACCAGGAACTTATCGCCACTCTGCTTGACAAGCTGCTTGGCAAACTTCTCTGGATAACCAGGACGAACTGGAGTAGCACCCAAACCGTATGGAGTCTTCTTGAAGGTACCATTCTTATCGGTTGGCTTGATGATCATATCATTGTACTTCACCACCATGAACTCGAAAAGCTGGTTCCAGCGTGCCAACATCTGCTGAGCCTTCTCTACACTGTAGTCGTTGAGATACTTCACAGCAGCCTGTGGGTTCTGGGCATAAAGCTCCTGAGCCTTCTTCTCAACACCTGCCTGAGCAGCGAAATAGCTGTTGTCCAAGCTATCACGAACCTCCTTCAAGGTTGGGAACATCAGACTGTAACGAGGATAAACCATGTTGCTGGTCATGTTGCAAACCCAGTAAGCGTTCTTCTTGCTGAAATGCACCGCATCAACACCAGGAGTATTATAGCACTCAGGACGCTCGGTCATAGAGCAATATATTGGAGTGAACGCAGCCATGTTGGCATCGTCGTTGGCAAACCAAAACACGCCGCCAATCTCTCTTGGCAACCATGAACGCATCTGGCTCACGAATACGAAACCACTCTGCTGAGTGCTGACAGGACGCTCGTTGAAATACTGCTTGCCATCCACCTTGTACATCAATGGTGTAGGACGATAAGGCATCTCCCAGATACCGCCGCCGATATCAGAACCGTCGGCTACAGAAAGAGGAGTACCCTCGTAATGGTCGCGCATCACATTCTCTACATCCTGAACGCTCACCTTCTTGTTAGGAACCACCCAGAGAGGCATATCCTGCGCATCAGGATTCTTGCCGAGTGCCCAATCCAGATAAGGACTCATATCATAGAAGTGGTTCAGCATCGCCCAAGCACGGGCATCACAGAAACGACGACCTGAGAAATCAGGCTTTGCATACGCCATCTTCCAGGAGAAATCAGCATCCTTGCCCTTGAACCAGCCCTTGCTGCGGGCAAAAGATACAACATCCTTGGCATACATCACGTTCTTCTTGTCCTTCATGTTGAACTTGCCGATGCGGCTCTGGTTGGCATGAGCACAGATAGCATCATCCGGAATGCGGAGAGCTACCCATACAGCACCCTTGGAACCGGCGCCCTTACCCATCATCTCCATGATCCAAGCCTCTTTAGGATCGCAGATGGTGAAGGTCTCACCGCCAGAGTTGTAACCATAGGTATTGGCGAGGGTGGTCATCACCTTGATAGCCTCGCGTGCCGATTTACTGCGCTGGAGAGCTACATAGATGAGTGAACCATAGTCCATGATACCGGTAGAATCCACCATCTCCTCACGACCGCCATAGGTAGTCTCGCCGATGGTAACCTGCCACTCATTGATGTTGCCGATTACGTTGTAGGTCTCGGCAGCCTCAGGAATCTCACCATGATACTTGTTGCTGTCCCAATCGAAAATCTTGCGCATCTCGCCCTTGGCATGCTTAGCCGCAGGATAATGGCAGAGGTACTGGAACATTCCGTAGTCGTCGGCACTGTAAGAACACATCACCGAACCATCTACTGATGCCTTCTTGCCCACGATGAAGTTGCTGCATGCCTCAGCCTCAGAGACACTGCCCAACATAGCTACAGCCATCAAGGCTGAAGCGAAAATCTTATTCATAAAATATACCTTTATTTATATTAATCACAAGCCTTGAAGCTCATATCCAAACCCTTCACACTGTGTGTCAAGGCACCTACAGAGATAAAGTCAACACCCTGCTCAGCATAGTCGCGGATGGTATCGTAGGTGATACCGCCAGATGACTCAGTCTCATACTTGCCAGCGATGATATCTACTGCCTTCTTGGTATCAGGCACAGAGAAGTTATCAAGCATGATACGGTTGACACCGCCGTGCTTCAATACCTGATCGAGCTCATCGAAGCTGCGAACCTCGATTTCAATCTTCAGATCGAGACCCTTCTCCTTGAGATAAGCATGGCAACGGTCGATGGCGTTATCGATACCGCCAGCGAAATCGATGTGATTGTCCTTGAGGAGAATCATATCGAAGAGACCGATACGATGGTTCATACCACCACCAATCTTCACAGCCTGCTTCTCCAACATACGGAGACCTGGAGTAGTCTTACGGGTGTCGAGGATGTGAGTCTTGGTACCTTCAAGGCGCTTCACATACTTGGCAGTCATGGTAGCGATACCACTCATACGCTGCATGATGTTGAGCATGAGGCGCTCTGTCTGAAGCAAAGAACGGGTCTTGCCCTCTACGATCATAGCGATGTCGCCCTTCTTCACGTGGGTACCATCCTGCAACAGAACCTCCACCTTCATGGTAGGATCGAAGCGGGCGAATACCTTCTTAGCCATTTCTACACCTGCCAAAACGCCATCTTCCTTGATGAGCAAATGGCTCTTACCCATGGCGTCCTCTGGAATGCAACACAAGGTTGTGTGGTCGCCATCACCGATATCCTCAGCAAATGCCAAGTCTATCAACTTGTCTTCTAATTGATCTACGCTTAACATATTATTAATGTTTATTGTTTAATGTTTATTGTTTACTTTTGGGGGGAAGACTATCAACTCTTGATCCTTTTCCCGTTCCATAGGGCGCAGAGGATGCCTTCCTCATCACGCTCTACCCTGATTTCTCCGCCCAGCCATTCGGTCATGGGCAACTCCTCACGGAACTCATAGTAATTGACTACTCTACCCTCGGCAATCTCCACCACTGCCTGCTGCAGGATGGTGCCATCGGGAAGTACCACGGTATGAGCACCGCATCTTCTCAGCTCCTCCATCACTATCTCGTCTTAAGAGGTTCTGCCTTCATCGGCTTCATTTCCTTGAGCGGTCTCAACGGTTTGCCATCCGGCATTCTGATAGGATGAACCGGCTTTTGGGATGACATCTCGAAGGTCTGCTCTCCCGGTTTTTCACCAGAAGAGGATGACGCAGAAGAAGCACTATCCTTGCGGAGACTATCGGATGATGCCGAGGAAGAGCTTCCTGCCGGCGCAGCCACAGGCTTCAGCGGATGCATGCGAATCAGCTTGACATGCTCCAGGAACATCAGCTTCAAGGTGGTCTGAGAAGAGACACCCGTGCCGTTATCGTCATTCATCAGCATGAAGTATCCCTTCACACTCTTGATGCCAAGAGAATCAGCATCAGAGAGTTCCACCGAATAATGCTGGGTACTCTGAATCATGATGGTACGCTGGGCAATACTGTCGTTACCAAACTGCACTGCGAGCATCGCAACACCATTGCGCATACCATCCTGGTAGATGAACTGCGCATCGAAATCGAGCATCAGGCGGTCGCCCTTATGGAAGGTAGAATCCACCTTGATATCGAAGCTGGTACTATTGAACGGCTTCACAGGCATGAACACCATCGATGCAGCGAGATTCCATACATTAGCCGTATCGCCGGTGGCAGAGAGATTAGCAAACTCTCCTCCCTCCTTGGCACTACCGCCCATGGCTGTAATCTCGTTGTTGTAACGGTCGGTCAGGTCCTTATACACATCCTCCAGCAGTTCGGTATGACGCATATAATAAACCATGGAAGAATCAAACTCGGCAGAGGTGACATCGTGCTTCCTGAGCACCGCCTCGCGATAAGCCAGGCTCTGCCCCTTGTCGCCGTTATCATCCATGTGTGCCATCGCCAGAGCCAGGTGATAATCATAAAGAATATCCGTCATCTTGCCCTTCGACAAGACGCCGCCTGGCAGGGAAGGCTTGCAGGATGAAACGCAGAAAAGCAATGCCATCACTGCCACAAGACAAATCATTAACTTCTTCATTCTCATGCCTCCTTTCTATTTCTTATCTTCCTTATTAGCAGAAGTCTCCTTCTTCTCCCCTTCCTTTTTCTTATTACTTCCTCCGAGCTGCTCCAGTTCCTTGCGGCAGAAGAGCAGCATGGAGATGATACCCACGCTGACGCAGGCATCGGCAAAATTGAATACAGGATCGAAGAATGTTCCCTGCTGACCACCCCAGAAAGGTACCCACTCCGGCCAGGTATAGTCGAAGAACGGGAAGCGGAACATATCTACCACCTTACCCATAAAGAAAGGTGCATAGCCATCGCCGAACGGTACCATATAGGATACGTAATAAGGCGAGGATGCAGTGAACATCAGACCATAGAACATCGAATCGATCATATTGCCGATGGCACCCGTAAGTACCAGGGCTACGAGGATGATGTAGAGCAGACGATGCGTACCCCTCCTGATGATGCGATAGAGATAGACGATGAGAGCGACGATGGCTACAGAGCGCAGCAGGCTGAGCCAGAACTTACCGATGAACGACATGCCCCACGCCATTCCGTTGTTCTCAATGAAATCGATAAAAAACCAATCTGTAACACGAACAGACTCGCCAAGGCAAAAGTGGGTCTTGATGTACAGCTTAATCCATTGGTCGATGATAAGCAGCACAACCACCATTGCCGTGACGAGCCAGCCGATATGTAAATTCCTTTTTTTCTCCATTTATTATTTCTTTCTAGCCTCCTTGGAAGCTACACTCAATGTGGCATGAGGTACTGCACGCAAACGCTCCTTAGGAATCAACTCGCCCGTCTCGCGGTCGATGCCATAGGTTTTGTTCTGAATGCGGACCAGCGCAGCCTCCAGCCCCTTGATGAACTTCTGCTGGCGCTGAGCCATCTGGATAATCTCCTCCTTGCTCTGTGCCTCGCTGCCCTCCTCAAGAGCCTTGTAGGTTGGTGATGTATCTACCACATCATTACTATCTGAGTGGTTGAGCTGAGCCATACAGTCACGGTAGGTCTGCTTAGCCACCTTTAACTTCTCTTCAATGATAGCGCGGAACTCCTCGAGTTCTACATCGCTATAACGTGCTTTTTCGTTAGCCATAGACGTTGTTTTGTTATAAAAGTTATTATTAGACTAGAGTTTTAAGGAAAGAAGTTAGAAGCAAGTAGCTTCGGATAACTCCTGACTCCTAACTTCTAACTCCTAACTATTTAATTCTTCTCTACGAGAATGTTCAACTTAAAGTCATCAAACTCGGTCTCAATACCTGCGTTGTCACCGATTTCGATGCTGTCAGCCAGTACCTGACCCTTGATGTAGTCGCCGAATGACTCGATGGCGGCGTTGGTCTCCTCGTTGGAAGCCACTGTCACCTTGATACGGTCGGTAATCTCCAGACCCGTCTCCTTGCGGAGGTTCTGGATACGGTTGATCAGCTCACGAGCCATACCCTCCTTCTTCAATTCAGGAGTCAACTCTACCTCAAGCGCTACGGTCAGATTGCCCTCGTTAGATACGAGCCATCCTGGGATATCCTCAGAGATAATCTCCACGTCGGCTACCTCTACCACGGCTTCCTGTCCGTCAATATTCAATGTGATGTTGCCTGCCTTCTCGAAGGCTGCAATCTGGTCCTGATCGAGCGCTGACATCTTGGCAGCAACACCCTTCATCAGCTTGCCGAACTTCTTACCCATCACTCTGAAGTTACACTTCACCTTCTTCACGAGAATGCCCTGACCCTCAATGAAGTTAACCTCCTTCACGTTCACCTCGTTCTTCAACAGTCCGGCTACTGCCTCGATGTGTGCCTTCTGTACATCATCTACGGCAGGAATCATGATCTGCTGCAGTGGCTGACGAACCTTGATGTTCACCTTGCGGCGCAATGCCAATACCATGGAAGTAATCTTCTGGGCGATGGCCATACGCTCCTCCAGGTCGGCATCGATAGCAGCCTCATCAGCTACAGGGAACTTGTCGAGGTGTACGCTCTCCAACTCGCCGCCCAAGTCGTGATACAACTCGTCTGCATAGAATGGAGCGAATGGAGCCAAGAGCTTAGCCACTGTCATCAAACAGGTATAGAGAGTCTGATAAGCACTCAGCTTATCCTCGCTCATCTCCTTACCCCAGAAACGTTTACGGTTCAGACGAACGTACCAGTTAGAGAGGTCATCGTTCACGAAGGCATCGATGAGACGGCCTGCACGGGTTGGGTCGTAGCCAGCCAACTCTCTGTCAACGCCCTTGATGAGGGTATTGAGTGAAGAGAGAATCCAGCGGTCGATCTCTGGGCGCTTCTCGAATGGCACCTGAGCAGCCTCAGCATCGAAACCATCTACGTTAGCGTAGAGGGCGAAGAAGCTGTAGGTATTATATAAGGTACCGAAGAACTTGCGACGGGTCTCATCCACACCATTAGGGTCGAACTTGAGGTTGTCCCAAGGCTCGCTGTTGGTCATCATATAGAAACGAACAGGGTCGGCACCATACTTATCGATCATCTCGAATGGGTTGGTCACATTGCCCACGTGCTTACTCATCTTGTTACCCTTGGCATCGAGAACGAGACCAGAAGAGATAACGTTCTTGAAGGCTACGCTGTCGAATACCATGGTAGCGATGGCGTGCAGGGTGAAGAACCATCCACGGGTCTGATCCACGCCCTCGTTGATGAAGTCGGCTGGATAGAACTTAGGAGGAATAGCATATCCCTCGTAGGTGCTGTGGATGAGTGCATCACGGTCTGCCTCTGTGCCACGTGCCATCTCGCCCTCGAATGGGTAGTGGAGCTGGGCATAAGGCATTGAACCAGAATCGAACCAAACGTCGATGAGGTCGCTCTCACGATACATTGGCTTGCCCTCCTCGTTAACCAAAACAATCTTGTCAACGTATGGACGGTGGAGGTCAATCTTATCATAGTTCTCCTGACTGTAGTCGCCAGGAACGAAACCATTCTCCTTCAATGGGTTGCTCTGCATGATGCCGGCAGCCACAGACTTCTCGATTTCAGCATAGAGTTCCTCCAGACTGCCGATGCACTTCTCGCCACGGTTCTCATCACGCCAGATTGGCAATGGAGTACCCCAGAAACGGGAACGTGAAAGGTTCCAGTCGTTCAGGTTCTCGAGCCAGTTGCCGAAACGGCCTGTACCGGTGCTCTCAGGCTGCCAGTTGATGGTCTTGTTCAATTCTACCATGCGCTCCTTGCGGGCTGTATCCTTGATAAACCAGCTATCCAATGGGTAGTAGAGAATAGGCTTGTCGGTACGCCAGCAGTGAGGATAGTTGTGCACGTGCTTCTCGCTCTTGAAAGCCTTGCCCTCCTGCTTCAACTCGTAGCAGAGTACGATGTTCAGGTCTTCAGCCTTATCAGAAGCCTTCTTGTCCCAAACACCATCCACATTAAACTGTGGGTCGTAGGCATTCTTCACGTAGTCACCTGCATGATGAGCGTATGCCTCCTTGTTGACACAAGCGGTCACGAAGTTGTCATCGAGGTCTTCGATGAGATAGAACTTACCCTGCAGGTCAACCATTGGGCGGGTCTCACCCTTCTTATTAATAAGGTAGAGCGCTGGGATGTTGGCATCCTTGGCTACCTTGGCATCATCGGCACCGAATGTAGGTGCGATGTGAACGATACCTGTACCGTCATCGGTAGTAACGTAGTCGCCGAGGATTACGCGGAAAGCCTCGCTATCCATCTCAACGAACTTATCGCGACCATCCTCTGAAGCGAATACCTTCTCAGGATGAGCTGCAGCATATTCTGTTACGAAAGCTGGAGCAAAAGCATCTACCTTCTCGCATGGCTTTACCCATGGCAGGAGCTGCTCGTAGTGCAAGCCTTCGAGGTCTGTACCCTTCATGTGGTCGATAATACGCCATGGGCACTGCTTCTTCTCCTTGTCGAATGGCAGGAGATCGCCCTCCTTGCACTCCTGGTCAGCCTTCAGATATGAACCTACCAGCGCCTCAGCCATCACGAGAGTCATAGGCTCGCCATTGTAGAGGTTGTAGGTCTCAATGGCTACATAGTCAATCTTAGGACCCACACAGAGAGCCACGTTTGATGGCAAAGTCCAAGGTGTAGTGGTCCATGCGATGAAGTAAGGCTTGCCCCACTTGGTCCACTCCACCTTAGGATCCTTGATGAGGAACTGGGCTGTGGTGGTGAGGTCCTTTACATCGCGATAGCAGCCAGGCTGGTTCAACTCGTGAGAGCTCAAACCTGTACCTGCGCCTGGAGAGTATGGCTGGATGGTGTAACCCTTGTAGAGCAGACCCTTGTTGTAGAGCTGCTTGAGGAGCCACCAGAGCGTCTCGATATACTTGTTATCGTATGTGATATAAGGATGATCGAGATCTACGAAGTAACCCATCTTCTCGGTCAACTCGCGCCACTCAGCAGTGAACTTCATCACGTTCTCACGGCACTTGTGGTTGTAATCCTCGGTAGAGATATACTTCTCAGAAGCCTTGTTGTCGATATCCTTCTTGGTGATGCCGAGTTCCTTCTCGACACCGAGTTCAACAGGGAGTCCGTGGGTATCCCATCCCGCCTTGCGGTGAACCTGGAAGCCCTTCATGGTCTTGTATCTGTTGAATGTATCCTTGATACTACGTGCCAACACGTGGTGAATACCCGGGTGGCCATTAGCTGATGGAGGTCCCTCAAAGAAGATAAACTGAGGGCAGCCTTCACGCTCATCAATAGACTTGTGGAAGATATCATTTTTCTCCCACGCTGCTAGTACGTCATTGTTTGTCTGAGTCAAATTCAGACCGTTGTGCTCGGCAAATTTCTTAGCCATATTATCTATTTAAATTTTATATTGTTTTTACTTTTGGGCGCAAAGTTACAAAAAAAATATGTTTTTCCCTAATAATGAGGTAACAAATTAATAATTTTTCTATTAAAAATCCCGATTTGAGCATCAAAATAGTATCGAATGCTCAAATCGGGAATCAATATTCTGTTAAGGCTGGCAGGAAAACTACAGATTTTCCGCCTCCTGCAGCCAGATGGTGGATGCGGCATCGCTAGGCATGCGCCAGTCGCCACGAGGACTGAGGCTCACGCTTCCCACCTTCGGACCATCAGGCAGACAGCTTCGCTTGAACTGCTGGTTGAAGAAACGGCGAACAAATGTCTTGAGCCATTTCTTGATAGTCTCCTCATCGTAGGAATCAGGATCGTTGTCGCTGATCTTCACACGCTCCAGCTTGGTATCGATAAACGCCTTCTTTGCCAGCATATAAATCTTGGACGGACGGAATCCGAAACGCAGGAAGTAATAGAGGAAGAAATCGTGCAGCTCGTATGGGCCCACCAGGTCTTCTGTCTTCTGCTTGATGTTTCCGTTCTCATCGGCAGGAATCAGCTCCGGACTGATTGGTGTATCGATGATGTCGCGCAGGGTGATGCGGCTCTGCTCATCCACCCCACTCTCGGCAACATAGTTCACGAGATGACGGATCAGGGTCTTAGGGATGCTGGCATTCACGCCATACATGCTCATGTGGTCGCCATTATAGGTGGCCCAGCCCAGAGCCAGCTCAGAAAGGTCGCCGGTGCCTATCACCATACCGCCCATCTTGTTGGCAAGGTCCATCAGAATCTGCGTACGCTCGCGTGCCTGCGAATTCTCATAGGTTACATCATGCACGCTGGCATCATGACCGATATCCTCGAAATGCTGGGTCACCGCCTTGGCGATGCTGATTTCCCTGATGGTAATGCCCAGACTCTTCATCAGCGAGATGGCATTATTATATGTTCTATCGGTGGTTCCGAAACCTGGCATGGTAACACCCACGATGCCACGGCGGTCCATCTTCAGCTTATCGAATGCCTTCACACAGACGAGCAGGGCAAGGGTGGAATCCAATCCGCCGCTGATACCCACTACCACCGTCTTGGCATGGGTATGTACGATGCGCTTGGCAAGACCCATCAGCTGGATATTGAAAATCTCCTCGCAGGAGGCATTCATATCGCTGCTGGTAGGAATGAAAGGATGAGGATTCACCTCACGCTCTAACACGAACTCGCGTTCGTTTTCGGTAGGATCGGCATCGATGTTACGGATGTTGAACTGTCCGCCGAGAACCGAATATTTGATGTTACGCTGGGCGTTGACATAGGTGGAATTGGTGCGACGCTCTGAACGGAGTTTCTCCACATCAACCTGCGCGATAACCATCTGAGGATCAAGAGAGAAACGCTCACCTTGTGCAAGTAAAGCTCCATTCTCGTAAATCAGGGCATTTCCGCCATAAACCACATCCTGCGTGCTCTCGCCAAAACCACAGGAACTGTAGATGTAACCCGTCATGGTGCGGGCACTCTGCTGGCTCAGCAGACTCTTCAGATAGTTGTGCTTTCCGATGAGTTCATCGCTTGCAGAGAGGTTGAAGATGAGGTCGGCACCAGCCAGTGCCAGCTTGTTGCTAGGAGGAGCCGGAGCCCATACATCCTCGCATATCTCTACGCCAAACTGCACGCCGTCATAGGTGCGGAAAATCTGCACATCTGGAGTCAGCTTCACCTTATGTCCGGCATAGCGGACCTCGCAGTCGCGCAAATCCTGGGCAGAGGCAAACCAGCGCTTCTCATAGAACTCGCTGTAGTTAGGGAGATAGGTCTTAGGCACGATGCCCAGGATCTGTCCGTGCTGGATCACGATACCGCAATTCAGCAGCAGATCGCCAGCCACTACCGGAGCGCCGACAATGGAGATGATGTCGAGTTTGCGGGTGAAATCGAGCAGCATCATCACCGCCTGCTCTGACGATTCCAGGAGCATCTGCTGGCGGAAAAGGTCCTGACAGGAATAGCCTGTGATAGACAATTCCGGGAAGGTAATGATCTCTACGCCCTTGCCTTCAGCCTGGGCTATCAGATCTTCTATCTGTTGGGTGTTGAAGATTACATCGCCTACCTTGACGGCAGGGATGGCACTTGCCACCTTCATAAATCCGTACTTCATAATGTACACTTTGATCTTTTAACTATATGATTACTTTTATCGGATTGTTACCTGTGTGGCACCATATCCATACTCCTGGAAAGAAGCATCCTGATAGGTGCAGTTCTTATAGCGATAGTTCAGCTCATGGATGAGTGCCTGGCGCAGAACGCCTTCGCCCTTGCCATGAATAAAGATAATCTTCTGACCCTTATTCTTCTTATTCTCTGCCATTGTCTTCTTGAAGATATCCATCTGATAATGAAGGATATCAGCAGAATTCATTCCAGCAGTTGTTTCAAGAACCTCGTCTGCATGAAGGTCGATGATGAGGGTACCATCATCCTTCTTGCTTTTCTTCTTGCTGGTGTTGGCAATCACCTTCTCATCCTTGTACATCTGCTCCTTCAAGCGCTTGGAATCGATGACCAACGGACGGGCTACCTCGTCGTTCTCCACGATGGTGAAGAGATAGGCTGGAGTCTCGAAGAAATCATTCTCCTCGAAGAGATGGAGCTTGTAGAACTTCACTGGGTCCAGGCGGAACTGGACATCCGTAGCTGGCTTCAGCAGGAATGGCTTGTCCTTCTTGTAGGCAATCATCTGGATGGCGATGTGCTCCATCTCATTCAAAGCCTCACGACCGAATTCCTCGATGAAGAGCTTGGTGTTTGGCTCGATTTCACCCTCCGCCTTCAGGGTCCACGCATTTCCCTCGGCTACGAGATAGGTGTAGCGCAGATAGTAGTTGCTGTCGTTCACCATATATGATTCGAAGCGGGTATTGGTCACGTCCTTGATATCGATAGGCACGAAGGCGAGGTAGGCGCTGAGCTTGTTGCCGCCCGTACGCTCCTGAATCTGCTTTACGAAGGTAATCTCGCGGTCGGCAGCATCATACTCCTCTACGTTCATATCCACATCATTCTCGTGCTCGTTCAGGATAGCCTTGATGCTTCTGCTGTCCTGATGCAGTTCGGTGTTGGCATGCTCTTCAGCCTTCTGCTTGGCATCCATCTTGGCAGAGATCATCTTGCCCATGGCATAGTCGTCCTGCTCTACCACTACCACCTCGTTGATCGGCATCGGAATCTCGAAACCATCTTCATCCTCTACCAGCACGATATTCTTGCCCTGGAAGCCAGCCACCTTTCCGCCGCCCACTTCGCTCAGGAATCTTACTTTATCACCTTTCTTCATATTTCTATTTAATTTTTTATTTTTATCTAATCATTTATCTATCCTTAACTCAAAATCTATTTTTCCTCAAGCGGAAACACTCTTTCTGAAATGAGGATACACTTTGCAAAGATACAAAAGATATTGCAGAATATGGATGTTTTTTAATATTTTTAATGCAAGTAAGAAAATAATCTTGATGAAAAGCACCGGGTTTGGGATATTTTTTATATCTTTGCAAGTAGATTGCATATAGATTGCACATAATTAATGTATCACTCTTAAACAATGATTGATTATGATTACATTTCCATGCGCCAAGATCAACCTTGGCTTAAATATAGTAAGCAAGCGCGCTGATGGTTACCACAACCTGGAAACCGTATTCTACCCTATCCCCCTGACTGATGCCTTGGAGATTAAGCTGATGGGAGAAGAATTTCCTAGCGAGGTAGCCTGCGACCTGAAGATTACAGGCAATGCCGTGGATTGCGATGAACAGAAAAACCTGGTGGTGAAGGCATATAATATGCTGGCTGCCGACTTCAAGATTCCCCGCATTCATACGCATCTCGTCAAGCGAATCCCATCTCAGGCTGGAATGGGTGGCGGCTCTGCGGATGCTGCCTATATGATCCGTCTGCTCGATGAGCGTTTCCGCCTGAACATCGGTATTCCTGAGATGGAACGATATGCAGCCAAGTTGGGTGCTGACTGTGCCTACTTCATCAGTGCGGACCCGGAGAATGGAGATACTGCCTGCTATGCTGAGGGTATCGGCGATGTACTGATGCCGGTAAGCGGTCCTGGAGATAACATGAAGGGATATTACATTGTGGTGGTGAAGCGCGACGACATCGCCGTAAGCACCAAGGATGCCTACGCTGCCATCACTCCTAAGAAGCCTGCGAAATGCTGCCGCGACATCGTCCGCCAGCCTATCGAGACCTGGAAGGATGAGCTTGTCAACGATTTCGAGGCGCCTATCTTTGCGATGCATCCAGAGTTGGCAGAAATCAAGCAGAAGCTCTATAATCTGGGGGCCGCATATGCAGCTATGAGTGGTAGCGGCAGTGCCATCTTCGGTATATTCAAGCATAAGCCTGCCAATATCGAAGAGCAGTTCGAAGGAATGTTCTGCAAGGTATTAAAACTTTAGATTTTAAACACGACACAATGAACGAAGAAACACATCAGAAACTGATGACTATCAAGCGAAGCTTTCGCTTGTTGATGAATGGTCCGGGTTCGCAATCCATGCGAGACAAGGGCTTGGGATATAAACTGAATTGGGGTGTACCCTTCTATGAATTGAAGAAGATGGCGCAGGAATACGGCAAGGATTACGACCTCGCCATCGAACTCTGGAAGGAAGATATCCGGGAGTGCAAGATTCTTGCTACCCTCATCATGCCTGCCGACAAGATGCTGGCTGAAATCACGGATATCTGGATGGAACAGGTACAGAGCCAGGAAATGGCTGAGATGCTTGCCTTCAATCTGCTGCAATATGTGGAATATGCGCCGGTGATTGCGTATCAATGGATTGCAAGCAATAAACCGCTGTATGAGATTGCCGGTTTCCAGCTTCTTGCCCGCCTCTTTGCGAATGGTAAGGAGCCTAACGATCGTGGAATCAATGAATTCCTGGATCAGGCTGCCGTGGCATTGCAGGGTGATAATATGGGAGTGAAGCATGCGGCCGCCAATGCCGTAATGCGTTTCTGCGATTTCGGAGAGGATTTCGAGAATATCGCCAGAGGGGCGCTCAAGGGTATCTTCGAGATATAATAAATCCGCAGAGCATATTTTTAGCTCTGCGGATTTATTTCATTGATTCCGCTAGGCGTCTCTCCGGATTTGAAATTATATTCCGCTAGGCGTTCCGCCGGATTTGTAATCCGGCGTCAAAAAAGGTTCGACCTATTAAAACCGGGGGATTTGTAATCCCCCTATCCATCAACAGCATTCTTGCTTGCTGCGGATTACAAATCCGCAAAGCTAAATTAGGTTAGGACATTTTTTAACGCCGGATTTCAAATCCGGCGGGACGCCTAGCGATGCTCTGTGTAAATCTGTGAAATCTGTGGGACATTTTCTTAGTGGGCGAAAAACTTCTGGTATTCGTTTTCGAAATTCGGAGTGAAAACACCTTTGCCGATGTTTTCCTTGATTTCTTCCTTACTCCAGAATCTGCCGCCAGCCAATTCCTCCTGGCTCGGCTTCACTTCACCATCATATACACAACGGTGAACATACACCAACTCCTTTTCTCTCTGACTCTCAAAGACATAATGTCCTAAAGACTCCGGTTCGAAATCGGTGATACCCAACTCTTCCCTCACTTCTCGATGAAGCGCCTGGTTTACACTCTCGCCTAAATCCACATGTCCACCACAGGCTGTATCCCACTTATCAGGCTGGATATCCTTCCATGCCGGACGGTGCTGGAGATACAGTTCCCCCTTACTGTTGAATACATGCAGATGAACCACAGGATGCAGTATCTTGCATCCATCATGGGCATGACCTCGGGTGATGGCACCCAAGATATTACCCATTTCATCTACTATCGGAAATTCCTCGTTCTTATTATCTGTCATTATCTATTATTATAACGTTATTTATTATTTATAACGTTCCGTACTCCTCAGAATAGCGGAGCATCTGGCCGGTATAGCTCTCCTCGTAATCGAGATTTACGTCGATAGGATTACCCTCCTCATCATAGACCAGCGTCATTTTAGGATTGATGAAACCCTTGTATGGAGCCAGGTTCAGTTTCTTGTATCTCGCCAGTATCTCGCGATGCAAGTCTGGATCGATATTCACGGCATACTTCTCTACCAACTGGCGAGCAGCCTCGAAATCACCCTCGCTCTTGATTCGCTGAATCTCTGCAAGGAGTTCTCCGAAGAGATGACGGAGCTTCTCGTAATCATTCACCTTCACATAGGTGCGGGTGGTTACGATATTTCCCTCAGCATCCTTCAAGGCATCCTCGGCAGAAGCATAGCTTACTTCTTCCGTAACCAGTTCCACGGATCCCTCGGCATGCTCCAGGGTCCACCAGGCAATGAGGGCACGGTTTCTCATGTGCGCCTCCTCTATCTTGTCACCCTCCTTGATTCGGATAGTCTGGGTGAGCAAACCGTTCATCAGATAGCTGTAATACTGCGCCTTGTAAGCTTCATCATTCGGAGTCAGCCCCAACTCAACCAACTTATGGTCAGCCACATAGTACAGACCGAAGAGATCGGCTCTCGCCTCCTCTATAGTGTTGCCATACGCCTTCAGGGCATCAGGATCGGTGCCAGGAAGAAGCTGACCGCTGCCATGTCCCAGACACTCGTGAAGGTCGGTATGCAGGTCGTCAGTGATATCAGCATACTGGTTCAACAGCGTCACGGTCTCCTCATCGATAACAAACTCATCTCTGAATCCGTTGCCCTGAGCCGCCTTGTTGTAGGCATCAGTCAGGTTGCCGATGGTAACGCTCTTCGAACCGTGCTCCTGACGGATCCAGTTGGCATTAGGCAGATTGATGCCGATAGCCGAAGCAGGATATTCCTCTCCGCCGAGCATCGCCGCACAGATTACATTGGCGGTAACACCCTTTACCTCCGGTTTGCGGAAACGGGGATCCACAGGCGAATGATCCTCAAACCACTGAGCATTCTTACTGATGGTCTGGGTTCGCTGGGTAGCCTCCAGGTCCTTGTATTCCACGATACCCTCCCAGGTACCTTTCAATCCCAATGGGTCGCCATATACTTCGATGAATCCGTTGATGAAATCCACCATGCCTTCGTGCTGCTCTACCCAGGCGATGCTGTATCGGTCGAAATCCTCAAGATTACCGGTGCGATAGAACTTCACGAGCAGGTCGATGACATGCTTCTGTCCCTCATTTTCAGCGAATTTCTGCGCCTTGAGCAACCAGGACACGATTTCCTTGATAGGCTCACTATAGAGTCCATCCTCCTTCCACACCAGCTCAATCATCTCGTTGTTGCGCTTGGTGAGCTTGGAATTGAGTCCGTAAGATGGTGGTGTCGGGTTAGAGGCATCCTTCAATCGGGCATAGAATCTCTCCACTTCCGCCTGAGTCACATTCTCATAGAAGTTGCAGGCAGAAGTCTTTACCAGGTCTTCGCCATCGGTCTGGTTCACTCTCTTCGGCATCACCTCCGGATCGAAGATGACAGGTACGAGCTGAGCGAGGAGATCTTCCTTGCTCTCTCCTCTCTTGAGGGGCAACTCATCCTCAGCGATTTCCTCCATCAACTGATAGAAGAATTCCTCAGAGAATCCCGGCTTGAATTTCTCGCAGCCATAATGATGATGGATGCCGCTGGCAAACCATACGCGCTTCAGATATACTTCGAAAGACTTGAATTCTTCGGAATCGCATACAGAAGAAGTTTCGATTTCAGTAGTAGAATCGCTTGCTGTCTCTGTGTTTTCGATAGCCTCTCCGATTATACCCTTGTAATGGCGATAGATTGCCTCCAGGGTTTTGCGAATGCGCAGGTTGTACTTTCCCTGCTGGTCGAACGTGATGTCACGTCCCATCAGGGTAGCCTTTGCCAGGCAGTAAATATACAATTTCTGATTGAGCGACAATGCATCGAATCCCTTCAGCTCGTAACGCAGCATCTGGATGTCGGCAAAGCGCTCGTGGGTGTTTACATTACAATTTGCCATGTTCTAAACCTTTATTTCTAGCGCAAAAGTACGACAATTATTTGGATTTTCAAACTTTTCAGCCTATTTTTCGCACTTTTACTACTATAAAGGATAGTTTTCTCCTATTTTTTAGTAACTTTGCAGGAATATAGTAAAAAATAAGTAGAATAACCACCCTACTTTCACCAGGCGTTCAAGATGGAAAAAATGAAAGAACTGCCTGGAGAAAGTGAGGAGGAATTCTAAGATAATGATAATACGATTATGCAAATCAACGAGATATTGAAATCTTACTTCGGATACGATTCCTTCCGACCCAACCAGGAAGCCATCATCCGGGAAGTGATGCAAGGTAACGACTGTCTGGTGCTGATGCCGACGGGCGGAGGAAAGAGTCTGTGCTATCAGGTTCCGGCGCTGGCCATGGAGGGAACGGCAGTGGTCATTTCGCCACTCATCAGTCTGATGCACGACCAGGTGGAAGCCCTCAAGGCGAATGGCATTCCTGCCGAAGCTCTCAACAGCGGCAACGATGTAACCGATGATCTCATCATCCGCAGAAGATGCGAAGCGGGCGAACTGAAACTGCTCTATGTTTCGCCCGAAAAACTCCTCAGCGAGATACCTTATCTGTTCAGCAACATCAAGATTTCGCTCTTCGCCGTTGATGAAGCCCACTGTATCAGTCAGTGGGGACACGACTTCCGTCCGGAGTATTCCCAGCTCGGACTCCTGCACGAGAAATTCAATGGCGTGCCGGTGATGGCGCTCACGGCTACAGCCGATAAGATTACCCGAGAGGATATCATCAACCAGCTGCACCTGAATGGCCAGACCTTCGTGAGCAGTTTCGACCGTCCGAACCTCAGTCTCACCGTGCGCCAGGAAAGTACGAAGAAGGAGAAGCTGAAATTCATTTACCATTTCATCGCCCGTCGCCCAGACGAGGCAGGCATCATCTACTGTCTCTCACGCAAGAATACGGAGATGGTGGCAGAGGCTTTGCAGGAGCATGGCATACAGGCAGAAGCCTATCATGCCGGACTCTCCGCCCAACAGCGAGCCTCTGTACAGGAACGTTTCAAGATGGACCAGATAGAAGTGGTGTGCGCTACCATCGCCTTCGGAATGGGCATCGACAAGGGCAACGTGCGCTGGGTGATTCACTATAACATGCCGAAGAGCATCGAGAGTTTCTATCAGGAGATAGGACGAGCCGGAAGAGACGGCGCTCCTGCCGATACGGTATTGTTCTATTCGATGGCAGACATCATCACCCTCCGTTCTTTCTGCGAAGAAAGCGGACAGAAATCGGTGAATCTGGAAAAGCTGCGAAGAATGGAAGAATACGCCGAATCGAGAGTCTGCCGAAGAAGAATCCTCCTGAATTATTTCGGAGAGACCTCCAGCAAGGATTGTGGTCACTGTGATGTCTGCAACAATCCTCCACGAACCTTTGATGGTACCGTGCTTACCCAAAAGGCGCTGAGTGCCGTGGTAAGAGCGGGCGAAAAGATTGCCGTGGGTACCTGTATAGAGATATTGAGAGGTATGCAGACGCCTGCCGTGGCTCGCAACCACTACAACGAACTGAAAACCTTCGGTGTGGGCAAGGATGTGAGCGTTCGCGATTGGCAGACCTATCTGCTGCAGATGCTCCAGATGGGATTCTTCGAGGTGGCGTATAATATGCATAACCAGATGAAGGTCACGCCATTGGGTTGGAAGGTCCTCATGGGAGAACACCAGGTTTCATTGGCGATTATGGAGAATGAAGAGCGGGCTCCTCGTCAGCAAAGGGTCAACAGACCTTCAAGAGGAAGCAGCATCCCTGTAGTTCATGCCGAACGTGTGATTTTCGAGGATGAAATGGCGGGTGTAGAAGATAAGAAGCTCTTCGAGTATCTGCGTAAGATCCGCAAGAATCTTGCCGATGAACAGGGCTATCCTCCATACATCGTATTATCAGATAAGAGTCTGCACGAATTGACGAAGATGAAGCCAACCACCCTCCAGGCATTCGGTCTCATCAGCGGTATCGGAGAATTCAAAATCAAGAAATACGGCGATACCTTCATCAAGGCAATCAGGAAATATACGGGGAAATAAAAAATAAGACACTGAAGTTTCGCATGTGGTTCAAGTACGGGCTGAAAGCCCAAAAGCTCCTAGCCCAGGGCATCGCCCTGGGTATAATGGCAATCAGCAAGGCGCCCTGTAAGGGCAAAAGCTTTGTATATTGCCAGGTATTTGAAAGCTTTTGCCCTTACAGGGCGACAGGTTTGCGTCCATAAACACCCAGGGCGATGCCCTGGGCTAGGAGCTTCTGCCCTTTCAGGGCGTGTGGGGCTTACTTGCGAAACTTGAGTAAGACATAAAAAAGAGGTAATCCATTCATCTGGGTTACCTCTTTTTTTATGATGAAATGGGGAAGCTTAGTTATTCACGCTACCTCCCACAATATCGAGCAATTCATTCGTAATGGCCTGTTGACGACTCTTGTTGTACTGAAGATTCAGTTCACGCAAGAGTTCATCGGCATTATCCGTAGCAGTCTGCATGGCAACCATACGGGCTGCATGCTCACTCGCCTGACTATCCAACAAAGCAGTGTAAACCATCAGATGAAGCTGCTTAGGAATCAATACTCCCAAAACAGTCTCCAGATCCGGCTCCACGATGAAGTCATCGTTCAGAGGATGCGCCTCTGCACGCTGTCTTTCATCCTCACCAGCCTGCTTCTTGCGCAGATACTCCTGAGCCTTCGCCGTAGCCACATTCGATGTGAGGTCACGGTCGTTGTCCTCTCCTATCGCCTCCGTGCTGAGGTCGATAGGCAGGAAAGTCTTCTGGGTCAGAATCTGCGAACCGGCACTCTTGAAGTGGTGATAGATCATCTCCACCTTGTCGAGTTCACCAGCTGCATACTGCTTGGCAAGCTTGCGGGCGATGTCGGCACAAGCGCCTGAATTAGGATGATCAGCAAGATCCAAGAAGTTACCGCCAATCTTCAAACCCAGCTTCTGTGCCTTCTCAGCCACCTTTCTGCCGATAGGATATACCGTGATGTCGTCAATGCCATGAGCCTTATACTCGTCCACCGCCTGAATCATCATCTTGATGACGTTGGAGTTGAAACCACCGCACAAGCTGCTGTTAGAGCTATATACGATGAGAGCCACACGCTTGATTTCCTTGTGCTCCACCTGCAACTCATGGTCCACATTCGGAGTACTCACCAGGAAGCTCTTCAGGATATGCTCCAGCATATTCTCATAAGGCAGCATATTCTGGATAGCTACCTGAGCATGATGCAACTTGCTGGATGCCACCATCTTCATCGCACTCGTAATCTTACGGGTACTGTTGACGCTGGCGATGCGAGTCTTAATCTCTTTTAACGACGGCATAGGCTATTACGCTTTATATTGTCCTGCTACATTAGCCATGGTATCCTTGATCACCGCGATGCAATCGTCGGTAAGCTTACCATCAGCCAAAGTCTCGATTACGTCGGCGTGCTGGCTGCGCATAGCATCGAGGAACTGATCCTGGCAATCGCGAACCTTGTCCATTGGCACGTCGTGCATCAGTCCGTGCACACCACAATAGAGGATAGCCACCTGCTCGCCCACTGGCATAGGGCGATACTGAGGCTGAACCAGCAACTGGTCGTTCTTTCTACCACGGTCCAGTGTCATGGCTGTTACGGCATCCATATCGCTTGAGAACTTAGAGAAAGCCTCCAGCTCACGATACTGAGCCATATCGATCTTCAGGGTACCAGCCACCTTCTTCATACTCTTGATCTGGGCAGAACCACCTACACGAGATACAGAGATACCTACGTTGATAGCTGGGCGGAAGCCCTGGTTGAAGAGGTCGGTCTCCAGGAAAATCTGACCATCGGTGATGGAAATCACGTTGGTTGGGATGTAGGCAGAAACGTCACCTGCCTGGGTCTCGATGATTGGGAGGGCTGTCAAAGAGCCACCACCCTTCACCTTGCCCTTCAGGCACTCAGGAAGGTCGTTCATCTGCTCGGCTACCTCCTGCTGGTCGTTGATACGAGCGGCACGCTCCAACAGACGAGAGTGGAGATAGAACACATCACCAGGATAAGCCTCACGTCCTGATGGACGGCGGAGGATCAGTGATACCTCACGGTAAGCCACAGCCTGCTTACTCAAGTCATCATATACTACGAGGGCTGAGTAACCGCGGTCGCGGAAGTACTCACCGATAGCCGCACCGGCGAATGGTGCGTAATACTGCATGGCTGCAGGATCGGCAGCGGTAGCACTTACGATGATGGTATATGGCAGGGCGCCGTGCTCCTTCAGGTTCTGTACCAATGCTGCAACGGTAGATGCTTTCTGACCGATGGCTACATAGATACAATATACAGGCTTGCCTGCCTCATAGAAACTCTTCTGGTTGATGATGGTATCCACTGCGATGGCAGTCTTACCGGTCTGACGGTCGCCGATGATCAACTCACGCTGTCCACGACCGATAGGAATCATGGAATCCACAGCCTTCAAACCTGTCTGCAGAGGCTCCTTCACTGGCTGACGATAGATCACACCAGGAGCCTTACGATCCAGCGGCATCTCGAAAGCGCCGGTGAGATCGATATCCCCCAGACCGTCGATAGCCTGACCCAGAGGGTTGACGACACGACCTAAGAAGTTGTCGTTCACGCGGATAGAAGCGATACGGTGAGTACGCTTCACGCTCTGTCCCTCCTTGATGCCAGCAGTAGGACCTAAGAGGACACAACCTACATTGTCTTCCTCCAAGTTCATGACGATGGCCATCGTGCCGTTCTCGAACTCAAGAAGCTCATTAGCCTCTGCATTACGAAGACCGTAGATACGAGCCACGCCATCGCTGACGGTAAGCACGGTACCTACCTCGTCAAACTGCTGAGAGCCATTCACCTCCTGGAGCTGCTGCTGAAGCACTTCAGACACCTCACTTGGTTTAATTTTATCTGACATTTTGTTATTTACTTTGAAATTTGAACTTTGAAATTTGAACTTGATGATTACCTTTATTATAAAGAAGTAACCCTTTCCGTTCTCTTTCCGTTTTACTTTTTGAGCTGTGTCAGAATGTTGTTGAGCTTTGTCTTCACGCTCGCATCCATTCTGTAAGTATCATACTCAAGGATGAAACCGCCGATGAGATCAGGGTTCACCTCAGTCTTGAACTCCACAGTACCTTGCGTTCTCTGCTCCACCATCTTGCGCATCTTGTCCTCCGTAGAGGCGTCAACGGCAGTGGCGGTGATCAGCTTACCGCGGATGATGTTCTTCTGTTTCCTGTAAAGAGTGATATACGAAGCAGCCATGAATTGCAGGGTGCTCTCCCTATCCTCCTTCAGGACGAGTGCGATGAACTTCTTGCTCAGATCCGATGGGTTCTTACCCAGGGCTGTGGTGAGAAGCGCCTGCTTCTTGTCCTTGGAAAGCATAGGGTTGTCTATCGTAAATCTCAGTTCAGGCACGTCGATGTAGCTCTTATAGAGCGTCTGCATCTCCTGGTAGACCTGATCTTCGAGCTTCATGCCGAGTGCAGCCTTGATGAGGGCACGGGCATAACGCACCGATATTACACCTATATCCATAAGCTTTACTGTTTGTTGTCAGAAGAAACCTCGTCCAGCAGTCGATTTATCATATCCATCTGTGCCTTGTCGTCAGAGAGCTTAGCCTTGAGCACTTTTTCTGCAATCTGTACAGAGAGCTCGGCAACCTGGCCACGGATTTCGCGGATGGCGTTCTGCTTTTCTGTCTCAATCTGTGCCTTGGCATCAGAGAGCAGACGAGCGCCCTCTTCGCGAGCCTTGTCCTGTGCTTTCTCTACGATGGCATCGCGGGTATCGGCAGCCTCCTTGAGGATGGCAGCCTGCTTCTCGCGAGCTTCCTGCAAGATGGATTCACCTTCTTTTTGGATATTGGCAAGCTTCTCGTTGGCTTCGTGAGCTTTACGCAAGCTCTCGTCGATGTAGGCCTTACGGTCGGTCACCATCTTGATGATGGCTGGAAATCCAGCCTTCCAGAGGATGATGAAGACGATGATGAAGACCAGTGTCATCCAAAAAAGCAAACCGCTATCAGGAATCAATAAATCCATATATACTGGTTAAAGTTTTACTTAAACGTTTTATTTTAACTAACTCTGGAAAAGGTCACCCACCCGCCCTCACAAAGAGAGAACAAATCCCGAGAGCATCAGATATCGGGCCATTCTACAGATTCATGAGAATGAATCGCGGCGGGAAGGGTGATATTCCTTTTATTACATAACGATAGCCAAGATGGCGATGATGACTGCGAAGAATGCAACACCCTCAACCAACGCAGCTGCGATAATCATAGAAGAACGGAGATCGCCCATCTTCTCTGGCTGACGAGCCATAGCGTCCATAGCCTGGCCACCAATGCGACCGATACCAATACCTGCGCCAATAGCGGCCAAACCTGCACCTACTGCGGCACCCAACTTTGCAATCTCTGCTGCTAATAAAAGTGATAACATAATCTTAATAATTTAAGTTGTTAATATTTTCTATGTTTATAATTCTATTTTACGATTTCTGGCTCAGCCTCATGAGACTTTACATGAGCCAGCGAGATGAATACTGCACTCAGCATGGTGAATACCAATGCCTGAATGTAGCTTACCAATACTTCGAGGAGCATCATAAAGGCGCTCATCGCAACACTTACTATTGTCATACCCGTACCTGCCACATAGTTGGCGATAGCATTCTCACTGATGTTGAACATGATGAAAATGATAGCCGCAAACGAAAGTGCGATGGCGTGACCCGCCATCATGTTGGCGAAGAGTCGGATAATCAGAGCCAGCGGTTTCGTAAAGATTCCGAAGAGCTCGATGAATGGCATCAGTGGCACTGGCACCTTCAACCACGTTGGTACCTCCGGCCAGAAGATATCCTTCCAGTATTCCTTGGTACCGGTGAAGTTGGTGATCAGGAATGTCGTTACACCGAAGAATACGGTGCAGGCGATATTACCCGTCAGGTTACCACCACCTGGAGGGAATGGTACGATACCCATGATGTTCGCCACGAAGATAAAGAAGAAGCAAGTAAGCAACCATGGTGCGTACTTTGGGGCTTCCTTACCCAGGGTGGCTTCAATTACATCGGTATATACCGACATGATGAACATGTGCATCAGTCCCACAAATCCCTTTGGTGCAGGGTCATCCACCTTGTGCTTCCTGCACCAGCGGGCTGGTATCAGGACACAGAGCAACAGGATGATAGCATCGATGAAGAGCACGCAAACGGTCTTCGTGATGGAGATGTCAAGCGGACGAACCTCCTGGCCTCCCACCTTCTCTACTATCTTGTTGGGATTCGCCTGCGCATCAGCGTTCTTGATCACCAAGTTAAAAGGTCCGGGACGGTCTCCATTGGCATCCTTCTCTTCCGAGAATTCGCTGCTGCAGAACACGTGCCAGCCTGTGGTGGTATTCACGATGATAGGCAGATGAATCACTACGGGATGGTCTCCCACCTTTGTGATATGCCATTCATAAGAATCCTTGATATGACCCCACAATATCTCTTTCACGTCGATGTTTTCCTTGGCCGATACCTGCAGAGGTGCCAGCGTGAAGAGCAGCATCGCCATCAAGAGGAATTGCTTGAGATGTTTCATATTCTATAATTCTTACTTTGTTTATTAATTATTTGTCTCGAGCCGCATTAAGAGAGGCGGCTCTTTTTCTCTACCCGAGCGAAGTAGATGCAGTCGAACACGAGAAGCATGACATAGAACAGGGCGAAGATGACGGTGAATCCCAGGATGTTCTGCCTGTCGCATACCAGCACGTAGATGAGGAACACCAGCGTACCAGCCATCAGCTTCAAGACCAGTGCCGCCAGATAGAACTTGGCGAGATTGGCAGGAGATGATTTAGCCACAGCCTTCCAGGCTTCGCCATAAGCAGTACTTGCAACGAGTGAGAATATCGCACTAACTATCAGCGGGTTAACCACCCGTGGCAGAATATCATCGCATAAGGCTGAAACCCTACAGGCGAAGAGGATGGCAAGAGCCATGAGAGCTGTGAGCCACAGGGAAATCTGCTTGTACTTGATACCTGCCTGCCTGATAGCCTGCAAGCGTATCTTTTCATCTTTTTCCATTGTTCTGTCTTGTCAATATTGAGAATTATGAATTCTTAATTTTATACTTCTACGCAGAGGCTTACTTCGTTTTTCTTACATTCCACGAATCCGCCCTTGATGTTCATTGCCTGCTTGCCTTCCCTGGTGGTGTATTCTACCTTGCCCACTTCGAGCGAAGAGATGATTGGCGCGTGATCCTTGAGAATCTCGAACGAGCCGAGGGTTCCCGGAACCAGTACGCTCTCTACCTCACCCTGGAAGACTACTTTCTCAGGAGATACTATCTTTAGCTGTAACATAAGCCGTGGATTTAAAGATTACGCCTGTGCTGCTGCGAGCAACTGCTTAGCCTTCTCCTTCGCATCCTCGATAGTACCTACGTTGAGGAATGCCTGCTCTGGCAGGTCATCCACCTCGCCGTCGAGGATGGCGTTGAAGCCCTTGATAGTCTCTTCGATAGGTACCATCACACCCTTCAGACCGGTGAACTGCTCTGCTACGGTGAATGGCTGACTCAGGAAACGCTGTACACGGCGTGCACGGTTCACGGTCAACTTATCCTCATCAGAAAGCTCATCCATACCGAGGATGGCAATGATATCCTGCAACTCGTTGTAACGCTGCAGCAACTGCTTTACTCGCTGTGCACAGTCGTAATGAGCCTTGCCCACAATCAGTGGGTCGAGGATACGAGAGGTAGAACCCAGTGGATCTACGGCAGGATAGATACCCAGAGATGCAATCTTACGAGAAAGCTCTGTGGTGGCATCCAGGTGAGTAAAGGTGGTGGCTGGAGCAGGGTCGGTCAAGTCGTCGGCAGGCACATAAACGGCCTGTACTGAGGTGATGGAACCATTCTTGGTAGAAGTGATTCGCTCCTGCATGGCACCCATCT
>DAWDAD010000032.1:0-31243 GCA_052356385.1 Prevotella sp.
GCATCACACTTACTGAGCCACCAACCGGCAAGCGCAAGCAGTATGATAAGGAGGGCGTGGAAATGAAATATGGCAGAATGGAATAAACGAACTTTTAAAACATTTTGATTATGGTAAAGATAAAGTTAAGCAATGGCGTGGAAATGCCTCAACTGGGTTATGGTGTTTATCAGGTGAAACCTAATCCAACCCTACCCTCACCCAGATTGGCGAGAAATATGGAAAGCATGAAATGTCAAAAAAGGGAGGGTAAAAGTAAGGCTTGTCTTTTCTTGGAATAATCATAAATTGATCATATTTGGTTGGTTACAAAACTCATAATTATCAGTAACAATCGAGGCATTGGAAAACAACACAGTGCTGCATTCGCTCATCCCATAGGCATTATGAATGTGTCCGAAGAGATGAGCATCCGGCTTGATGCGTTTAACTGCATCTAGCAATGTTCTGCTGCCATAATGTAAACCTGCACTTTCATCCATAATGAGATAGGGTGGCTGATGAGTGATAAGCACGTCGGTATTGGAAGGAATGTTTTCCAACATTTTGGTATAGTTACCACTTATATCATCTTCCACGAACATCGGGATGCCGAAGAACTTTATGCCTTCTATCGTTACACCGTTACCATAAAGATAATGGCAGTTTTCGGGCAGACCATTGATATCGGCTCCGAAAAGACAGTCGTCATGGTTTCCTGCTATGAAAACTTTGTGCTTGTATGGCAAGGCACAGAACCATTCCATAAAGTCGATAACTTCGGCTTCAGTTCCTACCATCGTGAAGTCACCGGAATGGACTATCACGTCAGCTGCAGGAAGATCCTGCAGCTGACGATGATGGCTGTGAGTGTCGGAAATGTGAAGTATCTTCATTTATTTTCGGAAGAGGAAATTCCATCTATTATTTTCTTAGAGATGTCTTCTCCTTTTTCTAAGTCAAAACAATAAAACTCTGTTTCAGCGCCTTTTGACTCAATTTTTTTATGGATATTTGTGATAGTTCCATTGTCATGGCTTTTTACTATCATGATAAAGAAGGTTAGGCAAGTAGGCTCATTACTCAACTTGCAGAAGTCTTTGGCGAAGGCAGACTCTTCTGGGTTTAGAGCCTTGAATTCGATAAGAGCAATTCTGTCGAATTTATCATTGTGGATACTGAGGTCTATCATGGCTGACTGTCCCGTTTTTTCTTTTCCATCAGCTTTGTATGGGACAACTTTTATATGCTCTTTACTAAAAACATATTTTTCTTCAGTTGGGGTTTCCACAGAATAATATGCATTCCACTGATTAGCTTCACAATACTTGTTGAATTGCTCAACAAATATAAATCTCAACTCTTGCTCGCTGATGCGAGTTTCACTATCACGATATTGCTCACTGTATTTGGGGAAGATAATTCTTGATTGTGATTCACAAAAATCTTTATGATTTCCATCCCCTTCTCTTTGCGTATGATACACTTTTTGGATAACATCAAAAGTGTCTTTAATAATTTTTTCTATACGTTCTTTGTCTGTCATAATTATGAAGTTTATAATTCAGCCCCTGCCTCCTTGTGGATGCAGATGACCTCCTTGGGTTTAACAATATCTATAACTTTCTTGATGCACTCTCTCGAAGCATGTCCTGAGGTATGAATATCCACCACATTGGGAAACGCCTCTCGAAAGTCTCTGTAAGCAGGATTTTGCTTTACTTGCAATGGGTCTTTGTAATAACCATCCCAAGCAGAATAGATGAGAAGAACCTCTGACGAAGATAATCCTTGACACATTTTCTTCACAAAATCCAAATGGCTAGCCCCTGTTACCAAGACAAAGCCTTTCTTTTGCATCTCACCGAATTTAGAATCATCCTCCCCCACATACTTAAAGTGAAAATCAAACAAGCCCTTTGAAGATTTTGCTTCTCGATGTGTAAAGATTCGCATCGCTCTGCCCATCATTCCACCAGTGTAGTATAGTCCCTTACGAGCTTTGAGAGCTGCCGTTTTCACACTAGCCAATCTCTCAATATCCGTGGCAGAAGCCAAGACTATCACATACTTGAAAGCACTCATCACACAAGCCATACGTCTAGACACCTCACTTTCTTGAATACAAAGGTCTCCACGCTTCAGTGTAGTTCCTTCTGTGATAAGCAAGTCTATATTAGAAACATATCTATGAAGCGTAGGATATAATCCTTTGCCAAGATAGCCATGGTCACGATAATCACCAGTATGCCATATGCGTTTTCCGTCAGCTTCGATAAGAAACATATAGGAGTCATAGATGCTATGGCTATTAAAAAAAGGAGTGATACGGATATCCCCTATCATAAAAGATTTTGGCCGAGTATGCGGTGCTGTACGCTCCCATATATGAAAATCTTTTATCTTCCTTATTTTCTGCTCATCATCTATCAATATCTTACTTTTTTCTTCCGAATCTTTCCATTCTTGCTCATGAGCTATTTTCAACAGGTCATACTTCGCAAGCATTAGTTCTTGACCTCCCACTCCTATATATTGAGGCACATCGCAAGGAATCAGGTCAAACAAACCAACATGATCTTCATGGGCATGAGTATATACCACCGCTTGGTGCTGCTTAACATTTTGCGCAAAGATGTCACGCACCAAAGCTTTATCTTGCTCAGGTGTAGTAGGAACAGCACAACCAGGCAAGTTCTGACCGAAATCCACAAAGACCCGAGAAGTCTTCGTGGAAATTTCGGTAATACACCCACCTATTTGGTCTATTCCACGATGAATCGTAACTACAACATCGCTATCTTTTAGATATGTTTGCAATCTTGCCATCGTCATTCAATTTTATTGTTTTATTAGAAAAACGTATACTTATTAGAAATATTGTCTTAAATCCATCTTTTTTATTTGATATTTATGTATATTCATTGGGATACAACTTCAACTAAGGTTACTAATCTCACAGAATCCTCATGCCAAGAGCCTATTCCCCACGTTACAGTTTCAAAGGACTTGCTTACCAGATGCAAACTTTCCATATCTGTCATTTGCAATTCATGGCCAGTTGGCTGGAAGACAAGAAAGAGTACACGAGCTATCTTACGCCCCCCACACAAGGATTCAAGCTTATCTTGCGTCATTTTGCAAACCAATTTATATGGCTTATTCCATAAATCAAACTCCTCACAATCAAAGGCTACAAGTTTGCCTTTTGTAAGAAAGAAGGACTCAAAGTCATCATTATCAATGTTTACCACCATACGGGTCTGATAAAACTCCCTCACCAGACCCTTTATTATTTCAATATTGCTTATCATTGATTTCACTTCAATACTCTTCGTATAATGACTCTCGTATTCTCCAATTTCAGCATCGGCTGAGACATATAGGTGGTAAACTCACAGCCGTGCTCCTTCATCCAATTCACCACCTCATTTCTAACCTCGTTGTCATAGCAGATGGTGAGACCTAAAGGAAGAGTTACTTGAAAATCTTTTGGTTCGATTTCCTTGCCTGTCACCATTGGGTTGCTAGGTTCAAGCCCAAGGCAGTATGCCACATAGCTGCCAGCCAATATTCCCTTGGAAGGCTCAGCACTGTATCCTAACTGTTCTTTTACTTTATCCATTACATCTCTCAATGTCATTAGGTCCTTAGCAATACCCAAGTTTGCAAATACTAGCAACTCCTCTTTTATTCGGGTTTCGATTTCAGGTGTCAGGGAATCGAATTTCTGCTTTGCACCAAACATAGTTTGGAATGTCAACGACTCGTTGAGTGTTCTCTGTTGCAGTTGCACCTTGCGTTTCTGTTCTTTGTTCATTGTTCATTATGTATTTTAAGTTCTACAATATCATAAGAAGCATCTTTTTCATGTGCTCCTTATATTTCTATAATACGATAATCCCAATGTAAAAATTTTCAAAAAGTCTCTATTTCTGCACACTTTCGCAAGGAATGAGCAAGTATTTTGCAAAGTTTAACTATAATGATTAGGGGCGTTTTCCGGTCATTAAGGATTTCCGGTTATTCAAGATGTCCCCAAGTTGTCCCTCAATGCCTCTCTAGCTTATAAATAAGGTTAAATCAAGTTCGCCCTGCAAACAAAATCCATCCATATAATCACTTTTCTGAATATTTTTTGTATTTTTACAGCATCTGGGCATGGATGGAAATGAAAGTCTGGCACCATAAGACAATGCACAAGAAATTCAAATTAAAGAACGAAGCATATGAGTAATACAATGAATGGGATTTATTGGAAGGGCATCAAGCGCCGGATAGGGAGATTCTTTGAGAAGGTGCACGAATGTATACTTATCTTTACCGACTGGCTGGGGTAAGCACACATACACCCATGAAAACAGCAACATCCCTATTGGAGAAAATGACTGCGAGGTGGGCTACTGGGTAGGAAAGCCTTATTGGAACAAGGGAATCTGCACCGAAGCCTTGAAGCTGATGCTTGACTACTGCATCCACGAGAAGCAGTTCAAAAACATCTGGGCAGACCACTTCACCGGAAATCCTGCATCAGGAAGAGTCATGGAGAAATGCGGTTTCGTCGATACTGGTATGTTGAATAAATGTAGCCAGCTTGTGGGTGGCGACAGGGATATGGTTAAAGTGTTTAAGTACAAAGGATAAAAAATCTCCGATAAAGGTAATAACTTCCGAAAAATAGGTATAAGTTCTTTGGTAGAATATGCGTATCTTTGCAAAAATTTAAAAGACTTAGGATCATGAAGGAATTTTTCTTTAATACCATACAGGATTTCAACGACTTCATAGGGGTGAAAACGCTTCATCCCTTAGTAAGCATTGCACGTGTAGAGAACGCCTCTCCTATACAGGAGGCTGTGCATCACTACGGACTTTACGCCCTCTTCCTGAAGGAAAACAAGGGGTGCAAATTGTCATACGGCAGAACAGAATATGATTTTGACGAGATGACCGTAACCTCGTTTGCTCCAGGACAATCGATTAAAGTAGAACCCATTCCAGGAGTTCCGATAGCCAAATATACGGTTTTGATTTTCCATCCCGAACTGCTCAACCGCACACAGCTTGGCAAGAACATCTCCCGCTATGAGTTCTTCGACTATACAAGCAACGAAGCACTACATCTATCCGCTGCCGAGGTAAATATCTTCCGTGATGTGCTCTCAATGATTGGGCAGGAACTCGAGCATCCTATAGATAGGCATTCGCGTGAACTCATCGTTTCTAACATCGAGTTGCTGCTGAACTACTGTCTGCGCTTCTATGATCGCCAGTTTATCACACGCGAGGAGATCAATCATTCGGTGGTCAAGAAATTCATCTCTCTGCTCGATGAATACATTGCCCGGAAAGCGGAGCGTGAAGGGTTGCCTACCGTAGCCTACTTTGCCGACAAATGCTGCTATTCGCCTAAATATTTCGGAGAATTAGTCAAGACTGAGACTGGCAGAACTGCCAAGAGTATGATCAACGACCGGCTGCTTTCGGCTGCCCGCCAACTACTTGTGGATGAAACCTTAAGCATTACGCAAATCAGCCAGCGCCTGGGTTTTGAGTATCCTCAGCACTTCGTCCGCTTTTTCAAGGCACAGACGGGCAAGACACCAAGCGAATATCGCAAAACTGCGTAAATATGTAAATATAACGAAGCATCAAATGTGGTGACCTTCATCTGATGAACCCCACCTACTTTCCGATTTCAGCATAAATGAAGATTCGGATAGTAGATGGGGCTTTTTTGACTCCGAAAAAATATCACTTTTTTACATCTTCCAAACAGTCACTTACAGTCGATTAAAACGAAAGTTAAAACGGATAAATCTTGTTAAACAAATCATCTTTTACCACTTATGTTCATACCTTTGCACCCAAATTTATAATCAAAAAAGGGATATTTTATGTTCACATAAGGATAATTCCTTAATGTAAAAAGGATAATACAAAGGATAATTCCTTAATGTAAAAAAGGATAATATTTTAATCAAATAAGAGAAGTTATATGAGAGAAAATTCGGAAAGTTCAGTAGCCTGCCATCATCGAGTAGGCTTCCTGGGATTGCTCATCACTCTGGGCATTGTGTTTGGAGACATAGGTACATCCCCACTCTACGTGATGAAGGCCATCCTGCACACGGGTGAAGCCATCAACGAGAGCACCATCCTGGGCGCTTTGTCCTGCATCATCTGGACACTCACCCTGCAGACCACCATCAAATACGTATGTGTGGCGCTGCGTGCCGACAACAATGGCGAAGGAGGCATTCTCGCCCTCTACGCCCTGTTGCGCAAGATGAAGAGAAAGTGGATTTACCTGTTGGCCATCATCGGTGCCAGCACCCTGCTGGCAGATGGAATCATCACCCCTGCCATCACGGTTACCACAGCCATCGAAGGACTCGAAAGCATCAGTCCCCACCTGCCAGTCATCCCCATCACACTGGGCATCATCACCATCATCTTCTTTGTGCAACGCTTTGGCACAGAGAGCATAGGCAAATCGTTCGGAGTATTCATGCTGACATGGTTCCTGCTGCTGGGCGTAACGGGAGCTTTCAGCATCACCTCTTACCCATTGATTCTGAAGGCCTTCAACCCCTACTATGCTGCCATGCTGCTGGCAAAATCTCCAGAGTGGTTCCTGATTCTGGGTGCCGTGTTCCTCTGTACCACCGGTGCTGAGGCTCTTTACTCCGACCTGGGTCACTGCGGCAGAAAGAACATCACCATCAGCTGGCTTTTCGTAAAGGCTATGCTCATCCTCAACTATCTGGGGCAGGGAGCATGGGTGCTGAACCATATCCAGACTGCCTCCTCCGTGAATCCGTTCTTTTCCATCATGCCCCAGAACATGCTGATTTTTGCCATCATCATGGCCACGGGTGCGGCAATCGTTGCCAGTCAGGCACTTATCAGCGGCACCTTCTCCATATTGAGCGAAGCCATGAACCTGCACTTCTGGCCACGCATGCGAATCAAGCATCCTACCCATGTAAAGGGACAGCTCTATATCCCGGTGATCAACCTCGCCATGTACATCGGTGTGGTTCTCATCATCCTGCTCTTCCGCGACTCCTCGCACATGGAGGCAGCCTATGGTCTCGCCATCACCATCACCATGCTGATGACCACCCTGCTGCTCGGTTTCTACCTGCGCACCAAGGGTGTGGCGCGCATCTTCATCCTGCTCTTTATGGGCGCATATTGCGTTATCGAGGGCATTTTCCTTGCCGCCAACCTGTCAAAATTCCTCGCAGGAGGATGGTGTACGATGCTCATAGGCGGAATCCTGTTCCTGATGATGTATGTATGGGTCCGCGCCATCAAGATCCGCCATCATTACGTCAGTACCAAACCACTGAATGAGTATTATCAGATTATCTCTGATATCAAGGCCGACGAGAGCATCCCCAAGTACGCTTCCAACCTGGTTTATGTGAACCATGCCGACAAGGAAGGTTCGGTGGATGACAAGCTGCTCTATTCCATCATCAACAAGCAGCCCAAGCGTGCTGACCATTACTGGCTTATCAATCTGGAATTTGCAGATACTCCTGACACGCTGGAGTACAGTTGCGAGACCCTGGTTCCCGACACCCTCTACAGTGTAACCATGCGCATAGGTTTCCGCATTGAGCCTAGGGTGAGCCTCTATCTGCGACAAGTGGTAGAAGACCTGGTGGCTGGCAAGAAGGTAGATTTGAGAAGCACCTATCCTTCGCTCCGCAAAAACGGAATTCCTGGCGACTTCCGCTTCATCATCATCCACCGCGTATATTACCCGGAGAGTTCCGACAACCGTCAACAGAACCTGCTGATGACCATCTATGCCCTTATCGGCAAGATAGGCATTGACGAGCCTAAGGCTTTGGGCCTCGACACATCCATGGTGGTGGTAGAACGTGTTCCGCTCATCATCAACCATTGCAACAGAAACATCAGGCGCATTGCGCAGATTGTTGAAGAATAGGAAGATTTTTCTAAACAAAAAAACAGTCGGATGATTACTTTTCGAATTATTATTTGTATCTTTGCACCTGAATTGCGCAAAGCAAAGTTGAAAGATAATAAAAAAGATAATTGAATGGGAAATCAAATCACAACAATGGAGCGGGGAATGCAGCGACGCACAGAACTGCTCCTGGGAAAAGATAATCTTGGAAAAATTCAGCAAGCACGAGTGCTCATCTTCGGAATCGGAGGCGTGGGTTCATGGTGCGCAGAGGGATTGGTGCGCAGCGGCGTGCGCAACATCACCATCGTGGATAGCGACCGCGTATGCGTGACCAACTGCAACCGCCAGCTGATGGCAACAAGCCGCACCATCGGACAGGTAAAGGTAGATGCGCTGCGCGACCGCCTGCTTGAAATCAACCCTGAAGCCAACATCACGGCCTATCAGAAAATCTATCAGGCAGAAACAGCCGAAGAGTTCCACATGGAGGAATACGACTACATCATTGACGCCATCGACTCGCTGAAGGACAAGGCCGACCTGATTCTGCGCGCAACTGCTCTTCCGAAGGAAATCACCTTCGTATCTTCGATGGGAGCAGCCCTCCGCCGCGACCCTTTCATGGTGAGGAAGGCTGAGTTCTGGAAGGTTGATGGCGATCCGCTGGCAAGAGCCCTGCGCAAGAAATTCAAGAAGAACAAGACCTTCCCTCGCCGCAAATTCCAGTGCGTGTTCAGCGAGGAAAAGCCGATGCAGAACATAAGCGACCAGCGACTCGTAGAGGACGAATGGACATCTACGAAGGCACAGATCAACGGCTCACTCTGCCACATCACCGCTACATTCGGAATGGCAATAGCAGGAATCGTTATCAATCACATCATCGAAAGATAATATTTTGAAGAAGGTAATATTTTGAAGAAGGTATGATCAAGATACGCTGCGTGGTAGAACGGATTACCTACCAGAATCAGGAGAATGGATATTCCGTGATGAAAGTCAAGGTGAAGGGATATTCCGACCTGGTTACCCTGGTGGGAAACCTGCTGGATGTTCCAGTGGGAGCGGTACTGCTGTGCTATGGCGAATGGAAGATGGACAAGCGATACGGACAGCAGTTTGCCTGCGAAACCTGGGAAGAGGTAATGCCTGCCACCGTGTATGGAATCGAGAAATACCTGGGCAGCGGACTGGTGAAAGGCATCGGTCCGAAGTTTGCACATCTGATAGTAGAGAGATTCGGAACGGAAACCATCGAGGTAATAGAAGATGACATCGAACGACTCTACGAGGTTGCCGGAATCGGAAAGAAACGCGTGGAGAAAATCCGCGACAGTTGGGAGAAGCAGAAGGACATCAAGAACGTGATGATCTTCCTGCAGCAGTATGGTGTGAGCACTGCCTATGCCGCCAAAATCTACCGACAGTATGGCAAGGAAAGCATCGACAACGTGAAGGAGAATCCCTACCGTCTTGCCGATGACATCTGGGGCATTGGTTTCAAGACTGCCGACAACATAGCCAGCAAGATGGGTTATGAGAAGAACGATCTGAGAAGATGCAAGAGCGGAATCAGCTACACCCTAAACGAACTCTCCAACGAAGGTCACGTTTATGCTGTAGAAGAACAGCTTATAGAAGCCGCAAAGAAACTGCTCGAAGCCGATGAAGAACCTATCAGACAAGCCATAGCGGAAATGATCATATCAGAAAATCTCATCCGTGAGAACGAAGCCATCTATCTGCCTCCTTTCTATCATTCTGAACGTGGAACGGCTAAGAAACTGCTGGAGTTGATGAAAGGTCAGGGACCTACCCTCTTCAATATGCAGGCCGACATCCAGGCAATAGAAAAGGCTTCAGGCATCAGATACGACGAGGTGCAGATCGCCGCCATTGAGCAGGCAGTACGCTCTAAAGTGATGGTGCTGACGGGTGGCCCTGGAACAGGAAAGACCACAACGACGCAAGGTATCATTTCTGCTTACAAAACGGCAGGAATGAGGATTCTGCTGGCGGCTCCTACGGGCAGAGCTTCCAAGCGAATGAGTGAGGCTACGGCAATGGAAGCCAAAACCATCCACCGACTGCTGGAGTTTAATCCGCAGGACGGATACAAGCGCAACGAGGAGAACCCGCTGGAGGGTGATGCGCTGATCGTGGATGAGTGTTCGATGATAGACATCATCCTGATGTATAATCTAATGAAGGCGATTCCGGAGCACATGCGCCTGGTGCTGGTGGGCGACATTGACCAGCTGCCGAGTGTGGGAGCCGGAAACGTTCTACGCGACATCATCGACTCAGCGAAGATTCCGGTCATCCGACTCACCCGCATCTTCCGACAGGCACAGTCGAGCCGAATCATCATGAGTGCCCACGCCATCAACCAGGGATATTATCCGGACACGAGCAACGGCAAACAGACAGATTTCTTCTTTATCAAGAATGAAGATCCAGAGCAAGTGGCTACGGAAATCGTGAATCTTGTAAAATATCGTCTGCCAAAAGCTTACAATCAGCCGCAGAGTAACATCCAGGTTCTTACCCCGATGCAGAGAAGCGTGGTAGGTGCAGCCAATCTGAACATGCTGCTGCAGCAGGCACTCAACACATCCAATCTGGGAATCAGCCGTGGCGGAACCACCTACAAACTGGGCGACCGCGTAATGCAGATCAGAAATAATTACGACAAGAATGTATTCAATGGCGACATCGGAACCATAGAGAAAGTGAATATGGAAGACCGCACCATCTCCGTGAGTTTCGAGGACCATTCAGCTGAATACGAGGCAGCGGAGCTGGATGAGTTGACATTGGCCTACGCCACCACCATCCACAAGAGTCAGGGTTCAGAATATCCCATCGTGGTCATCCCTATCCTGATGACTCATTTCGTGATGCTTCAGCGCAACCTCATCTACACCGGAATCACGAGAGCCAAGAAAATCTGCGTGCTCATCGGTCAGCCCAAAGCCCTCGCCTATGCTGTAAGAAATCTGACTGTGAGCAGCAGAAACACGAAATTGAAAGAACGGTTGCGTGGCGAGATTGAGGCGGCAACCAATTCTTCTCCACTCCACTTCAGCAAGCCGTATGTTTTGCCTGAAGAGAATCAGCCAATGATGGCTGCTGAACCAGGAATCAAAAGAAAGGAATAGTGGTCTTGTCGGCATTGTACTTTACGGTAACCGTCTGGTTAGGAACTGAAGTCTCGATACTCTTGATACCCTTCTCGAAACGGAGGTTGTTCTTAATCTTGTTCTCACAAGCCGCACAGTGCATCTGAGGGGTAGTTGTGAAAAACACTGTCTTGATTTCTCGAAAAACAAGGCTAATTTCGCACAATTCGAGGGAAATCATTGAAGTTTTTTATTATACTGGCTTATAATTCAGAAATTTTATCTAAATTTGCAGAAGCAAAAAAAAATCAGATGAAACATATAAAGACTGCATTGATAGGATTCGGGTATCGGGGCAAACAATTGCTGCGGCTGTTACGCACGATTGAAAGCTATGAGATTGTCGGTATCGCCGACATCAACGGCTGCGGGGATTCGGAATCTCCGGGCGCTTCCTTCTATCAGGGCGAGGAAGCCTACAAGATGATGCTCGACGAGCAACAGCCCAATCTGGTTTTCATCACCACCCCCTGGCACCTCCACATCACCCACGCCACAGAATGCATACTGCGAAACTGCCATGTGGCTCTCGAAATCAAAGGCGGACTCTGCCAGGATGAATATGCCCCGCTACAGGAAATCGCCCAACAGAAAGGAGTAAAGGTTTTTCCGCTGGAGAACACCCTCTTCATGCGAGAAATCCTTGCTGTAAAAAGAATGGTGGATGAAGGAGCACTTGGAGAAATCATCTATATGAGAGGCGGTTACCGCCACGACCTGCGCAAGCTGCTGCTCGATGACAATGGGGTGCTGGGTGGACGAAAAGGTACGGAAAGCGTGTGGAGAAGCCGTTTCTATTCGCACCACAACGCTGACATCTATCCCACCCATGGACTCGGTCCGCTCTGCATGATTCTGGGCATCGGGAAAACAGACCATCTCGCCTGGCTCACTTCCTTCGCCACCAAGGCGGTGGGACTTCGCCAGCACATGTCAGAAGATGATAATACTCCCATCACCCTGGGCGACATCATCTCTACGCAGATTGAAACCCAGGGCGGAACGCTCATCTCACTCACTCATGACACGACCCTGCCTCGCCCAAGAAGCCTCGACTTTGAGGTGCAGGGTTCGCTGGGCATCTGGGACGGCGTAAACCGACGCATCTACCTGGAAAAAATGAATACCGAAACCTGGGTAGCAGACGGCGCTATCCTGAACCAATACGAAAGCCGTGAATGGCAACTCTGGGGCAAGGATGCCCTGAAGCACGACAGCCATCACCAGGGGATGGACTACATTATGTTGAGATGCGTTGCCGCTGAACTGACAAAAAACGCAAGCGCAGATTCGGCGGGAAGCATCCACTATCCCGCCACGCTGAACGATCTCGCCCTCTGGACTTCCGTAACCCTTCTATCGGAAATTTCCATCAGGGAGCATCGCCGTGTAGCATTCGGAAATATCAAAAATATCGGAGATAACGAATAATCGGAAATATCTGAGATAACGAATATATCGGAAAGAAAAGTGATTTAGAATATAATATAAAATAAGTATTAAGAACAAAAGAAAAATATGATTACAGTAGATGGATTGACCGTAGAATTCGGCGGCACCACCCTATTCAAAGACATTTCCTTTCAGATCAACGAGAAGGACCGTATAGCCCTGATGGGCAAGAATGGAGCAGGAAAAAGTACCCTGCTCAAAATCATCGCTGGCGTCAGAAATGCCACACGAGGCTCGGTGTCGGCACCGAAAGACTGCGTCATCGCCTACCTGCCTCAGCACCTGATGACCGAAGACGGACGCACCGTGTTCGAGGAAACCTGCCAGGCCTTCGCACATCTGCACGAGATGCAGGCTGAAATAGACCGCATCAACAACGAGCTGACTACCCGCACCGATTACGATAGCGACGACTATATGCAGCTCATCGAAAAAGTATCTTCTCTATCAGAAAAATTCTATGCAATCGACATGACCCACTTCGAGGAGGATGTAGAGAAGACTCTACTCGGTCTGGGCTTCGAACGCTCTGACTTCAACCGCCCTACCAGCGAGTTTTCGGGAGGTTGGCGCATGCGTATCGAGCTTGCCAAACTGCTGCTGAAATCGCCAGACGTGCTGCTCCTGGATGAGCCTACCAACCACCTCGACATCGAATCTATCGGATGGCTCGAAGACTTCATCATCAACAGTTCGAAAGCGGTGGTAGTGATCAGTCACGACCGAAAATTCGTAGATGACATTACAACAAGAACCATCGAGGTTACCATGGGCAGAATCTACGACTACAAGGCTACCTACAGCCAGTATCTGGAACTGCGCAAGGAGCGCCGCGAACAGCAGATGAAGAAATATGAGGAACAGCAGAAGATGATTGCCGAGACCAAGGATTTCATCGAGCGATTCAAGGGCACATACTCCAAGACCTTCCAGGTGCAGAGCCGCGTGAAGATGCTCGAAAAGCTGGAACTGATCGAGGTGGACGAGGAGGATACCAGCCGACTGAGACTGAAGTTCCCTCCGAGTCCGAGAAGCGGAGCCTATCCGGTTCAGATGAGTGACGTGGCGATGTCGTTTGATGACAAGCAGATATTCAGCGGCGTGAATCTTACCGTGGAGCGTGGCGACAAGATTGCCTTCGTGGGAAGAAACGGTGAGGGTAAATCTACGCTCGTAAAATGCATTATGGGTCAGCTTCAGAACGAGGGTAAACTGGAGTTGGGCCACAATGTTCAGATTGGCTATTTTGCTCAGAATCAGGCTTCTCTGCTCGATGGCGAGCTTACGGTTTTCCAGACGATAGATGATGTTGCCAAGGGCGAAATCAGAAATAAGATTCGCGATTTGCTGGGTGCATTCATGTTTGGTGGCGAGGATTCTACCAAGAAGGTAAAGGTTTTGTCGGGTGGAGAAAGAACCCGTCTGGCTATCCTGAAGCTGCTGTTGGAGCCGGTGAATCTGCTGATTCTCGATGAACCTACCAACCACCTGGATCTCAAGACGAAGGATGTACTGAAGCAGGCGCTGCTAGATTTCGACGGCACGCTGATTGTAGTGAGTCACGACCGAGACTTCCTGGATGGTCTGGTCAGCAAGGTGTACGAATTCGGCCATGGTCGCGTCCGCGAGCATCTCTGTGGAATCTACGAGTTCCTGGAAACAAAGAAAATGGAAAGCCTTCAGGAATTGGAGAAGAAATAAAATCTCAAAAGTTTTTTTACGTAAGAGGATGCTCCATTATTCATCGGATGAAGAAACGAAAAAGAGGGTGCGTCATGGACTTATGACACACCCTCTTTTGTATTTTCAAATAATTTCTTTCAAATTATTTCTTTTTCTTCAATTCCAACTTCGGAATCTTGACTTTCTGACCAGGCTTCAACTGGGAATTACCATTCAGAGCTTCTACGTAACATTCCATTCCTGGACCTAAGTACTTTTGGCTGAGCGACTTGATGGTTTGTCCTTCTCTTGCCGTAACAACCTCGGAAACACCAATGATACGATAGGCTCCGGTTCGAACACGGGCATCCTGGTCGTATTTACTGCTTGCCTGGGCAGCATGCTTTTCAGTCTGCTTTCTGGCTTCTTCTTTTTTCTTGGCTTCTGCAAGTTTTTTAGTCTCCTGCTGTTTCTTTGCATCAGCGAGTTTCTTTGCTTCCAAATTCTTCTTTGCCTCAGCCGATTTTACATCAATTGATTGCTTATCAACCGTCGCATTCATATTCTGTCCGGCATTTTCGGCTTTCTTGACAGCTTCACTTGCCTGTGCCATTCTTACACTATCCTCGATAGCCTTTTTGCGAAGAATTTCTTCCTGCGTTGAAGCAGACTTGGTTGGCGCCTTCTTCTTTGTCTCTGTCGCAATCTGCTGGTAATTATCCAACTGCAGAGCGAGATGATCACGCTGGGCAGCCATCTTGCCATAATTAAAAGCAAACCAACCAAAGCCTCCTATCATTGCCAGGAATACTACGCTCGCTGCAATAACCAGATAACGAGGCAAAACAACATGTCGCTTATCGGTTACCTCATCTGATGGAGGAGTTTCCTCATCTGAAGAAGCTTCCTCTTCAATAGGAGCTTCTGTAAAGTTTTCATCATCAGAAGGAACTTTCTCTACAATAGGAGTTTCTGTAATAGAGTTATCCTCAGCAGAAGGAACTTTCTCTGCAATAGGAGTTTCCTCTGTTAATGTCGATTCATTTTCTTCATCAGAAACAACAGACTCAACTTCATGCTGAGCTGGAACTTCAGATTCCTTTGTTTCCAATTCAGAAGTTGCAGATTCAGATTCTACCGGTTCAGATACTGCAGGTTTAAATACAGCAGGTTCTGTCGCTGCAGATTCTGATCCTTCCGGTTTCTTTTCTTCCGGTTCAGCAACATTTTCCTGAGACAATCTCTCTCCTATCACAATCATTTCATCGCTAACAGGAGCAGCGTTTTCTTCATCCAAAAAATCTATCACACCACTTGTTGCAGAAGAATCCTGTTCAACAAAAGATTCCACGGAAGAATTTTCAGAATCAGGAACACACTCTAACGTAGAATCGGATACAGGACCATCCTCTTCAGCATTTTCAAATTTTCTGTCGATTTCATCGAAATCAACACCATCATTCACCACGACGGTCTCAAACTGGGCGAAAGGCTTATTCACAATCTCCTTCAGAATATTATCGGGCGTGAAGGAAATCTTGTCACGGCCCTCGATGAGGATTCGCTCGCCCGTGTTCACATCCACGCTTTCACGATCCTTCACCGCCATTACCTTGAAAGTACCAAGCCACTTCATCTTCACGAGCTTATCAGACTGAAGCCCCTCGTTGGCAACATCAAACATCTTTCTGATAAACAATTCGGCATCCTGCAGACTGATTCCCGACTTCTCTGCCAGGCGCTGCGCCAAGTCGCTTAAACTAATCTTACTCATAGTCTTCACCTCCATTCTTCAGTTTTTCCTTGACACTGGCCACAGGGCGAAAGCCGAGTACGAGCTTAGGCGGAACAAGCTGGCGCTTCTTGGTTGTAGGATTAACAACCACACGCTCCAAGCGCTTCTTTACCTCAAACGTACCAAAGTTGGGGATGGAGACAGACTCCCCATCCTCAAATTCAGCAATCATGGCATCTATCACCTTGCGCACCATCTTCTGGGTGTCGTCCTGTGAATAGCCAGTCTGCTGAGCAAGTTCTGCAATATACTCCTTGTTATTCATTCTGATGTCAAAATATTACCTCCCATATTACTTTACCACTTCTCCGTAGAGATCAAACTCCTCGCTCTGGGTAATCTTCACATTGTAGAAGCAACCCACGCGCAGACGCTTCTCTCCTGCCTTGATCAGCACTTCAGGATCCACCTCTGGCGAGCAGAATTCGGTTCTTCCTATATAGTAATCACCCTCCTTGCGGTCGATAATCACCTTCAGTATCTTGCCCACTTTCTCAGCCTCTACCTCTGCGCTGATTTCCTGCTGCAGAATCATCAGTTCGTCAAGACGGCGCTGCTTCACCTCGGCAGGAACATCATCCTCGTAGTTATTGGCACTGTAGGTACCCTCCTCCTCAGAATAAGCAAAGGCACCCATACGCTCAAAGCGCTGAGTACGAACGAATTCGAGCAATTCATGGAAGTCTTCCTGAGTCTCGCCAGGGAAACCCACCATCAGAGTGGTACGGATATGAATGCCAGGCACACGCTCACGGATGGTCTTGAGCAGATCAATGGTTTCCTGCTTGCTCACGTGGCGATGCATTCTGTTGAGCATATTGTCGCTGATATGCTGCAGGGCGATGTCCAGATACTTGCATACGTTTGGCTTCTCGCGCATCACATCGAGCAGATCGAGCGGGAACTGGTTAGGATAAGCATAGTGCAGACGGATCCACTTCACACCCGGAATATCCGCCATGCGGCTGATGAGTTCGGTGATGTGATGCTTGCCGTCCAGGTCCACGCCGTAGTAGGTGAGCTCCTGGGCGATAATCTGGAATTCCTTCACACCATCGGCTACCAGCTGGCGCACCTCGTCGAGGATTTCATCCATCGGACGGGAAACGTGCTTGCCGGTGATGATAGGAATGGCGCAATACGCACAGCGGCGGTTGCAACCTTCAGAAATCTTGATATAGGCATAATGATGAGGAGTAGTGAGATGGCGGGTTCCACTGCAAGCAGGCACATCAGCCTTGCCCAGTTCCTTGAGCAACTCCTTATAATTAAACTTACCATAAAACTTATCCACCTCGGGCATCTCTGCCTCCAGTTCCTTCTGGTAGCGCTGTGAGAGACAACCCATCACATAGAGCTTGCGGAGTCGTCCCTCTTCCTTAGCCTGGATAAACTCCAGAATGGTATCGATGCTCTCCTGCTTGGCATCCTCGATAAAGCCGCAAGTATTGATAACGGCTATTTCACCCTGTGGGCGTTTCGGGTCATGAACGCAGTGGTAGCCATTGTCCTCGAAAAGCTTCATCAAGGTCTCACTATCCACCAGATTCTTGGAGCAACCCATGGTTACTATATCTATCTGATTTTTCTTCATTCTTATCCTACTTATCCTAATAATAATCTTAATCTAATTCTTTTCTCGACTATTTTACATCGAGCTTCATCTAATTCTTTTCTCAAAGTCTATAAGCACCTGTATTCTAGTGCTTAAAGAGGGAGTCAACAAATTCAGACTTATTGAAGAGCTGGAGATCCTCCATACCCTCGCCCAGTCCGATATACTTCACTGGCACCTTGAGCTGGTCGGAGATACCGATTACCACGCCCCCCTTAGCCGTACCATCGAGCTTGGTGATGGCGAGCGAAGAGATATTGGTAACGGCAGCAAACTGCTTAGCCTGCTCAAAAGCGTTCTGTCCGGTACTTCCATCCAGAACGAGCATCACCTCATCCGGAGCCTCAGGCATCACCTTCTTCATCACCTCCTTGATCTTCTTCAACTCATTCATCAGGTTCACCTTATTATGAAGGCGTCCGGCAGTGTCAATCAGCACCACGTCGGCACCGTTCGCCTTGGCGCTCTGCAGGGTATCGAAGGCCACGCTGGCAGGGTCAGAACCCATCTGCTGCTTCACCACTGGCACCCCTACTCGCTCGCCCCAAATGCAGATCTGCTCCACGGCAGCGGCACGGAAGGTATCGGCAGCACCGAGATACACCTTCTTGCCAGCCTTCTTAAACTGATAGGCGAGCTTTCCTATGGTGGTAGTCTTGCCCACACCGTTCACACCCACTACCAGAATCACGTATGGCTTATGATCGGAAGGCAAATCCCAGTTTTCATTGTCATCGGTATGATTTTCCTCTAGGAGGCTTGCAATCTCTTCTCTCAGGATTCTGTTGAGTTCTGAGGTAGAAACATACTTATCTCTTGCCACGCGCTCTTCGATACGACGGATGATCTTCACGGTAGTCTCCACACCTACATCGGATGTGATGAGCACCTCCTCCAAATCATCGAGCACGTCATCATCTACGGTTGACTTACCAGCCACCGCACGCGCCAATTTTCCAAACACGCTCTCCTTGGTCTTTTCGAGGCCTTTATCGAGAGTTTCCTTTTTTTTGTTGCTAAATAATCCGAATAATCCCATATTTATAGCTATATTTTTTTGCAAAGATACGAAAATATTTGAAACTAGGAGCGTTTTTCCTAAAAAATATTGTTAACTTAGCAAAAGAATGTATAAATAATCGCTTCCTTATAGAAATATATCAAGTTATTTTTATACCTTTGTATGTTAGAAGCGCCTCCGACTTCCTAATACTCGGACGAGGAGGACAAGACATTAAACATTTAAACAACAGTTCATGAAAAAGATATTTATCTCAATACTCGTGCTGATTTCTGCTCTCACCATGCAGGCACAGAATGTGCTTACCCCTGAGCAGCAGTTGGAAAAGGCGCAAAAAGAGTTAGAAGAAGCCCAAAAGGCACTGGAAGCAGCCAAGGCTCAGGCAGAAGCAGCTAAGGTGAAGGCGGAAGCTGAAAAAATAAAGGCGGAAGCTGAGAAAACGAAAGCGGAAGCTGCGAGATTGAAGGCTGAAGCTGAAAGAATGAAGCAGGAGGCAGAAAAGCTGAAGAAGAATGCAGAGAATTCGGTGCCTGCTACCAAGACTTCTGTACCAGCTACAGAAACTGTGCCTGCGATGAAGATCCAGGATAATGCCACCAAGAAGCAGAATACTACCGGAACTTCTGAAGGTGCGGGTTGGGTCGTACCAACCGTGACAGAGGAGATAGAAGAGAAAAAGGTGGAAAAGACTGCCGAGGGCGTGGTGCTCAAGGAAGATCCGAAATACCTGGCGGGAGCCATCCAGCTTAATGCCGAGGGAAAAGTAGAATTTGTTCTCGACACCCAGGCAAACGGAAAGAGTGCAGACGAAATCTACAACATCGTTTTCCAGTATATGAGCAAGCTCATCAAGAATGAGCAGAACATCAACAGCCGCATCCCCCTGGTGAACAGAAACAACAAGACCGAGCAGATCATCGCCTGTATCATGGACGAATGGTTTGTCTTCAATCAGTCGTTCATCTCTCTCGACCGCTCTGAGGCCAAGTACCAGCTGGTGGCAACCATCAGCGACAACCATCTCCACCTCTCTATGACCCGAATCGTATTCAACTACGAGGAAGGCAGAAGCACCGGTTTCAAGGAGCCGGCAGAGAAAGTGATTACCGACAAATATGCCCTGACCAAGAAGAAAAACGACTTGGCCAAGATCTACGGCAAGTTCCGACGCGGAACCATCGACCGCAAGAACCAGATCTTCAATGATCTGACCAAACTTGTTAGAAAATAAAAATCATCTCATAAAATATGGATCAGACAAAAGATAACAACACAACAAACATCCCACAGAGCGAAGAAACCGCAAAGGCGCAGCCACAGAGCCAGAGCCATGAGGCGTCTCAGACGCAGCCACAGACCAGCTATGCCGTGCGCCCAAATCGTCGCCACCACAGAAGATTGGAGTATGCAGACAAGAGCAATATGCTCGTAGCCAGAAACTGGCTCAACATCGGATTCATGCTCTTCGCCATCGTAGGCGTCATCCTCTGGACACAGATGGACGACCGCACGATTGCCAATGTACTGCTGATCATCGGCGTAGTCTTGAAAATTGCCGAGGTTTGCATCCGATTATTCAAAAAATAAGAAAGGTTTGCATCCGACCATTCAAAATAGGCTTGCATCCGCTTATTCAATAAATAAGAAATGAAGAAAATATTATTCTCTACAATCCTAGCTTGTGCTGCAACTCTACCAGTTGCGGCACAACGCGATTTTACGGATTTCAACAATAACGAAGACTCACAGTTCCGCCCACAGACCGGCAACCGCATCAACACCGACTCGCTGGGCACTGACAAGGAGATTCCGAAGGGCATCAGGGTATGGACTGTGGATGAGAGATTTGGAGATACCCGGGCTGCCGTGGTGGACACCATGCAGGCAATGTACCAGAACACTACCTTCACCGAAGGACTGCGCGGAGAGTACAACACCCTGGGCAATATGGGTACCGCCCGCATCAACCGCATCTTCATCGACCGACGCAACACGCAGGGCAACTTCATCTTCACCGAGCCATACGACAACATCGTTACCCCGGTGAGTGACTTCCACTTCACCAACACCTACTCGCCTATCACAAACATCACACTGAATAGCTGCGGTGACAGAACCAACGGTGAGGATGACTTCAAGGCAATCTTTGCGGTGAATGCCAACAAGCAGCTGGGTGGCGGATTCCGATTCGACTACAAATACGGTCGCGGCTACTACGATGCACAGAGCACGGCGCACTTCAAATATACGATGTGGACTTCTTATCTGGGCGACCGCTATCAGGCGCACTTCCTCTTCAGCACCAACCACCAGAAGGTGACGGAGAACGGAGGTATTACCAATGATGACTACATCAAGCATCCGGAGCTTTTCACCGAGAGTTTCGCCACCAACGAAATTCCTACCGTGCTGCAGCAGAACTGGAATCGCAACGACAACCAACACATCTTCTTCACCCATCGCTACAACGTGGGCTTCAGCCGCAAGGTGAAGATGACTGAGGAAGAAATCAAGGCTAAGAAATTCGCTATGGAGTCTGCTAAGGACAATGCAGCCGAGGAAGCCAAGGAGGAGGCAAGAAAGAAGGCTAGAGAACAAGGCAGGGAGTTTGACGAAAAGGCTTTCGATAAAAATCAGAAGAAGCTGTTCTCAGGTCGTCCTACAGATGCAAAGATTGCCGGCGATGAACCAGCTAAGAACAACAAGGCGATAGCTGCGAACAAGTCTGCCCAGGACTTCAAGGGCGACAGCACTCGAATTGCCGTAAACAGCAAGGCTATGGCAGACAGTCTGCTCGCCGTAGAGAAGAAGAAAGCGCAAGACTCACTCTTCTACAAGACAGAATATGTTCCGGTAACCAGCTTCATCCACACCGTGCAGTTTGACAACTACAAGCGCATCTACCAGGCTTACCAGACTCCACAGGACTACTATCTCAAGGAGTACTACAATGCCGGCAAGTTTACAGGCGATTCTATCTACGATCAGACCCGTCACTGGCGCATCAAGAACACCGTGGCAATGGGAACGCTCGAGGGATTCAGCAAGTGGGCAAAGGCTGGTCTGAAAGCTTTCGCCAGCTATGACCTCCGCCACTACGAACTGCCGAATACCGAAGGCGGATTAGAGAAGTTCAATGAGCATGTTCTGAGCGTAGGCGGTCAGCTGAGTAAGACTCAGGGCAAGACCCTTCACTATAATGTAGTGGGCGAGGTAGGACTCACCGGAGTAGATGCCGGTACCTTTGCCATTGATGGAAGCGCAGACATCAACCTGCCATTCCTGGGTGACACCGTACAGGTAAGAGGCGATGCATTCATACATCACGAAACGCCATCGTTCTACTATCGCAAGTATCACGCCCGACATCTCTGGTGGGATGATGATCTGAGCAAGATTATCCATACCCGCATCATGGGAACTCTGAGATTCGGCAAGACTAACACCACGCTGCGTGTGGCTGTGGATGAAATCAAGAACTATACTTATTTCTCACAGCAATATACGATTACAGAAAATGGTCTGCGCACAGGCGTGACAGTGACACCAATGCAGAGCGGCGACGCCATCAATCTGATTACAGCGCAGCTGCAACAGGACTTCAATTTCGGTATTTTCAACTGGCAGAATATGATTACCTACCAGCATACCAGCAGCAAGAGTACCCTGCCAGTGCCAGACCTCAACATATATACCAACCTCTTCATCAAGTTCAAGGTGGTAAAAGTACTGAATATCGAGCTGGGTGCCGACGCCAGATACTTCACCAGCTACGAGGCTCCGGATTATTCTCCTTACATCGGTCAATATACCGTACAGGGCAACGGCGAGAAGAACGTGAAGGTGGGCAACTACCCTATCGTCAATGCCTACGCCAATGTTCACATCAAGCACACCCGCTTCTTCGTGATGATGAGCCATCTGAATGCAGGACAAGGCGACAAGAACTACTTCTTCACCCCTCACTATCCGATGAACCAGCGAGTTTTCAGAATGGGTGTAAGCTGGAACTTCTTCAACTAGGAAGCGAATCTTTTCCACAAGAGATTCTTCTGAAACAAAATAGAAGCGAATCTTTTCTTAATGAATAACAACAAGGAGCGAGGTTCCCCAAAAACCTCGCTCCTTATAATTTAAAAGCAACAATATGATGATAAAGACAAATTCTATCAAGGCATGGTTTCTCGCCGCCCGCCCCGTCACCCTTTCGGCTGCGGCAGTACCAGTAATGCTAGGCACAGCCCTGGCATACAAGGACTCAAATGCCAACTGCCAATGGATTCCAGCCCTGCTCTGCCTGCTCTTTGCATGGATAATGCAGATAGACTCCAACCTGGTAAACGACTTCTTCGACTTCAAGCATGGCAACGACGACGAAACCCGCCTGGGACCGAAACGAGCCTGTGCTGAAGGCTGGATTACGATGAAAGCCATGAAATGGGGCATTATCATCACTACCCTTCTAGGCTGCATCATCGGTTTGCCCCTTGCCTTCTACGGAGGAAAGGAGATGATCATCGTGGGTATCTGCTGTGTCCTCTTCTGTTTCCTCTACACCACCAAGCTGAGTTATCTGGGATTGGGCGACCTGCTGGTACTTCTCTTTTTCGGCATCGTGCCGGTCTGCTGCACCTACTACCTGGTCATGCCTGAAGGAATACAGACTGTATCAGCAGAAGCCATACTGACTTCCATCGCCTGCGGACTGGTAGTAGATACGCTGCTCATTCTGAACAACTATCGCGACTACGACAACGACATCAAGGCGGGCAAGAAGACACTGATCGTTCACATCGGCAAGAAAAACGGCGAGCGTCTCTACTGCGCACTGGGCAACATCGGTATCCTCATCATGATTGGAATCAACATCTATGGTGCACTTGCCTACGATGCAGATACTAAGTTTTTGCCTTTCGCCGCCACATATCTCGTGGTGCACAACCGAACATTCGCCAAAATGAGGAAGATAGGAGAAGGCAGAATGCTGAACAAGGTACTGGGCTACACGGCTCTCAACATCTTTACCTTTGGTATGATCTCTACCTTCATCATCCTTGGAATGATGTGGTAATCCCAGAGATACCCGCCCCCTCTGGAATGGCATGAGAAGATTCTAGAATGAGAAGATAACATTCAGGAATAATAATTATATAATGTACGCGCGTACATTATATATATAAAAGAAGAAAAAGTATGAAGCAACAAGTAAATCTCGAAATCATGCAGTTTGTGGAAACACAGATTCTGCCCAAATATACAGAATTTGGCGAGAGCCACGGATTGCGCCACGTAACCCGTGTCATCAAAAACGCCCTGAAACTCGTACCTGTAACAGGTGCCGACATCGACATGGTTTATATCGTTGCCGCCTACCACGACCTGGGAATGAGCGGTCCGCGCGCCATCCACCACCTCACCAGTGGCAAAATCCTCCAGGCTGATGCAAGACTGAAGCGCTGGTTCACTCCCGAGCAGATTAAAATCATGAAAGAAGCCGTGGAGGATCACCGCGCCTCCTCCAGTCGCCAGCCCCGAAGCATCTATGGCAAGATTGTTGCCGAAGCCGACCGCGACATCGATGTTCACGAAATCTTTCTTCGTGCTATCGAATACGGAGAGGAGAACTATCCCGGAAAAGGAAAGGAAGAGCAATGGCAGCGGTTCGCCGACCACATGGACGAGAAATATTCCCGCAACGGCTACATCAAGCTTTGGATTCCCAACTCACCCAATGAGAAGGCTCTGAAAGAGCTGCGGAATATCATTGAAGACAAGACAGAACTCAGGAAATATTTCGAAGAAATATACGAAGAGCTCAGGAAAAAGAAGTCTTGACCCTTGAGAGAAACAAGGAAAAGGGAGTTCTGACTTTTGATAAAGAAGATTTTTCGAAAAAATCAGCAGAAAGATTTGGTAGTTTCAAAAGATTGCATTATCTTTGCAGTATAGAAAACCCAAAGACTTCTATCAATAGATGATAGCCTATGCTATGTCTATTCGACAAAGATATAAGGGTCGTGTCGGTTCGATCGGGATACTCATCAAATTACACTTATGAAACCGAGAAGACTTCTCTTGCCTATGGCGGGCCACATAAACTGACATGTCAACTAAGCTGCAAAGCCGGTGGATTACAAAAGCGGAGAGCTCTCAAATGTTTATGACATTCGGAGTTTCATCACATCATCGAGCGACCCTTTCCTACAGGAGGCAGATTTCCAATAATTGGTAAATCTGCCTCCTTTTTTGTTGACAAAGTCAGCTTATCCCCTATAATTCTTCCCAAAAACAAGAAAAATCAAGAAAATATGCATATTTCTTGAAAAAAGTTGCAGAAAAATTTGGTGGAACAAAAAAAATGTAGTATCTTTGCACCCGCATTTGAGAACGATGCTTGTTGATTTGGCAACAATATCCGATTGGAAGGTTGGGTGAGTGGCTGAAACCACCAGTTTGCTAAACTGACGTGCGGGATTACCGTACCGGGGGTTCGAATCCCCCACCTTCCGCAAGCGGAGTTCAAGATTGCATCGTTGGTCGATTCATCTAATGGTTAGGATACAAGATTCTCAATCTTGGCATAGGGGTTCGATTCCCCTATCGACTACCTGGTTAAATAAGTTAAATTTGTTGTTCAAGTCTGCACAAGTTGTGAAACCAATGCAGACTAATTAAAATGGTCGATTCATCTAATGGTTAGGATACAAGATTCTCAATCTTGGTATAGGGGTTCGATTCCCCTATCGACTACTAAGTGTTTTTCATGTATTGGTTATTGTTAGTAAGCTTGCAATTAGTCGAAAAGACTACTGCAAGTTATTTTTTTATCCCTACGCAGGTAACGCTATCGCCGTTGTGGATAAATGACAATTACCCATCATAAAAGCAAAAAAAGTAAAGGAAAAATTTGGTGGAACCAAAAAAAAGTTGTACCTTTGCAATCGCATTTGAGAACGATGCTTGATGATTCAGAAATGAATCCAACAGGAAGGTTGGGTGAGTGGCTGAAACCACCAGTTTGCTAAACTGACGTGCGGGTTACCGTACCGGGGGTTCGAATCCCCCACCTTCCGCAAGCATTATTCAAAATTGCACCGTTGGTCGATTCATCTAATGGTTAGGATACAAGATTCTCAATCTTGGCATAGGGGTTCGATTCCCCTATCGACTACATTCCCCCCTTTTTACCGTATCTTTGCAAGTATGAAAAAGATATTGACTCTCCATATACTTCTCGCCCTCGCTGCCCTGCCCTCACGGGCGCAGAGACACGAGATATACTGTCAGCGCATCGCTACCCTACAGGTGGTGGCGGGCACCGACTGGCAAGCCCTTCCCATCACTTTGCTGAACGGGCAACCCATCCACATCGACTTCGATGACATGACCCACGATTATCATCGATACACCTACAGGATAGAACATTGCGATGCCGACTGGAAGGTTTCTCAAGGACTCTTCGAGTCCGACTATCTGAAGGGATGGAACCACGAGCAAGCCATCGACAACATCGAGCAATCGCTCAACACCAACCATCTCTACACCCACTATCATCTCACAATCCCCAACGAGAACTGCCACATCACCATGAGCGGAAACTACAAGCTCACCATCTACGATGACAACGCAGAGACGAACAACCAAGAGGATGAAGCTAACGATAAAGACGGCAGAAAGATACTCACCGCCTGCTTTATGGTAGTAGAGCCACAGGTGCAGGTTGCCATCGGATATTCTTCGAATACGGACATCGACATCAATAAGCAGCATCAGCAGGTAAGCATGAATGTGAACTACGGAAACCTAAGAGTAACCAATCCCTCACAACAGATTAAAACCGTGGTGCTGCAGAACGGACGTTGGAATCAGGCAGTATGGAATGCCCAACCTGATTATATCAGCGCAGATGGACTGCAATGGCAACACAACCGCCATCTGATATTCGATGCAGGAAATGAATACCGAAAATTCGAACTGCTCGACATGGATCATCCTACGATGGGAATAGACGAGATAAAATGGGATGGAGAAGAATACCAGATCTATGTAATGCCCGATACCCCTCGCCCCAACTACGTACACGATGAGAGCGCCAAAGGCTCCTTCTACGTGCGCAACAGTGATAACGAGGACAATCATTTCACCTGCGAGTATGCGCCGGTACATTTCCGGCTACAGACCAATCGCCAGCCAGGCGACGTATATCTGAATGCAGACTGGACCTACGACCGCTTTTTGCCTACCTATCGGATGGAATACAACGAAGCCGACCACAGCTATCATGCCACCGTGCTGCTCAAACAAGGTTATTACAGCTACCAGTATCTGGTGCTCAAAAGCGACGGCAGTACGCAACCCGTGAGTACGGAGGGTAACTTTTTCCAGACGACCAACCGCTATGATGCCCTCATCTATTATCGAGGCACAGGAGATAGAACCGACAGACTGGTAGGCTGGAAAAGCAGCCAATAAAAAAAACGTCCTGAAAGTGCAAAAGCATCATCATACATAATGCTTTTGCCCTCTCAGGGCGTTTTAACTAACTAATACTATCTCTTTACTCCAATCCGAACAAAGCCTTCAAGCCTCCATCTACACCAGAGAAGCCCATGAAAGCAAGGCTGAGGAGAGCGGCTGTAACCATGACGATGGCTACGCCCTGCATACCCTTAGGAATGCGAACCAGAGCCTGCTGCTCACGAATACCAGCAAAGACGATGAGAGCCAGAGCAAAGCCGAGGGCTGTAGAGAAGGCATAAACCACACTCTCCAAGAGATTGTAGTCCTTCTGGATAACCAGGATGGCTACACCCAGCACAGCACAGTTGGTAGTAATCAAAGGCAGGAAGATGCCAAGTGCCTGATAAAGCGCAGGCGAAACCTTCTTGAGAATAATCTCTACCATCTGAACCAAGGCGGCAATCACGAGGATGAACGCCAGGGTCTGGAGATATTGCAATCCGAATGGATCGAGTACATACTTCTGAACACACCAGGTAATGATGGTTGCCAAGGTCAAGACGAAGGCGATGGCACCACCCATACCGATGGCAGTATCAACTTTCTTCGATACGCCCAGGAACGGACAGATACCGAGGAACTGCGACAAGACGATGTTGTTGACGAATATCGCAGAGATAAATATCAATAAATATTCCATAATTTCTATTCTATTTCATGGATTGAAGCGATGCCTACGCTTACTTCTTTACCTTATTAAATATCGCAATGATGTATCCCAATGTGAGGAATGCTCCTGGAGGCAGGATGAACATCAGAATATTGGTAGTCTCTGGCAACAGAGTGATACCGAATACGCTTCCTGCACCAAGAATCTCACGGGCACTACCCAAGATAGTCAAACCGAGGGTGAAACCCAAACCGCAACCAATGCCATCAAAGAGACTGGCAATCGGTGAGTTCTTGGCAGCAAAGCTCTCTGCTCTACCCAAAATAATACAGTTAACTACAATCAATGGGATGTAGATACCCAAAGCCTGGTTGATGCTGTCAGGAGCATAGGCACTCATCAGCATCTGAAGGATGGTTACGAAGGCTGCAATCACGACGATGAAAACAGGGATGCGAACCATATCCGGGGTAATCTTCTTGATACATGAAATCACAAAGTTGGTACAAACCAATACTGCCATGGTAGCCAATCCCATGGAAAGACCGTTGATGGCACTGGTTGTTGTTGCCAAGGTAGGACACATACCGAGGAGCAACACGAAGGTAGGGTTCTCCTTGATGAGTCCATTCATCAAAATTTTCATATTACTCATATCGGCTTATCCTTTCTTTTCGTTATGTTCAACTTTAGATGCACCGCTCTCAGCATCTGCTTTCTGTGATGCACCGCTCTCGCCATCTACACTCTTACCTGCATAGGCAGCGTAAGCCTGATTGATAGCCTTGAGGAAGGCACGGCTGGTAATGGTTGATGCGGTGATGGCATCTACGGCATTGCCGCTCTTATCGTCCTTGCTCACGTGGAGGTCGCCATCCTTTGGAGTCATACCAATGATGCTACCCTTTCCGTCTTTCTGGAACCAGCTGGTTGCCTTGGCACCCAGACCTGGAGTCTCTGAAGCCTGAAGAATGGTGTAACCCATAATCTTGCCCTCAGTATCAAAACCTACGAGCACCTTCAAGTCGCCGCCGAAACCGCCGGTAGTACTCTCTACGGCTGCACCCAACTCCTTACCGCTCTTGTCAGAGCACTTGTGGAGGATAAAGGTAAACTCCTTGCTGCCAAACTCCTGCTTCACCTCTTCCGGCTCAGCCACCTGGAGATCTTCAGTGCCCATCACGCTCTTGATACCGGCAGCCAGACTCTGGGCAGCCTTCTCGGCGATAGGACCAGATGTAAGGTGATTGATGTATGCCAGCACAGCACCCACAACGAGCGCTACACCTACGAGCACCAAAACCATGTTCTTTAATGATGATTCTAATTTCTGCATGTCTCAATCCTCCTTATTTTTTAGCAGGCTTCTCACCGAAGCGCTTTGGTTTAACGTATGTATTAATAAGAGGTGTGAACGCATTCATGATGAGAATGGCGAACGACATACCTTCCGGATAACTACCCCAGTTACGGATGATGACGGTGAGAAGACCGATGCAGACACCGTAGATGAGCATACCCTTGTGAGTCATTGGTGATGTTACATAATCAGTAGCCATGAAGATGGCACCGAGCATCAGACCACCACTGAAGATGACAGCCAGAGGATTGGCATAAACAGGATTAGCCAAATGCATCAATCCGCTGAAAACGAATACGGTAGCGATGATGCTGACAGGAATATGCCAGGTAATGACCTTCTTCCAGAGCATGTAAGCCAAACCGAGCAACAGGGCGAATGCACAAACCTCACCGGTTGTACCGGCTCCGAAGGTATCGCCAGTAGCACCGAAGAGCAGGCTCATGGAACCAGGCAACTGATTCAGGAGAGAAGCATCGCCCGTCTTGATGGCGGTCTTCATGATAGCCAGCGGTGTAGCACCAGTTGTAGCATCGGTATAGCTGAGCATCTGTCCTGCCACAGGCCATGAAGTCATCTGAGCAGGGAAGCTGACGAGCAGGAAGCAACGGCCCACCAAAGCAGGATTGAAAGGATTGTTACCCAGACCGCCGAAGCTCATCTTACCTACACCGATAGCAAACAGGGCACCGATGATGATGATCCAGAGAGGAAGGTTACTTGGCAAGTTCATGCCGAGCAAGAGACCGGTGATGATGGCAGAACCATCGAGCAAGCTGGTCTCCTCCTTCAGGAGATATTTTGTAATTGCCCACTCAAAGAAGACGCAGGCTGCCACAGAGGTGAGCAGTACGACTGCTGAACCCAGACCGAAGAAATAGAAAGATGCGAGGATGGCAGGCACGAGAGCGATGATCACTCCGTACATGTTCTTCTCCACGCTCTCATTTCCGTGGGCATGTGGCGATAATGAAACGATTAATTTTCCCATTTTATCTTTTAAATTCTTTCTTAAATGAAATTCATTCTTGACGTGAACGCTTACTTCTTGGCGTTGCGAGCTCTGATGATGCCCATCACCGCAGCCTTACCGTTGATGATGTTATCGAGGATAGGACGATGAGATGGACAGGTGAACTGACATGAACCGCAGGCGATGCAGGATGTTACCTCCTCTGCCTCCAGGCGCTCATAATCCTTCACTACGCTCAGGGTAGCAAGCAAGTATGGCTCCAAGCCCATTGGACAGGCATCCACACACTTGGCACAGCGGATACATGGCTGAGCCTTCTTGCGGTGAGCATCTGCATCAGTCAATACGGTGATGGAGTTGGTACCCTTGGTTACAGGAACATCGAGACTGATCACAGCCTTACCCATCATCGGACCACCAGCCAACACCTTGTTGTCGCCCTCAGGCAAACCGCCACAGTTCTCAATCATCTGAGAGAATGGGGTTCCCATACGTACGAGGAAGTTGCCAGGATTCTTCACCTGCTTACCGGTAACGGTAGTATAGCGCTCAAAGAGAGGCTTGTTCTTCATAACTGCCTGATAAACAGCAAAGGCAGTACCTACATTTTGAACTATTGCTCCAACGTTGACAGGAATAGCTGGAGGAGCTGGAACCTGACGGCGAATGACGGCATCCACCAGCTGCTTCTCACCTCCCTGAGGATACTTCTTAGCCAGAGGAACGATCTCGATACGGGAGTCATTGGCTGTCTTTTCCTCGAAGAGTTTGATGGCAGCAGGCTTGTTGTCCTCAATACCGATGTAGCCCTTCTCTACCTTAGCCGCCTTCATCAGAAGGTTCAAGCCAACGAGAATCTCATCGGCATGCTCCATCATCAGGCGATAATCGGCTGTGATATAAGGCTCGCACTCTACACCGTTGATGATGACACACTCAGCCTTGGCACCTGGAGGAGGACAAAGCTTGATGAAAGTTGGGAAACCGGCACCACCCATACCTGTGACACCAGCCACCTTGATACGGTTGACAATCTCTTCTGGAGTCAGCTCTGCATGAGCCTCCAGTGTCTCGAGCTTATCAGAGCGGTCGATACTCTCCTCCCACTCGTCGCCCTCTACAT
>DAWDAD010000033.1:0-30172 GCA_052356385.1 Prevotella sp.
TTAAAATCTGACGAAAAGACATTGACCAAAAAGAATAGCAAAAAGAAATAATATCCATCACAATTCTATAACTAGAGAAGATGTAAGGATTTCACTCGTCATCTATGATTTTTAGTTAATTTTCAACGATTTCTTTGTATCTTTCATTTATAATGTGTACCTTTGCACCAAATATTTAAACGTTTAAAGATAAAATGGCATTAAAATGTGGTATTGTAGGCCTCCCAAACGTGGGTAAGTCTACACTGTTCAACTGTCTGTCTAGTGCAAAGGCACAGGCAGCTAACTTCCCTTTCTGTACTATCGAACCAAACTTGGGCGTCATCACCGTACCAGATGAGCGACTCAACAAGTTGGCAGAGATTGTTCACCCAGGACGCATCGTCCCAGCTACTTGCGAAATCGTAGATATCGCAGGTCTCGTCAAGGGTGCCAGCAAGGGCGAAGGTCTTGGTAATAAATTCTTGGGAAATATCCGTGAGTGCGATGCTATCATCCACGTAATCCGCTGCTTCGACGATGACAACATCGTTCGCGAAGGTGGCGCTAAGGTTGATCCTTTGGAGGATAAGAGCGTCATCGATACAGAGTTGCAGCTCAAGGACCTGGAAACCATCGAATCTCAGCTCGCCAAGCAGCAGAAGACTGCAGCTGCCGGCAATAAGGATGCCAAGTTGATGGTTACCGTTCTGGAGGCTTACAAGGCTGTTCTGGAGCAGGGAAAAAACGCCCGTGGCGTTACTTTCGAAACCAAGGAAGAGCAGAAGGTGGCTCACGACCTCTTCCTCCTCACTACCAAGCCAGTGCTCTACGTAGCCAATGTAGATGAAGCTTCTGCCAAGACCGGCAACGAGTATAGCAAGAAGGTAGAGGAAATCGCCAAGGAAGAAGGTGCTGAGTGCATGGTCATCGCTGCCAAGACAGAGGAAGACATCGCATCGCTCGAAACCTACGAGGACAAACTGATGTTCCTCGAAGAACTCGGACTGGAAGAGAGCGGCGTAAACCGACTCATCAAGAAGGCATATGCCCTGCTGAACCTCGAAACATTCATCACCGCTGGTGAGATGGAGGTAAAGGCATGGACCTATCACAAGGGCTGGAAAGCTCCTCAGTGTGCCGGCGTCATCCACACCGACTTCGAGAAGGGATTCATCCGTGCAGAGGTTATCAAGTATGATGACTATATCAAGTATGGCTCTGAAGCTGCTGTGCGCGAGGCTGGTAAGCTCGGCATCGAGGGCAAGGAGTACATCGTACAGGATGGCGACATCATGCACTTCCGCTTCAATGTATAATCCTATTCTTCTACGATTATGATAGCAAATCTGCTTAACTATATCGTATGGGACCCAGACCCAATCCTGGCTCATCTGGGTCCTATGACCATCCGCTACTACTCCACCTGCTGGATGATCGGTCTGCTGCTGGGCTATCTGCTCATGAGCAAGCTTTACAAGCAGCAGGGGCTTTCTGATGAGAAGTTCTCCCCACTGTTTCTCTACATCTTCTTAGGTGTACTGATAGGTGGCCGTTTGGGACATTGCATCTTCTATCAGCCGGAATATTTCCTCACCCAGTGGGATCACTTCATCGAGATGCTGATACCTGTTCACCATATGCTAGACGGCAGTTGGAAGTTTACGGGTTATGAGGGACTGGCGAGCCACGGAGGCGTATTCGGCATGTTCGTCGGCATCTGGCTCTATTGCCGCAACATGAAGGTGAGCGGCTGGGTAGTGCTCGACAATATGGGTATCTGCTCAGGCATTACAGCCACTTTCATCCGTTTGGGCAATCTGATGAATTCAGAGATCATCGGCAAGGTTACCGATGTGCCTTGGGCATTTATCTTCGTTCGCGAAGACCAGTATCCACGCCATCCGGGTCAGCTCTACGAGGCTTTGGCATACTTCTGCTTTTTCCTCCTCATCCTCTTCATCTATAAGAAGAGAGGTCCTAAGAGCGTTGGAACCGGTTTCTATTTCGGTCTTTGCCTTACTCTCATCTTCACCTTCCGTTTCTTCATAGAATATACCAAGGAGATTCAGGTAGCATTCGAGGCAGGTCTGCCTATGGATATGGGACAGATATTGAGCATTCCGCTCATCATCGCCGGTGTATGGAGCATCGCTTCCAGCACAAAGAGAGCGAAAGAAAAGAACGTAGAGGCAAAATAATATTAGACGAATTATTTTCAGATTATAAAAATCCCTCCTCGTGCAACAGCATCTGCTGCCACGGGGAGGGATTTATATTTTTATCTTCCCAGTAGAATCTTCTTGATGTCATTGAGCTTGTTCAATGCCTCTACCGGAGTGAGATTGTTCACATCCAGCCCGAGTATTTCATCACGTATCTGCGTCAGTACAGGATCATCGAGTTGGAAGAAACTGAGCTGCACACCATCCTTAGGTTCATCAATGTGCTGTACGTTCGGTTTACCGGCACCGCCAACCCCGGCATTGTCATCCTCCAACTGTTTGAGAATCACATTGGCACGGTTCACGATGCTGCGAGGCATACCGGCAATCTCTGCCACATGGATACCGAAAGAGTGCTCACTGCCTCCCGGTTCCAGTTTACGCAGGAAGATTACCTTTCCGTCCACCTCTCTCACACTCACATTGAAATTCTTGATGCGAGGGAAGTTCTTCTCCATCTCGTTGAGCTCATGATAGTGGGTAGCAAAGAGCGTACGTGCCTGTGCCTTCTTATGTTCATGCAGATATTCCACGATAGCCCAGGCAATGGAAATACCATCGTAGGTAGAAGTACCTCTTCCCAGCTCATCAAAGAGCACCAGCGAGCGCGGAGAAACGTTGTTCAAAATGTTTGCTGCCTCGGTCATCTCTACCATGAAGGTCGATTCGCCGAGCGATATATTGTCGCTTGCACCTACACGTGTGAAGATTTTATCCACCAGTCCAACTCGGGCGCTCTCTGCGGGCACAAAACAGCCTACCTGTGCCAGCAGCACGATAAGGGCGGTCTGGCGCAGCAGAGCCGATTTACCAGCCATGTTAGGACCGGTAATCATCATGATCTGCTGTTTCTCGGTATCGAGCAGCACATCGTTAGGTACATAGCGTTCGCCCAGCGGCAGTTGGGTTTCAATCACCGGATGCCTGCCCTGCTTGATGTCGAGCACCTCAGAATCATCGACGATAGGGCGCACGTAGCGGTTCTCGTCAGATGTCTTTGCAAATGACAAAAGACAGTCCATACGGGCGATGAGGTTGGCATTGATCTGTATCTGCGGAATATACTCCTGCATGGCAGCTATCAGTTCGTTGAAGAGCTGTGCTTCCAATACCAGAATCTTCTCATCAGCACCGAGAATCTTTTCCTCATATTCCTTCAGTTCCTGGGTTATATAACGCTCTGCCTGAGCCAGCGTCTGCTTGCGTATCCACTCCTCAGGCACCTTGTCCTTAAAGGTATTTCTCACCTCCAGATAGTATCCGAAAACATTATTGTAACCTACCTTCAGACTCGAAATTCCTGTCTTTTCTATCTCCCTTTCCTGTATCTTGAGCAGATAATCCTTGCCGTGGCGGCTGATGGCACGAAGGTCGTCAAGTTCGGCATTGAATCCGTCGGCTATCACGTCACCCTTATTGACCAGCTGTGGCGGATCGGGCTGTATTTCCCTGGCGATGCGGTCTTTCAGGGTCTCGCATACGTTCAGCTGCTCGCCTACCCGCTTCAGAGCCTCGTTCGTAGCATGCTGGCATGCCACCTTGATAGGCTTGATGGCTTCGAGTGCATTCTTCAGCTGAACCACTTCGCGAGGCGAAACTCTACCCACGGCTACTTTGGAAATGATACGCTCCAGGTCGCTGATGCGATGCAGCTGGTCATCGAGAAGCTGACGAAATTCCGGTTCCTTGAAGAAATATTCCACGATGTCGAGGCGCTCGTTGATTGGTTTAACGTCCTTCAACGGGAAGACCAGCCAGCGTCTGAGCATACGTCCGCCCATCGCCGTTACCGTACGGTCGATGACATTCAGGAGCGAAGAACCATCTTCCTGCATAGGGGCAACCAGCTCCAGACTGCGGATGGTAAACCTGTCCATACGCACGAACTTATCTTCTTCGATACGTGAAAGGGCGGTGATATGATTAATCTGTGTATGCTGGGTAATCTCGAGATACTGCATGATGGCACCACTGGCTATCACGCCGTTCTTGAGATGCTCTACGCCGAAACCTTTCAGAGATTTTGTCTTGAAATGTCCCAGGAGTTTCTGCAGGGCTGTCTGTTCGGTGAAAACCCAGTCATCCAGTTCGAAGGTACAGTATTTGCTGCCGAAATATTTCTCGAAGTCATTCTTTCGGGCGCGGTCGTAGAGCACCTCTTTCGGCATGAAGTTGCCCATCAGTTTTTCTACATAGTCGTAGGTTCCCTCGCCGGTAAGAAACTCTCCGGTCGAGATATCCAGAAAGCTCACACCGCAGGCGGTCTTGCCGAAGTGTACGGCTGCCAGGAAGTTGTTCTCCTTGTAGTTCAGTACGTTATCTCCCATCGCCACACCCGGTGTAACGAGTTCAGTAATACCTCGCTTCACCATCTTGTCCATCTGGCTCAGTCCCTTCTTACCTTTTATTTCGAGTCGTTTCTTCTTCGGGTCTTCCAGCTGGTCGCATACCGCTACGCGCTTACCCGCCCTGATGAGTTTAGGCAGATAGGTATCCAGAGCATGATGAGGGAATCCTGCCATCTCGGTCGTGCCCGTAGAACCGCCATTGTTACGTCGTGTCAGCGTAATGCCGAGTATACGGGATGCCTCCACCGCATCTTCGCAGTAAGTTTCGTAGAAGTCACCGCAACGGAAGAGCAGCAGCGCTTCGGGATGTTTCGATTTCATCTCGAAAAACTGTCTCATCATCGGTGTAAGACCTTTATTATCGTTTGCCATTATCTTTTTTCTCCTTATATTATTTCTTTAAATTTACATAGTTTCTATCTACAATACTCCTCCTTAAACCACAGCCGGTATATCGGGTCAACAAAGACAAAAGCATCGTTTTGCTTTTCGATAATATCTTTGTTCTGGAGCGTTTTCCTGTTCTTGACAATCGTATTCGGATTACCAAGATTATAGATTTGTTTCACGGCTTGCGAAGAGAAATGCTGTTCGCCATTGGCTATAGCCTTAAGCATCTCTATCTGGGTGGAACTGAGATTCTCCGTATCATTCTGAAACATCGGGGTATTGATGTTGAGTACCTGTTTCAATCCCAGATGATATATATCTTCCGTCACTTCCGAAACCGTGAAACTCCAGATAAAATAGCACAACTGCTGGAGATACCAGGAATGGCAAGCCACGGCATCACAGATCCGCTCTGCCATCTCTGCAGAGATTGACTTTCCTGTCTTCTCGAAAGATGACAGAATGAATGGAATCCAATGCTCCTTAGCTATCTTCTGCATGAAAATCACTTGTCCAAAGCGATAAAAAGGACTATTGGAATTGTTGAAGATATTGAGCATCATGTTTCGCTTGCTTCCGTAGAGACAGTAAGAGGTAAGCTGCTGTTGCTGCCATACCGAACGCATCTTTCCCTCCATATCCTTATACTCAGGAAGATTAGCCAACTGCTGGAACTCGTCGATGCAGACGATAATTCTGATGCCCTTTTCCTTTGCCAGCAACTCAGGCAGTTGGAGAATCGCCATCTTATCACGCTCCTGTGGCACAAACTTCAGGTCGAAAGCCATGAAGTCGGTCACCTGGTCGTTGATTACAACCTGCGGTATCACACCTGTCAAGAATTTCTTTGCATCCTCTATCCATCGTTCCATTTTAGAGGAAGCACAAGCTATAACCTGACTGGCAAAAGTGCGATAAAATTCAGATTCAGAGCCGATGCTGAAGGCATCAATATAACAGATTCTTACGTTATTATCCTCATCAGCCAATTCGTTCATCGCCCTTTTCACTAGCGATGATTTACCCCATCGGCGTGGTGAAATCAGCATCACGTTGATATGGGAGGACAGTAATTGCTTCAGCAAAGCCCTGTCTTCCTGTCTGTCGATAAAATTCTCATTGGTAGCTAATGTACCAAATTGAAATGGTGATAGATATTTTGCCATATTCCTAGTAATTTGGTACAAAGTTACGAAATATTACCCTAAGGTAAGTTACCCTAAGGTAATATTTAGAGTTTTTTAAATGAATATATGCTGCATTACCATAATAAAGCCGTACTTTTGTACTCATGAAAAAGAAACAATTATACATAGGGGTTCTGTCGGTTGCTTGCTGCGCGCTCGTAGCAATAGGCATCACCTTGCACCTGCTCTACCCCAAGAAACAGATACAGAACCTGGTGAAAACTCCACCGGTTCTCCGGCTCAAGCCACAGCCTGCTGATACGCTGAAGAAGAAACCTGTGAAGAAGATGGATTTCAATATCTCCGGAACTTTAAGAGATAAGGAAGGAAAGGGAGTGGCTGGCGTCATCGTGAGCGATGGATTCAACTGTGTGAAAACCGATGCACAGGGCAGATATAAGATGAAGCGAGACAGCCTGGCAAAATTCATATACTATTCTGTTCCAGCTGATTGCGAGGTCCCTACCCATTCTAAGACCGATCGCACGGCTTTCTTCTACCAAAAGGTTTCCAAGGGGAAGAAAACCTATAACTTCACCCTCACCCGACTGCCGGGCGGCAAGGAGATTCACTATAAGATGATTGTCATCGGCGACCCGCAGGTTACCAATGCCTACAGCCCTTACTATACTTCTCCGGATGATAATCCCATCAAGAAGAGCGATGTAGAAAGATTCACTACCCAGACGATGGCGGACATCAGGCAGACCATCAGTTCGCTGCCAGCCGGAACACCGGTCTACGGGCTCAGCATGGGCGATGATGTGCAGTATTATGGCGGTTACAACGCCAAACTGGAGCGTCAGATACGCCAGGCATTGGGCTCTTCAGAGATGCGTCTTTTCTCCGTCATCGGCAATCACGACCAGGATGGCAAGGCGCTCTACCGCAGGAAATGGGAAGAGAATTTCGGTCCTACCGATTTTTCCTTCAACCGTGGCGATGTGCATTATGTCTGCATCAACAACTGCTTCTTCCACCGCGGCATGTCCTATTATTCGCCTGGAGAATTACGTGAGCGCCAGGTGAAATGGCTGAAGCAGGATTTGGCTCTTACGCCAAAGGATATGAAGGTGGTACTCTGTTATCATATTCCTTTTACCTTTGGTAATGCGCCTTTCAGCAAGGCAAAGCCGCTGACCAATGCCCATGAGGAGGGACACTATTCTTCTTCTCGTCTCTCGCTCCTGCTTTCTTTGCTGAAACAGTTTAAGGGCGGTTACGAACTCTTCTGCGGACATACTCATTTTGCCTGCAACCACGAAATCAACTATGAGGGAGAGGATGTGATGGAGCATTGTCATGCTGCCGCCTGTGGCAATATCTGGCAGTCGAACATCAACATCTGCGGTACCCCGAACGGATATTATGTATACAGTTTTGTGGGTACCAGCATCAGCAACTGCTATTACAAGGGAACTTTCTGGGATAAGAGCAAGCAGATGACCTTGTTCCGTGCGCAGACCGATTTCAACGGCGAGAAATACTCTAAGGATTGGCAGTTGGCAAACAACAGGAATATCCTGGTAGCCAATGTCTTCAATGCTACCAGTCATTGGCGAGTTGTAGCCGTAGAGGATGGCAAAGAATATCTGATGGGGCGCCTCAGCGGAAAGGGGCAGGATGCCTTTGCCGCAGGCTATCATCATAAGTATAGCGAGAGTGTATCTTACCGGTTCGTGAGCAAGGGCAACGGTTATCTCATCATGAACCACCTTTATTATTATACTCCTAGGAATCCGAATGCCAGAATCATCATCAAGGCATCCGATCCATACGGAAATACCTATACGGCATCGAGCGATGAGGTAACGACAGAGCCTTTCGCCAACTATGCCCATTATTACGAAAAAGAGTATAAGGAATATAAGAATAAGAAAGACAAGATGTTGCGGGATTCTATATCTGGCAGACAGAAAGATTCACTTGCTGCAAGGAAGAAAGATTCTGCAGCAGTACAAAAATAAAAAGAGAGGGTGCGTCATAAGTTGATGATGCACCCTCTTTTTAAATATTATTTGTTCAATTTCCAGGTAACACCATCCTTGGTGTCCTTTACCTCGAAGCCGGCTTCAGCCAGGGCATCGCGAATCTGGTCGCTGGTAGCCCAGTCCTTATCAGCCTTAGCCTTGGCACGCAGGTTGAGAACCATATCCACAACCTTGCCGTAAGCCTCCTCGCGGGCATCATTGTTGGCTCCCTTCTCACTCTTCAGACCGAGCAGGTCGAAGGTGAAGAGATGCATGGTGTCTGAAAGCTCCTTCAGGTCTTCAGCAGAGATGTTTGCCTTGTGGTCGAGGGCTGTGTTGATTACGTGGCAAGCCTCGAAGAGGTAGCTGATGACAAGCTGAGTCTGGAAGTCATCGTTCATCGCATCGTAGCAGCGCTGGCGCAATTCGCTTACAAACTTCTTCACCTGCTCATCGCTCTGCTTAGCCACAGGCACACGCTCCAAGTCGTTCAAACCATTCATCAAGCGCTCCAATCCCTTCTGGCTAGCCTTCAAGGCATCGTTAGAGAAATCTACGGTGCTGCGGTAGTGAGCGGAGAGGATGAAGAAACGGATGGTCATTGGCGAATAAGCCTGCTCCAGACTGTCGTGATTGCCAGTGAAGAACTGCTCCAGGGTGATGAAGTTACCCAAGCTCTTACCCATCTTCTGACCATTGATGGTAATCATATTGTTGTGCATCCAGTAATGAACCATCTGGTCGCCCTGAGAAGCCACAGCCTGCGCAATCTCGCACTCGTGGTGAGGGAAAATCAAATCCATGCCGCCACCGTGAATATCGAAGTGGCTGCCCAAGTATTTGCGTCCCATCGCAGTACACTCGCAGTGCCAGCCTGGGAATCCATCACTCCAAGGACTAGGCCAGCGCATGATATGCTCAGGTGAAGCCTTCTTCCAGAGGGCGAAGTCAGCCTGGTTCTTCTTCTCGCCGATACCAGCCAGCTCGCGGCTCTCGTTGATCACGTTCTCCAGGTTACGTCCGGAGAGAATACCGTACTTATGATCCTTGTTATACTTCTCGATGTCGAAGTAGATAGAGCCGTTGCTCTCGTAGGCATAGCCATTGTCCAGGATTTCCTGAACCAGTTTCTCCTGTTCGATGATATGGCCTGTGGCATGAGGCTCAATGCTAGGAGGGAGTACGTTCAGCGCCTCCATGGCATCGTGGTAGCGGTTGGTGTAGTACTGCGCAATTTCCATTGGCTCCAACTGCTCCAGGCGAGCCTTCTTCTCAATCTTGTCATCGCCTTCATCTGCATCGTGCTCCAGGTGGCCCACGTCGGTAATGTTTCTAACGTAGCGAACCTTATAGCCCAGGTGCTTGAGATAGCGGAAGAGTATATCGAATGTGATGGCTGGTCGTGCATGACCGAGATGCGGATCGCCATACACGGTAGGGCCACAAACATACATGCCCACGTTAGGAGCGTGGAGCGGAGTGAATCTCTCTTTCGTACGTGTGAGAGTGTTGTAAATCAGTAATTTCTGTTCCATCTTGTATGAACCTTATTTTTATATTATTTATATTTTGAGTGCAAAGTTAACTCATTTTTCTGATATATCCGACAAATCATTCGCAAAATGTTATTAAATTCCTCGAAAATATCAATGGAACAGATCTTCCATGGTCAATTCTCTCTGTATGATGCTGCTATACTGATTTTTTGCCAAACCATAAGTGGTAAGCATAACCTGCTGGCAACTCTTGCGAGTCTTTGTCTCCTGTTCAAAGATCCATTGGCGATTTTGTAGCGTTTCGGCATATTGCTTATCTATTGTATAAGGCCGGGTAGAGAACTTGATTTCGCAGAGGTTTACGATCTGGTCAGCTCTATCCAGCACCAGGTCTATCTGAGCTTTTTGCTCCTTGCCCTTGCTGAACCATCCCGAAGTAGATACAGCCATGCCACTGATTCCCATCGCCATCTTGATTTGCTCCACATGAGCCAGGCAAACCTGCTCAAAGGCATAACCTGCCCATGAGTTTATCTTTGGTGTGCCCAGATGATGCTGCCAAAACTGCTTGTCGTTGTTCTTGCCATCCTGCAGGAAATGAAAATAGAATAAGGTGTATGCATCAGTAAGTTGATACATCTCGTCGCGCTTCTTCTGTCCGAACGAGGTATAGCGGCGAATGAAGTCACTTTGTTCCAGTTCATCCAATACTCTAGTCGCACTCCCCGCATTTGGCAAGCCTGTGGCTTCCAGTATCTCATTGCGAGTCAATCCCTTGCTCTTTGCAGCCATGGCTTTTACTATCAGTAAGTGGTTGTCTGCATTGCGGAACATGGCTTGATACAGATTCTCGTATTCTCGATGGAGTTGACCATCGGGATGAAACAATAACTCATCGATGTTCTGCGCCAAGCTCTTGGTTGATTCCAGCATGCTGAGATAATAAGGCACACCGCCAAACACCATGTAGCTTATTACTTGGTCGTAATGGTTCATGGCAATCTTTTTATCCTTATAAAACTCTTCGCACTCTCGGAGGGTAAAAGGATGCAAATGAATGCGACGATTCACTCGACCATATAATCCACCATGATTGTTGAAAACCTTGTTGATAATCCACGAAGTGGCTGAGCTACAGCAAACTAGCAAAATATCCGTTCTTGCCGAAGCCCAACTGTTCCAAAACCATTCCAAGGCGGTAAGAAAAGAGCCGTCCACTCCATTCATCCATGATAATTCATCAAGGAACACCACTTTCTTCTGCTCCTTGGATGCTTCCAGTATCTTGATGAGCGCATCGAATGCCTCTAGCCAGGTCTTTGGCAGAGCAAGGGGTGCATCAGAATATTTGCAAAGCGCATGGTAGAAATACATGAGCTGTACATCCTTGTTTTCCTGGTTGACACCTGTGGCATAAAATGCCAACTTGTCGTCAAAGGCCTCTCTTACAAGAAAAGTCTTGCCTACGCGACGGCGACCATATACGACAACAAACAGCGATTCCTCTACTTTGTATGCCTCTTCGAGCTGTTGTAGCTCACGTTTCCTTCCTATTATCTTTGTCATATATTATATAGTGAATGGGTTAAACAACCTGCTTGTTTTGGCTGCAAATATACAAAAAATACCACTTAAAGCCAAACGAATGGGTAAGAAAGTGGCTCTAAGTGGTAATTTTAACATATTTAGAGCCACTTTAAGCGCACAGATTGGGCATGGAATGACAGAAAAAGGGATTTGAGAAGTACAATCAGGCTTTTTGATTCGGCTATCTTTTTGCATAAAGTAAGTAATTTTTGTATATCTATTCACTATTTGTAAGTTTTTTGCCAATTAATTGCATAAAATTATCAAATTATTAGCGTATATCGAAAATAATGTGTAACTTTGCAGCCGCAAACAGTTATCAATTATCAAGAAGGCGGCTATAAGTTCCGCTAATGAGTATTAAGTTAGAAGAAAATGGCATATACAAGACTGAGTGCTGTCGAAGCGGCAGCAATGATTAACGATCAAGATAACATCGGATTGAGTGGTTTTACACCAAACGGCGTGCCTAAGGCAACCTTCCGCGAACTCTCTAAGCGAGCCGTGGCTGAACATGAGGCGGGCCGACCTTTCCAGGTGGGCATCTTGACAGGAGCTTCTACTTCGCAGAGTATTGAAGGTGACATGGCAGCAGCTCATGCCATCAAGTTCCGTGCGCCATTTTCTACCAACAAGGACTTTAGAACTCACACCAACCTGGGCGAGATAGATTATGAGGATATGCACCTCGGTCACATGGCTGAGCGTCTGCGCCGTGGTTTCTATGGCGAAATAGACCTTGCCATCATCGAAGTTTCTGATTTGGAAGAAGGCGAAACCACCTGCAAGGCATTCCTTACCTCTGCCGGCGGCATCGTTCCTACCATCGTCCGCCTTGCCAAGAAGGTGCTCATCGAGAAGAATACCTTCCACAGTCCAGCTTCCCGTTATCTTCACGATGTATATGAGATAGCAGAATGCCCATTCCGCACTCCTATCCCTATCATGAACGTAGGTGATAGAATCGGTAAGGAGTATGTTGAGATTGATGCACATAAGATTGTGGGTGTGATAGAATGCAACATTCCGGAGGAGGCGCGTGCTTTCAAGCCTCTCGACCCTGTGACGGAACAGATGGGACATAATGTGGCTGATTTCCTGGTCAGCGACCTGAAGAAGGGACATATTCCTCCTCAGTTCCTGCCTTTGCAGAGCGGAGTGGGCGTAACTTCCAATGCCGTTCTTGAGGCTTTGGGCCAGAACCCTAACGTGCCTGTGTTCAGCGTTTATACCGAGGTGGTTCAGGATGCCGTAGTGAAATACATGCGCGAGGGAAGAATCAAGGATGCTTCCTGCTCTTCGCTCACCGTTACCAATGATACATTGAAAGAGGTGTATGATGATATTGATTACTTCAAGAAGCATCTCACCATCCGCCAGAGCGAGATTTCCAACTCTCCGGAGGTCATCCGCCGTCTGGGTGTCATCGCCATGAACACTGCCATTGAGTGCGACATCTATGGCAATGAGAACTCTAGCCATATCTGCGGCAGCAAGCTGATGAATGGTATCGGCGGTTCCTGCGATTACGAGCGCAATGGTTTCATCTCTATCTTCACCACGCAGAGTACCACCAAGAACGGTTGCATCTCTGCCATTGTTCCGATGTGCAGTCACGTGGACAGCACCGAGCACGATGTGGATGTGATTGTTACCGAACAGGGAGTAGCCGATCTCCGTGGCAAAGGCCCATTGCGCCGTGCCAAAGAGATTATCGAGAACTGTGCCCATCCGGATTACCGCCCTATGCTTCGTGAGTATCTGAAGTTTGCCGAGAAGGGCCACGAGCCACAGAGCATGCGTGCTGCCCTCGCCATGCACGATACCTTCCTGAAGAAGGGCGATATGAGATTGACTGATTTCGGAGAATATCTGAAATAAGAGAAGGCCGAAAGATTGTGAAAACCGAGAAGACAAATCTTTCATAGATGACTCAGAAAAATATTGAATTATATGATAAGCGGCATTCATATCCAAGGAATGCCGCTTATTATTTGTTATAAGCATATAAAAAACACTTTAATTCTATATGAATAAACTATACTCCCAGAAGAAAGTTCCGCATAAAGACGCTGAACGGAGAAGTAATTAGGCATCAAAACTTTTTCTTATCAGAACAAGAATAATTTCAATTAACATAGGAGAAAGTTTATCCCTTAATCGAGCTATCGCACGACGCTTCTGTACCTTCACCGTCTCAGCGGAGATGTCCAGTTGCTCTGCAATCTCCCTATTTTTCTTCCCCTCCATGCAAAGAAGAAAGACTTCCTTTTGGCGAGGAGGCAACTCATCTATCGCAGCAAAGAGTTGACGATAGATTTCTTCCTTATTAAAAATATCCAAGGTATCATCCACCAGCATAAACTCCTGCAGATTATCAACTATACTCTGCCGATAGTTGTTGTGTACCGTTTGATGACGCAGGTAATTGAGAGCAGAGTTATGCACCGTATTATATAAATAGGCGGAAAACTTGGAAATACTGTTGAAAAAAGGGCGACGTTCCCATAGAACAGAGAAAAGATCCTGCACGATATCTTCTGCAATGGTCATTTCCACAAACTGACAACCATAACTCACCAAGGCACGATAATATTTATCGTACAACAACTCGATGGCCTGATTATCCCATTGGCAAATTATTGCAAGTTCAATATCACTTTTCTCACTCATGAGTGCAAAGATACGCATTTTTATGCAGTAAAATTAAAAAATGCAACTTTTTTTCACTTTTTTCTTGATTTTTGTAACCACAAACGCACCCAAGTGTGTTATAATAGTAAATACAGAGAATAATTCTATCACAAAAGTATTAGAAAATATGAATAAGAATATTGATATCAATACACTCGTCAGTAAATTACTGACTGGCGAAATCTCAGAGGAAGAAGGCAAGGAGCTCTTATCAAGAGTAGAGCAAGATGCGTCGCTAAAAGACAAAATAGAGCATCTCATGAATGAAGATGATTTTCTCCAACGCTACCATCTCTACAAGAGCATTGATGCCGAGAAAGCAAAAGCTACATTCAAAGCATCTCTCCAACATGCAGAGGAACAGGAAGATAGAAATGATGACAAAGCTGCTACCATCATCTGGTTGCGACGCATAGCCGCTGCAGCAGCTATCGCCCTCATATTAATGGGTACATGGATGTATTTCGGACATCAAGGTTCCACCCCACCAGCCGTCATCACCGCAGAACTGCATCAAGCCATAGAACGGGTTCAGCAGAATGACATGAATGGAGCTACACTTACCATCAACGGCAAAACCATCAAGGTGAAAGATGCACAGAGTGCATTGGCACAAGCAGAAAAAGTAGCTGACAGTAAGGATGGAAGCAGTTTCTTTGGAAGCGACGAAATAACAGAAAGCTCCCTGATAACAAAGAAAGACAAGGAATTCTGGATGGTACTGGACGACGGAACCTACGTGCATCTCAACTACAATACCACCCTCATCTATCCTAATCACTTTGTAGGCAGCGAGCGTAAGGTAAAGCTCAAGGGAGAAGCCTATTTCATCGTGGCCAACGACTCGAAGAAACGACCTTTCATAGTAGAGACTGCCAACGGAGATGTACACGACTATGGTACCGAGTTTAATGTCAACACGATGAAGGAAAAAGGTGTAACCAGCGTTGTTCTGGTGAAAGGTAAAGTTGGTGTGAGCAGCAAGTACGGTAAAGAATACCTGTTGAAACCAGGCGATATGGCAACCCTGAAAGCAGGCAGAACACCAGACATCCAGCAAGTGGATGTTAATCTTTACACCTCTTGGAACACGGGCAACTTCTTGTTCGACGGCTGCACGCTGCAAGATCTGATGGAAGTTATCTCCCATTGGTACAACATGAAGGTGGAGTTCTCGTCCGAAGACATGAAAGAACTGCGATTCACAGGCAGCATTGACAAATACGAACCGATGGGACAGACTCTCAATGCAATAGAGAATATCACAAGATTGAAGATAACTGCCAAGGAAGGCATCATCAACATCAGAGAATATAAACATTAATATTATATACAACATGAAGAGATTTTTATCAATAATGGCAATAGCCTTGTTAGCGTGCATCGCAACAATGGCTGCCACAGCCCAAAAGACGAATCTGAAAGTACTCTATGTAGGAGGTCATTCCGACATAGAGACTTTTGGAGTAGCAGACTATGACAAGGAAGCTCATGCCAAGAGTATCGTGACAAGAACTGCCGCCTGGAAAGTCTTTCTTGAAACATATTTCACTACAGTGAAAACGGTACAAGGAAAAGACTACAACTACAGGATGTCATACGACTATGATGTAACCATCATTGATGGCGACCCAACTCCTATTGAGCCACGTCGCACAATCATTGAAAATGACAGATTCAGCAAGCTGATACCAGCCAAGTATTTCCCAGAGAACTTTGACCGTCCTGTCATCACCATCGCAGACGAAAGCGAGACAACAGGTCGCTATATCGGTGTGAAAAACGACTGGTATTGTCTCTGCCTTCTTGGTCATGCTTACAACATGAATACCAAGAGTGCCATCTTCAAAGGTCCTTATAAGGTGAAGATAACCACCACAAATCGCCCAACTCCTGCAGGCGCAAAGGAATATGCAGAAATGTGCCAGGAGAAGCTTCCAGATATGATTCCGATGTGGAAAGTACAGAATAAAGACTATAGCAACACCAAGGGTTATAAGGCAGGTTTGGTTACTCGCCAGTGGGGCTATCTGGATTCTCCTGATACAGAAATCATATCGGGTGGCGAAAGTGCCAAGAGCTATGGAGCCATCGCCATCGGTCGCCATGCCAACTTCTTGCATTGGGGTTTCTCTGCGTCTCCTGCAGATATGACAGAAGAAGCTAAGCCGGTTTTCCTCAATGCAGTTATTTATATCAACAAGTTTAAAGGTCATCATATCATTGCCCGCAAACTCAATGAGGGAATTTCTACCCGCACTACAATTGATGAGCACAAATATACCGTAAGCAAAGAAAACTACGAAGCTTACAAAAACTCGATTGAAGGTTTCAACAATCAGATTAAGCATCTGGCGGATTCACTTCAAAAAGTGGTTGCTGCTGGCGGCAAGATGAGCGAAACAGACAAGATGTATATGAAAATGGCAGAAAATCCTCAACCCATTCCATCCTATATTGACTATGTAAAGGAAAGGGCAGGAGAACTGTATGAAATGTTTGGCACCGATGTTGACAAATATTCAAGCTATTATACCGAAAATCGCCCATATTTCTATGGCAATCTGAACGATTATGATATTAAGCTCGATGAAGATGCCAAGAGCATCGGCATCGCCAATAACGACAAGCGTATCCTTGACAAAGCTATCTCCATGTGGGAAAAAGGCAAAGACATAGAGAAGGCAAAGCGCATCCTCTATCGCTATACGTTGCTCCGTTACGACAATGCCAAGCAATGGCGAGAGTGGTATAATAAATATCAGAGCAAACTCTTCTTTACTGAGAGCGGAGGCTGGCTGTGGCTGGTCAATGATCTCGATCCGAAGACTCCAGGCAATGACTACAGCGTTCTCAAATTCTACGATTTCAATGAAAGCAACATCGCTCCTATCCAAGAGAAAGCAACCAAAGAAGAGCCTGTTGCCCTATCATCCGCTGTCAGCGCTGTGGGCAAAGACAAGGAACTCATCATCCGCATGAAGATATATCCAGGCTATCACATCTATGCAAAGGTAAGCGATCAGGACCCTTATATCCAGACGACTTATGACCTCAAGGCAGAAGGCGATGTCAAACTGGTAGGCGAACTTCAGAAACCTGTTGGCAGACCTATGGCAGGCTCTAAATCTATCATCCTTGAAGGTGAGCAGATTTTCCGTCAGAAGATAGAAGGCAAATCGGGTAAGATTACCTTTATAGTCAACTATCAGGCTTGCGATAGCCATGTTTGTCTGATGCCAAAGAGCAAGACTATCACGATAGAATTATAAAAATATTGGTTTAATTTTATAACAAGAGAGAATGAAAGAATTTGGAAGAATGAAACGAATCCTTTTCGCTACCTCCCTGCTTGTAGGAGCAACCCTATGTGGAGGAACCAGTACTGCTATGGCTCAGCAGCCAAAGCACCAGACGGTAACTATCAATGCAAAGTCGATGAGCGTGAAACAGTTCTTCGCTGAAGTCAAGAAACAGACTGGCTTGAACTTCATCTACAGTACAGATTTGGCAGCCAAGTTGCCACACATCACGGTGAATGCCACCAACCGCCCGTTGCGCCAAGTACTTGACGAGGTGATGAACAAGGTAAACTGCCGTTATGAGATTGAGGGTAATATCGTGACTATCACTCGCCGTATAGCAGGTGAGAGAGTTCGTAATGTATCCGGTGTCGTCACCGATGAAAGTGGCGAGCCACTGATTGGTGTGTCCGTATGCATCGACGACAGCAAGGTTTGCACCATCACCGACAGCAAGGGTTTCTATACCTTGAAGGTGCCAGCCAATGCTTGCACCTTAAAGTTCAGCTACCTCGGTATGAGCAATGCAGAATTGCGTCTGGGAAGCGGTAGAGCACCTTTAAGCCGTAACATACAGATGGTTACCGACAATCAGCTTTCTGATGTTGTGGTAACAGGTTATCAGGAGATTTCCAAACCTAAGATGACAGGTTCTGTCACCACCATCACCTCAGCCAAATTGGACGAGCGTTACACCACCAACATCATGAACAACCTCGAAGGTCGCGTGGCAGGTCTTTCCACTTATAATGGAAAGATGACTATCCGTGGAACCTCCTCTCTCTATGCCGAGACCACCCCATTGCTGGTAGTGGATGGCGTACCTGTAGAGGGAAACATCGACGATTTGAACCCTTACGACATCGAGAGCGTAAACATATTGAAGGATGCCGCAGCCAATGCCATCTATGGTGCCCGTGCATCCAATGGTGTCATCGTTGTAACCACCAAGAATGCCAAGAAGGCAGGCAAGATAGACATCGACTTCGCAGCCAACCTTACGGTATATGAGAAGAAGAACGTAGATTATGCCGACAATTTCTATATGACTCCAGAACAGCAGGTGGATGCGGAGGCCAAGTATTGGGACTACTATTTCTTCCATAATGACGGTGAAGTGGCTGACCCTATCGTTACTACTGCTCAGTCAATCTCTATGGGTACCCAAGCGGTAACTCCTATCGAATATGCCTATTACCAGCGAGCTAAGGGAGAAATTTCCGAGGAAGAATTGCAGAACCAGTTGGCTTCTTTCAAGAAGAACAACTATGCCAAGGAGTATGCAGATGCCGTATATAAGCAGAGAGTGATGCAGCAGTACAACCTCTCACTTCGTGGCCGCAGCGATAAGTTCACCAACAACCTGACTATCAACTACAAGTATGACAACAGCGGACTGATCAATCATTTCGCCAATCAGTTCAATGCCCAGTATAAGGGTTCATACAATGTAGCCAAGTGGCTCACAGCCTCCATGACTATCAATGGTATCTATAGCAAGAGTAAGGAAGTAGGTTACGACAACAATAGCTACTATAGCGATATCTGGAAACAACCAGCCTATATGCCATTCTATAATGCTGATGGAAGCGTCAAAGGACAACACTATTGGTATGATGGCAATGATTACATGACCTTCGGTTCTCCTTTTGAGGATTTAAGTTCCAATCCAGTGGATGAGTATTACAATAACACCCAGGTTACCCGCCGTCAGTATATGCGCTATCATGGAGATTTGCTCTTCAAGATTATTGACGGATTGACTGCCAATGCCCAGTTTGTATATGAAACCAATCATAACACCGTAGAATGGAATGCAACACAAGATAGTCATGTGATGCGTACCATGCGTAATGCTTATTATTATCAATCTGCAGATGGCACTATCAAGAACTACGTTCCTACCACTGGCGGTCTGCTCCGTACTACAAATAGTGACGGACGTTATTGGACAGCACGTGGACAGCTGAATTATGCCAAGACCTTTGGCAAGCACGACATCATGGCGATTGCCGGCTTGGAATTCCGTGAAACCAAACTGACAGGTTCTAAGGCCTTAATGCTGGGTTATGACGACCAGTTGCAGACAAGCTCTACCCACACGATAGACTTTGGAACATTGAGTACCATGACCAATTCACCTCTTTTCTTTGGCGCATCAGGTGGTTACCCTGTAAGCCAGTTTGTATTCGATCCTTATATCAAGGAAGGAATGGGAGTTGTTCCTGAGACTCACCACAAGTATGCTTCTGGTTATTTCAACCTTACCTATACTTATGATGAGAAATACAATGTGTTCGGTTCGTTCCGTAAGGACTATGCTGATGTATATGGCTTGAACGCCAAGTTCCGCGGCACGCCACTCTGGTCTGTAGGTGCAGGATGGTTGATTCATAATGAAGACTTCATGAAGGATATCAAGTGGGTAAACTTCCTGAAACTCCGTGCCAGCTATGGTGTGACTGGTAACATCTATCAAGGTGCAACCAGTTATATGACAGCTACATCAGGAGAACTCAATCAATATACCAACTTGCCATACGGCACCATCGAAAGTCCTGCCAACCCTAACTTGAAGTGGGAGCAGAGCCGCACTACCAATATCGGTATCGACTTCGGATTGCTCGACAACCGCTTGCGTGGTTCCATCGATTATTATAACAAGGTGGCAAAGGATGTGTTCTCTTATCGCACCCTCGACCCAACAACGGGTTTCACCTCTATGTTCGTCAACATGGCTTCTATGCGCAATCGTGGTATAGAATTGCAGATTACTTATGATTGGCTGAGAGGGGCAAGCCGTAAGAATTGGAGTTGGACCACCAACTTCACCATGTCACACAACAGTAATATTGTAACCGATGTAGAGAACCCATCAAACAGCGCATCCCAGTTGATTGAAAGACCATACGTCAAAGGAAAGCCATCCAGCGCCCTCTGGTCATACCGCTTTGCTGGCATCAGCGACCAAGAAGGCGAGAAGGGTCAATCTCTGTTCTACATTGAGGATGGGGGCAAATCTCACAGTGCAACAGGCAAAAGTATAAGCATCTTGGAATACTCTGGTCAGAGCGAGCCAAAGGTTATCATGGGTATGGACAACAGCGTAAGATGGAACGGATTCTCTTTCAGCATTCTGATGGCTTACTATGGCGGTCACATGATGAGAGCCTTGGCGCATAATGAAACATTCTCAAGCACCTGGAGCACCGCTATCGCCAGCTATTTCCTGAATGCATGGACGCCAGAACACCCAACAGATATTCCAGGCATTGGCAGATACGCCTCTACAGCGACTGGCTCTGAAACAACCTATAGCAATAATGCTATTCATCATGCAGACTTCCTGAAGATCAGAAATATCGTATTGGGCTATGATTTTCCACAGGAGTGGTTCAGAGGAACAGGCATTAACCGCCTCTCTCTCCGCTTCCAGATAGACAACCCTAAGTATCTATGGGTAGCCAACGATGTGCATGTTGACCCAGAGACTCTTGGACTCCGCAATCCAAGTTCATACATCTTTGGTCTGAACATCAGTTTCTAATCTTTAGAATCATATAACATAAAAAGTAAGATCACAATGAAAAAAACAATATACAGTTTACTGGCAATCACAGCATTGCTGTTCTCATCTTGTGAGAGTTTCACGGAATTGGAGCCAAAGGGCAAGAACTTGCTTACCACAACCGACCAATTAGAAATGCTTCTCAACAAAGAGTATGAGGGATGTTCCTCTGATATGCGACAAATGGCTGGTGATATGATATATGCCTACAGCAATGTAGCAACAATCATCAGTCAGCCAGTTAAGACCCGCAACGTCATCATCTGGACTTACGATGAAGCCAATATGGACAAGATGGCAGAATTGACTCCCAGTGATCAAGACTACACTAATTTCTACGGCTACATCGGCACGATTGCCAACCCAATTCTCTCAAAGATTGATGCCGCATCTGGTACGGAAGCAGACAAGAAACTTTTGAAAAGCGAAGCCCTGACATTGAGAGCCTGGTCATTCTATATGTTGGTCAACAAGTTTGCCAAGGCTTACAATCCAGCTACAGCTGCTACAGATCCAGGAATTATCCTGATGACAGAGGATAAAGATATCCAGACTGCTCAGTCTAAAAGCACCGTAGAGGAAGTTTATCAGCAGATACTCAAGGATGCCAATGAAGCAATTGAGATAGATGGTCTTCCTAACTCTGCCGTTAACAAAATGCGCTTCAGTAAACCCACAGCTTATGCCGTAAAGGCATTGGCATTGCTCAACATGCAGAAGTATGACGAGGCAGAAGAAGTGGCCAAGCAGGCTATCGACATCAATGGCACTATTAACAACTATAATACCTCATATCTTGGTAGTACCCAAGGTTCTATAACAGGCGGGACTTATCCTGTTATCAATCGTGGCAAGAAAGGAACCGATGAGGATTATTTCTTAAATGGAAATTCTGAAAGCTTCAATGCTTACACCCCTACTACCATGGCAAACTTTGAGGATGGACATGCCTATAAGGACAAGATGAGCAATATGAATATGATGTATGATTACATGATGGATGCCGGAGTAAGTATGCTGGGTGAAACTGGTTTCAATTTAACTTTTGATCTCAACTCGTTATGGAATGATGGTGGTCTTCGCTCTACCCAGATGTATCTCACCATCGCCGAATGCGAGACCCACAAAGGCAACTACGATACAGCCGTGGAATATCTCGACAAGGTACGCATAAACCGCATCGATCCTGCCAAGTATCAGCCCCTCAAAGGCACAGTCAGCACCAAGGAAGAAGCCATCAAGCACGTGAAGCAGGTGACCATGAATGAGGACATTTACTCTGTCAATATCTTCATAGACAAGAAGCGCTGGAACCAGTGCGATGGCTGGAAGCAGAACTATAGCCGCACACTTGCTGGAAAGACTTATACCATCACTCCAGACAGTAAAATGTGGATATTCCCATTCCCTCAGAGCGTGATAAACAATAATGGTAATATCACACAGAACTACAAAGAATAAGAAAACAATATACAAATTTCCGAAAACGAAAAGAGGTCAAGCAAAGCATTTCAACAAGCTTTACTTGACCTTTCTTTATCTCCCTTTACCTATACCGATAAAGCAGTCGAACCCTTTTTGTCTGCATCTTACAGGAATCCGGAGGATTGCCTACAGACTGGTAATGTGTAGTGAGAATATCGTGAGGGATAACCCCAAATCGTGATGGATGATAGATGATTACATAAAACTTATTCACGAATACGGCTGCATCGGGTTATAAATATGGCTGCATCGGGTCACGAATATGGCTGCATCGGGTTACAAATATGGCTGAATCGGGTTACGAATATGACTGCATCGGGTTACGAATATGACTGCGTAAGCTAACGGAGACGTATCCGTAAGCTTATTGAGACGTATCCGTAGGCTTATCGAGACGTCTGCATCAGCTAACTGAGACGTCTGATCTCGCTTACTGAACTACTTGAGTTGCTTGATTGAACCACTTGAGTTAGCAGACTGAACCACTTAAGTATTCTTCTTCATGTGCTTGCGTACAACCATAAAACATTTTCTGAAACTTTTCCCTGAAATCTCTTGCGGGTTTGAAAATAAAACCGTAACTTTGCGGCATGGATTTTTAATACAGTTGATTATGAAGCAGGTAGAAGAAAGATATATCAGCTTGCTGACCGACTTCGGTTTCAAGCGAATTTTTGGAACAGCAATAAACAAGGATTTGCTCATTTGCTTCCTTAACAGCTTGTTTAATGGCAGACAGGTTGTGAAGGACGTGAAGTATCTGAATCCAGAGCACGTCGGAGATGTCTATACCGACCGCAGAGCCATCTTTGATGTATATTGCGAGGGCGAAAACGGCGAGAAGTTCATTGTAGAAATGCAGAATGCGTACCAGACGTATTTCAAGGATCGCGCCCTTTTCTACTCAACCTTCCCTATCCGTGAACAGGCACCAAAGGGGAATGAATGGGATTTCAAACTCAATCATATCTATACCGTTGCCCTGCTCAACTTCAACATGAACGAGGATGCATTCGACAAGGAGAAAATCCGCCATCATGTGCAGTTGTGCGACACAGCTACCCACAAAGTATTTTACGACAAGCTCGAATATATTTATGTAGAGATTTCCAAGTTCAACAAACCCCTGGAAGAACTGGATACGCTCTACGAAAAGTGGCTCTATGCTCTGAAGAACCTCTATAAACTTACCCAGCGCCCTAAAGAACTGTGCGATAAAGTCTTCGACCGCCTCTTCGAGGAAGCCGAGATAGCCAAGTTTACTCCGCAGGAAATGAGGGAGTATGAGACCAGCAAGATGGCATATCGTGACATCAAGAATTCCGTAGACACCGCTAAGCGTGAAGGCATAGCTGAGGGTAAGGAAATTGGTATGAAGGAAGGTATGGAAAAAGGTCTTGCGGAAGGTATGGAAAAAGGTATGGAGAAAGGCAGAGCAGAAGGCAAGCATGAGGCCAACACAGAAACAGCACAACGATTGCTGGCAATGGGACTTTCTGCCGAACAGGTTTCCAAAGCTACCCAGCTACCTTTGGAAATCATTAAGAATCTGAGCAATTCATAAAAAATATAATAGCGGAGATATTGATGACAAATATCACCATATAATCAAGGGTCTATACGCCACCTGTTCATCGTGGCATATAGACCCTTGCTGTTTCCCGTGAGAAAATGGTAAAGCCCCTGATGCAAAGCACACCAGGGGCTATAAACTATTAACTATAAACTTCACACAGTTCCCAGTATCTGTGAGCAAGGTCGTGGATGAACTTTCGTCCTCGTTCGGTCCATACGAGATAGGTATGGGTGTAGGCTCTGCCCATCTTCTCCTGTCTGCCATCGCTCTTCGGGTCGAGGAAGGCGCTATAGCGGGTACGGCTCTTGGCTAAACCCATGTGGGCGTAATCAGCATAGAGGAGATACTGACCGCTCTGGTAGTACTGGATATGCAGGGCGCAGAGCGAGCGGTTCAGCTCCTGGGCTGTAATACCGAGTTCCTTCGCAATCTGCGTCGTGGTGAAACACGAAACAGAATCGAGCACGTTATCGCTGTAAAGCGCTTTAGGCAGAAGATTACCCACCTGATTCTCCAACTGTATGATGTTCTCACCATTCTTGGCGTTGCGAACCACCTGCTCATCCACCACATCATTCAAGCGGCGGATTTCCGTATCCTGTTCGCCGATAAGTTTCTTCTGCTGTTCAATCTGCAGACGCTGCTTCTTCAGCAGATTCTCCTTCTCCTTGAGCGTAGCACGGAGGATTTCTTCTGCATGTCGGATTGTCTCCTCATCGCTCTCTCCCTGCTGTACCGGGATATAACCACCCGTCTTACGGATCTGTGGCAGCACATCGGCCGTAACCCAGTTCTTGAACTTCACGGCAGTAGAAAGCTTAGAGCCGAGAACCAAAGCATAGAAACCGCTCTCGTTGACGAAGATCATCTGCTGAGTTCGTACTGTTCGGCTTCCATCCTTACGAAGGCTTCCCGATACCTTGACGCCCTGTTTTAGGGCGTCAAGGTGGTTAACCAACTGATTTACAGCGTTTCTTGATTTTTTATACCCCAGTATATCACAGAGATCCTTTGCACAGAACTGCGGTTCTCCGTTCTCATCGGTCAAGGTACGAATCTTACCGAATTCAGGGTTTTCAAATACGACAGCAGCTGCTACCTTCTTATCCATTTCTACTTTATTTGTATTAACTGACTTTACCATAATAATTTGTTTTTAAAAAATTAATCACTAAAAATTCAACATTCAACACTCAACATTCAACACTCAACATTCAACATTACAAAACGGTAATCCAAACGCTCTCCTCCCGTTCCCTTGCTGCGGTAATGGCATTCATGAGCCTGTGCAACCAGATGCGGGAATTAAAGACGGCACCCTGATATTTATTTTCACCTACCAAAATGCAGCCCTGCGTATCATCAGGATAATTACCGGCATGAATGCGGATGCCCTCAAAATCAGGAACACCCTGCACTAGCGGAAGCCACTTCTTAAACCTTGGCGATTTCGAGATAACAACAGGATACGAGCCCTCCGGTATCGCCGTATGCCCCGGTATCTTGCGGGCTTTCTTACCCGATACCCTACTGTACCGTCCATCCTCCTCTTCCGATTTCAGTTCGACACCCAGGAGGTTTCTCCACGTAGGCTCCAGGGTATCACAGAAGTAATGCTCCTTGTCCAACTTCGCCTTATCGAAGCTGTGTTCAAAGATACGCTTGTCGCCTATTTTTACCCCCGAACGCCAGGTACGTTTCACATCCTTATCGTTCAGGATATAAAGATGACCTATCGTATAAGTCTTCTTCTTTGCTATTCTTTTTACTACTATTTCCATACGCTATGAATTCTCCTTTCTGAATTTAAGTTTAATAAAAACTGAGGAACTGAGGAATTGAGGAACTGAGTCGTTCTCCTTAGCCCTGATGTAATGGCGATCCTTCCAGTTTCCCAACATCTTGGAAGTACCTTTCTGACTCATCCCGTTTGCTACACGCAAGTCTATCACCTGCTGGTAAGTAAACTCATCCGGCAACTGCATCAGCATGTTGGAAGGTCCTCGCTTGCTCGACTTCTCGCCTGTATCATTCGCCCTCTTGATGGCATCACCGAAGAAACGCATCTTACAGTAGAGGTCGTAACGCTCGCTCCAGCGGATGAACTCGTCAATCTCCGGCTCCCATTTGCAACCGTTCGCCACATACAGCACACACGCCTTCAGGTAGGCGATGACGTTGGCACGGAAAGAAAGGTTCTCGTAAACCCTATCCTGCGACAAGCGCGAGAACTCAGCATTCTCATCCTTCAGTTTAAGGGCAAGCTGGAACGCCTCAGGACAGTCAATCAGTCCCCTGGCGTTGTTCAGATTCTCGATATAAGGCTTCAGCGCCTCACGGTAAGCATCATTGTAATCGCCGTAAACAGGCATTTCATCACCGATTTCACGCTCCGGAATGGTACAGAAATTGATACGGCTTATCGGACCGTCTGTCAAAACTTTTGAGAAGTAACGCTGCCCTTTCTGGATGGTGGTAGATGCATTCCAGTTGAACCTTATCGTTACCCTTTCTGTCACACTTTGAACGCCCACGCGCTGTTGGCCAAAGAGGTTGAATGGATCAAAGGCGAGGCACATGATGCGGAACTGCTGGTTACCGCTACCCCGGAGTGCATCAAACTGGTCCAGCTCGTTAAGCGAAGTATAGAGGAAACGCCCCTGCGCCTCAGCGGTTCTCATCACGAATGCCGGACTGGTCATATCAGCATCAATCTCCTGGATAACGAGATTATCCGGTCGTTTGCGCTTATCCTTGTTGGCACCCTTGCGCGTCACCTCCTCCTTCCATTCCTTCTCACGTTTCAGATTCTCCGCATCCCGCTTTCTGATATCCTCCATGATATACCTAATCGGCTTATCCACAGACGATTTACCTGCACCCGTACCGGCAAGCAAGCAAGTAGAAAGCGTAGCCTCATGCACTACATTATCAATATACCGGAAGCTCGTCTGCCAGAGATGCGTAGCGAGCGGTGGGAAGATAGCGTGCGCCACAGCCGGCTTATAAATCTCCGGTGTCCGAGATATCAGCAGTTCCACCAGCTTCGGCAGTTTCTCCGGCATCGCTGGCGGGTCAGGATAATCCTCCTCGGAACTTTGAACTTGGAACATTGAACTTTGAACTGTATGATTACCATCTGCCCTATTAACTTTCAACTGTAAACTATTAACTTGTTGGCTGGCCTGTTCGGCTGTGGCATTGATGCGGATTACATCACGTGAGAAAGGTTTCGAACTGTCACCATATTTCGCATAGAAATCATGGATAAGCTGGTGGCAATCCGGCTCCTGATAATAGCTCGGCATTTTCTCAGCCACCACCTTCATCAGTTCCTCCTCGCTCATCACCCTCGAAGCGCCTGCGCTCATGATAGCCAGCAGGGAGGAATGTCTTGATCCTACGGAATCAATCGTCATTCCCTTCAGTCCCGCTGATTCCTGAAACAGATCAAAGGCTATCAGATTCTTCTCACTGGCCTCTCCCAGTTCACCAGTGCCATAATTGCCTCCAGGATTCCCGAAATGAGAATCATCAGCATGATTGCTATTACCAGATTGGGCAGGCTGAACAGCAGTGCCAGCAGGAGCAGCATAATCGCCATGATTGCCCGAAAGTCTATTGTTTTCATTATTTTTACTATTGCTATTAACTGTAAACTGTAAACTATTAACTTTTGCATCCCCTCTTCCGTCCACGGTCAGTCCACGGTCGAGAAACGCCTGCCTGCGCTTCATAATCTCTTCATTACTCAGCACTGCGCACCACATTTTAGACCGGTAGATTTCCGAGTCCTTATCCGTCAGGAAAATCATCCTCTCAGGTGTGATGCAGCTTTCATCATAAGGCACACCCAGCGCCTCACAATAAGCCTTCTGCGTCTCTTCGATGGTCATCCCAATCGGCATTCTAATCCCGATATGCAGCTTCTTGCGAGCGCTATAGCAGAGATGCAGCAAACTCCCATTCCAGATACCCGAAGAGCAGTTCAGCTCGCGCGCCTTCTCGATAGCCTTCTCCACATACTCCTTATCATCCACATCGATAATCGTCTGGAAGAGAAAGCTTTCCGGCAAGGCATTCTCCTGTCTGCGCACATTATTCTTGAACATGCCGTAGTGCGGACAGAAGAAAGGCAGCTCACTCTTGAGCCTCTCCTGCGCCTTCTTCACCGCCTGCGCATCGTTCAAATCCACTCCGTCAATCGGCAATTCACCCCGAATCTGCTGAATCATCTTCTTGATTTCCTCCGACCCGATGACCTTATCATAAGTATCGATATTGTAAGAAAAAACTTTCCCCTTATTTCCCTTACGATAAGGATTAATTGCCACTACATGTACTATCTCCATTTTACCTCCATATTTTATTAATCGAACACTTCGCTGTTAATCATGATATACCCTGAACCATAGCTTACATTGATAGGCAGAATCAGCGAGTTATCCGAAATCTCCTGGACCCCGTTCGCCTCGAAGAGCGAAGCATTCTCAGCATCATTCAGTCTGCTCTTAACGAAGCCTATTACCCATTTTGCCGCAATCTTCTCGGCAGCAACACGCCTGTCTACGAGGTCCTTCACCAGCTGTTCATCGCAGAAGTTGATATCCGCATTCACGTTCTCAGCCTCCGCTTCTTCCTTCCCCATTTCCTGGTTCTCGAAGAAGAGATTATACTTGATTTTCATATCCTTCATCATTACGATGTTCAGATTTTTCAGTTCCCCCTCCGAGTCAGCAATCGTCTCATAGAGTTTCTGAACCGACTTCTTGAAGATGTTCTTCACGTCCATCAGGCAGTAATAGATTTTCCCGTCAATCACCACCACCCTCAGTTTTCCGTACTGCGGATGAGCAAAATAAAAAGGTTTCATTGCTTTCATCTTATAAATTCCTTTTTAAAACAGTTGGGCGCTCCCACAACGGTTGATGTGCCTATACACAAAAGCCCCCGAAACCCAGACCATATCGGTTCTGAATTCCGGGGGCAAAGGTACAACAAGATGCTGAAACCTACCTGGTACGTACCTGGTACGCGTACCAGGTACGAATTAATTTATGAAACGTCATTCACGTTATATAACAGACTAGCTAACAGATATTTATCGATTTTGCAGTTTCTCCGATAAATCCAGACATCTGTTGCTGATCCATCCCTTTATTAAAGGCAGAGCGAAGATTCTCCTTGTCAATATTCCAAAAAGTGCCAAACACCACCCATACATTCTGTATGCCGAGTTTGGTAGAAATCTGGGACGCGAGAACTGCAGTTTTAGCTACAGAGAGTCCCTTAGGCTGGAAATGCTCATCAAGAAAGCCATGTATCGCCAAACTGGAGAGCACCATTAACCCCTGAGGATTAGCAAGAGATTCCGGCAGCGGACGGAAATTCTCTTCTGCCTTTGCCTTTTCACCCTTCTTCTTAGGTCCATCACCATAATTTTCAATATACGTTGCATTATCGTGCAATTCTATTGTTCTATTATCACTCATGATTACTATGTTTTTAGATTCTATATAATTTACAATAAACTCACTGTCCAGACTTAAATAGACATCTGTTATAAAAATATATAGTGCCTTTATCCTCGACAGACTACGCTTGATTCGCGTACTTAAGTTTTTTTTCATATTGTATTATTATTGTTGTTGTTTTAAGTTTCTTGCCTCATTATAGCAGAGTATGAGTGTTTGCGCTAACAATTTATGAGGGCGTAAGCAGCCTGGAGTGCTGGTGATCGCCTCTTATCGTGAGGTGTGGGACCAATTCTACGTCATCTTTCCTTTTGTTGAATATTTAAGTTAATAAAATGACCGAAAGATGCGTTTTTCAGTATCTAAGGCCGGTTTATTCTATTCTCCTCCAATTTTCGAGATGCAAATATATAAAAAATATTAATACATACGCAAGCCAAGCTTAATATTAACACGAATTTAACATAATTAGTAATAGAAAGCAAGTTTAAATATAAGTATAGTATAAGTTAAACACAGATTCAAACGATAGAAGTCGCTATCGCCCTCCCCCAACAACCAGCATGATAAAATCATTATCAGTAAATCAGCTCAGTCCCTCAGTTCCTCAGTTCCTCAGTTCCTCAGTTTTGTTCTAGAGGTATACTTGATACTTACAAATTGTAAGTAATTATATTTTATTATATATATATATAATAAGCTTCTAAATTAAGATAAAAGTGAAGGTTCAGAGAAAAACTGAGGAACTGAGGAACTGAGGAACTGAGGAACTGAGGAAGATTTCTTATGACTTTTCGAATCTTGTTATTTGTTGTGGATAAAGTATTTAAGTGCTCAACTCTATGTTTTCTCTTCTGAAAAAGTATGAGTTGCGGGGCGCAAAACGGCGAG
>DAWDAD010000034.1:0-29162 GCA_052356385.1 Prevotella sp.
GAGCCGATGACAAGCGAAGCGAAACGGCAATGGAAGACCGCAAGAAGGCGGGATATTTCTAAGAGTTAATAGTTTATAGTTGATAGTTTATAGCTCTTTAAGTTTAGAGTTAACATTAAAAAGAGAACAAGATGGAATCTACAAGAGGTTATTTAGATATGGAGCTGCTCCGCTTCTCTACTGCGGGCAGCGTGGACGATGGAAAGAGTACTTTGATAGGAAGATTGCTTTATGACAGCAAGTCGATTTTCGAAGACCAGTTGGAGGCGGTGGAGGCTGCTAGCAAGAGCCGCGGTAATGAGGAAGTGAACCTGGCTTTGCTCACGGATGGTCTCCGTGCTGAGCGTGAACAGGGCATCACCATCGATGTGGCTTACCGCTATTTCGCTACTCCGAAACGCAAGTTTATCATCGCCGATACTCCGGGACATATTCAATATACCCGCAATATGGTGACGGGTGCAAGTACTGCCGACCTGAGCATCATCCTCATCGATGCACGCCATGGCGTGTTGGAGCAGACCGTTCGCCACAGTTATATTTCTTCGTTGCTCGGCATACCACATATTCTGGTGGCTATCAACAAGATGGACTTGGTTGATTTCAGTAAAGATGTATATGATAAGATTGTTGCCGACTATAAGAAGATGTCGGAGGCGCTGGATATCAAGAACGTGGTATTTATCCCTATCAGCGCCAAGGATGGCGACAACGTGGTGAACAAGAGCGATAAGACTCCTTGGTATGAGGGACCTACCTTGCTGAGCTATCTGGAGACCGTTCCTGTGGGTCATAAGACGGTGAGCGATTTCTTCCGCTTCCCGGTGCAGTATGTGATTCGTCCTATCAGCAGTCAGTTTCCTGACTACCGCGGTTATGCGGGCAGAGTGAGCGGCGGCATCATCCGTCCGGGCGACAAGATAAGAGTATTGCCATCGGGCACCGAGAGCACCGTGAAGAGCATCGACTTCGTAGAGGAGCACTTGGAGGAGGCTTATGCCCCTATGAGCATTACTCTGACCCTGAACGATGACATCGACATATCGCGTGGCGATACCCTCGTGAAGGCTGACGAGAAGCAGCCGAGCATCGAACAGGATATTACGCTGGATGTATGCTGGTTCAACGAGCGCCCTGCTGCCGTAAGAAACAAATACGTAATCCGTCAGGCAACCTTCGAAACCCAGGGTTTGATTCGCAGCATCAACTATCGCCGCAACATCAACACCTTGGAAAAGGAAGAGGGTGTATCGGAATTGAAAATGAACGATATCGCCGAAATCACCATCCACACCGCCAACCCATTGGTATTCGATAAATACACGGAGAATAAAGTAACGGGCAGCCTCATCTTCATCGACCCGGATACGAATGAGACCGTGGGAGCGGGACTTATTAAGTGAAGAATAAGGGTGGATTGCAAATCCGCAAAATAAAGAGGTTAGGACGTTTTTTAACGACGGATTGCAAATCCGTCGAAACGCCTAGCGGATTTCGGTATTTGAGATGAAAAGAAAAATCCGTGTAATCCGTGCCAAAAGAAATATATTATGAGCAAGATACAAGACATTGAAGAACAAGAGAAGCTCAAGTTTCTCGTTCCGGAACTCAATAAGAAATTCAGCGATGCGCCTGCCGAGGATATTGTCGGTTATTTCCTTCAGGCATTCAAAGGGCGCATCGCTCTTTCTTCTTCCCTCAGCATCGAGGACCAGACGCTTACCGACATCATCGTGAAGATAGATAAATCTGCCCGCATCTTCACACTCGATACAGGCAGACTCTTCCCGGAGACCTACCAGCTCATCGACAAGACCAACATGACCTACGGCATCAACCTGGAAGTGTTCTTCCCAAACTATGAGGCGGTGCAGCAGATGGTGAAGGAAGAGGGCATCAACCTCTTCTATAATTCGATAGAAAGCCGACACCGCTGCTGCCAGGTAAGAAAACTGGAACCGCTGAAGCGGGCGATGCAGGGTCTCGACGTATGGATCTGCGGATTGAGAAAGCAGCAGAGCGTGACACGAAAGGATATGCAGGTGGTGGAATGGGACGACATCCATAACCTGATTAAGGTGAACCCGCTCATCAACTGGAGCGAAGAGGATGTGGAGCAGTATGTAAAGAAGCACCATGTGCCTTATAACAAGCTACAGGACAAGGGTTATCCTAGCATCGGTTGCCAACCTTGTACAAGGGCCATCCAACCAGGCGAGGATATCCGAGCTGGAAGATGGTGGTGGGAATCGCCTGAACATCGAGAGTGCGGATTGCATCAGAGAAGCTAGAATTTCTCATTCTGAGATTATAAAATAGGATTGGCTTATGAAGAATTTGATCATCAATATCCTGGAGGCAGCAGCATTCCTGCTGCTGGGATTGGGCGTTAGCCTATTCGGATAGAGCGGATTGCAAATCCGCAAAATAAAGAGGTTGGGACATTTTTTAACGACGGATTGCAAATCCGTCGGAACGCCTAACGGGGTAAACGAAAGAATCTGACGGATAGAACGGATTGCAAATCCTGTCTTCCGTCAGGCGTTCCGACGGATTTGAAATCCGGCGTCAAAAAAGGTTCGACCTATTTACCGGGGGATTTGCAATCCCCCACATAATAAAATACGAGTATGAATTATAGAATAGCAAAGGATAAGATAGCAGGACAGGTGATGTTTCTATTGACCATCGCCTCCATTTTCCTGGTAATCATCATGGCGGTGGGACTGTTTATCAAGTCGGAACCAATATTGAGCCAGTATAGCCTGTGGGAACTCCTCACGGAGAGCAACTGGCGACCGATGGAAGGCAAATTCGGATTCCTGCCTTTCCTCGCCGGCACCTTCTGGTGTACGGCACTCGCCATCCTCATCGCCCTCCCCATCTCCCTGCTCATGGCCATCTATCTCACGGAATATGCCCACCGCAGCATCCGAAAATATGTATATCCCCTACTCGATATCCTTGCCGGACTGCCCTCTGTGATCTATGGTGTGTGGGGCAGCCTGCTCATTGTGCCTTGGGTATCGAAGCATGTTGCTCCCCTCTTCGTGGAGTTCTCTTCGGGATATACAGTACTGGCAGGCGGCATCGTATTGAGCGTGATGATCATTCCGCTTTTGGTGAGCCTGTTTATGGAGATATTCGATAATGTTTCGAAAGATTTGAGGGAGGCTTCGCTCTCGCTGGGCGCCACGCAATGGCAAACCATCAAGCATGTGGTACTGAGGAAGGCCCGACCGGGAATGATTGCAGCGGTAGTCTTGGCTCTGAGCCGAACACTGGGCGAAACGATAGCCGTGCTGATGGTGTGCGGTAACCTGGCTATCGTACCGGGCAGCGTGCTCGATGCCTGCTATCCGATTCCGGTGCTCATCGCCAATAATTATGGTGAAATGCTCTCGGTTCCGCTTTACGACAGCGCATTGATGTTTGCCGCCTTCCTGCTGTTTTTCGTAGTCGTTATTTTGAATCTCGGGTCGAGAATCGTTTTGAAATCGATAAAAGGATAAAGGATAGGGGGATTACAAATCCCCCGGTTTTAAGAGGTCGAACATTTTTTACTGCGGATTTCAAATCCGCAGGGACGCATCTCGGGTCGAGAATCCGCAGGGTCGCCTAACGGATTTCAAATCCGCAGGGACGCCTAACGGAAGACTTCACTTAATATTACTAATTATGAAATACTTGGAAGAAAGAATCGTGAAAATTTTGATGATCGGCTCGATAGGCATTGTGGGCTTCTTCGTACTGAGCGTACTTTATACCATCTTCAAGCGAGGACTGCCAGTGCTCTCCTGGGAGATGGTGAGCCAGTTGCCTAGCGGCGGATTCTATCTGGGCGGCAAGGGCGGATTCCTCAATGCCATCGTGGGAAGCCTTTATATCGTGGGCGGTTCTACGCTGCTCGGTCTCATCATCTCGCTGCCCGTGGTATTCTATATGAATGTATATCTCAAGCCTAATTCGAGATTCGGATACGTTGCCCGACTGGCTTATGATACACTCTTCGGAATTCCGAGCATCGTTTATGGTTCCTTCGCATTTACGGTGATGGTTTGGCTGGGTATCAGGGCATCATTGGGCGGAGGTATTCTCGTCACCACTCTGCTCATCGTTCCGATACTCATCCGTTCGATGGACGAAGTGGCGAAGACCATTCCACAGGAGATTCTCGATTCATCGTATAGTCTGGGAGCTACGAGGATTGAAACCATCGGTGTGGTATTAAGACAGATAGCACCAGCCATCGCCACCGCCACCTTATTAAGTATAGGTAGAGCCATCGGTGATTGTGCCGGAGTGATGTTTACGGCAGGCTTCTCCGATCATATCCCGCATGGATTGAACCAGCAGGCTGCCACATTACCCTTAAGCGTATTCTTCCAGTTGAGTGCGCCGCAGGAGGATGTACAGAACAGGGCGTATGCCGCAGCCGTGGTCCTCACCATCATCGTTTTGATATTGAGTTTCGGTGGCCGTTTCATCATGAGTCATTTCTCGAAGAATAAAATATAATCGCCCTGCAAAGGCAAAAGCTTTTGTTTTTTTAAAGCTTTTGCCCTTACAGGGCGACATTGTTGCTTGCATGTTAACCCAGGGTGTTGCCCTGGGCTAGGAGCTTCTGCCCTTTCAGGGCGTGTGGGGGAAAACCAAAACGCGATGCAGGGCATGTGGGGAAAACTAAAATGCGATGCAGGACGTGTTGGGAAAACCAAAACGCGATGCAGGGCGTGTGGGATTAAACCTTGTTTCCCTCTTTAGGGAAAACCACGGTAGGCTTGAAGGTCTTTGCCTCCTCAAAGTCCATCAGGGCATAGGCGATGATGATGACGGTATCACCCACCTGCACCTTGCGGGCTGCAGCACCATTCAGACAGATGCAACCGCTGCCACGCTCACCCTTGATGATGTAGGTCTCCAGACGCTCGCCATTATTGTTATCCACAATCTGCACCTTCTCTCCTGCGATCAGGTTAGCTGCGTCCATCAGATCCTCATCTATCGTGATGCTACCCATATAATTCAGGTTAGCCTCAGTTACAGTCACACAATGGAGCTTACTCTTCAATACTTCAATCTGCATTGTTCTGTTATTACTTTTATCTATTACGGATTAAACTTAATAAAGAAATCTATAGAGGAATTATCCTTTATACTTGATATGGTCGATGAGACGGATAGGAGTCTTGCCGCAATATACGGTGATGCAACCTACCACGTAGGCGCTATCCTCCCATGAAGCCACATCCTGCAGGCTGTCGCCATCCACAATCTGGAAATACTCTACCTCCAGCCCCTCTACGGCATTGATGTCGCTCACCACCTTGTCGTGAGTTTCCTGCACAGTATGATTCTTGGCAAACTCTACGCTCGCCTTCAGAGCCTTGTAGATATTCGGTGCGATGGCACGCTCATCAGCAGAGAGCAATGTATTGCGGCTGCTCTTAGCCAAACCATCCTCATCACGGATGATAGGACACTCCACAATCTGCACATCACTGTTGAGGTACTTCACGAGCTGCTTGATGACAGCAATCTGCTGCCAATCCTTCTCACCGAAATAAGCACGGGTAGGACGAACGATAAAGAACAGGCGACTAACTACCTGGCATACACCATTGAAGTGGCCCGGACGCTTGGCACCCTCCATCACGGTACTTACCGGAGGGAACTCGAAGTGGCGGGTATCCGGTGTAGGATACATCTCCTCTACAGAAGGAGCAAACACATAGTCAGCGCCACAAGCCTCAAGGAGCTTGCAGTCAGCATCGAGTGTACGTGGATAACGCTCCAGGTCACCCTTGTCATTAAACTGAGTAGGATTCAAGAAAACGGAAACTACCGTAACACCGTTTTCCTCAACACTGCGCTTTACCAGAGAGGCATGACCCTCATGAAGCGCACCCATAGTTGGCACAAGGCCGATTTCCTTTCCCTCCTTGCGACGATCGAAAAGTTCGTTCTGGAGGTCAACAATCTTATTGATTACTTTCATCTTCTTATCTGTTTTCGGGTGCAAAATAACAACTTTTTTCTCAAATAAGAAAGAAAAAACCTAAAAATATGCGAATTATTGCCGAAATTATTGAATTTCAGAAGAAAAATACGCTTTTTTGGAGTTTTTTTTGTACCTTTGCACCTAATTCGTAAGAATAATAATTAAATTTATGGCAAAGAAAGTATTATTTATCAATCAGGAGATCGACCCATACGTAGCCGAGACCCACATGTCTATCATGGGACGCGAATTACCTCAGAAAATGCAGGAAGCAGGTTTTGAGATTCGCACCTTTATGCCTAAATGGGGCACCATCAATGAGCGTCGCGGCCAGCTGCACGAGGTGATTCGCCTGTCTGGTATGAACCTTATCATCGATGATACAGACCATCCGCTGATCATCAAGGTTGCATCTATACCAACAACACGTCAACAAATCTATTTCATTGATAACGACGATTACTTCACCCGCCGCCAGATGGCAGCCGACGAGCAGGGTGTGGAATATAAAGATAATGGGGAGCGCGCCATCTTCTTCGCACGCGGCGTACTGGAAACCGTGAAGAAGCTTCGCTGGCAGCCAGACGTCATCGTATGTCAGGGCTGGGTAAGCGCTGTGGTTCCTTTCTATATCAAGACGGCATACGCTGAGGAGCCTTCCTTCGCCAACTCAAAGGTGATCATCTCACTCTATACCAACGAGCTGAAGGGCGAACTCGGCACACACTTCAAACGCTGCGTGGAGTTCCGTGATGCCAAGTCGGAACTGCTCGCTGACTACAAGGAGGACTTCGACTTCATCGAGCTGGGCAAGATGGCCATCGACTACAGCGACGGCGTGATTGAAGGCGAAAGCCTGTCAGACAGAACTCTCTTGGATTATGCCAATGAGAAGAGCAAGCCAACCCTCGCTTATCCTGGCGATGACTTTGCGGATGCCTACAAGACATTCATCAACGAAGTATGCCCTGATGAGGAGTAAGCTTCAGAAATTAGACACATTTCAAGGATAATGAAGATTTTAAGACTATTTACAGCGTTATTTATAGCAGCGATGACTATTGCTGCATGTGATGACACCACCGACAACATCGGATCGTCGATCACCAACGACGTTGATAACATCTCTATCAAAGACCAGGTGTTCAACGTCACCTCACGCTCCATCGTTTCCGGCCCGGTTCTGAGCCGAAACAATACGGGTATGATCGGTAATGTGAAGGATCCTGAGACTGGTACCTACGTGGCTGGCGACTATATGACCCAGTTTGGCGTATTGTCATCATTCAGTCTGGACACTTTGGAGTACATCCGCAATGCACACGATGGCAAGATTGAGGCAGACTCATGCTATCTCCTGGTATCATACAGGACTACATACGGTGATACCCTGGCTCCGATGAAGGCTACTGCCTACGAAATGAGCAAGCCGATGAGCGAGAATCAGGAGTATTACTCAGACTATGATGCCTTCAAGGACAACTGGGTGAGCGAGAAAAACTATAAGGCGAGCGCCACCTATAACCTGAACAGCACGACAATGGCTTTCAAGATCTATCTGAACAAGCCATATAAGGCAAAGGATGGCAAGACCTACAAGAACTACGGTTCTTACGTGATGAACACCTTCGTGGATCACCCTGAGTACTTCAAGACCAACTGGGACTTCCTCAACAAGGTTTGTCCTGGTTTCTATATCAAGCATGCCGGCGGTATCGGAAACGTAGCCAACATCTGGAATACCGAGTTGCAGTTCTACTACAAGATCCAGAAGAAGGTGAAGAACTCTGCGGGCAACGACAGTATCGTAACAGGTCTCGCTTTCAACCGCTTTGACGGTACAGAAGAGGTGTTGCAGCTCAACAAGATTACCAACGACAGCACGACTTTGGATAGTCTGGCAAAGGATGAGAGCTGCACGTATCTGAAGTCACCAGCCGGCATCTTCACAGAAGTAACGCTGCCAGTAGAGGGTATCATGAAGGGCCATGAGAAGGATACGCTGAATACAGCCACCATCTCTTTCCCTAGAATGAACAATGTAGATAACAACAACGACTATCAGTTCAGCGTTCCTTCTACTATCCTGATGGTACAGAGAGACAGTCTGGATACCTTCTTCGAGAAGAACAAGCTGACAGACAACCGCACCTCCTATACGGCTTCTTACAACAAGAACTCTACAGGCGTGAAGAATGCCTATACCTTCTATAACATCAGTAACCTGGTTACTGCGATGTACAAGAACAAGGGCAAGAGTGAAAACTGGAACAAGGTGGTGCTGGTACCTGTGACCTTGACCACAAGTACACAGAACAATGCTACCGTGATTACCAAGATCAATCACGATATGCAGCTCACCTCTACCCGACTGATCAAGGCGACGGATGATCCTGTCAAGGATTACACCACCAAGGACGGCAAGCGGGTGGCTACCGGTCCTGTTCAGATCAAGGTGATCTACAGTAAGTTCAAGGAATAAATTCATGGCAGATAATTTCCTTGAACGCCACCGCGAAGATTACGAGCAGCGCAAGGCTGCCTGGCTGAGACGCAAGAAGCATCTTCCCAAAATCAAGAAGCCTGCCATTCAGCGTCCTGATGATGAAGCTTTATAAAAAAGATTCTATATGAAAAAATCCCAGCTGGAAGTTCTTTTCCAGCTGGGATTTTTTTCATATCCTCAGTTTTATCTTCTTTCTATTTTCTATGAGAGAATGGTGAACTTGGCAAACTTCAGAAGCAACTGCTTGGTTCCTGCATTCTGGAACTCTACGGTAGCCTTCGTGTTCTCGCCGGTACCTTCTATCTTCAACACCTTTCCTATTCCAAAACGCTGATGCTCGATTCTACAGCCCTCGCTGAGAGAACCTGCAGCTGAGGAAGCTTTAGAAGTTGAAGAACCAGCTAATGCAACGGATGAAGAACTAGCGGTATCACCCATGATTCTATGTACTGCATTCACAGCTCTTACAGATTTAAATCCTGGTTTAGGATCAGCCATGAACTGCGAAGCTACAGGCTTAGAGTTCTGATAATCACGTCTATAGCCTGACCGGTCTCTATCCCATGGCATTCTTCCGCCATAGCCCCCTTCAGAACCATAGCCACCATACGAACTTCTTCCCCCACCGAATGAAGATTCAGGAGCCTCTTCGCCTCCCTCTATCAGACTGGCATCAATCTCATCGATGAAGCGGCTCGGATTATCAAATTCCATTTTGCCATATCGGAAACGGTTCTTGGCATTGGTCAGGATGCAATGCTTCTCGGCACGGGTAATCGCCACATAGAGCAGACGACGCTCCTCTTCCAGTTCCCTGACAGAAACTGCAGCAAGCGGACTCGGAAAGATATTCTCCTCCAAACCTACTACGAAAACAGTAGCAAACTCCAGACCCTTTGCCGCATGAATCGTCATGAGCGAAACTCTCGGTTCATCCTTCTCTCCCTCACTGTCCGCATCCGTCAGCAGCGCCACGTCCTGCAGATAATCGGTAAGATAGGCTTCATCCATTCGTCCCTCCTCCTGGCGTCCAGCCACGAAGGTCTGCATACCACTCAGAAACTCCTCCAGGTTTTCCTGGCGAGCCAGGTCATCGGCATTCTTGCCCGACATGATATCCTCGCTGATTCTACTCTCCCTGATGATGGCATCACCCAGTTCATAGACATCCAGGGTATGCGAACGGTCGATGAACGAAGAGATGAGCAGGCGGAAATTCTCGAGTTTCGTCTGCGTACCCTTGTTGACATTCAGTCCGTAATGTTCCACATTACCTATTACCTCCCAGAAACTCACCTGATTCAGATGCGCACAATCGGCAATCTTCATCACGGTGGTAGCACCGATGCCACGAGCCGGATAATTGATGATACGCTTGAAAGCCTCCTCATCGTCAGGGTTGGCAACAAGGCGGAAATAGGCGATGATATCCTTGATTTCCTTACGCTGATAGAAACTCAATCCGCCGTAAATACGATATGGGATGCCCTGCTTTCTGAATTCCTCCTCAAAGCTGCGGCTCTGGGCATTGGTACGATAGAGAATGGCAAATTGATCGTATCCGCAATCATCCTGCCGCTTGATGCGCTGGATATTCTTCGCTACTATCAGTGCCTCCTCCTTGTCGCTGTAGGCAGGCTTATACTGTATCTTCTCTCCTTTATCATTTTTGCTGAACACCTCTTTTTGAATCTGATTGCGGTTATGATGAATCAGACTGTTAGCAGCCTCCACGATGGTCTGGGTAGATCGGTAGTTCTGTTCCAGTTTAAAGAGTTGTGTTCCAGGCAATTGCTTCTGATAATTCAATATATTGTCGATGTTGGCACCACGGAAGCTATAGATACTCTGCGAATCATCACCCACGGCACAGACACGCAGTTTTTCCTTACAGAGCTGCATCACGATAGACATCTGCACATGGTTGGTATCCTGATACTCATCCACCAGGATATAATCGAACTTGCCGGCATACTTCTGTCTGATTTCCTCGTGATCTCTGAAAAGCTGGAAAGTAAGCATCAGGAGATCATCAAAGTCCATCGCATTCGCCTGACGGCAACGCTGCACGTATGCCACATAAATCTTTCCGATGGCAGGCATCTTGGCACGCTTGTTCTGCTCCAGGATGGCAGGGTCGCTATCGTAGGCTTCGGCAGTTACCAGGTTGTTCTTCGCCATCGAAATCCGGGCGTGAACAGCAGCAGGCTTATAGGTCTTGTCATCCAGTCCCATCTCCTTGATGATTGCCTTCAGCAGTGAACGAGAGTCACTTTCATCATAGATGGTAAAGTTATTATTGAAACCGATATGCTCAGCTTCAGCACGGAGAATACGGGAGAAAATGCTATGGAAGGTACCCATATAGAGATGCTGGGCGAGATCATCGCCCACCAGTTTTCCGATACGTTCCTTCATCTCCCTTGCCGCCTTATTGGTAAAGGTAAGCGCCATGATGCTCCAAGGCTTCATACCCTGGCTCAGGAGATAAGCAATCTTATAGGTAAGCACACGCGTTTTGCCCGAACCTGCACCGGCAATCACCAGCGAAGGTCCGTCAATATACTCTACCGCAGCACGCTGCGCATCATTCAAGTCGTTCAATAAATCCATGAATCAATATTTACCAGATTTTTCACTCTTCACTATTCACTTTTCACTTCCCCCTATATCCTCCAACAGCCGTGCTTGGGTCGTAGTCTTCACCCTCACGAGGGAACGAAGGGATGAATTTCATCTGATGTTCAATCTGTCGCTGGCGCTTCTTCATATAAGCACTCGGATACAGGGAACTGAACTTTCTAGGATTAGGCAGCGTAGCAGCTATCAGGGCACACTCGCCACGGAAGAGATCCTGCGCTTTCTTGTTGAAATGATACTCAGCCACGGCATCGACACCATAGATACCCGGTCCCATCTCGATACTGTTGAGATAGACCTCCATGATGCGCTGCTTGCTCCACATCATTTCGATGAGAAAGGTGAAATACACCTCAAATCCCTTGCGGGTCCAGGAACGGCCCGGCCAGAGGAATACGTTCTTGGCGGTCTGCTGACTGATGGTACTGGCACCATGCACCTTACCGCCACGGGCATTATTCTTGGCAGCACTCTCGATGGCATTGAAGTCGAAGCCATGATGCTTGAGGAATCGGGCATCCTCGCTCGCCATCACCGCCACAGGCATGTGAGGGGAAATCTTATCCATCGAAACCCAATGATGATGCAAGGTAATACTTTCACCATCAGCTACTTGCTGAAAACAGCGGATAATCATCAACGGAGTAACATATACCGGAACAAAACGGTAGGCTACTACAGCAAGAATGGTGGTACTGAAAAACAGCACCACCACCCATCTTACGATATTTCTGATCTTTTTTAGAATCATCTATCTTCTTTTTCCCTTATCGGGAACCTCATTCGTTTTTACTTCAATGTACCATTGTTAGCAGCATTCACCATTGCCTGGCTAGCATACATGTAAACCTCTACACGACGGTTCTGAGCGCAGGCTGCTGTAGTATTGACCACAGGATTAGCTGAACCCAAACCCTCTACGCTCTTGATCTGGCTGCTGGTAACACCGCATGACTTCAAGTAGGTAGAAACGGCATTGGCACGATTCTGGCTCAGAGGCAAGTTGATGCCATCATTACCAGTAGCATCGGTGTAACCCTGGATAGCTACCTCGCAGTCGGCATTGTTCTTCAAAACCTGGGCAAACTGAGCCAAGTCGTTCTTAGCGCTTGCATTGAGCGCATATTTGTTGGTCTGGAAGAGGATACCAGAATCGAAGGTTACCTTGACAGCTGTCAAACCATTGGCATCTGTAACGGTAGAAACCTGCGCATTCTTCACAGTCTCTGCCTCAGCCTTTACCTTATCCATGTGCTTTCCAATCAAGTTACCCGCTGTACCACCAACTGCAGCACCGATGGCAGCACCTACCAATGCACCAGTACCACGATGGCTGTTATTGAGCAAGCCACCAACCAAGGCACCAAGAGCAGCACCAGCACCTGCACCAGCAGCAGTACCAGTCTTCTGACTAGTTCCACAACTTCCCAAAACGAGCAGCATTGAGAGCGCTGCAGCAGTAAATTTCATCTTTTTCATACTATAATTCTCCTATATTTATGTTATTTAAATGCAAAGATACGTCTTTTTTCTCCAATATGGAGGGTTTTCTAATATTTTTTTGTAATTTTGCATGCAAATTTAAGGGTATTTGTCCAAATGGCGAAAGGAAATCGCCTATTTCGGGGCGGAAATTCCCTATTGACCGTGTTTTCACGCTCAAGATACATCGTGTTTTCACGCTCAAAATATCTAGCAGAATTTAAAAACAAAATATATAATTAGTAATATGGCTAAAGAACTTAAGAATTTAACCAAGCGCGCTGACAACTACAGTCAGTGGTACAATGATTTGGTAGTAAAGGCTGATCTCGCTGAGTTGTCACCAGTTCGTGGTTGTATGATCATCAAACCATACGGTTACGCTATCTGGGAGAAGATGCAGCAGCAGCTCGACAAGATGTTTAAGCAGACAGGTGTACAGAACGCATACTTCCCTCTCCTCATCCCGAAGAGCTTCTTCTCTCGTGAGGCTGAGCACGTGGCAGGTTTCGCCAAGGAGTGTGCCGTAGTTACCCACTACCGCCTCCGTTCTACAGAGGATGGCAAAGAGGTTGAGGTTGATCCTAACGCAAAGCTCGATGAGGAGCTCATCATCCGTCCTACTTCTGAGACCATCATCTGGAACACCTATAAGAACTGGATCCATTCATGGCGTGATCTCCCTATCCTCTGCAACCAGTGGTGTAACGTAATGCGTTGGGAGATGCGTACCCGTCCATTCCTCCGTACTTCTGAGTTCCTCTGGCAGGAGGGTCATACTGCTCATGCTACCAAGGAAGAGGCTGAAGCAAAGGCTCAGGAGATGCTGAAGGTATATGCTGAATTTGCTGAGAAGTATATGGGTGTGCCTGTATTGCAGGGTGTGAAGAGTGAGACAGAGCGCTTCGCCGGTGCTCTCAACACTTATACCATCGAGGCTATGATGCAGGATGGCAAGGCGCTGCAGAGCGGTACTTCTCACTTCCTGGGTCAGAACTTCGCCAAGAGCTTCGATGTTACCTATCTGAATAAGGAGAACAAGCCTGAGTATGTATGGGCTACTTCATGGGGTGTTTCTACCCGACTGATGGGTGCCCTCATCATGGTTCACAGCGATGACAACGGTCTCGTATTGCCTCCAAAGCTGGCTCCTATCCAGGTGGTAATCATTCCTATCAACAAGGGCGACGAGCAGTTGGCTCAGATTACAGCCAAGCTGCAGCCAGTTATCGACCAGCTCCGCGAGTTGGGCATCAGCGTGAAGTATGATGACAACACAGCGAAGCGTCCTGGCTTCAAGTTTGCTGACTACGAGTTGAAGGGTGTACCTGTTCGTCTCGCCATGGGTGGCCGTGACTTGGAGAACAACACCATCGAGATCATGCGTCGTGATACCTTGGAGAAGGAGAACGTAAGCTTCGACGGCATCGTAGAGCGCGTGAAGGATATGCTGGAAGATATCCAGAAGAACATCTTCGAGAAGGCTCGTGCTTACCGTGATGCTCACGTATATGAGTGCGACAACTACGAGGAGTTCAAGGAGCGTGTAAAGAATGGCGGTTTCTTCCTCTGCCACTGGGACGGTACAGCCGAGACCGAGGCAAAGATCAAGGAGGAGACTCAGGCTACCATCCGTTGCGTGCCATTCGCTTACGAGCAGACTCCAGGTGTTGATATGGTGAGCGGCAAGCCTGCCGTAGCTCGCGTGATCATCGCAAGAAGCTATTAATTATTTTAAAAAACGGTGTCGGGAGATTTCCGGCACCATCCAATATCAAATATGAAGCAGTTGATACTCTACATCATTTTTCTGATGTCCATGGTCTTCTCAGGCTATGGAGAGGTATCTGCTGCTTCTATTTCTTTATCCCATCAGGATTCTTCAGCTGTTGAAGCTGCTGATGCTGCGCACAAGAAGGATGGATCGTATGCGGCAGAAGCCAACCATACTAAGGATAGACTTGCCAAGGTTACACCTCACCAACAAGAGCAGGATGCCCAGCTGGAAGATGCATCCAATGCCGCCTATCGGGTATGCAGCAGTCGTCCACAGCGTTTATTGCCAAGTGGCAACATACATGGCAACCCATCTCCAAGTAGTAGATTGCTAATCCATAGAATCCGATTTTTATCATCCCTTTTATCAGTCATAGAAGGTGCGAAGGAGCCTTTCCGCCAGGAAACCGCCCCTATCCACTTTGATGTCGCCAGCAAGTATTATGTCATTTGCCTGCGGCATCTCATCTGTTAGTTCTTCTTTTTATATAATAACCTGTAAAGCTTTTGCCCTTACAGGGCGACAGGTTTGTGCCCGTTAATACCCAGGGCGATGCCCTGGGCTAGGAGCTTCTGCCCTTTCAGGGCGTATGCATGGCATACTAGCAAAAAGTCGGCATATAATAAAGTGGCATATAATAAAGCCAGTATATAATAAGGTGTATGCATGGCATACGATTATTTACAAAAAACAGATTTATATATATATTTAAAGAAGAAATAAGATTATGGCTAAGATTAATCATTTAGATATGGGTGCGGAAGTATTGGCACTCGACGACGTACAGGTAAAGAAGGGTTTCATGGGTTTGACCATCAAGTTGATCTACAAACCAACCAACAGTGCAATCAAGATCAAGGAGAAGGAATATTCTGCTGAGGATGGCAAGAAGCTCATCAACATCCTTAACTCTACCCCTAGCGAGGTAGAATCTTCTATCAAGAAGTTCCCGGTATCATCCATCAGCATGGGTAATATGAAGCTGCAAGCTTGTCTCTCTGACGACCATCAGTTTGTAGCCACTCAGCTCCTTGCTTTCAAGGATTTCGGCTACCAGCCAGTTACAGAGATGGTAACCTATACAGGCAAGACAGCCGAGGCTTTCGCCCAGCTGTTCTAATATCCAACTGGTATCATATAAATTAAAAGGGTGCGTCACGGATTGATGACGCACCCTTTTTCATATACGGATTCTTTCTTATTGCATACAACAAGAGAAGTGGTTAGAATCCCCACTTTTCCTTGACCGTATTCGGATCACAAGAAGCATTTTCTATATTTCTCTCAATATCATCCGGAAGATTGCAGAAGAAATCAAGTCCTGTCAGTTCTTCCAGCTTCCTGATATTGACCACATGACCCTTAACCGTTTCAGACGAACCATAAGCGTTGTGACGGAACCAGAAACCGATAGCCTGATAACCTTTGGCATTCTTCAGAAGAACCGCACAGAAGAAATACTTCGGAACGATATAACCATTCTTCGTATAATTCAGAATCTGACCAGAAGAGTCGATGGTACCACCTTTGCACACATAAAGCGTATCTTTGGCATGAGATGCCTGGGTACTCATATCGTAGGTAAGGAAATTACGGACCAGCTTCTCCATATCTTCCCAGATACCGGCATTGAAATTATGCATCTGCGGATACATATTGGTCATATAAAATGTCTGTCCATTAGCATCCTGACTGTAAACTCTATCCTCAGAAGCCACGATGTGACCACGATCATATCCACTTCCGCTAAACTCCTTGCTAACCGGTGGCTGGCAATCGGCATCTACATCCGAGTCTTTCTGGAACGGATCCCCACTCCATTTCTTACCCATCCAGGTGGCACCTTCCCACTGCTTTCTGGTCCAGTTTTTCTTATTGTTAGACTGGCAGATCTGATAGCAGCACCATCTTGGCGATTTCTTATCCAAATCGTAGTAAGTGGAATAGGTAACGCCATAGTCAGCCGTTCTGCGAACGAGCACTACATTTCTAGAAGTTCCATTCGCCACAATCTTAGGGAATTCCAACCCTGTAGCTTCTGCAGGAACAGAAGCAGAAACTACATTCTTATTCGCATTCGAATCTTTCAGAGAGCCCTGGTCATCACCATCACTACTGCACGCAGAGAAAGCCAAGAGGAAACTCAAGGAAAGAAGATAAATCCATTTTGTCTTCATAACTACAATTGAAAAGCGAGAACATCACCTATCCAGCAACATTCTCGCTTTACCTTATTTTATTAATTAAACTTACTTATCAGTTTATTCACCCTTAGAGAAGAGGAATGCACCACCTACCTGAGGAGCGTCCTTGTAAGATGTATGATAACCGATGATGGTAATCTTATCACCAAAGTTCAAGCCAAGCTCACCAGCCTTCTTGCTTTCACCATCCCAGCCTGCAGTCAAGCCATAGACGTAAGCAGAACCAGTTGCATCTGTCAAACCGAAGTTACCGTATGTCTTCAAATCATTTCTCTGACCGGCAAACTCTGTGATGGTACCTTCCAACATATAATATACGTTTTTGTCATCTTTCTTAGTCAGGAAGTCAGCTACTGAAATCTTGGTTACTACCTTCACATCCTCCAGTGTTGCATTCTTCATCTGACCTGTACCTTTAAAGATATCCTTCACACCAGTAAGAGTAACAACATCACCTACCTTCAAGCCCTTCTTCTCAAAGTCGCCCTTGGCACCGATACCATAAACGAATGTTTCGCCAGTTGCATCCTTGATGTAGCAATTACCGTATGTTGGATTAGCAACCTTGGTAATGACACCCGTCAGACGATAAACGGTAGAACCAGCCTCTGCCTTGTTGAAGTCTGCGATAGGGCACTCGATGATAGAACCCAACTGATAAACTTTAGCAGTAACAGTAGAGCTCTGCTTGCCCTTGGTAGAAGTGAAACCGATGCTGGAAGAACGAGCACCACCAGCATTGGCATTGGCATGGAATGTAATCTCAGCCTTTGTACCACTGGTAACGATACCCTTAACAGACAACCAGCTCTGGTCAGCCTCAGGGATATCAACAGTTACGCCTTCACCCTTTACGGTCAAGGAAACCTTGAAGTCCTCACCAGCCTTATCCAATGTATCCTTGTCGAGTTCTTCAACCTTGATCAAAGACTTAGTATAGCTCAAAACGGTTACATTTTTCAACTGAGGTGAACCTCCATAAGTGGTTCTAGGACCCTGGATGGTAACCTCATCACCTTCCTCCAGCTTCAAGCTAGCGAAATTCTGCGCACTACCATTGGCATCCAGTGTACCATAAACATATACTTCACCGGTAGCATCCTTGATATACCAGTTACCATATACGGTATTGGAAAGCTTGGTGAGCGTACCCTTCACCTTATAAGTCTCACCATCATTACCTGCCAGGATTTCAGCACAGGTAGAGAATGGAGGATTCAATACACCCTGAATCACGGTGATGTACTGAGTCTGAGCACCACTTACCAACTTGAAGGTACTATTGTTAGCACCCTTTGTAGCAGCAGCATTGAAGACAACATGAGTTGTACCTGCACTACCACCCTTGCAAGAAGAAGAAATCCAGGCAGGAATAGAATCCACAGGATTGCCCTTCTTATCGTTGGTAACAAACTTCCAGTCAGCAGCAGAAGTAACATCAAATTCAACCTGTCCACCCTCTACCGGAATAGAGAGAGAAGACTGAGAAAGCTGAATGCCATCAAGCTGACCTAAGTCCTTATCATCGCTACAACTTGCAAAGAAGCCTGCTACGGCGATCATTGCGATGAATAAATATTTAAATTTCATAATTTCGATACTTTATTAATTAGAAGATGTAACGGAGACCCACTGATGCATACCAGCACTGACCGATAGCGTGATTTGGTACGAAAGTCTTGGTGTTACCATTGATTGACTTTGGAGTAGAGAAGGTTGCATAACCATCTGCATCCTGACCCTCGTAACGCAAGATACGTGGATCTGAACCAATCTCTGGGTTCAAGTACTTCATGACACCCCAGCTAGAGTTGAAGAAGTTGAGTACGTTCTTCATATCGAAGCTCAACTGGATAGTGTTGGTGTGACCAGCCACATCAAACTTGAAGTCGTGCTTGTAGCTGAAGTCGATACGATGTACCCAAGGGTTGTAAAGGCTGTAAGCCTCTGCATACTCACCCTGATGGTTCTTCAGATAGCTGTTGGCATGTACATAATCCATGAAGCGGGTCTTATCATCCTCTGACTTGAAGCGGAACTCATTATCAGCTACCTGCTTGTCGGTTGGGATATAGATAGCATCATAGTTGTAACCATCACCATTGATATCGTTTACAGTCATGTAAGAGTAGTTGTAACCACCACGCCATGCCTCATAGATGAAGCTATAGTGGTTGTTGCTCTTGTCGTGGATTGTTGCAGAAGCAATGATACGATCAGGAGTTACATTCTGTCCGTTGTGCAACTTGATGTTGTTAGGACCATATACTGTAGAGATATAGTTCAATACAGAAGATGCGTTAGATCCAGGAAGTGAAGTAACCTCCTTAGATACAGTATGAGTATAGGCAGCCATCAAGTTCAACCACTCCCATGGCTGAGCATTTACCTGTGCAGAGAAAGACCAACCGTAACCACGGCTTGTGTTCTCAAGTACATATGCACTTGTACCTACGGTAGAACCCTTAGGATATACAGGACGGTTGTCTGCACCATTGAAACGTGGGAAGCCCTTGGCATCCTGTACGCTCCAGTCGGTCAATGTAGCTGCATTCAATGTCTTGTTGAAGATACCCTCAACAGAAACAGACATTGGGAATGACACAGGAATCTGATAATCGACAGCGAAAGATGTCTTCCAAACCTGTGGCAACTTGAAGTTTCTATCTACAGCAGAGATTGCTGAAGGAACAGAACCCTCTTCAGGAGTGATGTTCTCTGGGTAACCCATAGAAATCAACTTGTCACGGAGAGCTGCTGCTGTTGGCTTACCATCCTTATCAACAACCAGACCACCTGCAAATGGTTTCATATCTACACCCTCTTTCTTACCTGTCTGAGGATTCCATGCCTTGGTTGCATTCAGCTGTGCCTGATACTGTATCATACCAGAGTTGGTTGGCAAGTTGGTGAAGAATACCAATGGCAAACGGCCCTGGAAGAAACCAGTACCACCACGGAACTTCAATGTCTTGTCACCAAATACATCATATACGAAACCGATACGAGGAGAAACAGTCAAAGAGCTGTTTGGCCACTTGCCAGAGTCGATGTGACGACCGTTATAGTCGAGACCGAGAATGGCATTGTTAGTCATCAAGTCAGAATTGTCGAAGAACAGACCATCCAGACGAAGACCATAAGTCAACTTGAACTGAGGAGTCATCTGCCACTCATCCTGAGCGTAGATACCAGCCTTGTTATACTGTACGCGGGCAGCAGGATTGTTGTTGCCACCATAACCATAAGTCAAACATACAACCTCTGGAATACCACCATTCAGGAAGTCGTCGAGACTCTTGTAACGATAGTAACCAGTACCATTACGCTGATAAGCATTGTCAGCCATCTGGTGCTCATAGTTGAGACCGGCGATGATCTTGTGCTTACCGAGATAGTAAGTTACATCGTCCTTGATATTCCATACAGTATTGTGTACGGCATTGTTCCAGGTAAACAACTCATAACCCAAAGCCATATAGTTGTTGGTACCATCAGCATCAGCAGTTCCATCTACACTCTTCTGTCCGCCATCGAGGATATCGATGAATGGGAACTCTGAAGAGTCGGTGTAACGGGTATCATCCAACTTAGAGTATGTGAACAGGAACTGGTTAGACAGATTATCTGTGAAACGGCTGTTCAAGTCAACAGTCCAAGAGTTGACGAGGTTGTCAATGGCATACATACTGTTGGCAAATGACATAGAGTACTGAGACATACGGCTACCAGATGCACGTGTACCACCATCCATAGATGATGCGTTAGGAGCCTGCCAAGAACGGTTCTTGGTATAGTTGTAGCGTACAGCCAAGTGATGCTTGTCTGTGATGTTCCAGTCAACACGGAAGAGGAGCTTGTAGTTGCTCTCGTCTGCAGGGAAGTTGGTCCATGAACCTGTATCGTAACCATACTTATCCTTTACGAACTTAGAAACTCTCTCCAAATCAGCAAGCTTGGTACGAGAGATATAGTTCTCAGCATCACCGATACCATCCTCAGAACCTCTCCAGCGGTTTACCACTGTAGGAGTCTTGACCATTTCACCGTTAGCGAAGAAGAACAACTTGTTCTTGATGATAGGACCACCGAGAGAGAAACCCCAAGTAGTCTGCTGATCCTTCTCACGTGCACCAGAAATCTGCTCACGCTCGATAGCATCACCACGCATGTTCTCATTCTTGTGATATACGTAAGCGCTACCCTTGAAGTTGTTGGTACCAGACTTGGTAATAGCATTGACACCACCACCTACAAAGTTAGTCTGACGAACATCATAAGGAGAGATAACAACCTGCATTTCCTCAATAGCATCCAGAGAGATAGGAGCACCACCACCAGGAAGCTTTGAGCTCAAGCCGAAGTTGTTGTTGAAGTTTGCACCATCCACAGTGAAGTTGGCTGTACGGCCATCAGCACCTGCGAATGACATTCCGTTTCCACCATAAGGAGAAAGACGGGTGATATCAGTAATGCTACGGCTAACAGTTGGCATGTTAGCAATCTGTGCATTAGAGATGTTGGTAGAAGCACCAGTCTTCTCTACACTGAACTTGGAACCCTTTGCTACTACTACAACTTCGCCAAGCTGCTTAGCATCCTCATCAAGAGTTTCTTTCAAGTTGTAGGTTTCACCAAGCTGAAGTGTGACGTTCTTTACGACCTTAGTCTTGTAGCCAATGTAGCTGATCTTGACTTCGTAAGGACCGCCGACACGCATACCATTGATAGTGAACATACCATCAATGTTGGTTACAGCTTTGTAACGAGTTCCAGAAGGAACGTGAACGGCCTCAATCGTTGCGCCAATCACGTCTTCACCACTTGCAGTCACAGAACCACTTAAACCAGAAGTAGTAATCTGTGCCATGGCTGTAGTAACCATAAAGGCCAGCAAAGCCATTAATAAATGCAATCTTTTCTGCATACCTTTTTTATAAAAATTAATTAATAATACGGGGAAAGAATCCCCAAATATCGTTTTCGAGTGCAAATATAAACAAAAAAATCGATATAAATGTTACATCTGCATTAAAAATGATGTTTTATAACATAAAAAAAATCTGCGTTAAGCAAATAACGCAGATTTTCTTTAAATTGTTATTAATAACGGGGGTTTGCTTATAGTTTTTTTTGAGGGGTAGCGGCTACTCCTTTCGCTGCCAGATACTCATTACCTTGCGACGGATGGCAACTATATTCAGAACCGAAACTACCAGGAAGAGAGCAAAGCCTAAGGCTATGGCTGGAAGCATCGTTCCCTCTTCGATGTCTGGGAAGAGTGCCTCGATGAAATCCATGTAGTATCCTCGCAGGAAGAAGAGGATGATCCAGGCGATGACCAGAACCACGATGTTCAGAGAGATGGTGAGCACCTGGTATGGCTTCGCTACATTGCCCGGACTGTAACCTATCAAGAGCAGATTCTCCAACTTGGAAGAGTTCTTCTGTACCAGGAGATAGATGCTGAGCATCAGGATATAGAAACTCAGAACGGAAATCACAAGGCCGACAATCATCACCATCGATACCATCATACGGAGGAAATAGGTGGTCTTCTCGGCATCAAGCTTATCAGTCTCTACCTCATAACCGTTGTCATCTAGATATTTGGTGATATTCTCATCGCCCGGATTGCCTACCTCTACAATCAGACGGGTAGGATCGCTCTTCTGGTTAGGCGCAAACTCCTGGTTGCTCCAATCCATAAACGCCTGTGGCACGAGAATCGTGTTGAGACGGGAGGAGAATCCAATGACCTTTCCCTTGAACAGTTCTTTCCTGCCACCAGCCTGAATGCAGATATTGAAATCGATCATTCCCATCAGACCATCACTGATCTTAGGGAGCGAATGGCTCTGGGCGAATCCGAAGTTATACATATTAATATAGGTACGCGGGAGGATGATTGGCACCACCTTCTCGCCAGGTGTATATTTCCAATCCTTGAGCGGAACATCCACGAAACCATCAGGAACACTTTCGAAGAAAAGTTCACTGTTCAATACATTCACACCATTTACGCCCATCTGCGCATCTACCTTGTACTCGGTAGAGGTAAACTTGCCTATCTTCTTCACGAACTTCTGGTCGCTGACATCATCCATCTCTGCTCCCGAAAAGGTATTGGAGCGGCCGCTGATGGTATTGCCCATACCTATTTTCTTGCTCATGATGAGATAGTCGGCTTTCATAAAACTGTCTTGCTGAGTGAAGACAGGCAGCACATCCTGATAAAACTGAAAACCGAAAAGTACGATGAGCATACCGAAGAGATTAGCAAAGGCGAAGCCTGCAAACTGAGGTATGCTGATATGCTGACGGAGTAACTTCCAAACCAAATTCATAATCTAAATATATGTTCATAGTTTAAGTCCATGTGCTTACCGATACTGGTCACGATGACGCCAGCCCCCTGCTCCTTCGCCTCCTTCATCATGATTTCGCCCATAATGCGGGAATTGTTGTCGTCGAGGTGACTGATCGGTTCATCTGCAAGAATGAAATCGAAAGGCTGGCAGAGGGCACGCATCATCGCTACACGCTGCTGCTGACCGAACGACATCTTCCCTACCTTGGCATCCACCTTATCGGCGATACCAAGCATATCAAACCACTGCAGAATCTGCTCGCGGCTCTTGAAACCGGTAATCTTGTTCTTGATCTCTACATTCTCCATCGCCGTAAGCTCTGGAAAGAGACGGAGTTCCTGAAAGAGATGACTGATATGACGCTTTCGCATCTCTACCCAATCGGAAACCTTATAATTGGCGGTAACATCATTATCAAACATCACGCTTCCGCTGTAGTCGTGACGATAGCCGAGCACGTAGCTGCAGAAAGTACTCTTTCCGCTACCACTCTCAGCCTCTACCAGATAGAGATGACCTTTCTCGAAGGTAACATCCTGCTTCCATATCTCCGAATGCAGGTCTTCACGCTGGGCGAAAACCTGAGGAAGAACGGAATGAAGCTGAATCTTTTCCACTTTGTTTTATTGTTTAATGTTTTTTCTTTTTACTTTAAAGTATAAACCACAGAAGTAAGATTGCCGAAGACTGGAGCAAGCAGACCAGTAACAGTTGAGATGGCATCATCCTTGCCTGTGCCGCTGCCATCAGAACTCTTGGCGAGATTGATGACCATCGCCAGCTTCTGTCCCACGATAAGCTTCTGAATCTTGGCATCTATCGGATGATTGCTTGGCTTCACCGCATACTGAGCTGTCAGCTCATCGCTGCCGCTAAAGAACTGCTTATCATCGGTTACGCCGAAATAGAAGGAAGTCTTGCCATCGGTATAGAAATAAGAATTCTTACCCCAGTTGGCTATCTTGGCACCAGCAGGACATGAAGTCTTCCAGTAATCTACATCACCCAACCACTTGCTATGCGCCAACTTAGCAGCCATCATCATCTTCAGGTCTGCATCGCCCAGTGTAGGCAAGACGATGGCCATATCGCCATCTACGCTTCGCATGATGTTATCCATATCCACCGCCTGGTTGATACCCATCAGGAGGGTCTGAAGACTGCGGTTGCTCTGCATCATCGGCAGGAACTGTTCACCATTTACATTCATGAAGATACCTGCCAGGGCATCATCCGGCATCGATTTCACATAACTGCCCTTGATAGGACGATAGTTTTGTGCCGCCTTCTGCAGCGCCTTGTCGATGGTTTCATTAAAAGAGAAAGTCTCACCCTGAATCTGCAGGATGCCATCCTTTACCTCCATATCGGCAGCGATGACCACCTGCGAAGGATCGGTATCCTTAGGAGCACCCAGGGTAAATGGAGCTACGAACTTCTCAGGCAAAGCCTGTGCCTGAGCCACCATAGCCATAGGAGAAGTGAGGGTCTGCAGACGCTCGTACATAGGAGAAACGGTGATGCCATCCTCCTCTTCTGCTTTAAGATACTTTACCATCTGCTGCTGGAGCTGAGCCTGGGCGTCAGCCACCACAGGTCCCATCACGAGGAGCGCCTGACCGGAGAAGCCTACAAGCCACGAATCCTTCAAGACTGCGAAATGAAAGCCTTTGCGCTCCTTCACTTCCGAAGCAATGCACTTCTTGGCAAGCGAGGCAAGCCAGTCTTCCACATCCCCCTCATCGCTCACCTTGGCACAGAGACCGAGGTTGCCATCGGCACTCTCGAAGAGATAAAGTTTTTCAGAGATATCGATGCCACACTTATCTACATCATCCACGTGGAGCAGAGACTTGAGCATACCCGCCTTGTCTTCCGCATTCTTATCGGAAGCCAGCTGCTGCAAATCCACCGAGATAAGAGCTGTACTTTTCTTAGGAATGGCATTGAGATAATCGCTGCCAGAGCATGAGCTTAACACTACAACGAGAAGTGCTAAGCTCATCAAAACCAAATTCTTATACAATCTTTTCATTATACTAACACTCATATAATCTTCTTATATTCTTCTTGCAATATGCGCCATGTGAACAGCTACAAGTCCCGCCGTTTCCGTACGAAGACGACTGGTACCTAGCGATACGCTCTCGTAACCATTCTCCAAGGCTAGACGAACTTCATCAATAGAGAAATCGCCTTCTGGACCTACCAATACCGTGATATCAGCAGCATCCTTGCCATCAGTATCATCAGATAATGACGAGATTTCCTGAAAGAAATCCTTCTTCTCTACTTCTTCGTAGCAATGACAGATAAACTTGCGCCCCGGACGAGGAGTCTGGATAAACTCCTTGAAGCTCTCCAACTCATTCACGACCGGTTTCCACGCCTTGTGACTCTGCTTCACGGCAGAGATGACAATCTTATCTATTCTAGGAGTCTTCACTACCTTTCGTTCAGAAAATTGACAATTGAGGAAAGAGAGTTCATCGAATCCAATCTCCGTAGCTTTCTCAGCCATCCACTCTATACGCTCCATCATCTTGGTAGGTGCAATGGCAAGATGGATATGCCCCTTCCATGCACGTTTCTGAGGCATATTCTCCTTGATTTCATAAAGACAGCGCTTGCTGGAGGCTGCTGTCACCTCTGCACGATAGAAAGCCCCTTCCCCATCCATGAGGAAAATCTCATCACCACCCTTCAGTCGCAACACTCTCAGCGCATGGGTAGCCTCCTCTGCGGGCAATTCCACCTGGTTTGCCGCATCCGGCACATAGAAATATCTAACCTCTTTCATTCGTTACCAATTATCTATCATCAATGATCAATCAGTCAAGTTCTTTTCATCCTTTTCTTCCTGGCGGCGCTTCATCTCATCACGGATAAAGGAAGCTCCCTCGTAGTTTTCTTCTTCTACCGCTTTCTCCAGTGCTTTCTTGAGAAGTGAATCCGGTAATCCCACGATAGGAAGTGCCACACTCATCACATCCTTGCGGAAAGGTGTAGTGAATTTCTGAAGCACCTCCATATTGGTAAAGATCTCCAGACCGGCGGCCAACGCCAGCAGGACAGCCTCATCCTGAGGAAGAGAATACGCTGATCCAGAAGTAGCATTCACCAGTTTTGCCTTAGGCCCTATGTTTCCATTGGCCTCGAAAACAACGTGATAGGCTTGAGGACCCTGTTCACAAATCATTCTAGCCAACACATCTACCAGATGCGGATGCTTGACATCCTTATCAAGCTGACGAAACTTGATTTCATTAGCCATCGGCTTATCTGTTACAATGGAGAGTGCACGTTCCTCCTCGGCATCAGTAAGAGTGACAACACAAGCCTCCTCTGCATCAGGAATTGCAAAAGCTCCCTGATAAACTAATTTTATTTTTTCCATTTTCATTATCCTTTCTTTGGTCTAAACAATACGGCAAAGGCTACACCGACCACGAGTGCATAACCTGCGAAGATAAACCAGCAAGTCTGCCAATCGCCCATCAAATACCCATTCTCCCAATGACAATAATGGTTGATCACCAGTCCTGCAAGAATTGTGCCAACAGAGGCTCCCAAACCATTGGTCATCAGCATGAAAAGTCCCTGGGCAGAAGCACGCACCTTAGGCTCGCACTTCTGATCTACGAACAGTCCACCCGATACATTGAAGAAATCGAATGCCACACCATAGACGATACATGAGAGTATAAAGAGGGTTACGCCTGGGAAAGCAGGGTTACCCAATCCGAAGAATCCGAAGCGGAATACCCATGCAAACATCGCAATGAGCATCACTACCTTGATGCCATAGCGCTTGAGGAAGTATGGAATCAGGAGGATGCAGAGTGCCTCTGCCACCTGAGAGATAGAAACCAGGAGAGTGGCATTATTGGCTGCAAATGTATCCAGCATCGAAGGATCACCCTTGAAACTGGTGATGAACGGAGTAGCATAACCATTGGTTACCTGCAGGCTCATACCCAGCAGACCCGAGAAGATGAAGAACATCGCCATCTCGCGGCTCTTGAAGAGCTTGAAGGAATCGAAGCCCCAGGTCTCCATCCAGCTGCGTGCCTCTTTCTTCACCAACGGGCACTGTGGCAGGCTGAAGCAGTAGAGGAAGAGGACGATGCCCAATACTCCAGATACCAGGAACTGGAAGTGGGTATATTGGAACTTATGTGCATTTTCGGTAAAGAGGAACATAAACGAACCGTTATCCCAGGTTGCACAGTTGACAATCCACATGGTAAGGATAAATCCTACGGTACCGAAGACGCGGATTGGAGGGAAATCCTTCACGGTATCAAGTCCATGATTCTTCAGAATGGTGAATGCCGAAGTATTTGACAGCGCCAGCGTAGGCATATAGAAAGCTACGCTGAAGGTATAAATCGCCATGAAGACAGTCTCGTTAGGAGTAGCACTCGCCTCTCCCATCAGGAAAAGAGCTATCATCGACAAGCCGGCCAGGAGATGGCAATAGCCCAAGAGGCGTTGCGGCTGCACATACTTGTCAGCAACAATACCCATCAATGTAGGCATGAAGATAGAAACTATACCCTGGATGGTATAGAACCAGGAGATTTCAGCACCCATCCCGGCCTTGCCGAGATAGTTGCCCATAGATGTGAGATAGGCTCCCCAAACTGCGAACTCCAGAAAGTTCATCAGCGCCAAGCGAACTTTTAGATTCATTTTCTTATTTTTATATTTCCTTATGGTTTTAATATTCTTTTTCCGTCTGCTGCGTCCTCCTTCTCAAGGGATACGCCATTGCAGATTATATCTTGCAAAGATACACAAAATCTCTTAAAGAACGCAGATTTTTTAAGAATATCCGCAAAAAAGCTAGTTTATTTAACAAATAATATGTAATTTTGCAGCCGAAATCAAAACAAAAGATAAAATGTTATTAAAGTTTTTCCTAACGTGTAATAAGATTGGTGCCTTTACGCTAGGTGGAGGCTACGCCATGATACCTATCATGGAGAGAGAATTCGTGGATAAGAACAGATGGATGGACAAACAGGAATTTATGGACATCATGGTGGTGGCTCAAACTACCCCGGGCATCTTCGCCATTGACATGGCGAGCCATATCGGCTACAAGATGAAGGGTGTATGGGGCGGCATAGTGGGGGCTGTCGGCATCGCCCTGCCTTCTATCATCGCCATTCTCATCATCGCCATGTTCTTCCAGCAGTTTAAGGATAATTACTGGGTGGGCAAGTTCTTTGCGGGTGTTCGTCCGGCTGTGGTGGCGCTGATTGCGGCTCCTTGCTTCAAGATGGCAAAGACGGCGAACATCAACCGCTACAACTTCTGGATTCCGTTTGTATGCTGTGCGCTGATTGCTGCATTCGGCATCTCACCTATCTACATCATCATTGCTGCCGGCGTGCTTGGCTGGCTTTACGGCAAGTACAAGAAGCAAAGCTAATCATAAAGTTAAAAGTTCAACGCTAAAAGTTCAAAATTCAACGCTAAAAGTTCAAAGTAAGAAAAATGCTATTCCTAAAGTTATTTATCATATTTACCAAGATTGGTACATTTAATTTTGGTGGAGGATATGCGATGCTGTCACTCATCCACAACGAAACCGTAGTAAAGAATCATTGGCTCACCAATGCCGAGTTTACGGATATCGTGGCTATCAGCCAATCTACTCCGGGGCCTATCGGCATCAACTGCGCCACATACGTGGGCTATACCGCTTGTCTCCATGCGGGTTATCCTGTCTGGGCAGCCTGGTTGGGCTCCTTCCTGGCATCCCTCTCCATCATGTGGCTGCCATTCATCATCATGATTCTCATCAGCCGTTATCTGATGACTCACAAGGATTCCAAGATAGTAAAGGACATCTTCGCAGGTCTTCGCCCTGCCATCATCGGATTGATTGCTGCAGCAGCTGTGCTCTTGATGAATAAGGAGAATTTTGGATCGCCAACAGAAAATCCATTTGCATTCGGTGCCAGCGTAGCATTGTTCCTGGGTGCCTTCTATTTCACCAAGGCCAAAAAGGCAAATCCGATATTGCTGCTTTTCATCTGTGGAATCATCGGGTTGTTTATCTTCTAAACAACCCAAACACCTTCAAATAGGCACAAAAAAAAATTGATTGTCTCCCGACAACCAATCTTTTATTAACCTTAATAATCTAATACCATGAAAAACACGTTGC
>DAWDAD010000035.1:0-28689 GCA_052356385.1 Prevotella sp.
AGGAGACGCTGAATGAGGATGCTCAGAAGACCACCACTGTGGTGAGCGGCATCGTAGTAGGTGTCATCGTCATCGTAGCATTCGTTGTGCTCGCCGTATATTTGCGACGTCGTCGCAAAATGATGAGTGAAGAATAATTCAACACTTAACAGTGAAGAATAATTCAACATTCAACATTTAACATTCAACATTTAAAAAAAAGTGGAGACATTAGTTTTAGTAATGATGATATTGGTTTGCTTCAGTTTTGTGCTGAAGCAGACCTTCCACGGAGTGAAGGAGATTATGATCATCTCGGTGCTCGTAGCCTTCTTCGTGGGAATGACCTGGCCATTCGCCATCGAGCAGTCGAAGACGCAGATTGCGGCCTGGATAGCCGACCAGAAGCTGATGCTCGATATGGCGGTGCTGCTGAGTATCGACGTGGCACTCACGATGCTTTTCTGTGTGCACCACGTAGATCTGAAGACTTCGGAACATGTGAGTCGCCGCAAATGGGTGTTCTTCATCTTCCTGAAGTATTTCCCGGGTTTGCTGGTTTTCCCAGTGCTGTTCAGCGTTTTGGTGATGACCATCTTCCTGCTTCCCGGCGTATCGTTCCAGGTAGTGGCATGGGTGCTTGCCGTAGTACTGCTGGTCTTGACTCCGGTATTCACCTACGGTTTGAGATGGCTCTTGCCGGAGCGACCAATCCGCTTGGAACTGCTTTTCCTGGTAGAGGTGCTGCTCGGATTGATGGGCATCATCGGTACGGTGAATGGCAGGACAGCGGTGGCAGGCTTCAATAGTTTCGATGCCCTCTCGCTTCTCGGCGTCATCGCCATCGTCATCGTAGGAATGGCGATAGGATGGGGCTGCTATCGCATCAAGATGCAGCGCTTATCACAGAAATTGTAAAGGCGCAAGCCAACTTAACATTCAACATTCAACATTTAACATTATAAAAAAGATGAATTACATATCAGACGTATTGTTTTGGATTTCCACAGGCATGCTGGTTCCTGTGATTATTTTGTTGATTTTCTTCTTCCTCAGAGCCTTGCTGCTCCTTGGAGGTTTCTTCGGACAGTATCTTGTAAAGCGCAAGTCGGGTGCGGAGATTCGTGAACAGATGAACACCCTGACACTCGATAACATCGATACCTTGGGCGATCGTTTGCCTAAGAACAAGCAGGCTGTCATCGTTTCCTATATGAAGAAACTCGTGGACAACCGTCAGAGCAAGGCGCAGGTGAACCGCATCCTCGACCAGTATGCCCAGTTTGTAGAGAAGGATCTTTCTCTTCCATCTACTCTTCTGAAGATGGGTCCGATGCTCGGTTTGATGGGTACCTTGATTCCGATGGGTCCAGCCCTGGTAGGTCTTTCTACCGGTGATATTGCTTCGATGGCTTACAATATGCAGGTGGCTTTCGCTACCACCGTAGTGGGATTGTTCTCTGCAGCCATCGGTTTTGTAACCAAGCAGACCAAGAACCGCTGGTACACCGAGGATATGAGCAACCTCGAGTTTATGGCAGACCTCATCGATGAGAAGAAGTAATCTCTGGGGGAGTTAAGAACTAAAGACATTAGCTTGATATAAATATGAGACAAAGACGTAGAAGTCGTCTCTCGCATGATGGCGAGGATGATGATCCGATGAGCGTAGTGAGCAACCTCTTCGATGTGGCGATGGTATTTGCCCTTGCCCTGATGGTAGCCCTCGTTTCGCGCTATAATATGACGGAAATGTTCAGCAAGGATAACTTCACGATGGTGAAGAATCCTGGCAAGGAGAATATGGAAATCATTACCAAGGATGGACAGAAGATCAATCGCTATACCCCTTCTGAAGACCAAAGCCAGAAATCTGGCAACAAGGGTAAGAAGGTAGGCATTGCTTACCAGCTGGAGAATGGCGAAATCATCTATGTTCCGGAAGATAAATAATCGGGGATTGCAAATCCCCTCAAACAGAAAATATTATTGTAACTAAAAGAAAAATAAAGAAAAATGAAAAAGTTTAAGACAATGATGGCCATGATGTTGGCTTTGGTTTCTATGTGTGTAGCATTCAGCTCTTGCAGCAGTGATGATGATGACAATACTGCTGGCGGCGCTAAGGAAATAGTAGGAACATACACAAGTACTTTAAATGTGGCTGTAATGGGACAATCTTCTTCGTATGAAGATAAAACAGTAAAAGTGGAAGCTGTTGATGATAATACGGTAAAGATTACATTGCCTTCGTTTGGTGAAGGTATGATGACTTTGCCTGAATTTACAGTTCCTGCAGTTAAAGTCTCAAGTTCTAATGGTGGATATGTCTTAGCTCAAACGAAATATACTGGTACTGGTCTAAATGTCAAAGGTGAAGAAAAACAGTATACAGTAAAACTGGAAGGTTCTTTTAAGAATAACACTCTTTCATTGAACTTTACTTCTGTTTTTGGGGGTATGCCTATGGAAATGGTAGGTAAATTTGAAGCTACTAAGAAGTAATTTAATTCGATGAAACAAAAGATATTCGCACTATTCCTGATCCTTTGCGGATTGTGCCTGAATCTGAAAGCCGAAACCCAGGGCGATGTCGTGGGTAGGGTGCTCGATGATTCGGGCGCACCTCTGGCGGGTGCTACCGTCCAGATTTTGCATGCAAAGGGTGGGGTAACAACTGATGAAGACGGATATTTCCGCATTCCTTACAGCAAGGATGGAGCGGTGAGAGTGAAGGTGAGCTTTGTGGGCTATCAGACTCAGACTTTCGTACTGAAGGCGGATGAGAGAAAAGGTGAGCAGCATGTGCTTCGCCTTCAACCGGATGCTACTGCCCTCGATCAGGTGGTAGTTACCGCAACCCGAACTCCGAAGGCTTTGAAGGATGCTCCTGTGGTAACCCGTCTGATTACCGCAAATGATATCAAGATAGCAGATGCTACCAATATTCAGGACCTCCTCACCGAGCAGATGCCGGGTCTGGAATTCGGCTATGCCATGAATCAGGAGACTTCTCTCAACATGAATGGTTTCGGTGGAAACGCCGTGCTCTTCCTCGTAGATGGCGAGCGATTGGCTGGTGAAACTATGGATAATGTAGATTATAGTCGTCTGAACTTGGATAATGTAGGACGTATCGAGATAGTAAAGGGTGCTGCTTCGGCACTCTATGGCGCCAATGCCGTAGCCGGAGTCATCAATATCATCTCCCGTGAAAACAGTGAGCCTTGGACTGCCAATGTCAACACCCGCTACAACGACTTCAACAAGGAGTGGCGCCACGGTGGAAGCTTCAGCTTCAATGCCGGGAAATGGAATTCGCAGACCAGCATCCAGCGCACCACATCGGATGAGGTTCAGCTCACCAGTCCTTTCGATACAGAATCCAACATCCTCCATATCTATGGTGGAGAGACCTTCAATGTGAAGGAGCGACTTACCTACAAGCTCTCTGATAAGGTAAAACTGATAGGTCGTGGCGGTTATTTCAATCGTATCAGCAAGCGTAGCAACTATGATGATCGTTACATGGATTATTCTGCCGGACTGAAGACCGTGATGAATCTTTCGGAGAATGATAATCTGGAGATTTCTTACGGCTTCGACCAGTATGACAAGGCTCGATATGTAAATGATGAGCGTACTCACGACCACGATTATACCAACCGTCAGAACACCGTCCGTGCCCTCTATTCCCATATCTTCGGCAAGAATACATTGACGGTAGGTGCAGATTTCCTCAACGATTATCTCACCACCTATCAGTTTGCCAACAATGGTTCCAAGACTCAGAATTCATACGATGCCTTCGCCCAGTTCGATTACAATCCTTTGCAGTGGTTGAACATCGTGGCAAGTCTTCGTCATGATTACTTCTCTGCATCCAGCCAGCATGCCACTACCGGTCGTCTGGCTCTGATGACCAAGTGGAAGGGCTTTTCCATCCGTGCCAACTATGCCGGCGGATTCCGTGCCCCAACCCTCAAGGAGATGTATATGAACTTTGATATGGCAGGTATGCAGATGATTTATGGCAACCCGGATCTGAAGCCGGAGAAGAGCAACAACTTCAACCTGGCGCTGGAGCATACCGGCAGGGTGAAGAATGCTGGTTTCTTGACCGGTCAGTATAGTCTTACCCTGATGGGCTATTATAATAAGTATGATAAGCGCATCACTACCGAGGATTATGCCGATTATACCCCGGGAACCGGTCAGCCGGATGTGGCTTCCCGTTATTGCAACGAGGATGGAGTAGAGGTGAGCGGCATCGACTTCAGTGCCCAGTACCGTTCGGATATGGGACTTGGTGTGAAACTCGACTACAGCTATCTCCATGTGGGTGGCAGAAGTGTAGATTCCCAGTTCTCACAGCCTCGTCCGCATTCAGCTACCTGGCGTTTCGACTACGATCGCCAGCTCTGTTCGTTCTATCGCATCAATGCCGCTCTGTCAGGCAGATACCTGTCCTCTCCAGATACGAACATCAAGAAGCATGACAGCAGTTATCAGTTGTGGAAGTTCACGCTTCAGCAGCGATTCCTGGATGCCGTCAATCTGAATTTCACGGTAGATAATCTTTTCGGTTATACGCCAAAGAACTATTATTGGAGTTCTGCGATGACCACCGGCCGCACCTTCACGGTAGGCCTTTCTATCGATATCGACCGTTTTGTAAAGGTATTCTAATAAAAATAGCAGGGTGGACCAGTCTTCCATCCTGCTTTTTTTTATTAATAGCACCCCTCTAACTGTATAAAAACAGGTAGTTAGGGCGGTGCTATCGCATTTTTAATGTCCGTTTTGGAAACTGATACTGCCCCTATGAGATAGGGGAGAATGTAGATGAAAACGTTGAAAAATCGCCCTAGAAATATTTCTTCTTCATTTTCTTCAAGAAATCCTTGGTGATAGGGAAGCCGGAGGCATCACCTATTACGGAGTCGGTATGACAGAAGGGACATTCAGCTGTAGGCGGCTCATCAGGGAGGTAATCCGTGATTTCGGATGGCGAGAAGATTTCGCCGCAGAAGAAACAGCCGCACTTTTCAGATTTTTCTATTTGTTCCTTGTTGCTGAAGCAGCAATCGTGAGCCTGGCGGAAGATCCTGTCTTTCTCCTCCTCTTCTTTCTGCTTTTTCTCAGCCTTTTCCAAATAACCCTTGAATCGTCTCTGAAGATAGAGCGGCACATGATAGTGAGGGGCGAAGACATACAGCGACGGAACATGGTCGTGGTATTCGTAGCCGGGACCATCTATCACGGTATAGCTGTCATCCGTTTCATCGTATGGCAGTTCATCCAATCCCCTTTTATCCTTGGCAGCCTGGTTTCTCTCCCAGATCCATTCGGTGGTAAGCGGAGTTCCGACAACGATGGCAAGTTTCACCTCATCGCCACGATATACTTCCACGATGTCACCCTTCTTGAATCTGATCTGTTCAGCGCTTCTGCCTCGGAAGGTCTCGTCAGGATGACGGTCGTATGCAGGCAAATCGCAGACTCCGGGATAGTAAATGCTGAAACGCGAACAGCAGTAAGACCGGTCGATCAGTTTTCCTTCCCCATCATACAGCCTTTCCGAAAGACATTCGCGGTCGTAGTGCAACAGTCCCAGCGGAATCTCCGAGATATAATAGCAGAAGGTATCCAGCGGATAGTCGTCTTCCTCCTTCATCTTTTTGCGGTAAAGGACATCCTGGTGCATCAGTCTCTCTGCCTCCTCCAAAGTTGTAGTGAAGGCTTGCGGACAATAGGTGTTCACCTTATATTTCGGATAATGTGAACGCTTTTTCTCCTCCAGCTCTTCCGTTTCTAAAACTTCGAGCTTGAAGATGGCAGGAACATCCCGATGCTGTGGATGCTCAGCCAAATGCTTGAATTCTTCGTATGTCATGGGATGGTTATCTTAAGAATTTATGAAACTTGAGAATCTGAGATCTAAGTTCAGGTATTCTGATGCCTTCAGAGTCTTTGCCTTCTTGATTGTTAAGATTCCTTTTGGTGATAGTTTTATGAATTTTCAGTTTTCTCATGTCCGACTTGCCGTTAGCTTTATGGTTCTCCCAAGGCTTGGGATATGCATGTCTTTTTTTGTATCTCGTGCCATCGCAGTTCTGGATAAAGATTTCCAATACTAATCCATCCATTTGACAATCATGCGGGATGTTGACGGCACGTCTTTGGATATCCATTTCGTAGAAGATACTTCCGTCCTTTTTGCAGAGCACGATGTCCAGATAGTCTGGCATATCAGGTATAGTTCCAGGCTCTGACATTTGTGGTCGAAACTCCCTAAACTCTTCCTTCACATACTCGAATAGTCCCCGAGTATATTTTTCGATATCCACCCCTACATATCGAGTATAGGTGTATTTGATGCTACATAAAGACATTTTATTTGCCATTTTATTCTTTCTTTTTGGTTATACCTTTATAATATAGTAATATGAAGGGAAAATTTCAAAAAAAAACGCCAATATTTTGAAAAAAAGTATTGGCGCTTGATTATTGAATTAGCGGCTTATAAGTCCGCCCTAACTATGTTAAAAAAGGTAGTTAGGGCGGTGGTATCCTAAGTGAGGTAAGGATGAGTGCCCTTTTCTTAGTCTTTTAATGTAGCCAAAGGTATAACCTTTACTCCATCTTCCCTGGTATAAGCCATTTCGCCTCCTGTCATGACAATCAGCAGGTCTGGCTCTCTGAGTGGCATCTGATGCTCTGTCTTGTTCTTCTCACGAATCAGATCCCGTAGTTGCAGGAGATGCTTGGCACCATCTTCTATCTCCCGACTACCCAACTTGCATTCTATCAAGGCATAGCGGCCATCTGCAAGATGAAGCACTATGTCTGCCTCCAGGTCATAGCGGTCGTGATAGTAAGAGACTCTACCTCCCAAGGCTTGCGAATATACCTTCAGGTCGCGAATGCACATACACTCGAATATGAAACCAAAGGTTCGAAGGTCTAATTCCAGACTTCTTGGTGACATACCCAAAGCAGCAACAGCTATGGACGGATCTACAAAGCAGCGCTTGGCTCCCGAACGGATTGCAGCGGCTGAGCGGATTGCCGGACACCATGCTTCCACATCTTCTATGACAAACAATCGTTGCAGGGCAGAAACATAATCATCAAATGTTGGCATCGACGTTTTCTCCATTTCTACCGTGATGTCTGCCAACATCTTGGATTTCTTGACGAGGGTGCAGATGTTCCGGGCATAAGAGCGCATGATGAGTCGAGCCAAAGCTGGCTGTCTTCTTACGCCATCTACCCTCGATATGTCTTCATCGCAAATCACATTTACGTAATCCTGTGCTATCAGTAATTGTGCCTCCTGCGAAGTGACGTCCAGTGATGCTGGCCAACCGCCTCGGCAAGCAGCGAAAATCAGTTTCTCCACGGTCATGTCTGACTGCAATCCATCAATATCGTAAGTTGGGTCATCAAGCAATAAACGTAAAGATATGGAGCCTGTTGATTCCTTTGACTCATAAAGGCTCATAGGATACATGGGCATCTTGGAGATGCGGCCAGTACCCGTATGCATGATTTCTCCGTTTTTGTCTTCGACGACTGTAGAACCGGTTAAGATAAACTGACCTTTCTGGTTTCGCTCATCTACGGTATTCCGAACAGCATCCCATAAAACTGGTGCTACCTGCCACTCGTCTATCAGTCGTGGTGTTTCGCCTTTGAGCAGCAAGGATGGTTTGGTGCGTGCCGTCGCCAGATATCCTTCACGCTTATCTGGATCTTGCATCTTGATAACGCTCTTTGACTGCTGCATGGCCGTAGTGGTTTTGCCGCACCATTTTGGTCCAACAATCTGTACTGCTCCAAAGGCTTCCAGACGAAGTTGGAGCATTCTGTCTGCTATTCTATCTAAATACTTCATGTTCAATATGTTTTTGTTTGCAAAGATAGTAATAAATAGTGGAATCTACAAATAATTTTGTATTTTTGTGGTATTTTATTTTGTGTTTTAACGGTATTTTACTTTGTATTTTTGCTGTACTTTATTTTGTATTTTTGCGGTAAACGGTATTTTAATGTCCGTTTCCAAAACTGATACTGTCCCTTTTCTCGACTGCCACTTGTCAGTTATGAAGACCGGGCGGTCTTCAAGATTTTCGTCCTGGATGTCGGGCTTCTAGGTGCGATGTCTAATCTCAAGGCAACGACAGTAGTGGACGGCAACAGTATTTTTACCGAGTTTAAAGGGGCGTTGACGGAACAGTATGTTTTGCAGCAGCTCGTTCTCAGGTATGAACCGTATTATTATGCCAAGACCAACAGTACTCAGGAGATTGATTTTCTGCTCCAGGGTGAGGAGGACGAGATTGTTCCGCTGGAGGTGAAAGCCGAGACGAATGTCAAGGCAAAGAGCCTGCGCCAGTTTGTTGCAGACAACCAGTCAAAGAAGGCCTATCGCATCTCCATGAATGATTATCAGCAGGAAGATTGGGTTACAAACGTACCGCTCTATGCGGTAAATGGTCTCGAATTTTAGCGATAGCACCCCTCTAACTGTATAAAAACAGGTAGTTAGGGCGGTGCTATCGCATTTTTAATGTCCGTTTTGGAAACTGATACTGCCCCTATGAGATAGGGGAGAATGTAGATGAAAACGTTGAAAAATCGCCCTAGAAATATTTCTTCTTCATTTTCTTCAAGAAATCCTTGGTGATAGGGAAGCCGGAGGCATCACCTATTACGGAGTCGGTATGACAGAAGGGACATTCAGCTGTAGGCGGCTCATCAGGGAGGTAATCCGTGATTTCGGATGGCGAGAAGATTTCGCCGCAGAAGAAACAGCCGCACTTTTCAGATTTTTCTATTTGTTCCTTGTTGCTGAAGCAGCAATCGTGAGCCTGGCGGAAGATCCTGTCTTTCTCCTCCTCTTCTTTCTGCTTTTTCTCAGCCTTTTCCAAATAACCCTTGAATCGTCTCTGAAGATAGAGCGGCACATGATAGTGAGGGGCGAAGACATACAGCGACGGAACATGGTCGTGGTATTCGTAGCCGGGACCATCTATCACGGTATAGCTGTCATCCGTTTCATCGTATGGCAGTTCATCCAATCCCCTTTTATCCTTGGCAGCCTGGTTTCTCTCCCAGATCCATTCGGTGGTAAGCGGAGTTCCGACAACGATGGCAAGTTTCACCTCATCGCCACGATATACTTCCACGATGTCACCCTTCTTGAATCTGATCTGTTCAGCGCTTCTGCCTCGGAAGGTCTCGTCAGGATGACGGTCGTATGCAGGCAAATCGCAGACTCCGGGATAGTAAATGCTGAAACGCGAACAGCAGTAAGACCGGTCGATCAGTTTTCCTTCCCCATCATACAGCCTTTCCGAAAGACATTCGCGGTCGTAGTGCAACAGTCCCAGCGGAATCTCCGAGATATAATAGCAGAAGGTATCCAGCGGATAGTCGTCTTCCTCCTTCATCTTTTTGCGGTAAAGGACATCCTGGTGCATCAGTCTCTCTGCCTCCTCCAAAGTTGTAGTGAAGGCTTGCGGACAATAGGTGTTCACCTTATATTTCGGATAATGTGAACGCTTTTTCTCCTCCAGCTCTTCCGTTTCTAAAACTTCGAGCTTGAAGATGGCAGGAACATCCCGATGCTGTGGATGCTCAGCCAAATGCTTGAATTCTTCGTATGTCATGGGATGGTTATCTTAAGAATTTATGAAACTTGAGAATCTGAGATCTAAGTTCAGGTATTCTGATGCCTTCAGAGTCTTTGCCTTCTTGATTGTTAAGATTCCTTTTGGTGATAGTTTTATGAATTTTCAGTTTTCTCATGTCCGACTTGCCGTTAGCTTTATGGTTCTCCCAAGGCTTGGGATATGCATGTCTTTTTTTGTATCTCGTGCCATCGCAGTTCTGGATAAAGATTTCCAATACTAATCCATCCATTTGACAATCATGCGGGATGTTGACGGCACGTCTTTGGATATCCATTTCGTAGAAGATACTTCCGTCCTTTTTGCAGAGCACGATGTCCAGATAGTCTGGCATATCAGGTATAGTTCCAGGCTCTGACATTTGTGGTCGAAACTCCCTAAACTCTTCCTTCACATACTCGAATAGTCCCCGAGTATATTTTTCGATATCCACCCCTACATATCGAGTATAGGTGTATTTGATGCTACATAAAGACATTTTATTTGCCATTTTATTCTTTCTTTTTGGTTATACCTTTATAATATAGTAATATTGAGGGAAAATTTCAAAAAAAAACGAGGGTGTGTCATAAGTCTGGATAATAGTTGGTGCATAACAGTTGACCACCGCATGCACAACAGGTGTTGTGCATGCGCATATCAGCTGTTATGCAAGCGCACAACAGCTGTTGTGCGACCGAAGATACTAACTATCTCAACTACATATCCTATCTTTTCCAACAACATATCCTATCTCTTTCAACAACTTCAACAACAAGAAGAGGGTGAATCATAAACTTATGGCACACCCTCGCTTGATTATTTAAATGATGTCAACCATTAGAATTTGGTAAGTTGTTCCACCTTGCCGAATTTGATGGTTGTTCCATCTATGATGACCTTTACTTTGTTTTGAGCCTTGTTACCCCTGTCGTAAATATTGATACAAGGAATTGCCGAGAGGTTTGATACTGATGATACCATGTTTTTTACTAGGTCCTTCTAGCGCACTACTTTGGAACAGCCAAGTGGCATAACCTTCTTCAACTAATTCAGAACTGCTCAGATACTCGAGAAGAAACTGCCCCCATGAGATAGGGGAGGAAGATAGATGAAAACGTTGAAAAATCGCCTAATCCCAAAAATCACTATGTTTTTTGGGATTGTAATCCTCAAAATAGGTATAAATTTAGGGATTAGGGCGATTTTCCTTATTTTGCCTAGAACCATCTCTTCTTCATTTTCTTCAAGAAATCCTTGGTGATAGGGAAGCTGAAGGCATCACCTATTACGGAGTCGGTATGGCAGAAGGGACATTCGGCAGTAGGGGGATTATCAGGCAGGTAGTCTGTGATTTCGGATGGCGTGAAGATTTCGCAGCAGAAGAGATTGTCCTATACAATACACAAAAGCCCAAATGCGACAATATCTTCATACTTTCCACCTCAAAAATTGAAAAGTAAAGTTCCATGTCTATGACTTTAGAAGAATGATAAATGTGATATTATAAGTGTTTTTGGTCCGAAAATATCATTCGGACTAAAAACACTTTTCTTATTAATATTAAGTATTAGTGTTCCAATTTTAACTAGATACTAATGTCTTTATTTATTAATACCCTTCACCCAATCATCAGAATTCCCTATATATAGGTGATTGAAAAAAATGTGGGTGAAGGGTAATTAGAATCGATTATCTTGCGTTCTTATTCGTTGGCTTAGAAGTTGAATCTCAGACCCGCATAGATGTTTAATCCATTTCGTTTGTAGCCTGTAGGATCAAAGAAGAAACGCTCTGCATTGCTCTTCGTGTTGTCATCATCCTTAATCTTGTTAAGATTGAAATTAAGGATGTATTCTGCACCAAGGGTCAACTGTAAAGGATAGACAATATTGACATTAAATTTTGCACCTATAGGAACTCGTACGGCATGATTCCATACATCCTTTCCATAGTTTGAAGAGTGATAATCCTTTGTCCCATCATTGTATGTTGCATTTGGTGACTCATACTTGTTGGCAAAGTAGAGACCTTCCCATTGTGCCATAAAATAAGGTACGAATTCCAAGCAATGAGCAAACTCGAATCCCAATCCATATCCTAATCCTGCGTTCATGTAGATTGGACTCTTTACGACATCGCCAGTGTTTGTGGCATAAAGGCGTTTATTATGAATTTCATAAATACCAGTACCAGCTTTCAGCATTATGTATTGTGAAATTCCACTACGGCTTAAGCCTATACGTTTGTCATAAGTAAGGCCAATGCCATAAGAGTGATCCATATATTCACCTGTTATGTAAATGCTCGTGTTTGAGCTAGGCTGATATACAGCTACGTCACCTTTCTTATATGAGGCTTGACCACCGGCAAAGGTGTAAAGATTTGCAGTGCTATCTGCCACATTGCAAGCTCTTGTGGTACTAACCTTTGAAGAATACATTTTACCATTTTTCTCTTTTGTGCGATAGATAGCCACCTTATCACAGTTTTTTAGTCCGTAGATTGTTCCAATGTTTGTAGCGAATGGATTTCTTCCTGTCACTTGTCCACGGATAGCGAAAGCTGGAACTTTAATGGCCATTTTTCTTTTGGTTTTGTTCTTCAGAATTTCTTGCTTGGTGTCTATATCTTTAATTAGCTTTGCTTTGTCAGATGAGACGAAGGATATAGGAACTTTTATTTGGTTATATTTGTCCATGTCATTCCAACTATTGAATACTTGATCAAGGACATCTTTGTTTATCATGACCTTATACACATTCCAACGTTTTTTTCCTTTCTTGGTATTAACGATAAATATGTAGTTGTTCTCTAAGATTGGCAGATAGTCCTCTTTGAGAATGTCGTCTTTTGATATAACTCCGATGGAGGCACGCTCGTCATCAGACTTCAGAACATTTTGCAGTGCTAAGTCTTTTAGACGGTCTTCTGACAATGATGAACCATTGTAGCTAAACAAATAATCAAGTATTTTCTTACCATAATTCTCGCTATTCAAAGTCTCCTCTATTTGCTTAGCCGTATATGTGCTATACGACTGTGGTATTGAGACTTCAACCTTTCTAAATTTGTTACCATATTCCAGCAACTCGTAATTTCCTGCAATACATACGATGTTGCTCTTAGAATCATAAAAAGTTTTCTCTTTTGCAGATAGTGGTGCCGCCAAAAGACAAGAGACAGTGGTAGCGAATATAAAACTTTTGATATTCATGTTATTTTTATTTTTTGATATTCGAGTATGTTATTTTGTATGGACGGCACGGATGTAGAATAAGTCCCTAAACCCACCGACTTTAAATTCCTTGGTATCATAGAGGGAGAAATTATAAACTTCTCTTCCTGTCTGTTCTGATGTATGATACCAAGCTGTAGGCAGAACAATTTGTTTTCCCGAAGGACCAGTCACAATATAATAGTTGTCATGCTTTTCCCATTTACATTTATCCATGAGTTCTTGCCATTGTGCCTTTGTTGGAATGCTCCATCCTTCACCCAAGATATGTGTTGCCACATCAAACTCAGCATTACCTGCAATATTCATAGGTGCTTCTTTTGTTCCGAGGTAGTCCCACATGCCCAGTCCTCCCCATGGATATCCGTCTCCATTAGCAAAAAGATACTGGTGATTCTCATATTGGGTGTTATTGTATCTTGTTATGGCGTTGTTGTGGGCGCTTGTCTTGTCAGAGCAATATTTGCTATATTTATTGTATGCTGAATAGAGTTCTTTGATATCCATGCTCTTTAGATATTCATCATACGTCATAATTGCAGGATAAGTACTATTCTCTTTGTTTGTGAATGAAGGCTTTTCCATAGGCTGCAGGTTCATCTCTTGTTCTAATTCCTGTAGCATTTCGTCAAGTGAAGTCTGTTTGTTCACGGGACTAACGGATCCGATATTAGATGCTGCCCATTTTACAGATAATCCTAAATCTACGTAGCCATAGTATCCTTCTAAACCTTTTCCTTCTGTCCTTTGTTTGCTAGAGTAGGTCTCTGGATCCATTTTCTTGTATTCTGGATGTTTGTCATCTGATTCTGTAAAACTTGTTGGAAAGTTTAGTGCATTTAATTCGTCAATAATTTTTTGCCTGTCAGTTGAAAAATTGTCTCCGACAAACACCTCCATGTCTTTATCTTCACTACAGGAAGACAAAGTTAAGATGCCTCCTAACATAAGGAGAGCGAATGTAAATCTCTTGTTCATAAAATGTTTTTTTTATTATTGAATTGTCTTTAATTACGATATAACCTATAAAGAGTCTTACCACCAATAGTAATGATACACAACCTTAGGGCGGCTTGCGACGTATGCTTTGGCTACCGATTCGGCTGCACGGATGCCAGCCAACTTGACATCTTTCTCGTTTTGCTCTTTTTGGGCTTCTAACTTAAATTCTCTGTCGCTTATGGCTTTGATTCTAGCTCCCATCTCATTTTGCAAGCTCTTGGCTTCAGTTTGTACTTTGGTGGATGGAGCGTCAAGTTTTTCTAGAATTTCATTGGCTGCTGTGGCTCCTTCTTCTGTAGGATTGGCACTCCATGCCGCACGTGCTTGTCTGACAATTTCTAAGTTCTTGTTGTCAAGTGAAGTACTACCATACTGTGCGATGAGCGCTTGGGCGGTTTGGAAGTCCTTATTGTTCATCGGTATAGCAAAGAGCATGTTGATTGCATCGTCATACTTACCTGCTGCTGCCGTAGCTTTGGCTGTTTGGATGATGCTGCCCGACATCTTTTCGTAGTATTTCAATATCTGTTTTTTGCCTTTTAATATGGCTCTCTGCAAGTCTTCCTGGTTAGGATTCACCTTTCTGACTGCATTGGCTATGGCTTGATCTTCTGAGTCACCAATGCCCTTGGCTTCATAACTATAACTGGAGTAAAGCGTTCCGTCTAGCCCGTCCCCCACGTAGATGCCGATATTCACTTGCACAGCATTTTTCTGTGGAAAGGTTTGTGTTTGGCTGCTATTCAGTTTTTGTACATGCGCTGTAATGATAAAGCGATTGTCGAAACCTGCACCTGACATACCATTGGCGGTCGCTATTTGTTGCAACTTGGTAGTGAGCATTGAAGTGGCTTTTTTGCCAAGACCTTCAGTCTCAGAAATGTAAGGGTTCAAGCAAATCAACCCGATGTCCTTGGACGACTGAGCCATTGCCATAGCTGGAAAAGTAATGGCTACGGCAAGGTTGATCAGTATATGTTTGATTTTCATGTGATGAAACTTTTATTAAAACTTGTTTTGTATCGATTCGCCGATTGGCATTATTTTCCTCCTAACACTACGTATGCTTTGCCGATACCGACAGGTGTGGTAGATACGGAAAGTCCAAACTGGGATAGAAACTGGGTGATAGGCTTGATGAAACCATCCATGTTGATGGCTTTTGGCTTACCGCCAAACTTACCCTTACCGAAGAGAGGAAAACGTACCTGCTCATAAGAGAGACGATTGCGTGTCTTGCCATTTTGGGTAAAGGAGCCGTTCACGGTATGCTCGTTCATCCAATAGTCAATTACTTCATTCAGCTCGCCTGTATCTCCATTCAAGTTTACTTCCGACTCGAAGGTGAGAGGACAGTCATTAGCAATCTTGAAGATAACAGAACCTTCACGACCATTTGCTACCAAATCTTCAAAGTGTCGCTGTATGCTACCTGTGAAATTGTCGATGAATCCCAAGACTGATTCTTCTAAGAGTGCAGATATCGGAGCTCCCGAGGCTGAGCTTCTTCCTGTCTCACCACCAATTTGCTTGCTGGTAGCCGCGTCTATGGATGTGACACGAAACTCTACCATATTGCGTGGACCGTATGTTGTACGTGTAAAGGCGATGTTAACCAAAATGTCGGTCTGTGCGACACGAGTCAGTTGGTCGAACTCGTCCTCCACGATTTCACCGTCAGCCTTAGATACCAATGCCAAGTCCATGGCACTCTCATTTTTTAATTCATCGAGGGCACTCTGTAGGTTTTTCAGAGGATAACCACGTTCTTGCATGATGCCACCCATCTTGGTGATAACATTGAGAACATCGTTGTTGAGCAAGGCCTTCTCGTAATCTGGCGATTTCGGGTCGCCATCTTTGACAAACCCTTGGTTGATGCACCAAGCTTTTTCTGGAACCACCATGATGATAGGCTTCATTGCCTTAGGTTGGTTGATATTTTCCGCAGTCGACTGTGCAAAGGCACCTAATGTGCATAGCAATGCCATGAAAGAGATAAATAACTTTTTCATTCTGTTTGTTAATTTAATGATATTTACTAATAACTATAGAACTATGTTGGGAAAACGATTAAAAATAGCTGTTGAGTTTTTTAACAATACCTTCGTCTTCTAGACGCTTACGCAAGTTGTCATACATGACAACAACATAGATTCCCACTTTCCTTCCCTTATCTGTTTTAATGTTGTTCTCGCCTGTAGGGTAGCCTGTGTTGGCATTTTTTACATACTGCAAGAATTCACCTTTCTTGAAGAAGGTGTCAAAGAACTGTTTGTGTTGCTCGTATGCTTCTTTGCTAGGAACAAGTGCAGGTATCTTTCCGGCAATTTCATTTCCTTCCACTCCAGTGAAGATGCAAGCGGCTACAGCGTCTTGCATAGCCCTATCAATCGCCTTGTCGGGAGAACCGGCTATCCCCCATGCTTTCAAAAACTTGGAACCCTGTTGGGCAACTCTAACAATTTGTACTTCGTAACTATGTGTCATGTCGAAAGGATAACTTTTGGCATGGATAGATAGCATACATATAGCCATCATTGCAATTAATAATGTAATTCTCTTCATATTTTTGATTTCCTATTTTATTATTCTTGTTACGAAAACTACTGAAGCTTTAGTTTTCTTGCCCCCATCCATCCAAGTTTATTAATAGACTCGGAGGATAGACTGAAAAATTTGTAATCTTCAGTAACTTTACCTTGTAGTACTAAGTCTTTGGTGTAAATGGTAACATCGTAACCATTTGTTTCCCATTCACCACTCCAGACACAATCATCTTGTGCGACTTCCTTGATGTTGACTTTACCATTACTGTTAAAGGTAATGTGCAATGACTCTGTAAATGTGCTCTTATTCGAGTCACTTTCATCATCATACACGATATCATCTTCCACTTGGCGTGTTACCTTATACACCATTTTCCCTCTTTGTGCAATTATGTCGCTAAAGATTTTAGTAGAATCTACTTGTGGCTTTACAGATTCTGCAATGATGGTATCTTTGGTCGCAGCACTGTCTGTATTTTCGTTCGCTTTTGGCTGTTTGTTGTCGCAAGCAGAGAATGTAGCAACCAAACAAATTGCTAAAGTTTTAACAGTTGATAGTCTCATAATTTTTATTATTTAATTTCTTTTGTAATTTTTGCTGATGCAGCACAGTCATTAGCTCTGACTAATGTAAGGTCTTGCTCGTACTTGTCTGGCATGACATCGAATTTAAGATTGTTGCAAACCGGCATTCCCGTTCTTATAGTATATCCTACATTTGTGAGAAACTTCTTGCCGTTTTGTATCAAAATTAATTTTTCACCTTCATGCATACCGTCAAAATCGTCAATACAGGCTTTCTTTACGCCAGTTTTTTGTAAGGCATCACTTACCTTCATTCCGACAACGAGATTGTTCGCCTTGGCAATGCTATCAGCTCTTGCAATGCTATCAGCTCTTGCAATGCTGTCAGCACGAGCAATGCTGTCAATTCTTGCAATACTGTCTGCCTTAGCTTGAACAATGGCGGCAGAATCAATTCCATTCTCATCCTTGTTACTCTTGTTGTTTGAGCAACTTGTGATGCTTGACATGATACATGTAAGCATAGCCATAAAAAAGTATTTTTTCATTTTTATAAAAATATTAAGTTATTCTTTTTAGCTATTTAAGCAAAAGATTTCAATAAATTATATGTATGTTCTTTGAAGAAAATACCGCTGATAGCAGATGTTACTTGCTGCATTATCTGTTATTCGATGTCATGAGGGTGTGTCATAAGTCCATGACGCACCCTCTTGATTATTGAATGATGTGTATTTCCTATATAGCTATAATCTGTTACAAGTCATATCCTTTGCCATTTTATTTTGCAACAGGTCTCTGAACTTATAATCTTCCGTCGTGATAAACATGCTCAACCACTCCGTTAAGACACCAAACTGTGATATTGCTACCCAAACTGCGTAACAATCCACATATCTGGTATTTATTCCATACAGGATGATACACTCTTTCAAACAATTTCACTTTGATACCTTTTATTGTACCAATATAATCATTCAAAATTCCTTCTGGCATTCCAACATAAGGCTCTATTTTTATCATCGCATCTACAGGTTTGTCTCCATATTTTTTTCTGAGCTGAGTTACCTCCTTATACATATACTCATTATCAGCCTTGTTTATCTCTTCTTGTCTCTTGTACTCAGAAGCTTGAGCACCAAGACTGACAAAATCTTCATAACCCATGAGAGGCTTTTTGAGTTCTTCAGCCAATTGCTGCTTTGACATTCCTATATACGACTCTCCAATAACATCTCCTGTACTATTTAGTTTATATCCAGCCACTAATTCGAACTGCTCACTGGACAAACGTTTTGTATTTGCACTCCATAGCGTAGGTTTTACTGGTTTTAACTTCAGATAGCATCCTCCTTTTTCCTGTAAAAATCCATAAAGATTTTCTCCATTTGGATTATATAGGAACGTATACTCTTGACCTTTATATGCAGACAGACAATCAGTCTCTTCTTGTACAGAATAAAGAGTGGCTATAGGTATATTTGCATTAGTACGGCGCATAATAACTCTTCCGTCTAAATAAAGATTTATGCCAGAAAGGCAACCTCCATATTCATCCTTGTAATTAATAGGCTCAATTTTATCCAATGCAGTGGTCATTATCTTGGCATCTTCTCTAAACGAATCATCGCTACTACCATTATAGAATTTTGAAGGTCTGGGAACTTGTTTGATAATTGATACCCATTGCTTAGGGTCACTATTGGTTCTGCAAAGCATGAAAGCAAGACAAGTACCGGTCTTCTTATTTTTAGCAATAACATCCTTCAATGCTCCATTAAAATCATCCCATGCTGTAGGCTCTTGCTGCATAGCATAGAAGACAAAACTCTTCATATAAGACACATAACTCTTTTGGTCTTCTGCATTTTTTAGCTTATCAATACATTCCTTAAGAGTTATCTCCTTGTTTTGATATTTAGCCAAAACATATTCTGCAGTACCATGTGCATAACAGCGTTTTGCAAAAAAGTTCTTCCATTCTGAAAAGTAATTGGCAGGAGTTTCTACTCCAAGTTTGTCTTTATAGTCTGCCTTCAGTTCTTTGTCAACTTCTTCAGGAAGAACCAATTTCTTCTGCCCATTGACTTCCTTGTAGAAAACTATTTCTCTGCTCTTAAGCCATGTGTTGAAAGATGCGTCAACCATTGAGATGTTATATGGAATAAATCTCGCAATATCAGAGATAGACCATTTCTTTGTTTTCAGCAAAGCATTGAGTTCTACAGTTTTGGCAGACTTGACAGAAGAAGCGTTCTGCGCTTTTGTAGTCATACAACTAAAAAGCGCAAAACAGATTATTAGGATATTATAATATATTCTTTTCATATTGTTTTTATTCTGGTAGTTCTATTTCACCTTGTTCTGTATCTTCAGTACTTTCAGTTTTCGGACTATTGAAAACTGGACGCACTAAAAGACCACAATACAAAAACGTTTCATCAGCATTCTGAACGTCTGCTTTTTTTAGGGACGGATTAACCTTCCCGTTTTTTTCAACGGATATCGTTGCTAATATCTGAGCAAGGGATTCCTTGTTGGCAGTTCTATATATAGCCTCCGTCGCTTTTACGGTCATTCCGTTGTATTGTGCTAGTTGTGATAAATTAACGAAAGTCTCATTTTCCGTTATAAATGACATAAGTTTAGCCGATATTTGTTTAGACATTTCCATGTTACTTATTCTTACGTATATATCATTAGGCGGGAAGTAAAGGTAAATGGATTTGCCATTTGGTCCTGTAAATTTCGCAACATATAGTTTGTTGATTACCATATAGTCAAGGGTACAGCTCTCAAACAGTTCTTTCCACTGTTCGGCGGTAGGAATGCTCCATCCCTTGCCATACTTTTTTGTTGCAACATCATACTCTGTTCCTGCAATATTTGTAATGTCAGACTTGAATGTGTATGTATCTGACGTATAAATCTGTTTGGTTGCAGTTTCACCATACGAATAATAGCCACCAACAGAAGTAACGCTTGTTGCACCAATATTTCTATCAGCCCATTTTGTACCGCTTGGCAAACCTAAGTCCACCAATATCGGCTTAGAAGCTGTTTGTTGTGCAGGTCTTTTTGACGCAGTAGTTGGTCTCTTGGTTGTAGTACCTTTTCTTGTCTGTGCTGACAAGGACAATGTAAACATCATTGCACAGGCAATGATAAATAAACTCTTGATTTTCATAATCTTTCAGTTTTTAATTTTATTATATTCGATATCACTAGTGTCCGGATAAAATCTCAGAAGAGGTAACCCTCTATATATTGAGACTCCGGACTATTAATACTTAATTCTTTAGTTACTTTGAATATGGAACGGATGTCATCTTGCTTAAACAGAAGCGGACCAATAGACTTTGATATTGTATGAAGTGTCTGTGGAATATTGAAGTGTTTCTTCGCTATGATAAGTAGCAGATAATCACAAACAGCAATCCACAACTGAAGATAAACGGCATTCTCCGTAGTGCCATAGAACTTCTTAATATGTAGATGTTGTTTAATCCAGCGAAAGTAAAATTCGACACTCCATCTTTCTCTGTAAAGTTCTGCAACTGTCAGAGAATCAATGGTTAAGTTGTTTGTAAGAAACCTATATACGTTGTTTGTTACATAATCCTCGTATACTACCATACGGAGTGGTTCAGGATATTGTACAGAAGGTTTTAAACCTGTCAGACGTATAAGCTGGTCACTTATCAACCCAGTTGATTTGTCAACTTCATATTCCTCTATGATATTGTACAACATGTTGTCTTTTGCTCTGGTTACAAAGTATGCATGCTTAAGATGAAAGCACTCGTAAAGTTGCTTGAAAAAGATATAGCCTTTATCCATAAGGTAAAAGGCATGTTCTTCAACAGGTATCATAGGCATTACCTTCGAATCATGTACAAGACCATTGGTCATGACAATATAAGAAGGTATACTACCTCTGAGGTCGATAAGAGTGTGCATCTTCACGCATCCTTCGCCATGATGAAACTCTGCCCAAGGAGATAACTCAAGACATATTCTTATTGAAGTACTGTCAAGAGCATAGACCATCTCATTCAAGCCAAGGCGAAAGTAGTCATCACGATATAACTCCTTAGCCCACTTGATGAGAACCTTGGCAAAGTCTCTGTAAATCATCCAATTCCTTTTCTCATTGGCTTCTGCCAATGTAGATTTAGGAACTGTACGAAGACCTGCATGGTAAAGACCTTTTCCGCAGAATTCAAGAGTCATTTCAATATCTCTGAGACTTGAACGGTCTGTGAATTGAGCAAAACTCATAATCTTGAACTGATCTAGACAAGTAAGTGTTTTGGCGTGCCAATCACCCTTGTAACGGTCAACACATTTTTGGAACTCATAACGAGAAACCAAAGACATAATCTGAGAAAATATGGTCTTTTTTGTACGCATCACAGTAAATCAGAGCCATTTGAGGCCCATCTGCAAAAGTACAAAATTTAATCCAAAAATTCAAAGAACGATATATTTAATTAATTTTCAACAACTTAGGCTACATGTTCCGGATTTTATCCGGACAATAGTGTTATAGTTTATATTCTCTACTCTTTCTGCGCCAAATACATTTGTTCTGTTTCTTGCTCTCTTCTATATCGAGAGCGAAGATTCCAATGAACTTATAGAATTCCATTCCAAGTTCGTCTTTATGACGAAAGAATGTGATGCGTAGTTTATTGTCTTCAATGCAAGTGTCAACATGCTTCTTACGCTTTATCTCATCCTTTTCATTGAATTCTTCGAATGTGTCTTGGTCTTCCGAAAGATGGTTGCTCCACCCGCTGCGGTTATGAATATTAGGATACCAAATTTCCAGTTTCTCTTTGTTGGGTACAGAGGCTGTTCCAACTCTCAAATAGCCATGATACTTCGGCTTAGTGTTGAAAACGGCGCAAATGTCATCTATAGTTCGGAGCTGGTCATTGTCCTCGGCTTTAAACACACCTTTCTGTTTGTGATATTCCACAGAAAGCCATTTGCTCATATCCCACGGCTTTAAGTCTTGAATTTGATTAATGCGCTCCTTGATGAATGCTACACATTGGTCTATTTGCTGATGAATCTCATTTAGACTTAACCATTCGCCGTCTTTGTTTGGATTGCCACAGGAGATGATGAATTGATCGTTTTGAGTTAGTTTTATGATATTCTCATTTCGATAATCGTCTTCTTTCTTCTGAAAGGCATGGAATGGCTCGTTGATTTCGACAAAGATTCCAATTTGTGGAAGATATAAGTCTGCCAAAGCATATCTTCCATTTGGAAGTTCTACTTTCTGTTGTACGACAAATCGAATTCTCATATCATCTAGTTTATCCCAGATTCGATGGATAACATAGCTTTCGGTCTTCTTATGTTTGATGCAGAAGAAGAGGTGCTCCATGTACTCCAATTGGTAATCAATAGGTGCTTTCTTTTGTCTCATAAGCTAATCATTTACTTGTTTGTTATTTCATTCTTAGGCACAAAAAAGGTGCGAACCAATTTCATTCTGTTCTGAAGGTTCTGGACTACCTGTACACAAAGAATGAAAATCAGCTCACACCAATGGGTATATGTTGATACCCATCCCGCCGAAGCGGAATGGATACAATAATACACGGTTGGGTGAACAACTTTTGTCTTCGTTCTTGTGTACAATGAATTGTCCAGATTCTCAGTACGAACCAAGCATGGTTGTTTCCTTAACATGTCTGCTGCTTGTTTAGAACAGCACTGCAAATATACCATTTTTTTTCTAAAGTTGTTCATTGTGAGCTGATTTTTTTGCAAAAATAGGTGTTTTTTCTGCTTTTTCAGCGTTCCATTCCGTTCCAAGTTCAAAATATGAGGTGTTTTTAGTGGAAATATTGGCTTTTTGTGTGTTGGCTGGATTTGTTTCAGTATCTTTGCAGCATGGAACAGATATTACGTGAAATGATAGAAAAAATGGTGGGACGCAAGATGGTTGTGCCCCGCGACTTCGCTTGGTTGAGCGAAAAGGTGGAGGAACGTACCCAGCAAAGGGTGAGTGCCTCTACGCTGCGACGATTCTGGGGATACGTGAGCGAAGGGGTTTCTGCCAGTAAGTTTACCAAGAATGTGCTGGCTAATTTTCTCGGTTATGCAGACTTTGAGGAGTTTGGATTGTCGCAAGGAACGGGAGAGCAGCAGAGTCAGATGGTTATTGGCAAGGAAATATCTTGTGATGATCTTTATGAGGGACAGATGCTCAAACTTTCCTGGCTGCCCGACAGAACCTGCATCATCAGGCATCAGGGAAACGGTAGTTTCAAGGTGGTTTCATCAGAAAATACCAGATTGGCGAAAGATGATACTTTTGAGTGCCGTCATTTTATCAATCATGAGCCTGCTTATCTCCATGCCTGGAAACATGGAGATGATGAACCGGTTACTTACGCAATTGGTAAGAAGAACGGCATCATCGTAGAGCATTATTTGGAAGATTGAAATCTCGACAAGGTGGGCTTCACATATCTTTCAGAGGTATAAGAGGACAGCTCGTAGATGATATCTGCCTTCTTGCTGCCGGCGATGTCTTTAGAGAATGTCTGCGGATAAGTGGTCGTGATGAAATCATTGCTCTTATCTATAAACCGATAGAATGCCTCGCTCTTTTTCACAACAGACCGGATGGTGTCTATGCCGGATTCCTTCCACATCTTGTCGATAGTCTTCTTTCCCTTGGATATGAGTTCGGCGCTTTGTAAATGGGATGCAGAAGATGGCTCGGTAGCTGTTGGCTGCAGGGATTTCCGGCCATTGGAAAGTGGGGCAGGATTCTTGGCTTGCTGGCGGATGACTGTATCCTTCTTGGCTTCGGTATGCTCAGGAGTTGTGCTAATGCTCTTTTCCTGTTGATGCAGTAAAGGGTAACTGATGAAACCTAATAAGATGATACAAGCCAAAGCTGCGATTGCGATACGCTTGATACCGGATAGATGGCTGTTTCTACGAGCCATGAAATCGGCTTTGAGTTCATCCACATTGGCATATCGCTGGGTTATGGGAGCCTTACATCGTTTGATGATGGCAGTATATGGTTTGCTTTGAAGTATCTTTTCCAGGATACAGCCTATGCTGAAGATGTCGTTGCGGATGTCTGCCTGTTGGGATACAATCTGTTCTGGAGAGATGTAGCCCGGTGTGCCGGCAGGCTGTTTGAGGATGGCAAAGTCATCGGTATCTGAAAGTCCGAAATCGATGAGCTTTACATGATTGCCGTTATGGGTAATCATGATATTGGAAGGCTTAAGGTCTCTGTGTACTATCTGCTTGGCGTGGATGTAATGCACAGCATCAAGCAACTGGAGGAAGATGTCTTCTCCCTCAGTCTTCCTACCGCTCCAGTGTTCCAGCGTGATACCATCTATCCATTCCATCACGATACAGGTACCCATTTCCGGTATTTCTTCCATGCTGTAGGCTGATACGATGTTGGGATGCTGCAGGGATATGAGGATATCGAACTCTTTGTGCAGCAGGTTCTTGTAGTTTTCGTCTTGACGGTATTGCTCCTTCAATCCTTTGAGTACCCACCATCTGCCATAGCGCTTTGCCTTGCAAAGAATGTTGAAACCTTTGCAAGGTATGGGAGTAAAGTCTGAAAATTGCTCAGACCTTCTGCTTTCTTCTATGATGATTCCTGAATATGAATCCATGTTACTCAGACTGGGTTGATAATTCGGTTGCAAAATTAACTAAATAGAGATACCCATCCCACAGAAGCGGGATGGATATTAGTATACATATTGGGGCAAACAACTGGAACTGTCATTCTTGTGTACTGCGAACTGTCCAGATTCTCAGTCCGAACTAAGCGTAGTTGCTACCTCTTTATGTCTGCCGCCATTACTAACGGCATTGCAAATATAGGCATTTTAAAAGAAATTTTCAAGCGGAAACGAAACTTTTAGTATTCTTTAAACTTTGACGATTGGTTCAAACTCATTCCTCCCCGAGCTTATACCTTATTTTATGTAGGAACTGGTTGTCGCAAATCCACTCTCTTTTTAATACCTGGCAGGTTGGCTATCAAATCACATCAAAGCGGTCTTTGCCATGGCTGTGCGGGATGGGACCGCCTGGGGATAGCTTGCTATGGGGACGCCTTACTATAGCTTGCTGATTGGAACCGCTGAGTATCTCTGAATCACAATGCAAAGATACGAAATCGGTGAGGAGGCAACTCACAGTTGCTCATACTTGCTCACAGTTGCTCATACTTTTTCATAGATTCTCTTTGCTCTAGTGTTTGTAAGCCCTTTTACATGCCTTGCTTGGTATCACTTCTAAATGCCTGGCTTGTTTGATTTTTAAGGGCTTTATGATTGGATTGCGGTTCGTAAGCCAGGGGATTACGGGGCGTAAGTCCCTGACTTTTGCGTCGTAAGTGCCTGACTTTTGCACCGTAAGTCTTTGACTTTTGATTCGGAAGTAACCTGCTTCTGGATGACAGGGTGACACTTATGACAGTGATTTCTGAAGATTTACTCTCGCGCGGGCAGGCAGGAAAAATCAAGCCGAAAGTTCCTGCCTGCCCGCGTGCGAGGCGAAAAGTTGAAAAACTAGTGTCATCGTGTCACCATGTCACCGTGAACAGAGCAGAAGATGTTTGGTATCGCTCTTTGGCTTCAGACACAAATTCCCCTCTCTCCGCCTCCGTTGGCTTTCGGAAGTAGAGATCCACAAATTACTGTTTTTGTCGTGGCGCCTCCAAAGTGGTAATCTTTTGCAAAGATAGAAAAAATAAAATAAATGAGAGTTCCCACTATGGGAACTCGTAATGATATTTATTGATTTTTAAAATCTTTTAAATGATAAAGGCTAGAATTTATACTCGATTCTCGCAAGTTGCAGAAGGAATTGGGGTGGTATCGCATTTGCAAATATATATGAAGTTCCGAAAAATAAAAATCCCCAACCTGCTATGGGAAAGCTGGTTGGGGAAATTATGATAGATTTTGCTTCCATCAGAAAATATCCGATTGTGAATTACAATGGATACTCCTCGAAAGCGTAGAGTACAGTGCTTAAATAACGCTCGCCGGTATCTGGCAAGAGGGCTACAATCTTCTTGCCCTTGTTCTCAGGACGCTTCGCAATCTCGGTGGCTGCAAAGGCGGCGGCACCTGATGAGATTCCTACCAAGAGGCCCTCGGTCTGAGCCAAGTCACGACCAGCCTTGATGGCATCATCGTTCTGAATGTCCAATACCTCATCGATGAATTCTGAAGAGTAGGTCTCTGGAACGAAGCCGGCACCGATGCCCTGAATCTTGTGAGGACCGCTCTGTCCGCCGTTCAATACAGGCGATGTGGCAGGCTCTACGGCAATCACCTTCACGTTTGGATTCTGCTCCTTCAGGTACTTGGCGATACCCGAAATGGTTCCACCTGTTCCTACACCGGCTACGAAAATATCAATCTCGCCATCGGTATCTGCCCAGATTTCTGGTCCTGTTGTGGCATAGTGCTTGGCAGGATTGGCTGGGTTGGTAAACTGTCCAAGAATCACGGAACCCGGAATGGAATCACGGAGCTCCTCGGCAGCCTTGATGGCACCAGGCATTCCGTCCTTACCGCTGGTCAATCTTACTTCTGCGCCGTAAGCCTTTACTAGGTTTCTGCGCTCCACACTCATGGTTTCAGGCATGGTGAGGATGAGGTGATAGCCCTTTACGGCTGATACCAGAGCCAAACCTACACCCGTATTACCGCTGGTTGGTTCAATAATGGTGGCACCTGGTTTCAGGATGCCCTTCTGCTCAGCGTCTTCGATCATCGCAAGTGCGATACGATCCTTTACGCTTCCGCCAGGATTGAAGAATTCTACCTTGGCAATTACAGGAGTCTCCAAACCCTTGGATGCTGAATACTTACCCAATTCTACCAATGGGGTCTTACCGATTAAATCAGTAATCTGTTTATATATCTTTGCCATAATGATTTTTTTAATGTTGAGTGTTGAGTGTTGAATGTTGAATTTTAATGTTGAGTGTTGAATGTTGAATGCCGTTATTGTCCGTCAGGCAATTCAACATTTAACATTCAACATTCAACACTGAAATTACTTCACATACGTAAATGCCTCATCGAGTGCCTCAATCAGGTCGTCGATGTTCTCGATACCGATGCTCAGGCGAACGGTAGAAGGATAGATGTGCTGCTCCTCCAATTCCTCTGGGCTCAGCTGAGAGTGGGTGGTTGTTGCTGGGTGGATAACCAGTGACTTCACGTCGGCTACGTTAGCCAGCAAAGAGAAGATGCGCAGGTGGTCGATGAACTCCCATGCCTCTTTCTCGCCGCCCTTGATATCGAAGGTGAAGATAGAACCACCGCCGTTAGGGAAGAGCTTCTTGTAAAGCTCGTGGTCTGGATGAGAAGGAACGGCTGGGTGATTAACCTTAGCCACCTTAGGATTGTTCTCCAGATACTCTACCACCTTTAATGCATTCTGAACGTGACGCTCTACACGGAGGCTCAATGTCTCCAAGCCCTGAAGAAGAATCCAGGCGTTGAATGGAGAGATGGTTGCACCGGTATCACGAAGGATGACCGCACGGATTCGGGTTACGAAGGCTGCTGCTCCGGCTACATCTGCGAATACGGCACCATGATAAGATGGGTCTGGCTTGGCGAGAGTAGGGAACTTGTCGGCATTTGCCTTCCAGTCGAACTTACCGCCATCTACGATGACACCACCGAGAGATGAACCGTGACCGCCGATGAACTTGGTAGCAGAGTGAACCACGATGTCTGCTCCGTGCTCGATAGGGCGGATGAGGTATGGGGTGCCGAAGGTGTTATCGATAATCAATGGGATGTTGTGGCGATGAGCAATCTCTGCCAACTTATCGATATCGGTTACATCTGAGTTAGGATTTCCGAAGGTCTCAGCATAGAGAGCCTTGGTATTGTCCTGGATGGCAGCCTCTACCTGCTCGAAGTTGCGAGGATCTACGATGGTGTAGCTTACACCCTGTGTGGATAATGTATGAGTGATGAGGTTATAAGTACCACCGTAGATGTTGTCGGCAGCTACGATGTGGTCGCCATTCTGAAGGATGTTCTGCAGAGCGTAGGTAACGGCGGCAGCGCCAGAAGCGACAGCCAAACCTGCTACACCACCTTCGAGGGCAGCTACACGGTCTTCGAATACACCCTGAGTAGAGTTGGTCAAGCGACCATAGATGTTACCTGCGTCACGGAGTCCGAAGCGATCGGCAGCGTGCTGAGAGTTGCGGAACACGTAACTTGTGGTCTGGTAGATAGGCACCGCACGAGCGTCGGTAGCTGGATCTGGATTTTCCTGACCTACATGCAACTGAAGTGTCTCAAAGCGAAGTTTCTTTTCTGTACTCATAATCTATGTCCTTTCTTTAATTTTACGTTAATATTCAATCTTATTCATTTATATAATTTTGTCGCCCAGAATTCAGATTGATGTTCTCTCTGAAAGACATTCTGATGTCCTTCTGAAAGTCATCATGCTGTTTGTTCTGATTGACGCTGCAAAGGTACGGCGATTTTTGGGATTCTGAAATAGCATATGAGTAGTATTCCTGCTACCACGTTTGTGGTATTCGGGCATTTTTTTCGATTTTTTGAGAGAAATTACAGTCTAAACCCTAAGCCGATGGTCATCGGGTAGCACTCGGGAGCCTTGGTCTTGTTGAGCAGCGGGGTTATTCCGGCACGGG
>DAWDAD010000036.1:0-27801 GCA_052356385.1 Prevotella sp.
GAGATGAACTTGAAGCCGCGTGTTTCATCAAATTTTTCTGCAGCTTTGATAAGCCCAACGTTTCCTTCGTTGATAAGGTCAGGTAAGCTGAGTCCCTGATTCTGATATTGCTTGGCAACAGATACCACGAATCTCAGGTTGGCTTTGGTCAATCTCTCCAGGGCTCTCTTGTCCCCTTTTCTTATGCGCTGTGCGAGTTCCACTTCCTCGTCGGTTGTCAGGAGCTCCTCGTGTCCAATTTCTTGGAGATATTTGTCCAACGATGCGCTTTCGCGATTCGTTATAGACTTTGAAATTTTCAGTTGTCTCATGGTAGCAATTTAATTTTGTAGATGCAAAAGTACACTTTTTGTTTGGAAAAACAAAAAAAATAGCAGATATTTTTCAAAATACCTGCTATTTTGTCATTTTTTATCTTTTCAGAGGGGATTAAGTTCTCTTTTCTTAGGAACTTCAGCCGGTTCATCCGGTGATAGGCACCCCTCAGCCGATTAGTCCTTCTGCAGTGGAACAGCGAAGTAAGCCTTCTTGCCTGTAGGCCATACACCCTGGATGTAGAGCACAGGATCCTTGCTGGTAGAAGCACTCTTCACAGCCTTCTGCAGGTCATCGAGCGATGTGATGTTGCTGTCGTTGATGCGCTGGATGATGAATCCGCGTGAAATGCCGGCATCCTTCAGGGCACCGCTGTTCACCTTCATCACCTCTACACCATACTTGATGCTGAGCTGGTTCTTCTGGCTCTCTGTAACAGGACGGAAGGTTCCGCCGAGCACGTCGAGGTCTGCGCTCTTGATTACTGAGGTGTTGCCCTGGGCATTCTTCAGCGTGATGGTCTTGGTGCTTGCCTTCTTGTTGCGCAGGTAGGTGATGCTCATCTTGTCGCCAGGGCGCTTGCCGTTGAGCGACTCCTGCAGTTCTGCCATCTTGGTCACCTTCTTGCCGTCAACCTTGGTAATTACGTCGCCTTCCTTCAGTCCGGCAGCAGCACCGTTGCCGTCTTCATCTACCTTGGCGATATAGACACCCTCGTTGGTTCCCAGGTTCACGTCCTTGCCGTTCTCCTTCTGGGCGTTGATGTAGTTGAGCACGTCGCTACCCTGGATGCTCAGCATCACGCGCTGTACACTTCCGTACTTCTTCAGGTCATCCACCACCTTGTTCATGATAGAGGTAGGGATGGCGAAGCCGTAGCCTGAGTAGGAACCGGTCTGAGAGTAGAGCATGGCGTTGATGCCCACCAGCTCACCCTGGGTGTTGACGAGTGCACCGCCAGAGTTACCTGCGTTGATGGCAGCATCGGTCTGGATGAAGCTCTCCACGCCGTTGGCACCGAGCGAACGAGCCTTGGCAGAGATGATACCTGCGGTAACGGTATTGTTGAGTCCGAATGGATTGCCCACTGCGATGACCCATTCACCCACCTTCACATTGTCGCTGTTGGCGATAGGCAGGGTAGGCAGGTTCTTGCCATCCACCTTGATGAGGGCGAGGTCGGTGGTCTTGTCGGTACCGATGATGCGTGCTGAGTATTCGCGGTTGTCGTTCAGGGTCACGGTCAGCTCATCTGCGCCTTCCACCACGTGGTTGTTGGTTACGATGTATCCGTCTGAGCTGATGATCACGCCCGAACCCGTAGCCTCTCTCTTAGGAGTCTGCACCTGCTGCTTGCGTGTGCCGCCCTGACCTTCAGGATTGCCGAAGAATCCGAATGGGTCGAAGAAGCCTCCGAATGGGTCGCTCTGAACATCTACGGTCTTCACCTTCGAGTTCTGTACGTATTTGATATGTACCACGGCTGGCAGAGCCTTCTCTGCTGCGTAAGTGAGATCAACTGGTTGACCTGGTGCCTCTGCTGTTACAGCTGGTGAAGCGTTCACCTTCATGAAAGCACCTGTTGAGAATGCTAGCGAACCTACGCATAGCACTGCCATTACATAATTAGTTACCTTTTTCATGTTTAATATCCTTTTTATTATTATTTCCTTTTTTTATTGTTACGCCTAGCCTTCTGCCAATTCTATGCCAAAACCCTCGGGTCTGCCAAATCTGTCAGCTTCTTGCCTCAGCTTTTCGGTTGCAAATATAGAGTCATTTTTTGATATACGTATAACTTTGAGCCATTTTTTATTCCGTTTTAACATTTAAAATTAACACTTTAACGGCTCTTAAACAAGAATAGCCCTATTTTTACAATTATTTGCTACTTTTCTGAAAAATGATAGTTTTATATATGAAATTAAAACTTCTCGATATGCAAACGAATGTGAACGGAATAAGAGAAAAAGATGACTGGAATGTCAGTCTTTCGGGATGAGAAAGCAGTAAAATCATCCCCAAAAAGCGAAAAGAGTTTAAAAACTCAGAGAAATTGGCGGTTAAGTCGAACTTTTTTGCTATCTTTGCATTTCGAAAGCAGTGCTCCGGCTTGTCGCTGGCATTCTCTACTGGGGGGTGCGAGAGGAAAGTCCGGGCAGCGTAGGGCATCCCACTTCCGAAAATAGAAGCTATTGGTGACAGTAGGTGTCGGTAGAAGAAAATTACCGCCCGAAACTTATTCCGTAGCGAAGTCAGGCTCCGGCAGGGCATCGTGGTTTAGTGTCGGGTAAGGGTGAGAAGGTGGTGTAAGAGACCACCAGCTGGCGGGTGATCGTCAGGCTGTGCCTTCTGGGAGCTGTAAGCTCATGTATACCGCAGATTGAGGGCGGCTCGTCCGATTGCCTTCGGGCTGCTGCGGAGGGTAGAGTGCTTGAGCCCAGAGGTGACTCTGGGACTAGATAAATGACAGGCGCCCGTATCGTTTCTGACGGTATGGGTACAGAACTCGGCTTATAGGAGCACTGCTTTCTTTCTTTTAGTTCTTTCTGCATCATATATATAATAAGGTATGGAGACATATATACCTGTCTATGCAATGTATGGTGCGGTGTTTCAAACCATTTAAAAATAACCAGCAATTATGAATCTTAGAGAACCGGAAAAGCAGATATTAGACGATTTTGAGCACAAGGTAACCAACAAAATGCAGAAGTATGGCGATGAGCCCGACTTCCCTAAGTTGGAGAACTATGGACTTACCCGCATGGAGCTGGATGACTATCTCTTCGATAAGCAGGCCATCCTCGACATGGGCGGTTCCAAGCGTACGCAGCTCACGGTGGGCGGTTTCATCACCGTCATCCCCGTATTGATCCTTTCCTGCTTCCCAGATAAGTCGCCTATCTATGAGAACGGCAAGGCAATGACCACCATCATCGCCATCATCATCGGTCTGCTGCTCGCCTGCTTCTGCAAGGCATTGCTCCAGATGGTGATCCTCTACCGTGTGAACAAGCACAAGGAAACGAAGATGGAGACCTTTATCAAGGCAGTACTCTTCTATGAAAAAAGATAATAACTTTAAAGCATTGAAGATATGAATTTACCTGATTTTATGGCTTATAAGGACAAATTCACTCAGAGTGCATTTGTCGAGAAGATTTCGCACGTGGCAAAGCGTGCAGGTGCCAAGATGGTTTATGCAGCTCTCATTCTCTATTATACGCTGGAGAGTGACAAGGTGGCGCTCAAGGACAAGGCGATGATTATCGGCGCCCTGGGCTACCTCATCAGTCCGCTCGATGTGATTCCCGATGCCATTCCGATAGCGGGACTGAGCGACGACCTGGCAGTGCTCATCTTCGTGCTTCATAAGGTATGGGGAGATGTTTCTGAGGATGCGAAGCAGAAGGCTCACGACAAGCTCGCACAGTGGTTTGATGAAGATGAGCTTCCACAGGCAGAAGATCTCTTCAAGGAGAATCCGGAAGATACTCCGGTCTGATTCATTTAGAACACATTCATTTTTCGGAACCCGTTTCCGAATTTCGATTCAGGACAATAGCAAAAACGGCGGACTCTCACGAGCCCGCCGCTTCTATTAATAACTAATAAATGATTAAATCCTTTTATCTTTTTACGATTTTTATCTTTTTTATACGATACCCTGAGCCATCATAGCCTTAGCTACCTTCAGGAATCCGGCTACGTTAGCACCCTTTACGTAGTTTACGTAACCGTCGTTCTCAGTACCGTACTTCACGCAGTTAGCGTGGATATCGTTCATGATGTCGTGGAGCTTGGCGTCAACCTCCTCGCGTGACCACTTCAGGCGCTCAGAGTTCTGGCTCATCTCAAGACCAGAAACAGCCACACCACCAGCGTTGGCAGCCTTACCTGGAGCGTAGAGGATCTTGGCATCCTGGAACACCTTGATAGCCTCTGGAGTAGAAGGCATGTTAGCACCCTCGCTTACAGCGAATACACCGTTTGCGATGAGAGCCTTGGCAGCCTCCTCGTTGATCTCGTTCTGAGTAGCAGATGGCAGTGCGATGTCAGCCTTCTCAAACCAAGGCTTAGCACCCGCAACATATTTTACACCATACTTCTCAGCATACTCCTTGATACGGCCACGCTCTACGTTCTTGAGCTCCATGATGTAGTCGAGCTTCTCGCGGTCGATACCATCTGGATCGTAAATGTAACCATCAGAGTCTGAACATGTAACAGGCTTAGCACCCAACTGGAGCAACTTCTCCATAGTGTACTGGGCAACGTTACCTGAACCAGAAACCAATACAGTCTTGCCCTTGATGTCGATGCCCTTGGTAGCGAGCATGTTGCAGAGGAAGTAAACGTTACCGTAACCAGTAGCCTCAGGACGGATGAGAGAACCACCGAACTCCTGACCCTTACCGGTCAAGACACCCTGGAACTGGTGAGTCAACTTCTTGTACATACCGAAGAGGTAACCTACCTCACGGCCGCCTACACCGATGTCACCAGCAGGAACATCCTCGTCTGGACCCATGTGACGGTAAAGCTCAGTCATGAAAGCCTGGCAGAAACGCATCACCTCGTTGTTGCTCTTGCCACGTGGAGAGAAGTCAGAACCACCCTTTGCACCACCCATAGGGAGAGTAGTAAGAGAGTTCTTGAAAGTCTGCTCGAAAGCAAGGAACTTCAGGATACCCAAGTTTACAGACTTGTGGAAGCGAAGACCTCCCTTGTAAGGGCCGATTACGTTGTTGTGCTGAATGCGGTAACCCATGTTAGTCTGTACGTTACCCTTATCATCTACCCAAGATACACGGAACTGGATGATGCGGTCTGGGATGCAGAGGCGCTCGATGAGGTTTGCCTTCTCGAACTCAGGGTGCTTGTTGTACTCTTCCTCGATAGTACCGAGAACCTGACTAACTGCCTGGATATACTCCGGCTCATTTGGGAATCTTCTTTGGAGATTCGCGATTACTTCAGATGCTTTCATAATCTTTATCTTTTATTGTGTTTGAAATTTCTTTTTTATTGTTTGCGATTGCAAAGATATAGTTTTTTCTTGAAATAACCAACAAAAAGAAAGAAAAAATGCATAAAAAGTAGAAAAAAGATAATCTTTTAACTTTTCGTAAAGGTTCATGTAGCCTAATTGTGTGCGTACACCTTATTATATATATGATTTTCTCTATCTTTTTGTTTGGGTTTTGATATTTTTTCGTATCTTTGCATCGTGTAAGGAACTTCATGCAGGAGTCTTCTTCACAAGATTTTATAAAATATGAAAGATTATGCCAAGAGCTACAGGACCGATAGGTTATATAGAGCACCGATCTCCGATGAAAGATGAGACTGGCAAGTATTTGATTCATCCTCAGTTTGTATATAGGGATGTATATGATTTCAAGAATATGCGTGATGGTATGCGCCAGCACCATCAGATGGTTACCTCACAGTTTCTGGCAGCCATCCAGTCTATCAAGGATGAGACGATGATGGCACTTTCCAGTGGTATGGAGGTGAAGATAGGAGATATGTTCATCATCAAACCCAAGTTGAAATTGAGAGACCATAAGGATGATGATGGCAATATATATCATAAGGTGTATCATGAGGGTGAGCTGATTCCTGCCAATGAAGTGGTGATTGAGGGTTTTGAGGTGAAAACCACCCGAGAGTTTGATAAGGAGTTCTTTATCAATTATGGTGGAAATTGCAGCCGTATTCCCTGGAAGGTAAGTTTCCCGCCTAAGGAGTCGGCTCAGGAATTGCTGGACATCACCAACTTCTGCAAGAAGCATGGCTATATCACGGTAAAGGATTTGATGCGTCTTCATGGTGTTACCAAGTATCATGCCCAGAAGGTTCTGTCTGGCTATTGCGAGGGCGAGTTCCCGAAGATGACTCGAGAGCGCGAAGGCAGGGTCTTCATCTATCGTAGAATAGGAGTGTAAAAACGATAATTATCTACCGAAGAATAGGGGATAAAAAAGATAATGCAGAAAAAGTCCTTTCACAAAACTCTTCTTGTTGTTGATAAACAGAGAGTTAAGTGTGAAAGGACTTCTTTCTTATCCTACTTCCTTTACAAGATAGAGATTGCCGTCACGGGTATGTTCCGGTTTGCCGAAAAGGTGGGTCAGGATCTTGCTGAAGGGATTCAGGGCGATATCCTGAACACCCTTGGCGTGTATCGTTTTCAGCTTTTTCAGGATGATGTCGGCGGTCATTTTCTCTCCCTTTTCCCCACCTTCGGGAGTTCTGAAGTACGAGGCAACGGTTCTTTCCAGGTCTGTCTTGATATAGTAGGGCAGATTGTGTTCCTGCATCTCCTTTTCATCCTCCTTGGAGAAGAAGTAAGGCTTGCCATGCTCTACCTCATCTAATAGTTGGGCATAGATCTGGTCGTGCTCGATATCATCTACGTTGATCATCCCGTCGGGTTCCAGAATCAGGAATCTTCGGGAACCTGAGCGGTCGGTGAGAAGTTCACGCTGGTTGCTGGTGCCGGTGAATGAGGCGGAGCGGGGCAGACGGTTGAAGTTCTTCTTGTAGGCACCGATGAAGCTAGGCTTCATGGTTTGCATCAGGGTCTTCATCAGCGGCATCTTCTTCGGATTCTCCTTGTCCAGCTCATCGTCGTTGATGATGGCAAACTCTACAATCTTTCTCTGTGCATTTCCCTTTTGGTTGAGCGAGAAATCATCCGTGTAGTAATCTCTTAACCCGTTGGGTAATAGGCTTCTGAGGAAAGTACTCTTATGCAGCCCCTGTGTCGTTGAAACCAGAGTGAGCATCACGCTGTTGGCATGTTTCTCGTCGTATCCTGCCATCTGCGCCACCATGGCACGTAGCCAGATTCTTCCCATCTTCTGGCAATAGTCAGAATGGTTGATGCGGCGCAGAAAGTCGCCGATTCTATCCTTTCCATCCCAGATACCTCTCACCTGATTGATGTAGGAGCGGATAGGATGATAAGGTTGGGCGTACTTCGACTTGATGAGTCGCTCTACGAAGTGATCGCGCACAAAGATGCCAGCCTCCTGCACTTCGATGGCGATGGTGTTGATGGCATACTTGTCGATGATTTCGAAGTCATGCTTGATGGCATCTTCGGAGTCATGTCCTTCTGCTTCAGCCTTCTTGCGGTATTCGAAAACATCGGTGATGACATTGTATCGGAACTCGTAGTTCTCCAGCAGCCACTTCTGCATATCCGCGATAGGGCGGAGGTAGTTGCGGCTACGTTTCTTGTACTGTGCCTCTTCGTCGGCAATTTTCTGTTCCTTCTCCTTTCTGAAGTTCTCCTTCTGCTTTTGGAGGTTGTCTTTTTCCTGTTGAAGGTTTTCTTTCAGCAGATCATTCTGTTTTTCGAGTGCTGCGACATACTGAGTATCGTCGATCAGTCTCTTCAGTGTTCTTTTGATATTCATATATATAATCGGTTAAATTCGTTTATTGAGTAATATCATTGCAAAGATACAACAATAAAGAGGCGTTTGCAATACTATCGGCGATAAATGTTGCAATAAATTTAGAGGGGAGAAGGAACGTTTACTTGAGGGAGAAAGGACCTATAGAAGAAGGATAAATGATACTCACTTCGTATCGGTTGACCCTAGTCATCCATATAGATGACCCGGGTCGTCTATATGGATGACGGTAGTGGTCTATATGGATGACGGGAGTCATCCGATTGCAAGAAGGTATGTTTTCTCCTTCTCTTCCACGTTCTTTCTCCCTCCGGCAAACGTTCTTTCTCCCCTTCGTATTGGTTCCATCGTTCTCTGTTTTTGGTTCCATCGTTCTCTGTTTTTAGTTCCATCGTTTACTCTTGTTGCAAGTGATGTGAAGCGGTGTCGATAAAAAATGCCTTCACACTTAAGTGCGTGAATGTCAATATATTGCGTGTGCTGTGAAAGGAGAAATGATTTTGTAATGCAAATAAGAGTTTTCCATAGATATTCGATTACTTATTTAATACCCAAGAGTAGATTCTGGCAGAAATGTTTGGTGATTACGGAAAAAATGATTAGTTTTGCAGTTGAATAGACTGATAGGTTGTTATCATCGGAAACTTAAAAGACAGAACAATGGCAGAATTGAAATTATATCCAGTAGGAATCCAGACATTCGAGGAAATAATCACTCGGAATCTTCTGTATGTAGATAAGACGGAATATGTCTATCGCATGACTCATAGCGGTGGCAAGCATTTCTTCTTAAGTCGTCCGCGCCGTTTCGGAAAGTCATTGCTTGTTTCAACATTCAAAAGCTATTTTCAAGGCAAAAAGGAACTCTTCAAAGGATTAGCCATCGAAAAGCTGGAAAATGAGTGGACGGAATATCCTGTACTGCATTTTAGTATGGCAGGAGGCAAGCACATGGAGAAAGACCAGCTGGAAAGATATTTGGGAAGGCGACTTGCCGAGCATGAAAAGGTATGGGGTATTACATCTCCTGCAGTTGATGCGAACGACCGTCTCATTTCGCTTATCCAGACTGCTTATGAAAAGACAGGTAAGCAGGTTGTCGTACTGATTGATGAGTATGATGCACCTCTTCTTGACGTTGTTCATAGCGATGTTAACTTGCCGGTGCTTCGCAATGTGATGCGTAATTTTTATAGTCCGTTGAAGGATTGTGAACCAATGCTCCGTTTTGTCTTCCTGACCGGTATTACGAAGTTCTCGCAATTGAGTATCTTTAGTGAACTGAATAACATTACGAATATAAGTATGGATGATGAATATGCAGGAATCTGTGGCATTACCAGAGAAGAATTGGAAACACAGATGTCTGCGAATGTTGATGTGTTGGCGGAGAAAATGGGCAAGAGCAGAGAGCAAATGCTTGAATCCTTGCGAGAGTTTTATGATGGTTATCATTTTGCTGCCCAGTCACCTGATATATTTAATCCATATAGCTTGCTGAATGCCATGGCAAAAAGTAAGTTGGATTATTATTGGTTCTCTTCAGGCACACCTACTTATCTGATAGAAATGCTCAAGAAATTCCAGGTTATGCCATCGGAGATTGGTAGTTGTGAAGCCGACCAGTCGGAGTTTGATGCACCAACAGAAGGTATGTCATCTGTTATGCCTTTATTGTATCAGAGTGGTTACATTACCATCAAGGGGTACGATCCGGAGACGGAACTCTATACCCTGGATATTCCTAACAAGGAGATTCGGGTTGGGCTATACCGTAGTCTCTTACCTAATTATATAGGTATGAATACGGTGAAGGGAACTACGACCATTGCCAAGATGTCAGCTCTTATCCGTCGCAACGATATGGATGGAGCCATGCAGATGCTTCAGGCTTATCTGGCCACGGTTCCGTATTGCAATAATGTTGACTCTGAGGGACATTATCAGCAGATGATGTATGTGATATTCTCTATTCTTGATAATTATGTAGATGTAGAAGTTCGCACTCCATCGGGAAGGGTGGATATGGTATTGAGAACTGCTACCCATCTTTATCTTTTTGAGTTGAAGCTCAATAAGGATGCTGATGCAGCGATGAAACAGATCGATCTTAAGGAATATCCTAAGCGCTTCGCTTTAAGCGGCTTGCCAATCGTAAAGGTTGGGGTTAACTTTGATGTGGCAACGCATAATATTACAGATTGGAAGATAGAAGCGGAGTAAACTGAGTGGTATCCTGGCTCAGGGGAGATTGTCCGTGGATAGACAACCTCCCCTGAGCCTCATCACCACAGGCTGATGTCCTATTTTATATGTTAGGTGTTTATTCTATATTTACAGGTCTTTCAAGTCCTTATCCACCATGGCGCAGACACAGGAGTCTGACCATACATTCTCTGCCGTCTCTACCATGTCGATAATGGTATAGATTGGCAGGATGATACCCATGATGCCGATAGGAGCATTGATGCCGGACATCAGAGATAGGGTCAGGAAATAACATCCCATCGGCACTCCTGCATTACCCACTGCTGAGATAACTGAAATGAAGAGCCAGAGAATCATCGTAGTCCAAGGTAAAGGCATTCCTCCATTCTGCATCAGGAATAAGGAGGTTACGAGGATAAACGCAGCGCAGCCATTCATGTTGATGGTAGTACAGATAGGCAATACGAAGCGGGAAACCTGATTGGAAACTCCCAGTCTGTCTTCTGCTGTCTGCATCGTCACCGGCAACGTTGCAGCAGAACTCTTTGTAAAAAGAGCCATCAATACTGCCGGCATCATCTTGCCCAATGTTCGCACAGGATTCAAGCCTCTTGCCAAGAGGAAGAGCGGGAGGATGATGAAGAATTGAATGACATTACCTCCCAGGATAACAGCTACGTACTTTCCTAGAGAAGCCATCACGATACCCGCAGAGAACTGGGCTGAGAGTTGTGCTGCAAAGGCAACGATACCCAGAGGCAGAGCCCAGATTAATCCATGAATCAGCATGAAGAGCAGATCCTGCAATCCAAACAATCCTTTCATCACGACTTCTTTCTTGTCGCTTGATGGCATTTTGGTTAAAGCAATACCTGCTGCTGCCGCCAAAATCAATATAGAGAGTACATTTCCTTCGGAAAACGGCTTGATGATGTTGTTGGGTATTACCCCAAGGATATGGTCATAATAGCTGGTTTCTCCCAGCTTTTGGGGAACATCTGCCATTCCGCTCTGTACCAAGGCTGTAGGTAAATTGCCTGGAGAAACGATGTTGTAGAGCACCAGTCCCACTGCTGCAGCTGCTATAGTAGTGAGCAGGGTGTAGGTGATGGCGTGGCGGAATATCTTACCGGTATCTGCTTGGTTGCCCAAGGATGCCAGGGTTGTGATGACAGCCAAGGCTATGGTTGGTACTGCCAGAAGTTGGAATAAGCGGGTATAGACCGTGGCGATGAAATTCATCAGGCCATCCAGCCAGCTGATGCCGAACATACCTAAGATTGCGCCTACTATCAAAGCGCCAATCCATAGTACCAGCTGTCGGGTTTGCTTATTCTTCACTCCTTTTGGGTTACTGCAGCCGGCATTGCTGTCCGGCTGTCTATTTCCAATATCATTTATTGTTTTTACCATGATTTTAAATTATTATTTTTTTAGACAAAAGTATTCTCCTTATTCCAGCCCCCACATATCATTCAGCATTCTGATGGCTGACTCCGAGCGGAATACATGATTGCGGAAGGTGATGATGCCTTCGGGGGCAAGGTGGGCTTCGAAGGAATTCACCAGGAAATCTGCTTCGAGCAGAATGCGGTGGTCGAGGCTGGTAACATCTTGATAAGTATGATGATGGGCAATGAGCCAGCAGATTCTTTCTATCTGTGCGGCTGTGAATCCATTTACTTCTGACAGTACTTTTCTTGCCTCATCAGGACCCAGTTCTTCCTGGTGCTTGCCATCGCAGTTGCCGTATCTGGCTTCTGAAACGTGAATGCCTACATCGTGAAGGATAGCTGCTGCTTCGAGCACGAAGAGTTCTTCTTCGTTCATACCCTCTGCTATCGCAATCATACGGGCAAAGTCGTGCACCTTTACGAAATGCTGGATGCGTGGCGCATCGCCACCATCGTACTTAATCATCGCCCTCATCAGTTGGGCGAGTATCAATTCATTGTTTGTCATAATCTTATGTTTTTTAAAATTCTTTTTTTCTTATTCCAATTACCTATAGCCACCATACGCTACGTCTCCAGCAGAAAGGTTAATCCGCTGATTCCGATATAGGCATAGATGATGTATTTGAGCAGGGAGCCGCTGAGGTGCCTGAACACCCAGGAGCCTATCAGGTTGCCAATGAAGACTCCGGCTATTCCGTAGATATAACCTATGGAGACCGTGGTGGTGAAGAAACCGTTATAGGCTCTTGCCAGTGTCATCATCAGATTGCCTGCCAGGAAATAGGTCTGCGTCATCGCCAGATAGCGATCCTTGTCGAGTTCTGAACTGACGAAGTAGAGTACGGCTGGTGGTCCCTGCATCCCGAAGAATCCTCCCATCAGTCCGCTCAATGTTCCTGCCGTAACCTGCACAGGCAGCGTTGTCTTTACCTTGATACGCTTGCTGAAGAAGGCGAAGTAGATGCTCACGATGATCAGCGTAATCCCGAGCAATATGTTCAGTATGTGATATTCCATCCGCTTGAGCACGAAGATGGCTCCGATGGAAATGATGATGAAGGTGAACAGAATGGGCAGCAGCCGCCTCCAGGTGATGTACTTGTATTTCTGAATGACGATGATCAGCGAGGTGGTCATCGCCAGGATGCCTGAGAGGGTTGTTGCCTCACCGTAAGAGGGCATGATGGAGGGGAGCATCGTCATGATGAAGATGCCAAAACCGAAGCCAGTAGTGCGTTGCACAAAACTGGCTCCGATGCTCAACAGAAAAAGTTCGATGACAATATTGTCCATTCTGTTGTAGGCTTATTGATGGATGTAATCCAGAATCTGCTCTGCATGAATCTTGGTCTTGATCTCCTTTGGAGTGAAGATTTTCTCGATGACGCCTTCTTCGTTGACAAGATAGGTGGTGCGGAGGATTCCGATGGTCTTTCTGCCGCAGGTTACCTTCTCGCCCCAGCAGCCGAGTTCCTGCAAAAGGGTGGTCTCGGTATCGGCAATAAGAGGGAACTGCAGACCCTTGGTTTCTGCAAACTTCTTCTGCAGTGCCTGCTTGTCCTTGCTCACGCCGATAATCTCGTAACCGGCTGCTGCCAGTTCTTCCTTATGAGCCTGCAGGGAGCAGGCTTCGGCAGTGCATCCGCTGGTGTTAGCCTTCGGATAACTGTAGAGCACGAGCTTGCGACCACGGTAGTCGCTTGCCTTGATTTCACGTCCGTCCTGGTCAATGCCAAGAATCTCTGGAATTTTATCTCCTACATTCATAATTATATATTATTTAAAAGTTATACTATTCTTCTATCTATTATTTCTTTCTTTTCACCCCTCTTACAGCCTCGCTTTCCAATGGATTCTCGGGCCAGAAGTGCTTGGGGTAGCGGCGCTTCAGCTCCTTGCGCACCTCGAAATAGGTGGATTGCCAGAAACTGGCGAGGTCCTGCGTAAGCTGTACGGGCTTGAAACCTGGAGAGAGCAGCTCCAGCAGCAGTGGCTCCCTGCCATCATCAACAGCTGGCGTCTGAGTCATTCCGAAGCACTCCTGCAGCCGGACACTGAGGATGGGAGCCTCGGCTCCCTGGCGATAGTCGATGCGGATATGACTGCCCGATGGAACCACGATGTGGGTGGGTGCGAGGCGGTCTATCTCCTGCTGCTGCTCGTATGGAATCTGTGCCCAGAGGATTTCCGGGAGATTGAGCTTTCTGAGTTCGGTGGTGCTCGTCTTGAGCTTTCCGCCCTGTTCCAGATAGAAGGGCAACCATTCGGCGGCTGTCTCCATCAGGTGCGCGGTGGACAGATCGGGCAACTCCATTTCAGGGTGCCACTCTCGTACCTGCGCCACCCTCCGCTGCAACCGCTGAACGTCTTCGTTCCAATCCAGCATGCTGAGTCCTTCCTTCCGGATGGCGGTGCAGAGAATATGGATAATCTGCTGCCTGTCGGCATCCTGGAGCGGTTTGCTATCCACCACCAGGGTTCCGATGCGTCGCTCTCTCTGCATCCTGATTATTCCCGCCTTACTGTCCCACGAGACGTTGTCGAACTCATGGGTAGGGAGGTCGATGATGTTTACGGGAGCCGAGAGAAACACCCTGCCTGCCTTTCCTGAAGATGGAAGCGGGGTGGAAGCATTCGTGCCCGACGGCTGAGCAGATACATTGAGCGAGGCGATGGCGAGCCATTGCTGCGCCGACATTGCATCGCTTGAATCGATGAAGATTGTCTTGCCGTTCGACATTCTGAAATGGCCGATATTATCGATTGCCATGGTGATGCGCTCAGGATAGGCTAGGGCTATCAGCCTGCCCACCTCCTCTGCATCCACCGGCTCATTGTCTTCCTTCACCTTGAGCATCCTTCGGTATTCCTGGGCTATCTGGGCGATGCGAGCCCATCTGCCCAGACTGTTTTTCTGTCGCTGCGAACGGAGGATGGAGAGGCGCAGCGCCATATCCGAATCCTCTGAATCGCTCATCGGGTCTTTCTCTTCCAGCAGGGCGGCAACGTCGCAGGCTAGAGCTTTGAGTGCAGAAGTTTCTGAAATCATCATCATCTTGGCGATGCGCGGATGACAAGGCAATGTTGCCATCTTCCTGCCCAATGGGGTGATGCTGCCATCCGGTTCTATCGCTTCAAGAGAAAGAAGCAATTCCTTGGCATTGAGTAGGTTACTGCTTGATGGTGGAGTAAGCCAGAGCAGCGACTGGGGATTGTTCTCGCCGAAGGCTGCAATGTCGAGCACCATCGGTGTAAGGTCGGCTTCCTCTATCTCCGGGCGGCGCTGGTCTTCCATCAGATGTTCCGAGGTCTGAGTCCACAACCGGTAGCAGATTCCTTCTGCCACACGTCCGGCTCGTCCTCTTCTCTGGGTTGCCATATCCTTGCTGATGGTAACGGTTTCCAGATGGCTCAATCCCGTTCGGGCATCGTAAACCAGTTTTCTGCAAAGTCCGGAATCCACCACGATTCTCACGCCTTCGATGGTAAGTGAGGTTTCGGCGATAGGTGTGGCGAGCACGATTTTTCTTTCTCCCTCACGGGATGGGGCGATGGCAAGGCGCTGCTTCTCAGGTGGAAGATTGCCGTAGAGCGGATAAACCTGCGTAACGGAAAGTTCTGAAGAAGCAGAAGAAGATGATGAAGCTGCTGCTCTGCTGAGGCTTGCATCCAATATCTCCTTGCATTTCAGAATCTCCGACTGTCCAGGAAGGAAAGCCAGAATATCTCCCTCGTACCTATCTGCAGCCTTGAGGATGGTAGCCGCCACCTCTTTATATATGTCGTATCGCGCAATGTCGGTCTCGGAATAAATGGTCTCTACGGGGAACATCCGTCCTTCGCTCTCTATCAATGGCGCCTGAAGAGCCTCGCAGACGGCAGTAGCATCGATGGTAGCCGACATGATGATGATCTTCAAATCGGGTCGGATGATTTCCTGTGCCTGTCGGGTGAGGGCAAGCGCCAGGTCGGAGTTGATGCTTCGCTCGTGAAACTCATCGAAGATGACGGCGCTCACTCCTTCGAGCGTGGCGTCGTGGATGAGCATTCGGGTGAGGATTCCCTCGGTGAGCACCTCGATGCGGGTTTCTGAAGAAACCTTGTTCTCGAAGCGTACCCGGTAACCCACGGTCTTGCCCACGGGTTCGCTCAAGATGCTTGCCATTCGTTCAGCTATCTGACGGGCAGCAAGGCGGCGTGGTTCCAGCATCAGAATCTTTCCCTGTGGGGTGGCTCCGAGGAGGGTGAGTGGGAGTATGGTGGATTTTCCTGCTCCCGGCGGAGCGGTAACAACAAGGTTTGCCGACTCCTTCAGGGTGCTGTTGATGGCGTCGGCTATCTGGAAGGCAGGAAGATGACCTGCCTGCTGTTTGATTCTATCGTAATTCATACTGCAAAGATACACATTATTTTTGTGATGGGCAAATGATTAGAAAGGTAATGCATGAGAATGGCGAATCTTGTAGATTTTTTCCCTTATCTGGTTCCATTTGGCTAGGACCAGGTAGCCAGATACGACTGCCAGATAGAGAAGCATCAACTGAAGGAGTGACAGATGAAGATGGTCTATGCTGGCACCCGGCAACAGACTGGTAAGCCGGAAGGCGGTATGGGTGGCTTGGGTAATGCTGGCAAGTACTGCTGCTACATGTTGCATCAGCCAGGTGCCGACGGAGGCAAGGCTGGAAATGTAGGTAAGGGGAGAAAGCAGCAGGAGTAGGGCACAAAGATAGAGGATGAGGGTGGCTGCCGGGATGGCGATGAAGCTGGTGAGTAGGGAGTAGCAGGATATTCTGCCGAAATAATAGACGATGAGCGGAAGCGTACCTATCTGTGCCGCCAGGGATACGCTGAATAATCCCCAGAGGCAACGGATGATCTTGCCGTGGGATTTGAGCAGTCCGAAGAGCGGGGGATAGAATATGAGGATGGAAGCCACGGCGAGAAAGGACATCTGGAAACTGATGTCGAAAAGTTGGAAGGGATTCAGAAACAGCATGATGACATAGGCTAGCGCCAGGGTGTTGAGCGAAAGGTCGGGGCGCAGGGCTAGCAGGCAGAAACTGTAGATGCTGAGCATGGAGGCTGATCTGACGGCACTAGGGGGAAAGCCGATAAAGACGACATACGCCCATACGGCAACGAGGGACAAGGCAATGGTGGGTCTGGAACGGCGCTTTCCGCCCAGAAGAATCACGAAGAGCTGGAAGATTATGCCTATGTGCAAGCCGCTAACTGCCAGTATATGACTTGTGCCGGAGATGGAAAAGCTCTCCTTGGTTTCCCGGTCGAGTGAACCTTTATCGCCCATCGCCATCGCAGAAATCACTGCGAAATCCTGTCCGTCGATATGATAAGTATTCAGCTGCTGTTCCAGCTGCTGGCGGAAGGAACGGCTTGCCAGGATGGTGCGGTCGATGGGGGAGAGTGACTGGTAGGTCATGATGCTGCCAGGCGTTTTCGTCTTATCGATATGATGGGAGGTGATGAACCCGCCCAGACAGAACAGGCAGAGCGACAGAAGGAGGCTCTGAAGAAGAACCAACTGTTTGATTTTTCTGAAGAAGAGCCGGAAAAGCTGACGGTTTTCATTGAGTACATAGCAGCAGCCGGCTAAGGATATGGCAATGATGGCTGCGATGAGCCAATAGCGCGTGGAGAAGTAATCATAGCTGTATCTGGCTGTGATGATGCTGAGTGATAGTATGAGGCTGAAGAACATCAGCGGAGTGACTGGGAGTCTTTTATTTCTGTCCATTTTAGCCGTGTTTTCAGGTTCGTTTAAAAAAGAGAAGCCCGACAAAAGGTTGGGATAGTCCAACTCTCTTATCGGGCTTCTCATATATATAATAATGTATAAGCCTGCCTGGAAGCAGGAATACGTCATTTCGGGAGATTACTCTCTCTCTTGAGATTATTCTCTCTTGAGATTACTTGCCGAATCCGAAGATACGCTTGATGAATTTCTTCACAGGATTATCGTTCTTCTGTGGATTGACAACAGGAGCGTACTTGCGAGGACCGGAATTCTCAGTTCCCTTCTTCTGCTGGTTCTGCTGAGCGCCACCCAGCTTCTTCTGGGCTACGCCTCTGCCTCGGCCATTGCTTCCAGGACGAACGTTGTTCTCATTGCCTGGGCGCTGGTTGCCGTTAGACTGCTGATTGCCCTGCTGGTTGCCGTTCTCGTTGTTGCGCTGCTTATTGTTGCGGCGCTTGTTGTTATTGCGATTCTTCTGCTCGCCGTTGCGCTGCTCAGCGTTTCTCTGTTCTTTGTTCTTGAACTCGCCATTCTTCTGTGCATCATTCTCGTGATTCTTCTGTGCACCATTCTCGTGATTCTTCTGTGCACCATTCTCTCCATTGTTCTGAGGAGTCTTTTCCTGACGCTCGTTTGGCTTGTTTGGCTTGCGCTTGTGTGAAGTCTGGTCGCGGTCTTTCTGTCTGCGGCTCTTGGCGCTGGTCTTGCTCTTGCCCTCGCCGTTGCTGTTATTGTTGCCGCCGCGGTTGCCGTTGCGGTTGTTTCCGCCCTGCTTTCCGCCCTTGCCCTTTCGACCATTGTTGCGTTTTGAAGGCTTGTTGAGCTTGATGTATTCAGGGCCTTCGCCGCAATCTTCCGGCAGAGGCATCTTCTCTACCACCTTCTCCAGGAATTTCTCAATCTGCTGGAACCAGTACTGGTCTTCCTCGTTGACGAAGGTGATGGCTCTACCATCGCGGTTGGCACGGGCCGTACGGCCGATGCGGTGAACATAATCCTCAGTATCGTGAGGAACGTCATAATTGATGACCATCTCGATATCATCAATATCGATTCCACGAGCCACGATATCCGTAGCAACCAGTACATCGAACTGACCGCTCTTGAACTTGAACATCACATCATCGCGCTCTGCCTGCTCCAGGTCGGAGTGCATTGCACCGCAGTTGATGCCGATCTGCTGAAGGGCAGCAGCCAGCTGCTTTACCTTCATCTTGCTGCCGCTGAACACGATGACGCGCTTCATATCGCCAGCCTTGAAGATATCCTTGATGATGGTCATCTTCTGGGTCTCGTAACAAACGTAAGCCTCCTGCTTGATCTTCTCGGCAGGCTTGCTTACGGCAAGTTTGATCTCTACAGGATCCTTGAGCAGGGCCTTGGCAAGTTCCTCAATTTTCTCTGGCATGGTGGCAGAGAACATGATGGTCTGGCAGGTCTTTGGCAACTTGGAAGCGATGGTATTGATGTCTTCTGAGAAGCCCATGTCGAGCATGCGGTCGGCCTCATCGAGAATGAAGAAGCTTACCTTGCTCAAATCTACATTACCCAGGGAAATGTGGGTGATGAGGCGACCTGGAGTAGCAATCACGACATCAGCACCCATGCGGAGACTCTTCAGCTCCTGATCGTAGCGGTTGCCGTCGTTGCCGCCATAAACAGCCACGCTGCTCACATCCTGCAGGTAGTAGCCGAAGCCCTGCATGGCCTGGTCTATCTGCTGGGCTAACTCGCGGGTTGGCGACATGATGACGCAGTTGATGGCGTCTTTCGGATAGCCGCCATCGTCAAGCTTGCTCAATACTGGGAGCAGATAGGCTGCTGTCTTACCCGTTCCGGTCTGTGCCACGCCCAATACGTCGTGACCTTCCAATATCTCAGGGATACATTTTTCCTGTACAGGGGTGCAAGTGTCGAAGCGCATGTCGTATAATGCGTCGAGCACGTTGTCATTCAAATCTAATTCGTCGAAATACATTCTTTTCCTTTCTTTTGTTGACCATTGAGCCGGATGGATCTTCATCCGCTCCAATGGTCAAGGTTCTTTGTTTCAATGTTTAATTACCTTGGTGCCTTGCGGTAGCAGAAGTAGGCAACGAAGGCGAAGATGATGTTTGGCAACCAGGCGGCAAGTGCCGGAGGGAAGTTTGCCTGGATGGCAAAGGTTGCCGATACGGTTTGCAGCATAATGTAGCCGAAGCTCAGTGCAAGACCGATTCCCAAGGATAGGCCCATACCTCCCTTTCGCTTGCGCGATGAAAGCGAAACACCGATGATGGTGAGGATGAAGGAGGCAAACGAGGCGGCGATGCGCTTGTGGTATTCTACCTGATACTGCACCACATTGCCCGAACCGCGGTTGATCTGCTTGGAAATATACTCCTTCAGTTCCGGACTGGTGAAGGTTTCCTGCTGACCCTTGGAATAAACCAGGTCGGTAGGCTCCATCGTAATCAGCGTATCCTTCTGTGCTCCGCTGGTGATGTGTTCCTTCATACCTTTCAGCTGGCGCACCTTCCAGTTGCTCAGCTTCCAGTGGTATTTGCTGTCGGAGATCGTATCATACTGAATCTCCATCGCCGTAAGGTGGCTTACGAGTTTCTTGTCCTGGAACTTGTCGAGGCAGAATCCGTAACCCCGCTTCGAGTTGTTGTCGTAGTGCTGCATATAGGCAATCACGCCCTTATCTACCTGCAGCTGTACGTTTTCAGCAGAAGTATTCTTCTTCTTGTTCTTGTACATCGTCTCAAAGTTCTGGCGTACTACCGTGCCGTGTGGAATCACGTAGGCAGAGAGTACATAGCTCAAGGCTGAGAGCATGATGCAGGTGATGAGGTAAGGACGAAGGAGTCGCTTGAAGGAAACACCTGATGCCAGAATGGCGATGATTTCAGAGTTGCCTGCCAGCTTCGACGTGAAGAGGATGACCGCCACAAACACGAACAACGCACTGAAGAGGTTGGCGAAGTAAGGGATGAAGTTGGCATAATAATCGAAGATGATGGCCTTGGCTGGTGCATGATACTCCGTGAACTTCGCCAGGTTCTCATTGAAGTCGAACACGATGGAGATGGAGATGATCAGTGCAATCGAGAAGAAGTAGTAGCCTAAGAACTTCTTGATAATGTACCAGTCTAACCGCTTGATGTATCTCAGTGGGTTGAGATACCTGAGCACCCTGAGGAATCGCAGCTTGTGCCCGATCCAGCCTAGAATGCGGGCTATGCGCTGCAGGATGGCAATGAGCCAGCCGAAGCGAGATTCGAAGGCTCTGCCCATCTTGAGCAGTCTGCGATGTTTTCTGATGTATTTATAATCTTTCATCATTTAATGTAAAATATGTATAGGAGCATCCTATAAAGTTCAATGCTCAACGCTCAAGCTAGATTCGTCGGCCGAGTTGATCGATGATAGAGCGTTTCCACTCTACGAAGTCGCCCTGCTCGATATGGTGGCGTGCATCTGTAACGAGACGGAGATAGAACGACAGGTTGTGGATGCTGGCAATCTGCATGGCAAGGAGCTCCTGGGCCTTGAAGAGATGGTGCAGGTAGGCCTTGGTGGTAATCTGGTCGATGTCGCAGCCGTCTGGATCTACTGGACTGAAATCCATCTCCCACTTCTTGTTGCGCATGTTCATCGTACCATTATAGGTAAAGAGCATCGCATTGCGGCCGTTGCGGGTTGGCATTACGCAGTCGAACATATCAACACCGCGCTCGATGGCCTCGAGCAGGTTCTGGGGAGTTCCTACGCCCATCAGGTAGCGAGGCTTGTCCTTTGGAAGAATCTCATTCACCACCTCGATCATTTCGTACATCACCTCGGTAGGCTCGCCTACGGCAAGACCGCCGATGGCATTTCCGTCGGCTCCCTTGTCGGCAATGTACTTGGCTGCTTCGCGGCGCAGCTCTGGGAAAGTACAGCCCTGGACGATAGGGAAGAGGCTCTGCTGATAACCGTAGAGAGGTTCTGTCTCGTCGAAGCGCTTGATGCAGCGGTCGAGCCAGCGCTGAGTCATCTCCAGACTCTTCTTCGCATACATGAAGTCGCTTTGTCCGGGAGGACACTCATCGAAAGCCATCATGATGTCGGCACCGATGATGCGTTCTGTATCCATCACGTTCTCTGGAGTGAAGAAATGCTTGCTGCCATCGATGTGGGAACGGAACTCGCAGCCCTCTTCTCTGAGCTTGCGGATTCCGGTAAGCGAGAATACCTGGAAACCGCCGCTGTCGGTGAGGATAGGACGGTCCCAGCCGTTGAACTTATGCAGTCCGCCTGCCGCCTTGATGACTTCGAGTCCCGGGCGCAGGTAGAGATGGTAGGTGTTTCCCAGGATGATCTGGGCCTTTACCTGCTGGCGCAATTCTTCGAAATGTACACCCTTTACGCTGCCCACAGTTCCCACAGGCATGAAGATCGGAGTCTTGATCTGTCCGTGGTCGGTGGTGATGATGCCGGTGCGAGCATCGCTTGCCTTATCTGTTACTTGTAGTTCAAATTTCATTTCTTTTCTTTTTTGTCATTTTCAGGAATGGTGAAGTCGATAGGGTGCTTTACCTTCTCATCGGTGAGGGCAAACTCCCAGACATCTGCTACATCTTCTACATAATGGAACTCTACGCCCTTGAGATACTTTTCTGGAATGTCGAGGATGTTCTTCTTGTTTTCCTTGCAGATCACGATGTCTGTAATGCCGGCACGCTTGGCTGCCAGGATCTTCTCCTTGATGCCTCCCACTGGGAGCACCTTGCCGCGAAGGGTAATCTCGCCGGTCATGGCTATGTTCTTGCGAACCTTGCGCTGGGTGATGGCCGAAGCGATACTGGTGGCAATGGTAATACCTGCCGAAGGACCGTCTTTTGGCGTTGCTCCTTCAGGTACGTGGATATGGATGTTCCAGTTTTCAAAGATGCGGTAATCCACGCCCAGCAGGTCGATATGCGCCTTGATGTATTCCAGGGCGATGATAGCCGATTCCTTCATCACGTCTCCCAGGTTACCGGTCAGGGTAAGCTTGCCCTGTCGTCCCTTGCTCAGAGAGGTTTCGATAAAGAGAATCTCTCCGCCCACAGAGGTCCATGCAAGTCCTGTTACTACTCCTGCATAATCGTTGCCCTGATAGATGTCGCGGGTGAATGGGGCGGTACCGAGAATCTCCTTCAGGTCTGCTGCGGTGATGGATGGCTTCTCCAATTCCTTGGAATAGGCGAGCTTGTAGGCCATCTTGCGCAGTCCCTTGTTGATCTGCTTCTTGAGCTGGCGCACACCGCTTTCTCGGGTGTAGTGCTCGATGATGCCCTCGATGGCTGCCTTGTTGAAGCTTACCTTCGGGGTGAATTTGTCGAGACCTGTATTCTCCAATTCCTTCGGAATCAGGTGGCGCTTGGCAATCTCTATCTTCTCCTCCGTAATGTAGCCGCCTACTTCGATGAGCTCCATTCGGTCGAGCAAAGGACGTGGGATTGAGCTGATGTCATTGGCGGTTGCGATGAAGAGAACCTTAGAGAGATCGTAATCCACATCCAGGTAATTGTCGTGGAAGGTGTTGTTCTGCTCTGGGTCGAGTACTTCAAGCAAGGCTGATGCTGGATCACCCTGGTGGTTGTTGGCTGAAACCTTGTCTATCTCGTCGAGGATGAAGACAGGGTTGCTGCTGCCTGCCTTGAGGATGTTCTTGACAATGCGGCCAGGCATGGCTCCGATATAAGTGCGGCGATGACCGCGAATCTCGGCTTCATCGTGCAGACCTCCCAGAGACATTCTCACGTATTTGCGCTTCATGGCCTTGGCAATGCTCTTGCCCAGACTGGTCTTGCCGACTCCCGGAGGACCATAGAGGCAGAGAATCGGACTCTGCATTCCACCCTTCAGGGATCTTACGGCAAGATATTCCAGGATGCGTTCCTTTACTTTCTCCATGCCGTAGTGGTCCTGGTTGAGAATCTTCTGGGCATGAGACAGGCTGAGGTCATCCTCGGTGTATTCGCCCCAAGGCAAATCTACCAGCGTCTGCAGATAGTTGAGCTGGATAGGGTAGTCTGGGCTCTGAGGATGGATGTTGTCGAGTTTGGCCAACTCTTTCTGAAAAACCTTCTTGGTTGCCTCGTTCCATTTCTTGGTCTTGGCTTTTTCGAGCAGCTCCTTCTTTTCCGGACTGCTTTCGCCTTCGCCCAGCTCTTCCTTGATGTTCTTGATCTGCTGCTTCAGGTAATATTCCTTCTGCTGCTCGTCGAGATCAAACTGCGTTTTGTTCCTGATTTCATTTTGCAGGTAGAGCAGTTTCTGCTCCTTGTGCAAGGCCTTGAGTGCCTCTATCAGTCGCTCTGACAGCTTCTCCTGTTCCAGCATCTTGATCTTGTCTTCTGCCGTAAAAGGCAGGGAGGTGCAGATGAAGTTGCATTTCACGAAGCGATTGGTAATCTCATTGATCGCATAGACAGCCTCGTTGGGAATGTTCTCATTGTACTGAATGAATTTGATAGATTCCTCGAAGAATGTTTGGGTCAATGCCTTGAACATAGGATCTTCGGCTTCCTTTTCGGTAGGCCAGGTTTCTGGCAGACTTTCTACATCGGCAAGGTAGAATGGATCCTTATCTACAATCTGCTTCATCTTGCATCTGCCTAAACCCTGTACGATGATGGTTTTCTGATGCTCATCGTTTGGCATGTTGATGACTCTCATCAACTTGGCAAATGTTCCGGTTTCGTACAAGTCTTCCTGATTAGGTGAGTCTATGTCCGCATGCTTCTGGCAAAAGATGCAGAATACTGTTTCTGGATTTTGCTCCAGCATGTTTGCCAACTCCTTGCTTTCCGCCCTGCCTATCAAGATAGGAGTAAGCACGGATGGAAAAACCACCAGGTCGCGAGTGCAGAGGGTAGGATAGACTCCTGCCTCCCTTTCTTGTATCAATACGGATGCATCGCCCTCAAAGTCGGCTATCATCTGGATTTGTGTATTCGAATTTCTGTTCATATTCTATTTGGTAAACACTTTTTGGGGTGTATATGAATTTCTGTTCTATTTTGATAAACACTTTTTGGGGTGTATATTCTCTTGAATATATATTTATAGGGTGCAAAGTTAGTAATTTTTGCCGAGAATCCCATCGTTTTTTCCGAAAATCACCTCTTTATTAGATATTATTATTAATATAAGCAAGAAGACTGTAATAAAATGCTGATTTTTGCGTTACTATTTTAAAAGTAAAACTATGACTGGATTTAAATTCAAACAATTTGAGATTCATCAGGATCGTTGCGCCATGAAAGTGGGAACGGATGGTGTGCTGCTGGGGGCATGGGCACCTGGCGGTAAACACATTTTGGATGTCGGGTCGGGTACCGGACTCATTTCGCTGATGATGGCGCAGCGCTTCCCTGAGGCGCAGGTGTTGGGTATTGATATGGATGGAGAGGCTTGTGAGGAGGCTGCTGAGAATGTGGCGGCAAGTCCTTTTGCCGATCGTGTCGAAATAGAGTGCTGCCGATTGCAGGACTATCATTCTGTGGAGTCTTTTGATGCAATCGTAAGCAATCCTCCTTTTTTCTTGAATAGCCTAAAAAATCCAGACAGTAAACGTACGATGGCCCGCCATACGGATAGCTTGCCTTTCAGAGATCTTTTCAGGGGAGCAAAAATGCTGCTGAGTGATGATGGAGTTTTTTCAGTGATAGTTCCTTCTGAGGTTCTTGAGGTGGTTGTGTCGGAAGCTTGTATGCTAGGATTTTATCTTGTCAGGCAGTGTGGCGTTAAGACAGTGGAGCGCAAACAGCCTAAACGCTATCTTCTGTCGTTCGCAAAGCATCGGTATAATGGTATGGAAAATACTATAAAAACAATGACCGATTCCGAGGGGAACCGGTCAGAATGGTATGCGAAAATTACAGAAGAATTTTATGTCAGGTAGGGGCTAGAGATTCAGCTTTCTCTGTACGAGCTTACTGATGGCTCCTACTCGCTTGCTTTGGCGCTGGATGTCTTTGTGAATGTCATCGCGCACTATGTTTATGTCATTGAAGAAATCGGCAAAGGCTGATTGAATGATGTTCGGCTTGCGTACACTCTTGTCTGCAAACGGATTTACAATCATCTTGATGCCTTTTTCTTCCATGTGCACATCTATGTCAGCGCCAGTCATCACTGGGTCGCCGTCGTAATGGATGACACCTGGCTTACTGCGGGTGATGTGGAGCTTCTTGCACCGAAAAGACTTGATCTTCGAGTTTTTGTCGAGGGTCTTGTTGAACATGTCGAAACTAACCTGTGAAGCTTCGATGACATCAAACGGTTCCATGATGACCACATCCATCAATCCATCGCTCATAGATGCCTGTGGGGCAATATAGGCGTTGTTGCCGTATTGGGAAGCGTTGGCACATGAGATGAGAAACGCTTTATATTGTTTTGTTCCAGTCTCATCTTCCAGAGTATATGTTTCCGGCTCATATTTCAAGCCTTCTCTCAGAATGTTTTCTGCATAGCTGATTGGCCCACGTTTTCCGCTTTCTGCAAACTTCATGCTGACAAAGGCGTCGAAGCCCATTCCGCAAGTGCAGAAGAATGGGTACTCGTTGATGACTCCGTAGTCAAGGTCGTGTATTTCGCAGGCGTTGATGATTTCAATGCTTTTCTTTAGGTTCATTGGCAACAGCAGGTGGCGCGCCAGGCCGTTTCCTGAGCCGCAAGGCAGAATACCTAATGCTGAGTCGGAATGGACGAGGGAACGGGCCACCTCGTTCACGGTACCATCGCCACCTACAGCAACCACAATGTCTGCATGGTTGTCTCTGGCTTCGGCTGCCAGTTCTGAGGCGTGTCCTGGTCTTTCAGTCATTTTTATCTCGTACTCGAACTGCTCCTTGTCCAAAGTAGAATCTATCAAACTGGGAACCGCTGCTTTGCTGCTGGTTCCAGAAATCGGGTTCATGATGAAAACTATCTTTTTTTTCATATCTTAGTCAAGAAATTGTTTTTTAAATTGCAAAAGTAATAAAAATCCCTAAAATGGCAAGAAATATCTACTAAAAAAAGCATAAAAGTAAACTTTCTTAGGAAAAAAGCGGTTTTATTAATCTTTTTTTGTATCTTTGCAGCCTGAAACTAGAAAATAAATTAAAATAGAAATAAAGTACACCTATTATAATGGGACAATTACAAGAAAGATACAAGAATTATCGTGTACCTCAGAAGTATATGGAAGCCGGTGTGTATCCATACTTCCGTGAGATTACAAGTAAGCAGATGACAGAGGTAACTGACATCGACGGTCACAAGATCCTGATGTTCGGTTCTAATGCTTACCAGGGTTTGACAAATGATCAGCGTGTTATCGATGCAGCTAAGGCTGCTCTTGACAAGTACGGCTCAGGCTGTGCTGGTAGCCGCTTCCTCAATGGTACACTCGATTTGCATGTGCAGCTCGAAAAAGAGCTTGCTGAGTTTATGGGCAAGGATGAGACATTGTGCTTCTCTACTGGTTTCTCTGTAAATCAGGGTGTGTTGGCATGTGTTGTAGGTCGTAACGACTATATCATCTGTGACGATCGTGACCACGCCAGTATCGTAGATGGCCGTCGTCTTTCATTCGCTACCCAGCTTCACTACAAGCACAATGATATGGAAGATTTGGAGCGCGTGCTCTGTAAACTTCCTAAGGATGCAATCAAGCTCATCGTTGTGGATGGTGTGTTCTCTATGGAGGGCGATTTGGCTAACTTGCCAGAAATCGTGAAGCTGAAGCATAAGTACAACTGCTCTATCATGGTAGATGAGGCTCATGGCCTTGGCGTGTTTGGTAAGCAGGGACGTGGTGTCTGTGATCATTTCGGTCTGACCGATGAGGTAGATCTCATCATGGGTACCTTCTCTAAGAGTCTGGCATCTATCGGTGGTTTCATCGCATCAGATAAGGATACCATCAATTTCCTCCGTCACAACTGCCGTACTTACATCTTCAGTGCATCCAACACTCCAGCAGCTACAGCAGCAGCGCTTGAGGCACTCCACATCATTCAGAATGAGCCAGAGCGTTTTGAGAATCTTTGGGATGTTACCAACTATGCTTTGAAGCGTTTCCGTGAGGAGGGTTTCGAGATTGGTGAGACTGAGAGTCCTATCATTCCTCTCTACGTTCGTGATGCAGAGAAGACATTCGTTGTTACCAAGCTGGCTTACGATGCAGGTGTGTTCATCAATCCTGTTATCCCACCAGCATGTGCTCCTCAGGACACATTGGTGCGTTTTGCTCTTATGGCTACTCATACAAGAGAGCAGGTAGAACGGGCTGTTGAAATCTTGAAGAAGATTTTCGTAGAGGAAGGCATCATCAAGGCGTAATGGCAAAACAATGCGGTTGCTGAAAAATCATCAATCGTCATATATAATAAGGTATAAAGGGGCAATTTCTTCGGAAGTTGCCTTTTTTTTAGGAAAAAACTGAATAAATGCATATTTTTACAAAAAAAGTTGCTGAAAAATTTGGTGGAATAAGAAAAATGTTGTACCTTTGCACCCGCAATTCAGAAATGATGCTTACTGCAAAGAAGTAATTTCATTGTGAGAAGAAAGCGGGGTGTAGCGCAGCCCGGTAGCGCTCCTGTTTTGGGAACAGGTGGTCGCA
>DAWDAD010000037.1:0-25695 GCA_052356385.1 Prevotella sp.
GCCTATCGGTAGATACCTCTCCAAAGTCGAGTATCTGAATCAACCTATCGGTAAGTATTGATTTGCAAATATGATGATTGAGTGACTTACTGACGTACTGATTCATTGTCGTATTGATATACAGACAGAAAGTATTGTATATATGTTTATATGTATATCATTCATTTGAAAAAACGTTAGAACGTTCTAACGGTAACCCCAAAAGAACACTCACAGTCTTGTAATCGCAATGACTCTCAATACAGCGAGTAGCAAAACTGTGGCGTAGCCCATGGAATTTTAATCGCGGAATATCCAACTGCTTCAATAGCTTGTTAAAATAGTTGCGATACGTTCTTGGCTCAGTCGGTTTTGTGTTGTTCGTGAGGACATAGTAGTCCTTTGTAGATTCAATTATAATAGAAGAACTTGCCTATTATTGTTTTTCCAGCCATTTTTTACACACCTTATAGCTCTGATTTGTTCACTTTCGCTAAACTTAGAATCGTCATTCGTTTCATTTCCTCTGGCATATAGCTGATAGCATGACGGATATCACGCCACATCTTTCCATAATAGTCAGTTGTAGTTTCTTCATTCCGGACAATGAGTTCATGATCCCTTAGGCTTTCATCAATTTTTGTCCAAATGAAAACATCGCCATCAACATGGATAAATGGTTCCTTTATAGACTGGTAGGCCTTAATTTTTGCCAATGCCCACAAGTTCGGATTATAATGATTCAGGCAGTCAAGAGATTCGATTACATCCGTATATGGCAAGTGCAATTTGTTGATAAGAACATCATATCCTTGACTGTCGGTTACCAAAGTAACATCATCATAATAACGTCGTAACTGATTACAACTAATAATCCAGCTCAGATAGTTGAATATAGGTAAAAGCCATCCATAACTATCGGTCAGACTATTCTTGTTCCGGTCCAAAAACTTTGTATAATTTTCATTTTCTTATTTCTTTATATCAGGCAAGCGATTAGTTTCATTGTTATTGATGTTTATATCTGCCTTTTTAGCTTTTTGCTTGCCGAAATTATAAGTCAATCCCACACGGAATGAGGTGTTGTCATTGTTTATTCTGTTTCTAAAGACATAATCTTTATATTCAGTTCTGTTATTGCTCTTAGTACCACTAAAGATGTCTTGGGCTTGTATATTCAAAAGAAGTTTGTTCTTAATAATATCAATCTTGCATCCTAAGCCGACACAATCGATGTTTCCAGTGTGAAAGGATTCTTCTATTCCTGGAAGCACATGATAATAGTTCGCATAAAAGTTCAAAACTTTGTAATGGTAACTTAAATTGGCAGAAAAAGATGTATTCAGACTTCGCAAATCTTTGTCATCCAGCTCGTCAACGTAAGATTTTGCTTTAACGTAGAACATAGATACACTTGAATACAAATTGAATTTTCCAAATGAGAAATTATAACTAGCATCTGTACCAAAAGTATTAATGGTAAGACAATTCTTTGGAGAATACTTGGTGAACAAGTCATCCACTACCTGAGTCAGATTCTGTATGGCATCAGATGTGTGATAATAATACAGGTTAAAAGAGAAATTTCCTTTAAACACATAGTTAAACTCCAAATTGTCCATGACCGATGGTGTAAGTCTATCGTTTCCTTCGGTGTATGTGTAGGTGTTACGAAAAACACGTGTAGGATTCATATCATTCATAGAAGGTCTGTCAATACGTTTGCTGTAGCTTAAGGCAAAGGAATGATTATCTGAAGGATTGTATGAGATTTCTGCAAATGGGAACCAGTGATCATATTTATTAGAAACGGACAGCCCTTCTAATGTTATTCCATCATCATTGGTGTATTCATATCGTAAACCAGCTTTGGCGTAAAAAGAACCAAACATTCGATTGACATCTGCATAGAAGGCTGTTACCGTTTCTTTATATAAAAAACCATTTCTACTTCCAAACTCAGAGACGTTATTGGTCCTGAAATGGGAATATTTTCCACCTAACTCAAAATTTAGCCAAGTAAACGGAAGGTTTAAATCTGCGCTCAGGGTATTGACGATATAGCTATAATCATTATTGCTGTTCGAGAAGTTGTGTGCTGTACTCGAATCAAAATTCTGATTAATTTTGTCAATGACATGGATATAGTTGTAATTTACTGTTACTTTTTTGCCTAAGCTATCAAGTTTCCAGTCCACATAGGGGGAGATTGTCTCCAAATGGTATTTATCGTGATTCGACTCGGAATAAGAATTCGATGGACATGCGTCTGCATTGAAAATCATCTGCCCCATTTGGTGGGCTTTACTGCGAGAATTATTTAATGTTGCAAAAAATCCCAAATTCAAATCACCTAATTGGTAATTGCTATTTAGATTCTGACCTAGTATGTCATACCTATTTAAAGTATTGTCGGTCGTAAAGCGCATATAGTCAGGATAAGAATAAGTATTCTGTACTATTTGGCGGCGCTTTTCATTGGAATTATTTATTTTGTATTCAACAGAAAAATTGCCTGAGGAAAAAGACAGTCCAATTCCTTCTTCTGCGCTAAAGTGAGAGCGTTGTGTTAACACCGTGTGGACATTCCCATCAAACCCCACAGGCTTACTCTTTAGAATAATATTGATTACTCCGCAATTGCCTTCTGCATCAAATTCGGCAGAAGGATTGGTTACAAGTTCTATTTTGCTTACATTTTCAGATGGTAAGGTTCGTAGGTACATATCCAAATCTTTACCATCTAAGTTAATGCGATGACCATTAACCAAAACAACTACACCATTTTTGCCAATAATCTTTATTTCATCACTTGTCGGATCTATACGAGGAATATTATGGAGCATATCTCGCATATTGAAACCACTGGCAAAGGGACTGTTTTGAACAAGATAAACAAGTTTGCCAGCTTTCTGGCTAAATAGTCTGCGCTGAGAGGTAATCATCACCTCATTCAGTGTGTGCTCCTTCACAGTCAACATGATATCGCCCAAATCAACATTGTTGTGTACGTCAATGGTGTCAGCTTTTAATATATCACCTAATTGTCTGTATCTGACGACAAACTTTCCTGACGGTAAAGAGAATGTAAACTTTCCTTGATTATCAGAAAAACCACTGGAGATAGTTTCTCCATCAAGATGACTTACTATTATTTCCGTGGCTTCCAACGGTAAAAAGCCTGCAGCTTTATCAAATAGTCTTCCTGTTAAATTCCATTCTTGAGCAAATGCCATATTATTCGAAATGGATAATGCTATAATAATTATAAACTTTAGTTTCATAATAATGCAAAGAGTCCGCTTGAGAAAATTTTCTGCTATCCTTGCATGACTTGGTAACTATAGTTTTTAAAGCCTTAGCCATAGGAAAGAAAAACTCAAGTTTTCTCCTTTTTTAAATGTTATACATATTGCGGAGGTATACAGCCTCTTTCTTTCCATTTGCAAAAGTACTAAAAATGCAGATACGAAGAACTTTTATGTTGATATTTTAAACTGAATTAAACTTATAAACAGCAAAATTATACTCACTTAAACAAAACTGTATTTTTTATAGAAAAATTCTGCCCAAATATTCAGAATAGCTTAAAATGAGCGATTTATGAGTATTTTACCTCAATAGAGGTAATAATTTAGCAACGGTTCTAATTTCTGCAATGTGCATATGTTTGCTTGTCAAACAACTCTTTTCGTTTGCAAAAATATAACAATTTATTGGATACACAATAAAATGTATGTTTTTTAACGATTGATATTGATAAGTGAAAATTCTTTGGATGAACATCTCGGTTAATAAATCCTGAGATATTCATCACACAGAATTTGGGTATTGCATTTTAGAGGTTGATTTGAAAACCAATACTTTTCTAAAAACGATTAATCTCATCCTCAGCAGAACCGCTTCCGTTGTATTTATCTTTGAAACTATTGAAGTTGTAACTAATGGAAGCTATGATGCAGCGATTGAAGTTATTCACCTTTCTGTTCTGCACCACAAAATTAACCCTCTTTACATCGTTCAACTTCGAGCTATCAAACAAGTCCTCTGCTTTCAATGTTATCGTCAATTTCTTTTTAACTAACTGTTTCTGCACCATCATATTGAATGACGAATAACCGTTTTGCTCGTAGATGCCATGATGTCCCTTAATGTTCCAAAAGAAATCACATCGAAAAAGCCAATCGTTCCTTAGTGCCACTACATTTTGGAAAGCGAAGAGACCGTATGGATGATTGTAATCTAATTGCTCTCCATTATATGATAGCGTGAAATAAGGTTTATAGACACCAACCGTCAAAATAGGTCGCCAACAACCAAAAACAGGTGAAACAACACATTGCGCTCCTAGTTGCTGGAAATCCTTGGCGTTGGTTGACATCCAAGTTACCGTTCCAGGTTTGCCGGATACAGCAACGACAGTCGGATGGATGTAATCCTTGATATACTGATAATCCAACTTGAAGTCGAATATGCTATAATTCACACTAAGTTCTGTATCATACACGTATTGCGGTTTCAGATAAATGTTGCCTTGCTCATAATGGTATTGATTGTTGTAGCTCACACTGTTGTTCAACTGACGAAACGAAGGACGGCTGACCCTGCTACTGAAATCAAGATTCATCCCCACTCTCCCAAACATAGTGGAAAGAGAAAGGGATGGAAGTAAGTCCGAATAATTGGTCTTGTTCTTTACTTCTCCTTGGTCTGTGTTGATGGCATGAATGTACTCATAGCGAAGCCCGATGCTTCCTTTCCATTTGGAGGCAGACAAACTAAAGGTGGCAAATCCTGCATACTTGGTTTCCTTATTCTTGAATTGGTCATCGGCTATCTTCCCTTCTTCGTTTACAGACATACCCCATGAACTGATTTTACTGAAATCCGTTCCGAAATCAAGCCTATTATTCTTATTCATGTTCCAAGCAAACACCCCTTTGAGTGCAGTCGCACGATTTCGCTGGTCGTTTTGCATATGCGTGATTTCTGAGACAGCATCTATTCTACTTGTCTCGCTCACTTGTTGCTTATGTTTCAGTTGAGCATAAACATAGTCGGCATCCAAGTTGAGCTGTAGGTTGTCTGTTAGTTTGCCGATATAATACAGATTGACATTGTGAAACCTTTCCTTTTCAGATTCTTCAGTCTTGTTGTCTGTAGATGTCAGCAGTTCATCATTCTTGTACGTCTGCATATAGTCGAAAGGAGAGTCGAGCATCTTGTAGTTGGAGATGCTTCCCAAATATCTTCCGCCGATAGTGTGATTCTTGTTTATGGCATAATTCATACCAACATTATAGTCATGAGAGTGAGAGCGGTCGGAATATTCTGAAGCAGAAATCTCATGAAATGTATCTTGCTCGTAATTGAACTGGTTAACATCATATCTGATGTCACTTCTCGTATTGTCATATTGATATGCGAGGAATACATCCAAAGCCCCCTTGTGGATGTTGAGGTTGACCTCCTCGTTGTTAGACAAATTCTTATGTTTGGAGATTTCCGCACCCACGATACCAGAAAGTCCATCCAAGGAATGGTGTACGGTAGTGATGTTTATGACACTCCTTGTTTCTGCATCGTATTCTGCTCCAGGGTTTGTTATGAGCTGTACAGACTTCACGTTGGTAGAAGAAAGGAGTGACAACCCTGAAGTATTAGTCTGCTTTCTTCCATCTATATAGATGACAGGCTCACCCTTACCAAACACCTCATACTTTCCATTTGTATAGAGCATTCCGGGAATATATTTGATAACATCTGTTGCCTTGCCAATATTTTTCAAATTGGAATTTTGAACGTCAAGCGTAAGTTTACCGTTTTCTCTTGATATGTATTTGCGATGACCTTTAATCATGACTTTTTGCAGATTAATTGTTGCATCCTCCAAGGTTATGGCACCAACCTCACCGGTACGATATGCATTACAGTAAGTTTTGTAGCCCACACAACTCACTTTCACAATCGCCTTTTTCACCTCGCAAGGAATTACGAACTGACCATTCTCATTTGTCACACCACCCGTGACTAAACTGGAATCACTAACATTGAGCAAAGCGACATTGGCGAAATCGACAGGTTGATGACGAGTGTCTACAATGCGCCCCATCATTCTGTTAGAAGCCTTTTGGATACATTCAACGATAATATTATTATCTACTTGTTTCATCTTGATAGGGTAAAAACCAATCAAGTTCATGATGGCATCTGGAACACTTTCATTCTTGATGTTCTTTGTCACCTTGAAATCCTCCAACTCGTCATACACAAAGTTGATGACATACTTATCCTGTTTGGCATTCAAATCCTTTAATGCCGCAGAAAATGACACATTATTATATTGTCGAGTGATACGTTGGGCAGAAACGCCCATACTTATCACCGAAAGCAAAATCAAACTTATCAGATATTTACTCATAGCCTATTCTCTGTTTTATAGTCCATATACTGTATATACAGATGAGGGAATCAAAAAACTAAGCAAAACAACAACTTTTTTCAAAATTTACAGAAAAAACATTCAACGACTCCTTGTCTTCCACAAAGCCATAGGATGAAATTTGATTCTATTGACCATCTCTTTATCTTCGAACAGCAATTCTGGAATATACTTCTTGCCATTGAATTCCCGCACATATTCTTTCTCTGATTCTGTCAGAACCAATAGCTTTGAGAGAAAGTCTTTCACTTCTGTCTTGGCTTTTTCAAAGTCAAAATACTCACTGCGCCTAAGTACAGGCAAGAGTTGCGAACGAATCTGCGGAAAACGGATCTTGTCTATCTGCGGAAAGTCTGTATATTCCGTAGGCGTAGCGTTGTCTTTTCTGCTTGAGCCAACAGTCAGATAAAAAACGGTCGCTTTTCTCAGCGACGTTTTCTCTTCATCGCTCACGAATAGTTGATGCTTCACCATGTTATAGACATCATAAATGTCACGTGCAGCACTTCTACCTATCAAGGCGTTTATCTTGGTGGCAAACAATTCGACAGGTGAAAGAGAACGTACCTTCACATCGCTCAGAAACGGGATGGACACATGAGTCTCTATGGCAGGCTGGATATGGCAACGGTCGGAATAGTTGATTTCTATCTTGATGCCATCGTTGTTGCCAGCGGCATTGGTATAATGAAACACCCATGAGTCAAGCGTATGCGGTGTCTTGGAGCCAGGCGCAAGATGATAACCTTCCGACTCCATATAGCGTAGAATCTCGTTATTCACTTCTTGGCGAATGGAGAGCATGGACTCTCGGTCGCAATCCACCGTAAAGTCAAGGTCTATATCTACCGAGAGTCTTGGCAGTTGGAAAACGGTGAGATTGATGGCTGTGCCACCTTTCAGCACAAGAGATTTAGACAGCAAAGGACTGTCATGGAAATAGTTGAGTATCTCCACCAATCGCATCACCTTTTCGAGGTTGTCGCGAATAAAGCCTTGCTCCTTGGCGATGATGTCAAGAGCTTGTTTGTTATATGAGTTCATATTCTTCCTTTGATGTTAGTTCTTGCGGCACATACATGCGCCATTTATTTACAAATGTATCCGACTCTTCGTTGTTAGTCAACCACTTGACGCTTTTGGTTCCCTTGGCTCGGCACAGCTCCAAGAGGGATTCTGAGATGTTGGCTTGTTCCTTGATTCGCTCCAACAGATAGCCTGTCTTCTGGTACAGAAATGCCTTGTCGTACCTTGCGAGATAATCGATGAGCCTTTCCTCATTGAGCAAGACGATACCCTCCATGCAATGCAGCAATTCCTCAATACCACCAGCTCGGTCGATGCGGTCAAAACAATCCAACAACGTACTCTCCACATCCGTTACTCGCACATAAGGGTTTCCCTTGGGAGTCATCATACCAACGATTTCCTTTGTTTGTCGGCAATAGGTATAATCCACATCGTCGAAAGAAAAGGAATTGAAGCGAGTCATGCTTTTCACAAAAACCTCATTGAAGGGTTGATGAGCCAATCCATGAAATTCCAATGCTGTGTGATAACTGATGCAAGCTGTAGGTGACAAGTGGCTTCCTATCTCATACTTGTCGCAAACAGGTAAGCCAGATGCAATATCCTTCATGCAATAGGTATTGCGCCGTATAGCTACAATCCACCCTTGTTGCTTGTACCGAGCGAGCAACGCCTCCACCGCCTTCACCTTGTCTTTCAGAGCCTCAGAAAGTTCATCCAAAGTGAATATCCGCAGCTTGTATAATATACTCAATAGTTCTGTCATTGTTTCTAATTTTGCGCAAAGATATGAAATCTAATTTGTTTATGAGAAAAATCAGAAACTTTTTATGCTTTTTTATATGTTCTTTCCATCTTAATTGTCCGACTACGGAGGAACAAATCACCGACAGGCAAGTTCTTTTGGGAGTAACCCAAAAGGTTTTGTTACATCTTATATATTCTGCGGCATAGGAGAAATGATGTAGATTCAATTATAATAGAAGAACTTGCCTATTATTGTTTTTCCAGCCATTTTTTTACACACCTTATAGCTCTGATTTGTTCGCTTTCGCTAAACTTAGAATCGTCATTCGTTTCATTTCCTTCCAGAACAGCTTCATAAAGAACAAGAAAATAAAAATCGGAAGAGTTTATCATTCGTTCTATAATTAGTGGAACTATTTGTTTTCCCATTGATTTGAGAGGAATGAACTCTGGCAATTTTGCATATGAATGTATGCTTGCACTGTATAGTGTCTTAGGATTATGGTCTATTGCAAAATTCCATTTATCCACTAAAACTGCAAAACGATTTCTTATGCTATCTGGTACTTGTGAAGCCAATTCTTTTATTTTCTCTTTCTCTGTATTTGTTAGAAAGTCTCTCGTTGATAGGCTGTCTTGTTTGTTGTCAGCATTGGAATTCCAAATGTTCTCTGGTTCATGTACAGTTTGCAATGGTACTTTAACAATAGAGTCAGAAGCCACTTTCTCATAGTCATTTGGTGAGTGATTGGTTTGCTCTACAAAGGTTTTAAATAGAAAATTTCTTCCCCAACCATTACCAAATATAACATCTAATGGTTCCCCTGTATCTTTCCATATTCTGACTCTTGCTGCAAATCCAAAATCAAATTTAACGGCAGTACTATCATATGTAAAAGTTACAGTATAGAACTTTCTTCCTATCTGTTTTCTTATTTGAGGGCGGCTGTCTCCGTAATCCTCCTTTTTAAAAACTTGAACATCCGATACGTTAGCCTCTTTAAAAAATGGAACATACGCAGGACCAAAGGTCAAAGCCACGTTTCTTGCGCTATTTACAAGAGTACTATTGTCTAAGACCTCTGGTCGCTTGCATGAACTCAAGAATAGTGTACATAATACCGCTATTCCCCAAACTACAATTATTATAGATGGTATTTTTTTCATAATTCGTAATTTTTAATATTATATTCTTGAAATATTGCGTATTGATTACTCTCTATTGATTCGTTCCACCAATTCATCTGGTGTAAGTATCTCCATCTTAGAGAAACCAAACCACTTTTTGCCCAAGTCCTTTATGGATGCACCTATGTGATATACATCATCGTCTATACAAAGGAAGCGGTCATGTGATAAACGGAATGTTTCAACATCAATCGGTGCATATTGAGCATTATGACGGTCTATGTCGAGTTGGAACTGACGGCTTATCTGCTGAGTGTAGATGATTGCAGACACGTTATTATCTCTTTTATCGAGCAATGTCAGTACAGTCTCGTCAACATAGTTGTCGATAAGGACAATACGTTTCTTCGCACTCTTAATCAAGTCGGACACGAAAGTATAGGCATCATAAACTTGCCCATTGTAGAACACACTACTGGTGATTAGCGAAACCGCCGAACAGCAGAAAGTGATCGGCGCATGGCTCTGTGATTATGCGGAACACCAACAACAATTTGATGAAATAAAACATCGCCACACACTCAATGAGGTTGGCGATGTTGCAGAAAGTCGGTATGATTAGAAGATTGATAGGGGGCGAGGGGGAATCTGTCTGTAATGATTATTTCTTTATTATGATAAATTCCACCTTTTGAAGCCCCTTTTTATGGACGTTGGCAAGAATAAGCGCATATCTGACCTCCTCGCCGGAGTTCATGGAGCGGATACGTGTAAACTCGTCTTCTGGAACGACATTCTTGAACATCGGGCCGGATGACTCGTTACGCACCAGACGAATTTTGTCGGTAAAGGGTGAAATGACATACGAGTAAGTTGCTTGATAAGGCACACTATGGAATTTCACCCAGTTCGGGTCTTTATGATCAAGGATATTTACCAGCCATATACGCGCCTTATCGTAAGATGGTAGCGGCGAAACATTGTCATATTCAACTTTACCATTTATTTTACCTTCATCATCAACTACAATAGTGCTAGCTACGCCATACTTTTCGAAAGGACACAAGTCATAGTATTCTATGTCTGCTTCTGTTTTTATCTCTTTGTCAATCGGAATTTCAGGGTCTGCTACAAGCCTGTCTTGAAGAACACGGATAAGTTCATATCTGCGGTCGGAAGCATCCGCAGGTGGATTGGCGAGGATTGTGCGCTTTACCGAGAGATAATATTCGTGCCCGCGTTCATAGGTAAAGCCTTTTATCTGTTTAAATCCAAGGTCTTGCCATTCTTCGGAATCACCTTCCGTCTTGACGAGCAAGCACTCTATGGGGTTTTCCTTCATATCATCGCCCCACGCATACGTCACGCCTGTTTCTGCCGACACCAGCATCCTGATTTCTTTGACTGAATCTTTAGGCTCATCATCATCGCTACAAGCAGCCAGTCCTGCCATGGCGAGGAATGTCATGAGCAGCATTCTGAAAAAATTTATATTCATCATTCTTTTTAAATTTTAATTGTTCTCTACATAATAATAAACACCGAAAATGCAAAAATATTGCATTGCAAACACATTTTTAATTCCGAGGACTCTGTATCTTAGCCAAAAGCTCCTCAGACATCCATACCCTGTCAGCTCATGGGGAATTACATTTAAAGAAAACGTGATCCAACTATGTCATTTCCCTCAGAAACGCCACTTACGTATATCTCCTTCTCTGACTCATTTGAAGAACACGAAACCTTGGCAACACTATCATCAGAAGAAGTTGCTGATACTTTACCCTTAGCTCCATTAACATTCACCTTGCTGCCACTATCGGTATAGGTTGTAAGAGTGTTAATAACAATCTGCTTACCAGTAATTATATCACCGAGTACTTCGTCTTCAGTGAGTTGGATTCCAGAATCATCATCGCTACAACTTGCCAAACAGAGCAAAGCTGCTAATGCCATAGAAATCATTCTAATTTTCATACGCTTCTTGATATTAAAGGGTTATAATTATTCTATAAACGCAAAAGAAATCAAAAACTTGCATGAGATTTCAAGATTATTTTATTCCTTGTGTTATTTCATCAATACAGGCTTATTATCGTAGCCGTTCATCTTGTTTGTCACTATTGTCGTTCCAAATAACCTCTGTGGTTCATGTATAGTTTGCAATGGTACTTTAACAATAGAGTCAGAAGCAACTGTGGAATAATATTTTTTAAGATAATAGTTTGCTCTAATCCAATATAAATCTGTATCTTTGCAACCAGATAAGCGTTCTGTAACACAAGAAACGGAAGAGGCTGAGAAACAATGCATTGCATTTGTTTCCAGAATCTTACAAAAAAGGCTAAAAGGGAGCGGTACAACTTCATCGCTAACAGGCTGAGAATAAGCATATTACATTTGTTGTTCATTTTCTCTGCACTTGTAAAAAGGGTAGTTGTACCGTTTAAAAGATAAAAGCTTAACTATCAGCAACATCCACATGTTGCATCGGAAAGTAATAGAAACGAAAATAGGGAACGCAGTGCGTTCCCTATCTGTTAGCCAAATTCCTCCTTCACATCAAAGCAAGGGCAATCCTTGGCGGCAAACTCATTATGCCCATGAACCGTTGCCTCGGGATATTCCTCCTTCAGCTGCTCTATCAGCGCTTTCAGCGCCGCCTTCTGCTGTGGTGTTCGGGTATCCTTCGGCTTGCCATCCTGGGATAGGCCGCCGATGTAGCATACTCCGATGCTCACGGTGTTGTGACCCTTGCAGTGGGCGCCTACCTCTTCTACTGATCTGCCCACGTGGATGCTTCCGTCACGGTAAATCACGAAATGATAACCGATGCAGAAAAAGCCACGCTCACGATGCCAACGGTCGATGTCGGCTACGGTGTAGTCGCGACCTTCTCGGGTCGCACTACAATGAATGATGATTTCCTTGATCTTGCGCATCATATATACAATTAAAAATGATTTTACGAAAACAAGACTAAATCTCTGTGGGGATTTCATCAGTCCCCAAATCGATGATACTCAAACTGACACCCTCATAAGTCTTTACCCCCTTCTTCAGTCTCTCATAAAGACGGTCGAAGTGTTCACGGGAATGAATCACAAGTCCGGTAGCCACTGCCTTGCCCAGGATGATGCAGCCCTTTTTCAATGTCAGCGGACCATTGCCAGGCATGAGATAAGGAGAACGGGAAACGTCTGTAGGAATATGTGATCCCTTCTTCAGAATAATCGGCATTTTCTTGCTCAGCTGACTTTCTTTCCGCTCTCCTTTTTATCCTTGTTCATGACAACGGATAGCAGAGCTATCTTATACTCACCAGCAGGCAACAAACGCTCAGGATGCTCTAGCGTGTTACAAACCTTTACACCCTTTATTACTAATGTACCATCTACCCCCCAACGGGAAAAACGACGGCGATAAATGATGATATTCATAGAAACTGATTATTTTAAATTGATTTCGTTGATAGGGTCATCAAGGATTTCATTTGATTGAAAATCCTTAATGACCGAAAATGACCGTGACCGTTAATGACCGGATTTAGATGCTAGGCGAAACCTTCTGGTAGCGCATATCAGGCAGAACACCTATCAATCCCTGCCGTTTCCAGTTTTTCAGCATCTGTCTTACCACCTCACGAGTTACGTTAGCTCCCTTCACGGCGATGCTTTGCTGCAAAGCCTGTTCAAAGGAGAAGGTAACATCCAGGCGCTCGAAGATGGAATCATTTCTGCCACGGCGGGTGCGGTCGTAAGCCGACTGACCGCAATAGCTCTTCGATGAAAAGGCATCCTCAATGCGGCTACGGAAGAAATAGAGTGCATTCTCCAACTGGTAATCAGCGAGAATATTGAAGGCTGCAAGCATGGTAGGAGTCTGCGTCTTGACGATCATTTCCTTCCATAACAGCGGATTCTGCTTCAACAGCTTCTCTGCCCCCTGAAAGCCGTGCTTCTGAATCAACGTCTCTGCCACCTTGCAGAGCATGATGCAGGTCATCATTCTCATTGTGGTAGGACAGATACGGAAACGCTGACGGGCTTTCACCTTGTCATCATTCTTCATAGTCTCCAGTCGTATCTGCTCCAGCCAATCCCTACCCTTGGCTTCCAGTTTCGGCAGTTCCACCTCACCCTCCATCAGAGGCAGCAGATGAGCAATCTGATGAATATGCTCGCATTGAGAATCTGTAAGCACAAAAAGATTATCAGTAAGAGGAGTGAAGGTATTATCCGGTGTGCGAGCCACTACGATACGGCTCTGAAAACCATCCGTATAATTGTTCACCACACGGTAAAGCGCATCAGGGGTTCCACACATTACCACATTCCATAACAGTCTGTCTATGTGTACATTCACGGCTTCTGCACTTCTTGCCTCACGCTCGTAGCTCGTACCATCATACGCCTGTCGGAGCATTACAGAGAAATCGCTCATCGCTGATTTCCACTTCTGAGCCACGGTGTCAGCTTCCGGGGTAAACGAGAAGGCGTGCTTGCCCTCGGTGTTAGCCAGACGCTCGGCTAGGTTAGCCACGGTGTTGTTCAGCGTCAGACATCTTACGGGCAGTTTCGGCTCTTCCGGCTGTTCCTTCTTGTTCTTAGCTGCACGCTTCTTGGCTCGCCATTCGTCCTCCTGCTGTTGATACATTTTGTCCATCTGTTTCACTTCCGAAGTCCATGCATCAACCACGGGGTCGATACTTCCCTTACCAGAGGCGAAATCTCCGGCGATGTAGGAGATGAGGTTCAGCGAGTTCATCTTACCGTGCACAGCCACCTTTACTCCAGTAGCCAACATTCCGATGGCTGGACAGATGGCGGTAATCACTGGCATTGCCAGGGGTGGTCCTACGGCATTGATAGAATCACGCACACCTTGCGGCATCTTAGGCAAAGCATTGAAATAGAACATTTCGTCCTTGGCATTAGCCTCGTCCAGCGCATTCACCAGAGCCTCGCTTTCTGCATCAGCAGTAGCATTCGAAGCACCCTGTTTCAGCTTTTCCTGTCGCAGAGCGGCAAGCACATCTTTCAGTCGCTTAGGCATTTGCGTAATTTTCTCATTCAGCGCCGAGTTGATGCAAGCCATCTTCTCCTGCTCGGGAAAACCATCGTAGCAGGGGATGATCTGAGCCATCAGACTGCGGTCGAAGCCACAGATGTGGCGAAGGTTCACGGCAAGCTCGAAGGTCAAAGTGTTGCGGTTGGAGCGAACTGGCTCATGACCGTCATTATACATCTGCCACCACTTCGAGATGATTTCGGAATACGGGATTCCGAGATAATCATTGCTGGATGATGAAGAGGAAGATGAAGCGGAAGCAAGCTGAGCCTGATTCTTAGAAGAATTTTGAGGATTCTGAGAGGATTGACCCTTTTGAGAATTCTTCTGATTTCCCAGGTTCTTCTGACTCTGATTCTGATTTCCCAAATTCTCCTGATTTTCAAGAGATTTCTGATTCTCCTGATTCTCAAGATTTTTCTGAGAATTCAAAGCCTTCTCTTCAACATTCTCCAACCAAGGCTTGTAATGCTTGTTTGCCTTATGCGCCCCCGGAGGAAGTTCCTCCAGTCCATACTTCTCACGCTCCTCCAGCACCTTGCCTTCAGCTGCCACGGCAGCCTCTTCATAATCATCCTTGAAGAGCTCAGACGAAAGATAGAGCAAATCGTCTGCATCAGCCGAAGTCGTGAAATAGACACGGTTGATGTCATGCGCCGAAGTATCCATTTCGCACTCCAGCATCGTAGCGATGCGTACCTGGTTCTCCAGGATGGTCTTGCCCATTTCTCTCTTGAACACCGCATGACCGCCCTGTCTTGCACTCCTCTCCAGCATCAGCAGTCCAAACTTCTCCGGTTCCTTCAGCAGCGCCTTGGCAGCCTTGGCGAAAGCCTCCGGCTCGTCCATATCGAATCCGAAAGCCGTACTTGGCAGCTTCGTTCCCTTCACCACCCCTTGCGGATAATGTCCGGAATAATTGAACTGCACCAGTCTACGTTTCGCAGCATCGTTTCCGGCTCGAGCCAGACGAAGATTCGCCTTCTGCTCGTTGCTTCCACGCAACTGCTTGTACTCCTCTTCCGAGGTGATGGAGCGGGCAACCTTGTGCCCGTTCTCCACCTTAATTAAATAACAACTCATCTATGTGTTTCTACTTTCAATTTAAGTTGAACATCTATATCCTCTATCGTTTCAATTGATAATCCACAACCGCATCAGCAGCCTCTTCAGCCTCCTTTACCAGAGTGCTTCCGATATTGATTCCCTCGTCGCAAAACACCTTCAGGGTGAGCTGAATAGCTCCATCCTTGGTCTTACTTACACGTCCGTGAGCCAGCTTTCTGATCAGTTCCGACTGCGAGCGGATTCTTGGTTTCGCCATGAAGTCGAAAGTACCGTCTGTCAACTGCTGGGCAATGCCCTGCGAGCGGAACCCCTCCACCTTATTTCTCACCCCTTCGTTTTCAGGTGAAAACATGAAACACTTGCCTTCGTCATAGAAAGCCACACCACCCAGCTGCACGTGCTGGCAGCCGTTCATCTGATTATTCTGCTTATTAACCGTCTTTTTCATAAAAATCTTAAATTAAAAATTAGGTTGAACGAAAGAAGTGTCGTAAGTTTCAGTTTGCGCAAATTATCCCGGGACAATTCTCACGCCACCTATTTCAATTCAAGATTTGTTACTAGCCAAGTTTCACGATGTCCGTAACAAGGATATCCTGGTAAACCTGACCATTGTACTCACGAGTTGTGAATCGGAGCGTAACCGCCACCAATGTTCCCGGAGCAAACTTGCACTGGGCAATATTGCCGAGCATTGCCGCAGCATACTGGTTCTCATACTTGCCGCCCATCTCCTGGAGGATGATGTTGCATTTCATCATCTGGCCGTTCTCACTCTTCTGACTCTGTACAGCGAAAGCCTCGCCTTGCTGCACCACTCTCATAATCTGAGTATTCATATAATATAAATGTACGAAGGGGATTCAAGAACACTAAACAATTCAGCGTTGTCTTGTTTCTTCGACGATGCAAAAGTAGGGAAAAAATAAAAGCACCGCCCATACCATGTGGTACGAGTGGTGCTATCTTTTTTGCTTGTGGTATTAAGTTTTTTATTTTGTGGTATTATCTATGTATTTTTTGTGGTACTATCTTTACCATTTCCCTATGTAAAAGAGTCAAGTTTATATTGAACATAAAAATCGATACATTGCTTGAATTTCAAGCCAAACTCTCTTTTCTTTTTCAGTCGTCTGTCGCCTTTATCCCATTCCTCGATTTTGTTTCCCTGTTCATTTATAGTTTTCCTCAATGCACTTTTATCCAGCTCTACACTAAAGATTGAATTCATCTTTTTACAAAAAGCATTCACATTATCTTCTATCCATTCTTTTTCCAGTAACACACAGAAGAAACATACCCAGTAAGCCTTAGGCATATTCTCACTCATCTTATCTATAATAGTGAGCACCATTGGTGCATGCATATAAATGCCAGACTTCTTGGCTTCTTCTTCACTAAATTTGCATTCTATTTTGGAAAAATCGAAATCAAATATCTTACTAGGCACTCTATTCGCTTCTCTCAACTCATCAATATCCTGATAAACATAAGTAAGCGTTAATACAAACTGAAAGAAAGCACAGATCTTATCCTCATTCTTTCTTATCTTAAACAGCAGTTTGCCGGCTTTTACCTTATCCAGAGAATACTTACCACCCTTAAAAACGCAAATGCTCCTAAAGCAGTTATACAACTTATTGGCGTTCATCTTCTTGGGAATTTCATGCTCGGAAAAATCAATTTCAGTCTTATAGTTATCCTTCTGCTTTTTGGTGACGTTGACCTCTATATTATCCAATACGCCAGACTTGAAGAGTTCAATAAGAACCTTCTGAACATGTACTTTTAACGACTCTTCGGTTATTTCATCATCCAAATACATTTTTCTCCATTCCTTATGAGATTTCAGCACAGAGGAACCAATCTTATTGGTATAGGCAAAAAACTGCTTATTATAGAGGTCTTCATAAAGACTTGCCCCATGCTTAGCTTCTATTATATTTGCGATATTCAGAAGTGCTGCACTTAGTTTTTTTAGTGCAGAATCTATGGCAAAATCAAGAACCTTATCATTAAATACATTATTATTCATCAGGTTGTTGATGGTTGTCTTGAACTTATCTCTTTCCTTATAGGTAAGCCCATCGAATTGATTCTTATTATTGTCATCAGATGAGGTTTCGGGTACCGGTGGCAACATATCTGCCATACTATTGGCAAATAAGGATTTTTCCATATTCAGCGACTCATAGGTCAAAGAAGAAGCATGCTGATTAGTCTTAGATTTAGTTTCTATCCAAGTTTCCAGATTACTCCATTTCACGTAATCAACATCTCTATCAATATCGATGATTAAATTAGTTTTAAGGTTCTGCCCTATCTTTTCAAACATTTCGCTACTTTCAAACATAGCAATAAGTAACGATAGTTTATGAATGGTTCTATCGCCAGCACAATCCCCATAACAGGTTTTATATTCCTGCATGAGCATTTCCAAATCCTTTAAGTATTTTGTTTTGTCTGCTGCCATATTATTCGTATAAAAAAGCGTGGGCAAAAACCCATACGCAATCATCGCTCAGAGGCCGACCAAAGCCCTAACTTCAGATATACATACAAGTCTTGCCCACGTCGTAGATTTTTTACTTCTACACACATGAGCGCCGCTTGTTGCCATCCTTGAAGTTAGCTTATCTTCTGTTGAAGTTTGGTCGTTTCTGAGCGATAAGACATTATATTTGCTGACAACGCTTTCCGTGCACCTACCTATAGGGATAGGCTCCTGTTTCTATATCTTTTTCTTTTCTTATATTGTAAAAGTTTATAAATCAATGAATCGTTCTACGAATCGTTTGAACTTTTCAATGACAGTTTTCTTTTTCTGTTCACGTTTATTGCCGGCACCAAAGATAGGCATCGGGGGCAGTACTGTTGTAATAGCCATTCCACTCTCCTCAACGTAACCATCATGCAGAGACTTGGTGATAAAATCACGGGTTGCCTCTTCCTTCAGATTCTCTTCGCTGATAATGGCATTAAGTTCCTTTTCCATCTGCTGACGGATGTAATTCTTCCATTCTTCGTAAACATCAACATCCTTACCTTCTTTTATGACATGAAGATAGCCCTCTATGAGGTCTTTCTTATCCCTCAACTTCGGACTTGATGTTATGCAACGGATAATATCCTTGATAAGATCTGCATCTTCACAGTTGCTATCATGATATTTTTTCACAAGAGCCAAGATGTAAGGAATATCAATATCAAACTGGCGAATCAATTCTATTTCAAATTCCAAATCATCCGTTCCGCCAGCTCCGTCTCCACCAGTATGTCCACCACCGCCACCTGTAGTTCCGCCTTTCAAATCATCACAGAAGCACAGGTACCATGACTGATAGTCCTGCCTGTCACCTTCACAGATGATGCGGATTGCATTGCGTTCTTCCAAGGTTTCCGGATTAAACTGATCAAAACTTATCAGTATATTAGTCTTCTTGACGAATTGCCCATACAACTTGATGAAGCCTATCTTTTGAGCCAGCGGGATGGAAGGATTCAACTTGCAGAGCGGATATTCCTGCAGAAGTTTCTCTGCCAGTTCCTTATATCCTGCCTGATGTTTCCCATCCTCTTCGTAGCTATTGTAATATTCCTCAAAGGTTCGCATCAGAATAATGCTGTTGGCATTAGCATCGCCAAAAAGTCCGAAACTCCTGTTGGTGGCTTCTATGAGATTGCGGAAACAAACGATGTTGCCACAGTTCTTATAGGCATTCAGAATACGGTTGGTTCGGCTGAACGCCTGCAGCAATCCATGCATTCGCAAGTTCTTATCTACCCAGAGCGTATTGAGACATTTTGCGTCAAAACCCGTCAGGAACATACCTACCACAATGAGCAGATCTATATCCTTGTTCTTGGTGCGCAAGGAAAGGTCCTTGTAGTAGTTTTGGAACATTTCAGCACTCGTATTGTATGAGGTTCCAAAGATATTGTTGTACTTTGTAATGCAGGAATCAAGAAACTCCCTACTCGTAGAGTCCAGTCCCTTAATGCCTTCCGGGTCTTCTTCTATATTTCCGTTACTATCATTCTCTGCCTCGTTTACAGCCGAAGTAAAAATGGTTGCAATCCTTAGCTGTGGGGCACCCGGCTCAGCCATCTGCCGTTCCAGCTCCTTATAGTATTCTATAGCCATTGGCACACTGTCGCAGGCAAGTATAGAGTTGAATCCCGTGGTGGAAACCTTCGCTTTCTTTTCTTCAACCTGATCTTCCTTCTTTTTCTTGTAGTTTTTTATAACTTCCTCTACATTGGTCAACACCGAGGCTGTCCATTGAACAGAGCGCTTGGTCTTTATATCGAAATGATCAAGAAGATATTTCACATTCAAAGCTATGCGCTTGGAGTCGAGATAGTTTGTGTTCTCCACCTTCTTTCCATCTACCATAGCCGTCTGCGTGTGGTATTCTACATTGAATTTCAGCACATTCTTATCGTTGATGGCATTGATGATGGTATAAGTGTGGAGCGGCTTAGTATGATTGCCCTTTTCGTCCAACTCTCCGCCAAACACATCTGCAGTGGTCATCATTTCTCCCTTTTTACCACTGGCATTAACTCCAAATATCGGGGTGCCGGTAAAGCCAAACATGATGTACTTCTTGAAACTCTGCTTAATCTGTTTCTGCATGGCGCCAAACTGCGAGCGGTGACATTCATCAAAAATGAAGACGAAAACCTGGTCAAGAACCACCTGCTCTATCAGCTTTTTCCTCAAGAGGCTCGACATCTTCTGTATCGTGGTGATGATGATGTTCGAATCATTGCCATCGGCATTGAGCTGACCGAGCAATATTTTACTGTTCACATTACCATTGGCACAGTTAGGGCAGAAACGGTCGTATTCCTTCATCGTCTGATAGTCCAAATCCTGTCGGTCAACGATGAATACTACCTTATGTACTCCCTCTATATCGCTTGCAAGCTGAGCCGTCTTGAAAGAGGTCAGGGTTTTACCCGAACCGGTAGTGTGCCAGATGTAGCCTCCTGCCTTTCTAGAACCTTCCCAATGATGATTCAAGGCAATCTTGATACGCTGGGTAATACTCTCAGTAGCAGCTATCTGGTAAGGACGCATCACCAGCAGTTCCTTATCTACATTGAACACACAATATTTGGTAAGAATTTCGAGCAGCGTGCGTTTTACGAGGAAGGTCTTGGTAAAGTCCTCCAGGTCGCAGATAAGGTTGTTTTCCCTATCACTCCAGTAGCTGGTAAACTCAAACGAGTTGCTCTGAATTTTCTTTTTCTTCCCCTTCTGCTTGTCAGCTTCCTGCTCACGAGCATAGCGGGTGGTATTGCTATAATACTTGGTCTCTGTGCCATTGCTGATGATAAACAGCTGGATGTAATCAAACATTCCCTTGCCTGCCCAGAAGCTTTCGCGAGCATAGCGGTTTATCTGGTTGAAGGCTTCCCTGATGCTTACACCTCGGCGTTTCAGCTCAATATGAACGAGTGGCAGACCGTTAACCAGGATGGTTACATCATAGCGGTTGGCATGGGTTCCACCAGCGGGCACGTACTGGTTGATAACCTGCAGATTATTCTTGAACACGTTATCTTTATGGATAAGGTGAACATTGGTCTTAATACCATTGTCACGTTCTATTTCTACTGCGGTATTTTCCTTTTGAATCATGTCAGCCTTATCTTCCATCGTGAGCGTTTCGCTGGTCAAAATATTCAGCAGACTTGTCCACTCCTTGTCAGAGTATTCTGTATCGTTTGCCTTGCCCAGCTGTATGCGCAGATTCTCCAGCAATTCTTTCTCGTTGTGGATGGAAGGATATTCGTAACCTTGTCTTTGCAGTTGTTCGATAAGCCAGCGTTCCAGATCCTGCTCACTTTGGTAAGCATTACCATTCTTCCTTGATGACTCATATTTTGCCACCACGGTACAATAGTCTTGCTCTGCTATGATTTTATAACTTTCTGCCATAACGTTATTAATAAAAGAATTTATTCAAATGTCAGCAACTTTTCTCTGTAGTATTCATACTGCTTCTGGCGTAACTCTATCATCTTCTCCAGCTTCGAGATGTAGGTTTCGAAAGTATCGAGGATGGAAGCGATTTGGCGCTGCTTCTCGAGAGAAGGAACTGGGATTGAAATCTTCGATAAAGAGGTTCCATTTGTTAGCGCTCTTGTTGTATAAGTGGCACTTTTTATAACCTCTTTTCTAAATTGATATGTAAAGAAGCAATACTTGCAATAGTGAGTATCGAGTAAATCAGTTGTTGGTGTTGCTTTTAACACGAATCCACTAAATACACAATTCTCTATGTCTTCTAAGAGGACTGCAGGAAAACCTACTTCTTCTTTCGTTTCAGATGTTCTTGTAAAAAACACATCTCCCTTTTTACATTTATAGCGAGATTGCTCTGATGCATTTGAATTCACCAGTCCCTTAATATCTTCTTTAACTAATCCCCGTTTCCTATAGACATCCACATAATTTATAATTGGAGCTCCTCTTCCAAAATCATTTTTTTCTTTGTTTATGCCATTTTTAAAAGTGAAGAGTTCATTCAATGTTCTCCACTCACATTCCTCTTTTCCAAATGAGAATAGTTTTTCCCTATAGTAATCCATCTGTTTCTTCCTCATTTCGGCCTCCTGTTTCATCTTGTCGATGAGCGAGGTGAAGGAATCAAGAATAGAGACTATCTCCTTTTGAATGTTAAGCGGAGGAAGTGGAATTTCAAATTTGCTATATAATGAAATCCAATGCCGCATATGATTTGTCGGTATAAAATGAATGGTTTTCATAGCCATATAAATATACCTAAAATCTGCCTCTTGTTTATCTTTTATTTTCAATATTTTCAATGCAGAGCTTTTTACCTTAAAGTCAAAATCTACCCAATGAAAACTTGTTGTAAAATCATCAAAAATGATAACCGGTTTTTGGGACGAGGCATTGTATATTCCTTCTTCCTCATTTGTATATCCAAGAATAAAACTTTGTCCAGCAGTCAGAACAGGAGTACAATAATGAGCATCATACTCTGTTGAACTAACAATATATGGACCAGGCTGAACATAGCTTACCAAAGAATCAAGCGTTTTAAACTCAACTCCATCTGGACATAATCTACTTATTAATTCAGCAATCTTGTTCATAATTTCTTGATTATTTCATTCAATTTTAACGACTTACTTGCAACATCCTTGCTCAAAGCTTCAATCTCTTCATTCAACGCCACAATATCAATCACTTCTCTTTTATCTTCTTTCTCTACATAAGAAGAAACTGAAAGATTGGCGCCATTGGCAAGAACTTCATCGTTGCTAACAAGCCTGGTAAAATATTGTTCTTCCTTGCGCTGCTGATAAGCATTTACAATTCTGTTTTTGTTTTCATCCTCCAGCTTGTTCTTATCGCCCTTCTTCACAAATTCTTCCGAAGCATCCACAAACAAAATATTATTATCTTTCTTATTCTTCTTGATAACAATGATGCAAGTGGCAATGCCTACGCCAAAGAAAAGATTGGCAGGAAGCTGAATCACCGTATCCACAAAATTGTTCTTAATCAGATATTCGCGGATTTTCTTCTCTGCTCCACCGCGATAAAGCACACCAGGGAACTCTACAATGGCGCAAGTACCAGTCTCACTAAGATGGTAAAGCATGTGCATCGTAAAGGCAAGGTCTGACCTCTGTATAGGAGCCAGCACACCAGCAGGACTGTATCGTACATCATTAATCAGAATCGTGTTATTTTTTCCCGGCCAACTCTTAGAGTATGGCGGATTGCTCACGATAGCATCAAACTTCATTCCAAGATGATGAGGAGTAGTAAGCGTATTGCCTAACTGAATATCAAACTTGGCATAGTTCACATTATGCAGGAACATATTGATGCGGCAGAGATTGTAGGTTGTAGGATTAATTTCCTGACCATAAAACTCTATATCCGAAGCTTTTTCACCTACATATTTCACAAACTTCATTAGCAAGGAACCCGAACCGCAGGCTGGGTCATAAACCTTCTTAATATTCGGATTGTTACTGCAGGCAATGCGGGCAAGCACTTCACTCACCTCCTGTGGCGTAAAGTATTCACCTCCACTTTTACCAGCCTTCGATGCATACATCTGCATCAGGTATTCGTAGGTGTCGCCTACTGTATCAATACTGTTGTCTGTAAACGTCTTGCTGAGCTGCATATCCCGCACCTTGGTCAACACCTTGGAAATGCACTTGTTACGCATTTCTACAGAGTTGCCGATACGGGAGCTGTCGATGATGAAATCAGAGAAAAGTCCCTTTACCTGTTCCTCGCTATCTGTACCGGCAGCACTGGCCTCAATAGAACGGAACACTTGGGCTAGCGTTTCATTGAGGTTGACATTCTTTTCAGGTGAAGCAGCTACTCTCTGAAACAATTGACTTGGCAGAATAAAGAAGCCCTTTTCCTGCACCATCATTTCGCGAGCCTCCTTTGCTTCTTCATCTTCCATTTTAGCATAATCAAAGTCCTTGATTCCGGCAGCAGCCTGCAAATTATTAATGTAGTCGGTAAGGTTTTCTGAGATGTAACGATAGAATATGGCACCCAAGACATAAGCCTTGAATTCCCATCCATCAACAGCACCTCTTAATTCTTCAGCGATACTCCAAATAGTTTTATGAAGTTCTTCTCGTTCTTTATTGTATGTTCCCATAATGTGTTTATTTACTTCGCAACAAGCACAATCTTCCAGTCCTCATTTTCCAAAGCGAAAGTGCCAGTTGGGGTTGAAATTGTGAATGTTTGATTATCTATCAGTATTTTGTTTTCCTTTATTATATAAGCATAGTGGTCATGAGGAACTATCTCGGTAGAGGTCTGCAGGATTTTACCCTCCTCATCAATCTCAGTTACCGTTTTCTCCTCGCTGAAATATACGCTATCGGCGGTGAACTGGCAATAGACAGTTCCCGCATCTACATCTAAAGTAAGGTTTCCAACACGCTGATAAGCCTTAGAAATCGCCCATTCGTGGGCTGAAATTTTGGTTTTGAGGTCAATTCCCCCCGAATTATCCGCATTTTCTTCACTTGAACAGGCGGAAAACAAAAACACAAAAAGGACGAATACCAGCGCCTGAATCCACGCTACTATTCGCCCTTTTGTAAGTGCACTATGATTTGAGACTAATTTTGACGAGCCAAAATTACCCCCCCCTAAAACACTGATTATCAATCTGTTACAAATTCTCATTTTCATTTAGACATTTGAATGTTTATTAAATTTCGTGCAAAGGGGGCTTGCCTCTATGCAATGTAAAAGCAAAAGTATAAAAAGTTGGGCTATCCACCAAATTTTATCACTTTATTTAACTGAAAAATGATAATAAAGCCCCCAATTTAAACTACAATGGCAATTTTTACCTCATAAAATGGCAAAACAAAGATGTGAAAGGCGAAATAGAAAAGAAGAAATTAAGGTAACAAGCAAATATCTTTACGGATAAGGTTAGCTTTTCAGATATGTAAGAACACGTTTTTCTAAAAAGAAAGGCTAAGAACCAAGGGATCTTCTCATACTTCACATTGCAGAATACAATTCGTACAGCAATTCATATCAAGTTATATATCAACCTTTTACACCTTATTAGCAAAAGTAAAAGATTCATTTATTCCGCATCCCGAAATCCGGTCATTAACGACCGGTCATTATCGGTCATTAAGGTTTTCGGGGCGGCGAAAAAAGGTCTATAGTATAATATTAAAAATTTAATATTATACTATAGGGCTAAATGACCGGAAGTGATTTTTCTTAATGACCGATAATGACCGGGCATTAATGACCAGATGGCTTTATTTTGTCCTCGCCCAACCTCCCGCTTCCTTATCCCCCTCGTTTTCACAACTCACGGGAAAAGTGAAATCAAGTGACGGGAAAACTATTGCTTCCTCGGGGTAAATTTCGTATCTTTGCACCGGCAATCGAAGGAACAGCCTATTGTGCCTAAGGGCGGTCATAATAGAAGACCGCAGCTGGTCTTAAATGATGGCAGGCGCCGGTCATCTATTAAGACCCAAAACAGGGTGCAGAACGAGGGCTTCCGGGTAGTTGTGATTCAGTGAACTCTTAAACACAGAACAGAGTATGATTAACTACAGCATCGTAATGCGCAGCGTGAACGCAAACCTCCTTGAGATCAACCAGGCAAAGTCACGTATCAACCAGGCTAAGAAGGACGGCAAGGAGCCGGACAAGAAGGACACCG
>DAWDAD010000038.1:0-25527 GCA_052356385.1 Prevotella sp.
GTTTTATACGAGCACTTGCAATATTAGCCCCAGAGCTTGCAATATTAGCCCCAGAGCTTGCAATATTAGCCCCAGAACTTGCAATATTAGCCCCAGAACTTGCAATATTAGACTCGGAACTTGCAATATTAGCCCCAGAACTTGCAATATTAGACTCGGAACTTGCAACCTTAGAGCCGGAACTTGCCACCTTAGCATTCATAGGCAACCGATACTTGGTTCCTCTACCATATCCCTCTTGAACCAGCAATTTATGCGTACACATATCTTTCAACAAATCGGCGACTTCTGCTTTATGCTGGTTAAGAACAACCCTTAGGCTCTCATTTGTAATATATCCATCTGTACAAGCTGCATTAAGAGTCAATAGGCGTTCATGTCCCAAAGAAAACACTTCTGTTCCAAATATCCGAACCAATCTTTCCTTTGTTCCTTCATCCATCATCGACTCCATCATCATTGTGAGTTCCACTAAGTCGGGCTGACTTAATGTTCTCAACATAGGTGCTCTCCAATTTGCAAATTGCCAACCAGCCAATATCTTATCGACTCCACTTCCTGCTTTTTCAGCAGAGCCAATCAGCATAAACATCTTTTGAAGAGTCTTGTTACGACATACGCTAGCACTTTCTCCATAATATTGCATTTTAGAAACCAACAGTGTTCCTGGGTTAGTAAAAACAATTTTATTGCTATACAATCGCACTACCATTGTTGCATTTTCCGAATAATCGGTATGAATACAAAAATTCACCAGAGCTTCGCGAACAGCCACATGCGCAGGAGTTTCATCACGACGAATATTGCCCTCCAAGATGAAAGGTTTTGGCAAGACCGCTGATAATCTTGGAAGAACACGAAGATAGAATTGGAATAAATTTGCCTCCCAAGTTCCATCAGGACAAATACGATTGGTCCATCGTATCTCAGGATTATCTGATAGTTTTTCTTGGTAATCAGGAAAGAAGTCGGGACAACATTCGTTATCAGTAATGGCATCTTCTTTACCAAACATCAGCACACCTGCAAGCGTAAAGCCCTCTTCCTTCGTACTACGTTCTATACGATAAGCTCCTATCTTTTTAAGAAATTCAAAATCAGACAAAACAGACCAAGGATGGTCTGGCTTTGCCAACTTAAATAATTGCCGATATTGAGCAACAGACTCCATATCTAAATCATCCAATGAATAATTTCTCAAAATGCGGCTATCAGCGGGATTAGAAACATTCGCATCTGAAAACATACGCTGCACTTCTCGCTCCGTACATTTATAATCACCTTCATGATTGCGCTTAAAAGTACCATTATAGGGCTGGGATGTTCTATAAACAGGACGCTGTTCTCTGGATGCACGAGGAATAAAGAATAACATAAGTTTGTGACCATTGTAATCTTCTACCACGACATCTTCTGTTTTTAACAGGTTGCAACTAACCGTAGCTCGATTATTCACATTATTCCAAAAGTCCTTGGTATATTTCTCTATCTGTTCATCAGATAGATTATCTATATAGAACTTACCTTTTCTTTCTATAACTCCAAGCACGATAACTCCTCCTTCGCTATTGGCGAAAGCTGAATAGGTATCCCAAAAGCTACCAGGAAATCCACCGGCAGCACTTTTAAACTCCAAGTCATCACTCTCTACGCTATTCAAGAGTGAATCCAGATAATCCTCGAAGTTTAATCTATCACGTACTTCTAACATACAATTCTTTTATATTCTTTAACAAGATACCTTCCTAGTATCTCATAGGTTGCAAAGATACGAAAAACTATCAGAAACGCCAAATTTTAGGAAGATTATCTTTCTTCCTTCATTGATACTTGCTTTTTTTATCCATTTTCTTGCAAGATTAAAGTATATTTCGTATTTTTGTACCCAATAACATCATCATCGTTTTCATAAACAAAAAGAAATCCTATGAATATTCAAAAATTGAAATATAAATTCCATAGCGGAAAAAACAGCAAACCCTGGTATTACATCAAGGAATACGCTCGTCTGTATACACCTGCCTGCATCTTGATATGGAGGGGGCAGCATTTACTTGACAAAGCCAAGAAACGCAAAGACTACGATTATATCCTGAACCGGGTAAACTACTACAACAAGCTTACAGAAGATAATATCCTTCTCAACAAAGATTTATGGGACAAAGAAGCTGTTAAAGTTGCAGAACAGCCGATGACCCGCCAGAAGGTATATTATCTGGATACTTTGGAATATGCCCGCTGTTTTGACGGCAATAACAAATGGAATCTCCTCCCTGGTGACATCACGTATGTGGAAGATATTCCTACCATTGTAAAAAGCCGCCCAATTCATGGAGAAAACCAGAACTCCGTATTGCTCAAGATGGACAAGGTACGCCATTTTATCTTCGTGAAGGATAAGCTTTCGTTTGCTGAAAAAAAAGACCAGGCTATCTTCAGAGGGAAAATAGCCTGCAAGGACATCCGTGTGCAATTTGTAGAGAAGTTTTTCGGAAATCCTCGCTTCGATATCGGAACCATAGATCTGATTAAGCAAGAATGGAAGAGCGAAAAGATTTCCATCTACGACCATCTGAAATACAAATACGTGATGGCGCTGGAGGGAAATGACGTGGCAAGCAATCTGAAATGGATTATGTCTTCCAATTCCATCGCCGTGATGCCTAAGCCATATTATGAAACTTGGTTTATGGAAGGAACTCTGAAGCCAGACTATCATTATATAGAAGTAAAGCCTGATTTCTCTGATCTTGAGGAAAAGATGGACTATTATACTGCTCATCCTGATGAAGCGCAAGCTATCATCAACCACGCTCACGAATATGTAGAGCAATTCAAGGATAAGCAGCGTGAGGATATCATCTCGCTGATGGTTCTGGATAAGTATTTTTCTCTGTTAAAATCTAAGGATTAATGTCTAGAAAGGATTCTATCTATTATGAAAGAACGGTCCTGCCGATTATTCGATGGGCAGAATGATGACAGATAAGACGCCTAGACTATGGCATGTAGTAGGCAGCAATCTGAACTATGCCTTCATCATCAACAACGACACCATTCTGGAGAAGACTGCCGATGGTGCCCTGGATGTTTATGATGCCCATATGAATCCGGTGAAGAATTATCGTCTGCCAGCTAAGCAGTTTGACAAAGCTATCAAGCAGCTCAACAGGTTCTTTAAATAAGAAAAGGTAAATTCCCCAAAAGCCCCTTCCGCATTCCAGTTTTTCATATACCCGGAATACAGAAGGGGCTTTATCCTTTTATGCTTCCTTCCCCACTCTTATCTTGAGCCACAACGCCAAGATGGGGTCACTCATTTCCAGATGCTTAGGAGCAGGTATTGTAATCAGGTCTTTCATCATCAAGGATTTCTTGAGGCGGATTACATTGGCAGCAGATACAGAACTTCTGCAAAGATAGCAAAAAAAAAACAAATTAAACAAGGTTGTTTTAAACAAAGTTGTTTAAAACTAGTATTTTTATTACGAATTAACTAATAGTCAATGGATTACGGGTAAGACACCAAAGAATTTAACGGGAATATTTTTAAAACACGGACAAATTGAATTTGTCCGGATGGTTGTCCAGCAGGCTTATAAGTACCAGGAAAACAATACGTTATGGCACTCCGGACAATTTGTCCGGACAAATTCAATTTGTCCGTGTTATTTTTTTATGAGAAAGGAAGAAGAAGAAAAAGGGGGTTACGGATTGAGACGAGAACCTGTTATCCGAGAAGCTATAACCTGGCACCCGAGAAACTATGATTTAACACATAAGAACCTATGTTTTCCGCCCCACAAAACTATGACTTAGATTTTTTAACACAATTTGCTCCAAATGGCTGCTGAATTTCGGACCTTATCACACGCTCAAATTTGGCGGTTACAGAAGATAGTCGTATTTTTGCCCCCGTTTATCGGATATTCCGACAAGCTAACTTTTAAACATTAAATAATTATGGAGAATGAAAATTTAAGAAACATAGAGAACCTTTTAGCCGCCAAGGCAAGTACACAGCCTCTTTACGAATTCCCAGTAGACCAGCTTCCACTCGGACTCCGCGACTCGCTCTCTGGCGTAGCCGCAGAGGCACGCGTGCCTGCCCTCTTCTCTGCCCTCCCTATTGCCGCAACCTATGCTGACCGTCTGAAGGCGAAGTATTGCGACGGCAGCGATACTCCGATGGCACTCATGTCTATCATCATCGGCGAGCAGGCATCAGGTAAGGGCGTATGCCGCCGCATTGAGAACATCTGGGCGAAGAAGATGGATAAGGACGATGAGAAACCACGTGAAGACGAAGCTTGGTACCAGCAGCACAAGGGCAAGAAGGGTGTAGTAGATCCGAAGCCTTGCATCCGTCACATTGGCGATACTATCTCGAAGTCGGCTCTGATGCGTCGTCAGCTCTGTGCCGACGGCCATACCATGTATATGTTCAGCGAGGAGCTCGGTTCGATGAAGAGCGTATGGAAGGTGTTCGGCGACTACTTCCGTAAGGCGTTCGACCAGAGCGAGGTGGGTCAGGACTACATCACAGCCACCAGCGGCGTAACCCACGCCCAACTCAACTTCACCGGCTGCTGCACCCAGAACATCTTCCAGAAGTTCTTTACCGATGATAACATCGAGGATGGATCTTCTTCAAGAATGATGCTCGCCAAGATGCCCGATACCTCCTTCGCACCCCTCAGCCAGCACCACGGCTACACCGAGGAGGAGCAGGCAAACATCCTCAAGGCAGTAACTCTCCTTGAACGTAGTCACGGCGTGATGGAGCTGCCCCGTATGTGCGAGGAGTTCTGCCAGTGGCTCGAAGCGAAGAGACAGCTTGCCCTGGCGAATGCCGACCGTGTGATGGATGTATATCGTCGCCGTTCCGCCATCATCGGCTTCCGTTGTGGCGTCATCTTCCACATCCTGGAACAGACCGGAGAGGAGACCGATGCCTGCATCCGTTTTGCCAAGGCTGTGGCCGACTACGTGCTTGCCATGCAGATGGAGATGTTTGGCTTGCGTCTCGACAAGCAGCAGCAGGACAACGAGGCTATCCCTGTCTATAAATCTCGTAACACCCTGCTCTTTGCCCAGCTCCCTGAGCAGTTCACCCTCTTCGATGCCAGCCGTGAGCGTGGCGACGGAGCCAGTCGTGAAACCATCCGTAAGATGATAAGCCGCTGGACCAAACGTGGTCTCTGCAAGAAGCTGAAAGGTGGCGACACCGAGATCTGGCAGAAGCTTACCCTCTCGGCATAAAGCACATCTACAATCCAGGCATATAGCCTCTTGAATCTCCAGAAACAGTTAATCCCCCATCACGCAGCCATAGCGTGGTGGGGGATTACTGTTTCTGCTAATATCGTATTTAATTGCTGATGGAAACCGATACAATAGAAACAAAAGAATATTACAATATCAAAAATTATACCCTAGGGTATAATACCTTTGGGTATAATTTTATAACTTCATAGAGAATCAGCACATTAAGCATCAAATCAATATACCTTCCATATATAATTCGATCGTCAAGAACCAAGAACAGAAGACGAAAGAAATCTGACAAGCCCTATTTTATTGCTGATGTCGCTCGATATATTCGGCTGCCTGGATATTCGAGAACACATAGTTCTTCAAATCCTGGAACTTAGACTCCTGCTTGGTTTCCTTCAGATTGCCATTCGGCAACACATCATAGCAGAAACTGCGGTTCATCGACGGATTATAGACGAAGCAACGCTGATGATCTCTTGCCACAATCTGGTTATCTGCCGAATAGAATACCATCGGGCGCTGCTGCTTCAGCAGATCCACGCCGAAGCCCTCGTACTCATAATTCAGATTCATCAGACCGAAAAGCGTAGGCATTACATCCACCTGCATGCCCAAGCCCGCATACTGCTGCTGCGGAACACCCGGACCGAAGATGATGAGCGGAATGTGGTTGTACGACTGCGGCAACTCGCCCTCGCTCTTACCCACCAGCTTGCCATGGTCTGCCTGAATCACGAATATCGTGTTCTTATACCAAGGCTCCCGGCTTGCCTTCTTCAGAAAGTCGCCTATCGCCCAGTCGGCATACTCCACAATCTGCGTTTCCTTCTCCTTGGTCTTCGGCTTGAAGAAATCAGGAATGATATATGGCGGATGATTGCTCACGGTGAGGATGGTAGCCATGAAAGGCTTGCCCGTCTTCGCCTTCTGGTTGATGGTGTTGAGGGCATAGCCCATCTCGAAATGGTCGCTCACGCCAAAGCTGTTCACCACCTCGCTCTTAGGATAGTTCTCCTGAGAGAAGATGTCATCGTAGCCATTGGTCTGGAAGAAGGCCTTCATATTGTCATACTGTGCCTCGTGAGTCATGAAAAACATGTTCTCGTAGCCATACTTCTTCAACACCGTGGCAATACCCTTGCGGCGTGGAGTTACCGTTCCCTTCATCAGGTTTCGGAACATGAGAGCAGGGAAGCTGTAGAGCGTAGCCGTCATACCATGGTTGGTATGGATGCCGGCACTATAAAAGTGGGTGAACGCCAGGGAATGATGATAGAGCGAATCGAGCGTTGGGGTGAGCGGCTGCTGATTGCCGAAAGTACCCAACAGGTTTGCCGACATCGACTCCATCAGTATCACCACCACGTTAGGATGATTCTTCTTCGCAGGAGATTGGCCCCTCTTCATCATCAGGGAATCGTTCACCACCTCACGTTTCAGAATATTCGTGCTATCCACCTTTCCCATAATACCCAGCCACTGGCGGGTATTCGTGATAGCCTCAGCGTATGGCATAAGATGCAACTCCTTGTTCTCCTTGCGCATATCGTCGAGCGCAGAAGTAAGGAGATTGAATGCCGGATTGATGCCGAGCTGGTTGAGGAAAGAATCCTCGCAATAGTAAGCCTGGCTCACCTTGATAGGGTTATAGCCCATTCTGCCACGGATGCCGAAGAGACAGGCACCTATCATCACAGCAGAAATAAGGAAACGGCTGACTACCTGCACCAGGTGCATATTGTCCTTAGGCAGAAGGAAGAGCCCCTCGAAGTAGCGGCGCAGACGGACGAGCGCATAGATAAACGCCCCCGTAAACACGAAATAGAGGGCGATATAGAGCCAGTAGGAAGACTCCTGCAAGAGCATGCCCGATGTGGTGGCTACATAGCCGAACCACCCGAAGATACTGGAGTTGATGTTCTTGAAAAAATACTGGAAATAAGGGGTATTGGCTGCCGAAGGAATGAAGGCGATGGCAAACCATGCCGCATACCAGATGTTGATGCCACGCAGCAAACGGCGATGACACCACCCCAGGCTGGCAGCAACAAGGAGCACAGCCACAGGCAATACCGAAATATAACAAGCGATGACATTGTCAAACCATACACCCTTGACAAACGCCATCACCCTACTCGCCCCTGCATCTACTATCATGCCATGCAGGGCTATGAATTCTACCAATCTGAAAAGAGTCATCACCAGCAATGCCAATACATGCACCGAAAGGAGATACCCCAAAGCCTTAAAATATCGTTTCATCTTTATTCTACTTTAGAAATCGGGTGCAAAGTTAATAATTATATCCCAATAAAAGCAAAAATTCCCACCTTATTCTATCTATAAACAAATAATTATATGTAACTTTGCAGCCAAAATAACATAATAAGACTTCGATAAGACATGAACATCAAGTACAACAAAGCCCTATGGCTCATCATCATCCTGGCTATCGTGATGATGATTCCATTCCTCGGACTCACAGATTTCAATACCAAGGGAGAACCGCGCGAAGCGGTGGTTGCCTACACCATGCTGGAACATGGCAACTGGATTCTGCCTATCAACAACGGAGGTGATATCCCTTACAAACCACCATTCTTCCACTGGTGCATCGCCTTCTTCAGCCTCTTCATCGGCCATGTGAATGAGTATACCTCACGCCTGCCGTCTGCCGTATCGCTGGTATTGATGACCATCGGCGGTTTCGTGTTCTATGCCAAGCGCAAGAACGCCCAGACCAGCCTCATCGCAGCCATCCTCACGCTCACCGCCTTCGAGGTGCACCGTGCGGGTATGAACTGCCGTGTAGATATGGTGAACACCGCCTTCATGGTGGGAGCCATGTATCTGCTCTACCGCTGGTGGGAGAAAGGAAAGCACCAGTTGCCTTGGCTCGCTATCCTCTGCATGAGTGGCGCTACGCTTACCAAAGGTCCTGTGGGCATCATTCTGCCTTGCTTTGTGATGGGCGTATTCATGCTTACCCAACGTGAGAACTTCTGGGGCATCGTATGGCGCATGGCTCTAACCGCCCTGCTCTCGCTCATCATCCCATTCTGCTGGTACTATGCCGCCTATCTGCAAGGTGGCGACGAGTTCCTGCGACTGGTGAAGGAAGAGAACATCGACCGATTCATGGGCAAGATGGCATACGAATCGCACGAGAACCCGGCGTGGTACAACCTGCTCACACTCGTGATGGGTTGGGCTCCTTATACCTTATTATTACTGTTCTCGCTCTTCATCCTGCCTTGGAAGAAGTTCTCCAAGACCCGATTCCTTGAGTATGCGAAGAAGGCTACTCCGCTGCAGGTGTTCACCTGGCTCGCCTTCCTCCTGGTGCTCTTCTTCTACTGCATCCCTAAGAGCAAGCGCAGCGTCTATCTGCTGCCATGCTATCCGTTCATGGCTTATCTCATAGCTGAATACATCGTCTGGATGATGAAGGAGAAGGTGGGAGCCATCAAGGTATATGCAGGGGTGATTGCCTCGCTGGCAGTTATCCTCGTGATTGCTACGCTTGTTATACGAGCAGGCGGCATACCAGATACCATTTTCCATGGCAAGCATGCTGCCGACAACATCGCCATGCTCCATGCCATAAGGGAATCTACTCATGGTATCCTATTCTATGTATGCTATATGTTTCTTATAATAGGGGCTTATCATATATTCAAGGCACTCAAGAAAAAAGTGACAAGCCAAATGATGAGATATACATTGGTGATGATTATCGCACTTTTCATCACACTCGACTCCACCCTGCAGCCTGCCGTGCTCAACACCAAGGCAGACAAGCATCTGGCACCGATTATCGAAAAGAAGTTTGATACAGGTAAGCTTTACTCCTATATGTCGATAGAGATGATGCATTTCTTCAGCCTCAACTTCTATCTGGGCGATAAGATCCAGCAGTTTGACAAGGTATTGCCACAGGATGGCGTGCTGATGATTCCGGAAGAAGACATGCCTGATTTCCTTGAGAAATTCGGCAAGGACTACACCTTCCAGAAGGTTTGGGAAGTAAGAAAGACGGTAGAATGGCACAACAAGGTAGGCTTCTACCGATTCGTGAAGACTAGTGCCAATATTGCACTTAACAAATGATTAGTGATTAGATACAAAAATAGCATCGGGATTATAAGTACCGATGCTATTTTTGTATCTATCAAATTGATATTCTTCTTATTTTCTTTCTTCGATAAGATTATACTCTTTCTTCGATGAAGTATCGTGGGCGACGCTTCACCTCGGTATAAATCTTGCCGATATAGACGCCCGTAATGCCTACGCCCGTGGTGATGATGCCTCCGATAAACCACATGGAAACAAGCATGGAGGTCCAGCCCTGAATGGTCTTGCCCTGGAAATATTCTACCAAGGCAAAGATAATCATGATGACTGCCACCAAGGTCATCGCCAAACCCAGGAAGGTGATGAACCTAAGAGGGGCTACGGAGAACGAAGTGATGCCATCTATACTGAAACTCAGCATCTTGGTAAACGGATACTTACTCTCACCCGCCTCACGAGCCTTGCGGTCGTAATAGACGAATCCCTCCCGGAAGCCCAACTGGCGTACGATGGATCTGAGGAAAAGATTGCGCTCGGGATACTGCATCAGAGCCTTCAGGGTGCGGTTGGTCATCATGCGGAAATCGGCATGATTGTAAACCGTATCCTTATCCACACTCTGCATCAGCTTATAAAAAGCCTGGGCGGTAAAGCGTTTGAAGAAGGTATCGGTCTTGCGCTCCTTGCGCACACCATAGATGATATCCTTGCCTTCCTGCACCTGGCGCACCATATCCACGATAACATTCTCATCGTCCTGCAGGTCGGCATCGATACTTACCATCGCATCGCAATGGTCTACCGCAGCTTCCATACCTGCCCAGAGCGCATTCTGATGGCCTCGGTTATGCGACAGTTTGATGCCATGCACATACCCATGTTCCTTGGCAGCATCCGAAATCATCTGCCAAGTATGGTCACGACTGCCATCGTCGACAAGCAGCAGTTCTGTGTCGGCATCAGTCTCTTTCTTAATCTTTCTGATCAATGCCCCCAGCACATCTAAGGTCTTAGGCAGCACTTCTTCCTCGTTATAACAAGGGATAACTATCAATATCTTCATTTGTAAGCCAGTATTTATTCAGATGCAAAAGTAACTCATTTTTTCTATTTAAACAAGAAAAACGTTTAATATTTTTTATTCTTGATATATATTTCCCGTTTTTCTCCATTCTTTCTTACCATTTCCACTTTACCTGTATCTCCAGATCGGTTTGCGAAGAGCGGGAGATTTCCTGCAAACCAGAAGAGATGTGAGAGCGGTCGAAATAATCGGTTGTACCCAATTTGGCGATAAGCAGCAGATGGGAACCTATCTCTGAGCGTGCCACCAAGGCGTAACGGATGCCCTCGCCGTAGTAGCTCACGAAACTCATCTGATAGAGCAGACCAGGCTCATAAGCGTAGATACGGGAGGCGAAATCGGAAGTATGGAAATAGCCCAGGCAGCCTCTCAACGTTCCTTTCAACTGCTTCTTCCATTTCCATTCCCATCCTATATGCTCGCTCACCATATAGCCTTTACTAAGTTCATCGCCCTCATTCGTCATCGTGCTTTCCGCCTGGCTCATCGTATAGTCTAAACTGGTTTTGGCGCTCCATCGTTTTTGGACTATTGTGGCATAGAGACGCAGACGGCCGGTCGTGGTTCCCGCCTTATCCTTATAACGGAACCTTCCTCCTACCGTCAGGACCCTGGAGGGCTGGAAGAGAATATTCACCAGATTATCCCAACTCTGAGTGCTCTCCCTGGTCTGATACTTAGGCCAGGCGAAATAGGCGAAATCGCTGTAAGCTGTGATGCTCCAATGATGGGCAGGAATCCAGGTAAAGCCCAGATATACGCCGTTTTCATCCTGCACATCGCTCCCCTCGGAAAAACTGTTGCTGAAGAGAGAATAATATCGGGCAGAATAGAACCTGTGAAGAGCCATGAGCGTGAAATGGTCGGAACAGAGATAGGAGGCTGCATTGAGCGTGGCTATGGAACCACAATCGCCCGTAGCCGTTTCGCCGGAGAGGGTGAGGCGATGGGAGATGTATCCATAGCTGATGCTGGCATTCCAGAAGGCATTCCCCTCTGGAGCAAAACGCTTGTAAAGCTGGCTTTTATTGGGCGTGAGCGGAAGGGAAAAAGAGGTATAAAAGGCTGTACCTCCGATGTGCCAGCCCTGATGCCGGTAACTGATGTTGCCTCCCACAAGTGTATTGGATGCTACCTTCTGTTTGGCAATCTCATTCACCGTGCGATGCAAACCGGTCTTCAGGATGGTCTTGATGCCCCCGCCGTCAGCAGAAAGCGTAGCATCTATCTGGCGATAAGAAAGAAAGCCGGTCAGTTCCAGTCCTTTTAATAAGGTATAGGTGGCTGCTGCGCCTTGCAGATAATTAGCTGAAGAACGGGAGGAATGACCGCGGATGATGCAGGAAGATGATCTGCCCAAGGAGGTTAAGGCTGAGAGTTTGCCGAAGCCGAAATCATTATTGAGTATCAGTCCCAATCCTACGTTCAGTCTGTATCTGCCCAGGGTGATATTCTTCCATCTGCCCAGGTTCTTTACCTGAAGATAGAAGGAATAGAAGTCGTAGCCCATCGTGTTCCTGCCTCCGAAGAATGGTTCGCCGGCATCCTGAGAAGCTACGAATCCCAGTTTGACGGAATTGCCGTAGCGAAACTGGTAGCGCAGTCCGTGCTTATAAGGATAACCCAGATAGCCGTCGGTTCCGCTCGCATCGCCCTTGCGCTCATAAAAAGGAACCTTCAGCATGCCCATCACTTCGTGCTTGCCATACTGGGCGATGTTTTTAAGACTGGGAAAAGCCGGCTTGCTCCCGTCATCGGCCACATAGAAGAAACAACTCATCAGCTGGCGCTGATACCAGCCGATGCTGCTTATTAGGGTAAGCTCGCTCATACTCTTCAGCTGGCCATAGCGGTAGATATAGAACAGGATGTCTTCTACCTGCGATGCAGTAAGAAAAGGCATGCGCTCCAGTTCTTCTCTCGTTGCCGTATTCAGATTGACGGGATGCTGTGCCATCTCCTCCAAATCTTCTTCATAGTCCTGCCAGGCTACATGCTCGAAATCTTCGGATGAAGAAAGGTCGGACAGCAGTTGCTGCCAAGGGGGCGAAGCGGAAAGAGAATCTTCGGGCACGGCGCCCAGTTCTGAAAGAGAGGAAGATTGGGCTTGAGCCCATGAGGCACAGAAGATTTGGGAGCTGCCTACGAGAAACAGTTTCAACAAGAGGGATGTTATGGAATGAGCATGTTTCATGTGTAGTAGGCACTTTGTTTATTAAATTAAGACAAAGTTACTGCTAAAATCTGAAAAAGAGAAAGAAAAAGCCAAGAATCTTTCTCAATTTGAGAAATAATCTGTAATTTTGCGGCGTAATTAGTAACACAAAGGGGCTTACACCTCTTTATATATAGAAGAAGCTCCACGAAGAAAAGGAGCTGGCCAAAGAACTTTGAGGAGATTTACATGAAACAGAAAATATGCTTTTTACTGGCGATGCTCTTCTGCATCACCCTGCAAACCATGGCGCAGACCGATGGCGACAACCCTGAAGACAGGGAGGTGGACATGGATACTCCTACCTTTGAACCGATGGTGAAGGTAGGAAAAGTGCTCCTGGATCATGACAGCGTGCAATATGTTCAGGTGAACAACGTGTACGTTTATCCGCAGCCGGTATTCAAGAACGCCAAGGAGCGAATGGCTTACAACCGTTTGGTATACAACATCAAGAAGGTGCTGCCGATAGCCAAAGAGGTAAGAAGGATTATCATCGAAACGGGTGATTATCTGGAAACGCTGCCTAACAAGAAGGCAAAGGACGCACACATGAAACTGGTGGAGAAAGGTATCAAACAGGAATATACCCCGAGAATGAAGAAACTCACCTATGCACAGGGTAAACTCTGCATCAAACTGGTATATCGTGAGTGCAATTCCTCATCCTATCACCTGATTCAAGCCTTTCTGGGTCCTATCCGTGCCGGATTCTATCAGGCATTTGCAAGCCTCTTCGGTGCCAGCCTCAACAAGAAGTACGACCCGAACGGCGTTGACAGATTAACAGAAAGAGTGGTAAGACAGGTAGAATCGGGGCAGATTTAACCAGTTCATCTTATTCAGAAAGCCCATACACTTAGGTATAAAAGCATTTCCAGTCAATAGGAATTGCTTTTATACCTAAGTTTTTTTGTTGATACAAGCAGAAGAAATCTCCGTTCATCGACGTTGAATGTCCGTTCAGCGTCGTTGAACGGCGGTTCATAGACGTTGAACGGCGGTTCAACGTCGATGAACGAAGATTTAAACAGGCTGAAAAAAGAAATGTTCCTAAGAAAAGCAACAACTTTTCCTAGGAACATTTCCTTTTATATTCGAATGAGATGCCCACCTATTCCTCAGTATAAAGCACCTGAATCATAGTCTGGCCAACCGCCTTAAGCACATTCTTATCCAGATGAGCCATATCATCGCTCACGGTGTGCCAGGTAGGACCGAAACTGCTCTGCTGACAGTCTGGATAATAAGCAATCACATCTACAGTAGGAATCTTAGCCTTCTCGTTGACCGGAATATGATCATCAGTAATCATTCCGCCATCGCTCTTAGGGAAGTAAGAGCCAAAACCAGCCTGACGGGCTGCAGCCCAAACCTTCTTCACGATGCCACCGGCATACTGCATAGACATACCTTCACGATAGAACTTGGCTCCCTGTCCGCCCACCATATCGAGGAGGATTCCGAAACGTGGATTATATCCCTCAGGCTTGTTCTCGCTCCAGTACTGGGCACCCAATGCCCAAGTATCGCCATCGTCCTGAACATCAGCCCACTGAGGTGTTCCCCAGTCTTCGGTATCGAAACATACGAAATCTACGCCGATGTTAGGATTCAACTTCTTGTCAGCCTGCAGCTGGCGGGCTATCTCCAACATGACGGCTACTCCGCTGGCTCCATCGTTGGCAGCCATTACAGGCTTGCGCCAGTTGGTACTGTCAGGGTCGTTGTCAGCCCAAGGACGGCTGTCCCAATGAGCACAGAGCAAGATGCGGGTTTCAGCCTTCGGGTTGTAATGGGCGATGATATTGGTATTCTTCAGGATGGTACCATCATAGCCCTTGAGGTCAGCCTTCTGGGTTTCTACCTCGCAACCAAACTGCTTGAACTTGCTCACAATCCATTCGCCACACTTGTCGTGCGCCTCGCTGTTCATGACGCGAGGACCGAAATCGCATTGTGCGGCACAATAAGCCAACGCCGAATCGGCATTAAAGGCAGGACCTACAGGATTCAGCTTCTCTGCTTCCTCTACTTCCTGAACCTCAGGCGAACTCGAACTGTTCGCATTCTTATAGCTGATAGCTCCAGCTACCACTCCGGCAGCAACTACCAAGCCTAAAATTATCTTCATTTTCTTCGTCATAACATTAATGTTTAAAGTTCTGCACCTGCGTCATCACTCTGAGCCAGTTGCCTCCCCAAATCTTGACAATATCCTGCTCGCTATATTTGCGGCGCAACAGCTGGAGGGTGAAATTGATGAGTTCAGAAGAGTCGGCGAGACCCCGGATGCCGCCGTCTCCATCAAAGTCGGTACCCAGACCTACGTGGTCGATACCCATCACATCGATGGCATGCTCAAGATGGGCGATAGCGTCCATGATGTCGGCCTCTCCCTCTTTACGCAGGAATCCATGATAGAGCGTGGTATGAGCCACACCACCCTTTGCTGCGAGGGCACGCATCTGGTCATCGGTCAGATTGCGAGGCACATCGCAGAGCGCACGGCTGCTGCTATGACTGCAGACAATAGGAGTCTGGCTGATATCAAGTGCATCGTAGAAACTCTTCTCGCCACCATGACTCAAATCTACCATGATGCCCAGACGGTTCATCTCATGAATCACCTTCTCGCCAAAACTGCTCACACCATTATGGGTATTGCAGCCGCGGGCACTATCGCAGATATCATTATCACCATTATGGCAGAGCGTGATATAAACGATGCCGCGCTGGGCGAAATGCTTCACGTTACTGATATCGTGCTCCAGGGCGAGACCGTTCTCGATGCCGAGCATGATGCTCTTTCTGCCATTCCGCTTATCGCTATAAAGATCGGCAGGAGTGCGGGCTATACTGAGATACTGCCTGTTCTTGCTCACAATCTCTTCTATCTTGTCGAAGATGAGGTCGGCATACTGCGCAGGTCCCTTTACATCGAAAGCCACCTTGCTGCTGAAGCTCTCGCCTATCTGAGGCTGTGGCAGGTAAGCTACCATCGTGGTAGCATCCTGATGACCATCGGTCATCTTATGGAGATCAACCAGAATGCGGGAATCGCGATGATCAAACTTGATGCCCTGAGGGAAGAACATCGGAGTATCACAATGGGTATCGAGCGTAAGGATGCGCTTATGCAACTGCTTGGCTGCATAAAAGTTGTTAGCCTGATTAACCAGCCATTGGAAAATCTTCAATCCTTCTTCTTCCAGCCATTCCGGATGCCATTGCACACCGAGAATCTGCTTATATTCGCTACTCTCTACTGCCTCTATAATATGGTCAGAAGATTTGGCGATGGTGCGCAGATGCTTGCCAGGCTCGCTTACCGCCTGATGGTGGAACGAGTTGACAAAGATCTTCTCCTTATTATATATATTATATAAGGTGGAATCTTTCCTGATTTCTACGATGTGGGTAGGTTCAGTACGGTCGGCATCCTGACTGTGCTTTACCAGCTGCTTGATATCCTGACACACCTTTCCGCCCAGCGCAATAGCGAGGGTCTGGATGCCCCGGCAGATGCCAAGCATCGGAATCTGGCGGTTGAAAGCCAATCGGGTAATCATCAGTTCGGCAGCATCACGTTCCTGATTGATATTGTGAAGACGGGGAGAAGGCTCTTCGCCCATCCACAGCGGATTATGGTCGCCGCCACCCGTCAGAATCAATCCATCAAGATGCTCCAGGGTATTGACGATGACCTGAGCATCGGCAACAGGAGGAATAATGACCGGCGTACCGCCAGCCGCTATTACCTGCTTATAATAACGGTCGCGAAGCGTAGCATCGATACCTTCATAATTGGCAGTAAGGCCAATTACAGGCTGATGCTTCGCTTCGGGAAATCTAGAGTATGCATCATGGAGATGCGACTCTAAGTCAAATGTTTCCATTTGTTTATCTTTCAAAAAATAATGATTCAAGATCTTCTAAAAATCGTACTCAGGTATGGAGACACTTATTAATCTTCATCGAGAAGTACAGGAATCTCACGCTTGATGCTCTGCTCAAGAGAGATAAGCGTTTCGGTAGAAACCACACCAGGAATAGCCTGAAGCTTATTGTTGAGCAGATCCATGAGCTGCTCGTTGTCGCGAGCATAAAGCTTGATCAGCATGGTGTATGAACCGGTTGTAAAGTGGCACTCTACGATTTCAGGAATGTTCTGCAAGCGCTCTACCACCTTTTTATACATATTACCACGCTCCAAGTTCAAACCTACATAAGTGCAGGTAGAATAACCCAGGCTTTTAGGGTTTACATCAAAACCGCTACCGGTGATGAAACCATCCTCCATCAAGTGCTGAACACGCTGATGGATGGCAGCACGAGACACGCCACATTCTGCGGCTACGTCTTTGAAAGGAATACGAGCATTCTTAGAAAGGATGCCGAGAATCTTTCTGTCTAGATTGTCTATTTTCTCCATTTCGTTTTGTTTTATATTATTCTATTTATAAGGTACTTTTCTATACCAGATAGCAAAATTAATAAAATCTATTGAAACTGCAAACAAAATGCACGAATATTTTGCAATATCCGTGCATTTTGTTGTTTTTTATACTGTTTTTAACCAAAAACCTTGGCATTTTGCTACTTTTAGTAGAAAAATCATACGCTTATCTGATAACCTCGGAGAAGTAATGATCACGCAAAGGTTTCACCACTTTATCACCCGTCAAAAAGAGCCAAAGATAACACTCTATCCTTGGCTCTTACCTTATTATATTTTAGTAGTAATTACTTGTTGAAATGAATTTCGTAATTACTTTCTCTTCTTTGAATGCGCAACTTTCTTGGCAGCAGACTTAGCTGGCGCTTTTGCCACCTTCTTCTCTGCACCTACGGCTACATCTTCCTTCAATTCGCCAGCAGGCTCAGCCTTAACCTCAGGCTTTACGATGCTAACCAGCTCAAGATCGAACACCAAAGTAGAGTATGGAGGAATCTGACCAGCCTGACGCTCGCCGTAAGCCAACTCGTAAGGAATGTAAACCTGCCACTTACTGCCCACAGGCATCAGAGTAAGCGCCTCGGTCCAACCCTTGATCAAGCCATTGGCACGGAACTTATCTGTCTTGCTGCCACCATGCTTGGATGTAGCATCAAAAACGGTACCATCAATCAGACGACCCTCGTAGATAACTTCTACCTCATCGCTAGCCTTAGGCACCTCGCCATGACCTTCAGTAATCACCTTATACTGCAAACCGCTAGGCAACACCTTTACACCAGGTTTCTTGGCATTAGCAGCAAGGAACTTCTCGCCGGCACCAGCCAAAGCTTCCTTCTGGAAATCGGCAGCAGCCTTAGAGGTAAAGAATGTTGTATCATTAGCCAAAGCTGCGATAAAACCATTCTGGAACATAGCATGGCTGATAGAATCGCCTGTACTCTTCAACTCTTCCTTTGTGCCAGGATATACACGCTTCTCTACCAGTTTGGCAACCTCCATACCTGCAGAATAAGCTACGGTCTTAGGATTGATTCCCATGGCAAGCGCATCCTTGTAACCACGAAGGAAATTCTCCATATAGGCAGTATCTACCTGAAAACTCTGCTGGATATAAGGAATCAGACCACGAGTGGCATTCATACCAGCTACATAACTCAAAGAATCGGCTGATGATTTCAACTCAACAAGAGTAGCCGCCTTCTTAACCTTCTTCTTGCTTGCAGCACTAGCTGTAAACAAAGAAGCACCCGCCACGAGGACGAGTGCTGTCATTAATATTTTCTTCATTTATAAGTCCTCTATAAAAATGAGTTCCCACAAAAATTACTTGCCACCAACTGAAATCAACTCAATCTTGAAGATCAATACAGAGAATGGCTTGATCTGACCCTGCTCGCGCTCACCATAAGCCAACTGCTGAGGAATGTAAACCTCCCAAACAGAACCTGCTGGCATGTGAACCAAAGCATCAGTCCAACCCTTGATAACCTGATTAGCACGGAGATCTACGGCCTGACCACGCTTGAAAGATGAATCGAATACCTTGCCGTCGATTGTCTTACCCTCGTAGTTAACCTTTACCATAGATGTATCCTTTGGCATAGGGCCGTTACCCTCCTTGATTACCTTGTACTGAACACCTGAAGGCAGAGTAACAACTCCTGGCTTCTTCTTGTTGGCAGCGAGGAACTTCTCACCAGCAACCTTGTTAGGACCATATTCCTTCTCCATGTTCTTAGCCTTGATAGCCATCATCTTAGCCTGAGCTATCTGAGCAGCCTGCTCAACAGTCATCAAGCCCTTCTTGCCAGTAGTACCTGTGATGAAACCAGCCATGAAGTTCTTCAGAGAGATAGACTTTGTAGAATCCTCACCGAATACCTCGTGGTTGATGCCCTTAACCATCTGGTTAGAGATCTGCTGACCAATCTGAATACCTGCATAGTAAGCAGCCTTCTTCTTGTCGTCACCAGCGTTGGCACCATCGTTAAGACCCTTGATGAAATCATCCATGTAAGCAGTATCAACGCCCATGCGCTCTACCAAAAACTCCTTCAGACCCTGAGTCTGAGACATACCCATAGCATAGCTCATAGTATCTACATCAGTCTTGAGATCTGCCTTAGGAGTAGAATTGCCACAACCTACGAATGTAGCAGCAGCACAAGCCACGAGGGCTCCGAAAAATAACTTTTTCATTTCCTTATTTATATTTTAAATCTTTATTTTTATCTATTATATTCCAGGATTGCCTTTACTTCATTTAAATATATCTACTAACAGATTACTTAACGGCAACGAGCTCAACATCGAAAATCAAGGCTGAGAATGGAGGGATAGATGCACCTGCACCACGCTCGCCATAACCCAACTGATAAGGGATGAAGAAACGGAACTTGGCACCCTCGGTCATGAGCTGAAGACCCTCTGTCCAACCAGCGATAACCTGGTTCAATGGGAAGGTAGCAGTCTGACCACGGTCGTAAGAACTGTCAAACTTAGTACCATCGATAAGCGTTCCCTCATAGTGGCACTCAACCTGATCGGTAGCCTTAGGAGCCTTGCCATTACCTTCACGCAAAACCTGATACTGCAAACCGCTCTTAGTAGTGATGATACCATCCTTCTTGCCGTTCTCGGCGAGGAACTTCTCACCAGCTTCCTTAGCAACCTTGCCCTTCTCGGCAGCAGCAGCCTGAGCCTTAGCCTCCTGCTCTGCAAAGAAGTTCTGTACCAACTCCTGAGCTTCCTGCTCGCCGAGCTGAAGCTTACCGGCGATGGCATCCTTTACAGCCTGTGCAAAATCATCAATATTCAAACTCTCTGCACCCATAGAAGCCAACTGGCGACCGATGCCGATGCCCAAAGCATAACTTACTTTATCCATAAAATCTATTTATAATAATGTATTAATAATCTTAAAATGTACTTTTTGTCCTTAAAACGAGTGCAAAGATAACATTTTTCTCGCTTAAAACGATGTTATTTGCAGAAAAATTGCTAAATTTGTGCATTCTTAATAAAAAGATTAAGAAAATATGAATAATTAAAACGTGATAAGATGAAGAAACTCGTATTTTTAACCGGTGCAGGCATGTCTGTGGAGAGTGGTTTCAAAACTTTCCGTGGCAATGATGGATTATGGGAAAACTATCCTGTAGAACAGATAGCTACCCATGAGGGATGGGAAGCTGACCCTACCCTAGTAACAAACTTCTATAATATGTTGCGCCATAAACTCTATGCTGCGCAACCTAACGAGGGACATAAACTTATCAAGGAACTGGAAAAAGACTTCGATGTGACGGTAATCACCCAAAATGTAGATAATCTGCATGAGAAGGCAGGTTCCAAGAATGTAATCCATCTGCATGGCGAACTATCAAAGGTTTGCTCTTCACGCGACCCTTACGACTATCGCTACATCAAGGAATTACCCGAGGATGACTGCGAGGTAAAGCCGGGAACCGAAGCTGGAGACGGAAGCCTGTTGCGCCCATTTATCGTTTTCTTCGGCGAAAGCGTTCCTATGATTGAGCCGGCAGCCGAAGCTGTACAGCAAGCCGATATCTTCGTCATTATCGGAACCTCACTCAACGTTTATCCTGCTGCAGGTCTGATTTCATATACCAAGCCTCACATTCCTATCTATCTGATAGACCCGGGTGCCGTAAACACCAATGGATATTACAAGATAGAGCACATCATGAAAGGGGCTTCAGATGGTATGAAGGAACTGAAGGAAATATTGGAAAAAAAAAAAATTCAGAATATATAAACAACAAAAGCAAACGGAGAAGCGCCCATTGATGCTTCCCCGTTTGCTTTTATTACTTTTATTTTCTTTCTATCAATAACATTCTGCATTACACAGCCTCAGATGTTCTGACGCCCATACGGGCCTCGGCGACATTAACCACATAATCACCCAGTTTTTCGCATTCCTGAATGATATCCATATACAATGTACCTACACCATAGGTATAAAGATGGTTATCCACATCATCCAGGTTCTGGTTTCTCAACTGAGTACGATAATTATTAATCTCAGTCTCGATATTGTACGTATGGTTGAGATTGATAGAATGGCGTTCATGAGCAAACATATAGTTCATCTGAGTCAGCGCCTCATCTACCAACTTAAACATCTGATGAATGTTTTCACTCTGCTTGGCAGTAAACTCCTCCTTGTTTTCACCCTTGCGCTTAATGGTGCGGGCAAGATTAAAGCAACTGTCACCAATACTCTCGATTTCAGAAATCTCACGCAACATCGCACGGATCTTCGCCTTGGTATCATCACTCAGATGAGCATCGCTCACCTGATCAAGATACTTGGCAATCTCAATCTCCATATTATCAGAAATACCCTCATACTTCTCGATACGCTCATAGAGCTTGTCGAAAGTCTTGGAATCCTGAGTTTCCAGCAACTCTCTCACCATACCAAACATACGATGGATACGCTCGCCGAAACTGCCGATTTCCTGCTGTGCCTCGAAGACAGAAAGTTCTGGGGTCTTCATGATGCCAGCCTGGATAAAGCGCAAACGGAAATCTTCATCCTCCTTATCTGCCTTAGGCTTGATAAGTTTGCAGACAACTTTTTCCAACTGTGGGATAAACCAAATCAGAACGCCCGTGTTACAAACATTGAAACAGGTATGGAACATCGCCAGGACAATTGGCAACAACTTCGTCTTCTGTGCCGCAGACATACCACCATCAGGATCATACCCCACGATAGAGCAAACGAAATCTACAAATGGATAGAACAGGCAGAGAACCCAGATTACACCAAAGACATTGAATACCAGATGGGCCAAGGCTGCACGACGAGCCTGGGCATTAGCACCCAAAGCGGCAAGATTGGCTGTAGCGGTAGTTCCGATATTCTCACCCATCACCAAGGCTATGCCCAGATAGATAGGAAGTACGCCTGTAGAACAGAGTAAGATAGTGATAGCCATCACAGCTGCCGAACTCTGTACGATACAGGTTATAAGTGTACCAATCAGGAGGAAGACTACAATCGTGAAATGACTCTTTGTATCAAAAGATCCAAAGAAATCGATAACCGCCGGATTATGTTCCAGATCGAGAGCCTTACCCGCACTACTCAACAGAACGAGCGAGAAGAAGAGGAAGGCGATACCAAAAAGGAAATCTCCGAAATAACGGCGCTTCTTACTATAAATCAGCATAATGCCGAGGAAGAACGCAGGGAATACGACAATCGTTAAATCTACATTATAACCCAGCGACATAATCCAAGCCGTAAACGTGGTACCAATGTTGGCACCCATAATAACGGAAATTGCTTGGGCTAAGGTCAGCAAACCGGCATTTACAAAAGAAACCGTCATAACGGTAGTTGCAGAGGAGCTCTGAACGGCACAGGTAATAAAGGTACCTGTAAGCATTCCCGTAAATCGGTTGGTTGTCATAGCGCCCAAAATGTGGCGCAACTGAGATCCTGCCATCTTCTGCAAAGCCTCACTCATCACCTTCATACCATAGATGAGCAAAGCTAAAGAACCGAGAATCTGAAAAAAAATCACAAGATATTGACTTGTATCCATATTCATTTGTATTTGTGGAAATGTTTGTTACGTTTCGGTTGCAAATATAATAAGAATTTCCGTTATTACGAAATATTTGTTACCGATATTTCATGTTGTAACAGTATTGTAACATCCAAGACCCCCTAAACACAATTTTGGAAGAACTACATTTACGAACAGACAAAAAGAATCAATAAGCTATATTCTGCTCTGAAATACGAAAAATGAAGAAATATTATGGTCAGTTTTGCCTCATATTTAATAAAAAACGAAAAAAGATGCCAAGAAACTTTGTTTTCTCCTTTTTTTTTTGTTTCTTTGCCTTATAAAACTAATAATAGTCATAATTTATGGGAAAAGGTAAAAAAGGTGGCAAAAGAATGAACAAAGCGCAGCTCACTGAGATGCTGCAGGAATTCTTTGCCGAAAGACCGGGCGAAACGCTCAGCTTTAAAGAGATATTCCGTTCCCTCCATCTTACGACGCATCCGCTCAAGATGCTGGCGATTGACATTATGGAGGAAATGGCATGGGATGACTACCTGGCTAAGGTAAGTGATAATTCTTATCGCCTGAATCAAAGCATACAGGTGATGGAAGGTAAATTCGTTAGGAAGGCAAATGGCAAAAACTCTGTTATCCCTGATGATAGCGAGAAGCCTATTTTCGTTTCTGAACGTAATTCGATGGGAGCACTTAATGGCGACAGGGTGGAATTCACCTTCCTGGCTCGTCGTAAGAATCACATCAAGGAGGCACAAGTCAACAAAATCCTTGAACGTGCTAAAGATACCTTCGTAGGGCGTCTGAAAGTAGATAAGGATCTGGCTTACCTTGTGACACCTGGCGATGTCTTTGCTCACAACATCATCATTCCTAGAAGAAAGGTGAAGGGAGGAAAGACCGATGACAAGGCAGTAGTCCGGATTATCGAGTGGCCTGATGGAGAAAACAAGAGTCCTATTGGCGAGGTTGTTGACATTCTTGGCCAGATGGGTGATAATGATGTTGAGATGAATTCTATTCTTGCTCAATATGGATTACCTTATAAATATCCAAAGAATGTAGAAGATGCAGCCAACAAGATAAGCGGCGAAATCACAGAACAGGATTACAAAGAACGAGAGGACTTCCGCAAGGTATTCACTTGCACCATCGACCCGAAGGATGCCAAGGACTTTGATGATGCCCTCAGTATCCAGAGATTGGAGAATGGTAACTGGCAGGTAGGTGTTCATATCGCAGATGTGTCACATTACGTCACAGAGGGCAGCATCATCGACAAGGAAGCTGTGAAACGTGCAACATCTGTATATCTCGTAGATCGCACCATCCCGATGCTCCCAGAGCGTCTCTGTAACTTTATCTGCTCGCTTCGTCCTAATGAGGAAAAACTTGCGTACAGCGTCATCTTCGAACTCGACAACAATGCCGAAGTCAAGAACTATCGCATCGTACATACCGTCATAGAGAGCGACCGCCGATATAAATATGAAGAGGTACAGGAACTCCTCGAAGCAAATGGTGTGATTGATGGTACTGGCGAACCTGCTCCAGCCGAAACCAAGGAACATCCTTATCAAGGAGAAAACGCACTTCAGCTCATTACGCTTGACAGACTGGCTAAGAAACTGCGTGCCGCAAGATTCAAAAATGGTGCTGTTAAGTTTGACCGCGAAGAGTTGCATTTCGACGTTGACGAAAAGGGAAAACCAGTAAGCTGCTACTACAAGCGCTCTAAGGATGCTAATAAACTCGTAGAGGAATTCATGCTACTCGCCAACCGTACGGTGGCTGAAAGTATCGGAAAGGTAAAGAAAGGAAAGAAGCCAAAGACGCTTCCTTATCGTATTCACGACAATCCTGACCCACAGAAGTTGGAAACCTTGCGTGAATTCGTTGTGAAGTTTGGTTATAAGATGAAAACAGAGGGTACGAAGGGCGCTACAGCAAGAAGTCTCAACAAGTTGATGTCAGATTGCGAAGGCAAACCAGAGAATAATCTCATCCAGATGGTTGCACTCCGTGCCATGATGAAGGCAAAGTACTCCGTTCACAACATCGGACACTTTGGACTGGCTTTCGAATACTATACCCACTTCACCTCACCTATCCGCCGTTATCCGGATACGATGGTGCATCGCCTGCTTACCAAGTACGCAGATGGCGGCAGAAGTGCCAACGAGAAACATTACGAAGAACTCTGTGAGCATTGCTCTGAAATGGAACAGATTGCACAGAATGCAGAACGTGACAGTATCAAATATAAAATGGTAGAATTCATGGGAGATAAACTCGGCGAGGAATTCGATGCCCATATAAGCGGTATTACTTCTTACGGAATTTATGCTACCATAGACGAAAACCATTGTGAAGGAATGATTCCAATGCGCGACATCGCTGACGATTATTACGACTTCGACGAAAAGAACTTCTGTTTGATTGGTCGTCGTCACCATAATAAATATCAATTAGGCGATGCTATCCGCATTAAGGTGGCGCAAGCCAACCTGGAGAAGAAACAACTAGATTTCACCCTAGCCGGCGATTCGGCTCCTGTACGCAAGGAAAAGCCTGCAGCTAATACTTCTTCCAGCAAAGCGAAAAAGTCAAAGCAGAAGACACGAAATCACCGTAAAAACAAATAATATCAAATTGGGCTGACCTTATTGGTCAGCCTTTTTTATTTTGAATCTATACACATTTACAAAATCCAGAACCGAATAGGTAAAAAGATAAAAGGAGCCGCGTAATCTGTGGGATAAAGCTGCGATAAGAAAGCAAAACTGCATGAAAACAAAAAAGCCTCAGAAATCTTTCGAAATCTGAGGCTCTTGATAAAAGGAGG
>DAWDAD010000039.1:0-25480 GCA_052356385.1 Prevotella sp.
TTGAAATTGAAAGCTTTTGCCCTTTCAGGGCGACTTTTTGTATTTGTTCTAAAACCCAGGGCGCTGCCCTGGGCTAAGAGCTTTTGGGCTTTCAGCCCGTCCTCGGTTGTCATTATCTGGACTTATGACACACCCTTCTTTTTACATTTTCTCCTCTCCATACATTTCTTTCCACCAGCTGCCATCATCCTGCAGCCACTTGGCAAACCATGCGAAGATGGTGTTCTGCCACTTGATGCGCTTTTCATAATCGATGATGTGATGATCCTGACCATCTACCAGAACCATCGCTGTTGGACGGCCAAGAAGCTTCAAAGCCGTATAGAGCTGAATACTCTCTCCCACAGGCACATTGTTATCGGCTGTTCCATGCACGAAGAGCAATGGAGTATGAATCTTGTCTGCATTGTAGAGCGGACTCTGATCTACGAAGAGATGCTTGTTGGTCCAAGGATACTCATTCGCCATGGAAACCTCGCTGTAACTGTACCCCCAATAGCCTTCGCCCCAATAGCTGGTATGGTCGCTGATGCCGGCATGAGAAATAGCTGCGGCAAAGAGATCGGTCTTGGTCTGAAGATACTGAGTCATAAAGCCACCATAGCTGGCACCGATGCAACCTATCTTCTTGCGGTTTACGAAACTATGCTCATCGCAGAAAGCCTGGGTGCTGGAGATAATATCCTCAGCCACTCCCTCGCCGGCAGTATCCACGTGGCGGGCAGAGAACTTCTGACCGAAACCGGTGGCTCCGCTTGGGTTCACGACCAGAACCACATAACCCATCGCTGCATAGACATGATGAGGATAGCGGCTCTGGAACATACGGGTGGTAGGACTGCAACCGCCATAGTAGTTCACCACCATCGGATACTTCTTGGAAGCATCGAAATGAGGTGGCAGATAGTAACGGCAGCAAAGGGTGTCGCCACGGGAATTCACGAAGTTCCAAGCCTTGCACTCGCCCAGCTCGATGTTTTTCAGCAGGCGGGCACTGAGATCATCTACGAGCAGCGACTTCTGCGCCTTGGTACTCATCTTGTAGAGTCGGTCGGCATTGGATGCGCTCTGTCCAGAGAATGCCATTTCCGGAGCAGCCGCTGCGATGGAGAAGCTCTTGATGTTCTCCTCCGGAGTCTTGAGCAATGTAAACTTGCCCGACTTCGGGTTCAGCTGGAAGAGATGCATGCAGTCTTTATCCTCTGCCGTGAAGTAGATGTTTCCATCCGCCTTGCTCCAATCCACGCTCTGCACGTTAGGATTGAAATCCTTGGTCATCGGGCGAACCTTCTTATCCGCCAGGTTCATCAGATAGAGCTGGGTGTCAACCATACTAGGAGTCTGTCCCTCCTCCACATTCTTTCCAATTCCATCGAAAGCCTCAGGCGAACCGGTAACAAGAATGCTCTTGCCATCTGGCGAGAACTGGGCACTGTTCAGGAACTCACCCTTCTCTATCAAAGTCTCTACACTCATATCATCGAGATTGAGACGATAGTAGGAATTAAGAGTGGTTGGACGCTTGGTAAGGCGTTCCTCGCTCTTGCCGATAAGCAGATAGCGGGAATCTGCAGAAATATCGCTGAGATAGACGTTGTGATAGCCGAAAGTAAGCGGCTGGAGAATGCCTGAAGCCAGATCATACTTAGCCAGATAGCTGCGGGTTCTCCATCCTGGCTGACGGTCATCTGGTTCTTTTACATCGTACACCTGAGGGTCCTTCTTTCTGCCTTCCTCATAGAGCGTATAGATAAGCGATTTCTCATCTGGAGTAAACTGGAACCATCCCTCCGGAATGTTTGCCGCCAACACCTCTCGCTCCATATTCATCGGATTGATGGTAATCAGCTGAACTTCGCCATCAGCCTTTCCTTCGCCGGCAATGGAACTGTCGCTCGCCTTCTCGGTAAAATACAGTTTGTTGGTACGAGGCATCCATCTTACACTTTCCTCGAAAGAAGCAACCACCTTGTTGGTCTGACAGTTTCTCAATTCATTGACGCTATGGTTCTTGCCCTGACGATCTACCCAAGTCTTGCTCACGATCATGAACTTGCCGTTCGGCGACATCTGAACACTTGCATAGTTAGGCATGCAGATTACATCGTATATATTAAAGGTACGCTTGGTGCTGGCAGAAGATTCGCCCACGCTCAGCTGCTTGCCGTCTGCCGCAGTAATGCTGATCTTGAAATTCTGATCAGCTTTCTTTTCTGAAGAAGCTGTTTTTTCTGATGCATTCTTTTCAGAAGCGGAAGCATCGGCTGATGAAGCGGTGAGGTACTTGATGACTACGGTATGAGTAGAAGGCATCAAGACAGTCTCCGCCTTATCGCCATTCACTTTCACCTGCTCACCATCCACAAAGAGGCGATACTGCTTCAATCCCTTCACCTCGATGGTAGCCTTGGTACGGCTGGTATTTGATATGGTGAAAGAAGCCAGATGGAGAGCATTCTGCTGCTTGCTATCAGCCAGGAGCTGGGAAGCAGCCACTTCCTTACCATTATTCAATAAGGTAAACGAGAGCGGCGAGTCGAGCACACCCTCCATCGAGAATTTCTCACCCTTCACATTCACGCTATCCGCCATCCAAGGGGTAGCTACAGGATAAGGACCTGCATGTTTCAGCTTCTGCACTTCGATGGTCTCGGCAAAGGCAGAAAGCGATGTTCCGAGCGAAGCACAGAGTGCAGCACTAAACGTAAGAGCCCGGAGGCTCATTTTAGTTGATTTCATCATAACTGATTTATATTTTTATTCCGAATTATCTATTTCGCTGCGAAATTACAAAATAAAGTTGAGATAATCGAAAGAATGGCTTACATTTTATGCTTTTTGCAGGGTTTCTGATAAATTTATGTTATTTCAACGTTAAGGACAGCTTTCAGAAAGTTATTGTTGGGTTAAACCCCTCCCAGAGTCATTGCCAGTCCAAAAGAATCTATTATCTTTGCATCGTCAAACAAACAAAAAGGCAAAAAGATAGTCAATAAACAAGGATATTCAAACACGAAGAATATGAATAAGAAAAATATGATTTTGATGAGCACTCTGCTCGTCTGCTCGCTCGAAAGTTTCGCGCAGAGCGATGCTGAGGTCGCAGATTCCCTCTGGAAAGACGTGGATCTCAACGCTGTTACCGTAGTTGCATCCAAACCACTGGTAAAAATGGAGACCGACAAGATGACCTACAACGTGCAGCAGGATGCTGACGCCAAGGCTTCTACCGTTCTCGACATGCTGCGCAAGGTACCGATGGTTACCGTGGATGGACAGGATAACATTACCGTGAACGGTTCATCCAGCTTCAAGGTGTATGTGGATGGAAAACCCAACCCGATGTTCTCTGCCAACCCATCGCAGATTTTCAAGGCAATGCCGGCTACCATGGTCAAGAACATTGAGGTAATCACCAATCCGGGAGCCAAGTATGATGCTGAAGGTACGGGAGGCGTGCTTAACATCGTACTCAACAAGCAAGCCGTGAACGGCGGCGGAGGCAGCGATCTCAGCAATGGCTATAATGGCAACATCAGTGCTGCTGCCGGTAACCAGACGCAGCGCATCTCCGCCTTCATCAGCGGTCAGCAGGGCAAGCTTACCTACAGTGCCAACGGAATGTACAATCATCAGCGCATGGATGGAACCACCATCTCCTTCGACCGAATCCAGAAAGATGGAAGCACGATGAACTACTATCAGAATTCGGATATGAAGCAGCCCTTCTCCATGGGCAACATCAGTCTGAGCTACGAACTCGATTCGCTGAGCAACATCAGCGCCACGGCTGGTCTGACCACCTTCAACCAGAAGATTACGGGTCACCCACTCACGAAGATGGCAGGCGGAATCTACGGCGAAGGATTCGAATACGGCAATGAGATGAAGCAGGATATGGGCAACACCTCCTTCAACGGAAGTCTCGATTATCAGCGATTCTTCAACAAGGAGCGTACGAACTATCTCATCCTCAGCTATCTCTTCAGTACCAACCCTTCTCACACCGACGACTATACATTCTACGACAATATCAGTCATGTGACGACTCTCCAGCTCAACGACCTGCTCTCGATGAGCAAGACACGCGGAACGGAGCATACGTTTCAGGCAGACTTCACCCATTCGCTCAGCGCCACCCAGCGCCTGAACTTCGGAGCCAAGTATATTGCCCGCATCAACAAGAGCGATTCCCGATACTACGACGTAGCAGCTGACAAAAGCGAAACGCTGAATCCTGCCAACAGCATGGAGTATAAGAACACCCAGAACATCCTGGCTGCCTATGCAGAATGGAAAGGAAACTTCGGAAAGATAGGAACCATGCTGGGAACCCGATACGAACAGACCTGGGAGAAAGTGAAATTCGAGCAGGGCAAGGGCGACAACTTCGACAAAAACTACGGTAACTTCGTGCCGAGCGCCAGCCTCTCCTACAGCATCACTCCAGGAGTGAATCTCGGCGTGAACTACAGCATGAGAATCACCCGTCCGGGAATCACCTATCTCAACCCGTATGTAGATCGCAGTAATCCTACCGCCATCAGCTATGGTAATACAGACCTCGACGTGGTGAAGTCGCATCAGTTGAACATGGTGTTCAATTATTACAACCCTAGATTCATCCTGAGCACGACTCTGGGCTATGGATTCTGCAACAACCAGATAGAGCAGTATTCATTCATCGATGCAGACAACCTGCTCAACACCACCTACGGCAATGTTTCGAAGACTCGCAATGCCAGTCTGAATGTCTTTGCCAACTGGCTGGTGTTCAAGAAGACGAGACTGATGCTGAACGAGAGTCTTAGCTACAACGACCTGCGCAGCGAAGTCCTGGGATGGAAGAACCATGGCTGGAACAGCAGTACGATGATCAATCTGCAACAGACTCTGCCTTGGGAGCTGCAATGGACGGTAGGAAGCATCATTCAGAGCAAGCAGCACAACCTGCAGGGCTATCAGAGCGGAATGGCTTTCTTCTACTCCACCCTCTCCAAATCCATCGTCAAGGATAAGCTGGACCTGAGTCTGATGTTTCTCACACCAACCGACGACAAGCTCGATATCAAGCAGAAGACCATGGGTTCTGACTATGTTCAGAACATGACGGTGAAGGTGCCTCTGCGCCAGATCAGTCTCACCCTTACCTGGAAATTCGGCAACACCAAGAAGCAATTCCAGCAGGCAAAATCCAACATCAAGAACGATTTCCAGGAAGAAAAACAGGGAATCCAGACGGGTGGAATGAATGGAAACTAACAAACCCAGGAACTATCGGAAACATAGAATAGAATAACCAATACTCTCTCTCTAACGAGTTGCAATGCATAAAAAAAACATTCGCAACTCGTTTTTTTATGCTATCTATTGTCTATTTGATTTCTTTTTTGTACTTTTGCAAACAAAATATCACATAAAATCATAAAAGAATGAAGAAACAAACACAAGCCATTCATTTGGAATACGAACGCCGCGATGCTTACGATTCGCTGAGTGTTCCAGTATATAACACCCTCGCCTACGAATTCGACAATGCTGCCGTTATGACGGAAGCATTCACCGACAAGATCAAGGCACCTGATTACTCCCGTGTGGAGAATCCTACGGTAACCAACCTGGAGCGCCGAGTGGCAGCCCTCACCGATGCAGCCCACGCCACAGCCTTCAACTCAGGAATGGCGGCAATCAGCAATACTTTCATGTCCTTGGCAGCACAGGGCAAGAACATCGTTACCTCGAAGCATCTCTTCGGCAACACCTACGCCCTGCTCGTTGCTACCCTGCGCCGATTTGGCGTAAAGGTCCGCTTGCGCGATTTAACCAATATCGAGGAGGTACGTGAGGCCATCGACGATGACACCTGCTGCGTATTCCTGGAAATCCTGACCAACCCACAGTTGGAGGTTGCCGATCTGAAAGCCATTTCGGAAGTGGCTCACGAAAAGAATGTTCCGCTGGTAGTGGATTCTACCGTGATTCCGTTCACACAGTTCTCAGCTAAGAATCTGGGAGTAGATATTGAGGTGGTTTCCAGCTCTAAATATATAAGTGGTGGTGCTACTTCGCTCGGCGGTCTGGTCATCGACTACGGAACTCCTTATAACGGCGATTTCGCCAAGCGTCTCTATGGAGAAATGCTCTTCAACTTCGGCGCCTATATGACTCCACAGGTTGCCTATATGCAGACCATCGGACTCGAAACGCTCGATGCGCGCTATCGTGTACAGAGCAGCAATGCCTTGGAACTTGCCAAAAAACTGCGCACCCTGCCTCAGATTCAGTATGTGAACTATGTAGGTTTGGAGGATAATCCTTACCACGAATTGGCGCAGCGCCAGTTTGGCAAGACGGCGGGAGCCATGATCTGCATTGATTTGGAAAGCAAGGAAGCCTGCTTCAGTTTCCTCAACAATCTGAAGCTCATCCATCGTGCCACCAATCTCTTCGACAACCGTTCGCTCGCCATTCATCCGGCAAGCACCATCTTCGGTGCATTCTCCGAGAATATGCGTAAGTCGATGGATGTAAAAGACACCACCATCCGCCTCAGCGTAGGTCTGGAGGATGTGGATGATCTCTTCGAAGACATCAAGCAGGCGGTAGAAGGAATTCAAAAATAAACTTTAAAAGTTAGCATAAAAAAGCTAATCATAAAGTTAAATTTCAAAGTAAAAACATGTACGATTTCAATAAGATCATAGACCGTTCGGGCAGCGACGACCTGAAGCATGGCACCCTGCTGCCCCGCTGGGGACGAGAAGACCTGCTGCCACTCTGGGTAGCCGATATGGATTTCGAGACCCCATCTTTCATTACAGATGCCCTCAAAGCAAGATTGGAACATTCTCTTTTCGGCTACACCATGGAGCCGGAAGATTATCTGCCCAGCATCATCGACTGGGTGCATGACCACCACCAGTGGGATGTGAAGCGAGAGTGGATCCGCTTCATTCCAGGTATTGTAAAAGGTATCGGACTCGTGGTGAATGTCTTCACCCGTCCAGATGAGAAAGTCATCATCCAACCACCCGTTTATCACCCATTCCGCCTCACTCCTGAGGGCAACGGCAGAGAGGTGGTCTTCAATCCGCTGAAGATGAAGGAGGATGGATATTACGAGATGGACTTCGAAAACCTGGAGAAAATCTATGATGAGAAGTGCAAGATCCTGATTCTCTGCAATCCTCATAATCCAGGCGGAATTACCTGGAGCAAGGAAACCCTGCAGCGACTTGCCGACTTCTGCTACGAACATCATCTGCTCGTTATCAGCGATGAGATTCATGCGGACATGGCTCTGTTCGGACACAAGCACATCCCATTTGCTTCGGTTTCCGACAAGGCGCGCAACATCAGCATCACCTTCCAGGCTCCTTCCAAGACCTTCAACATTGCAGGAATCGTAAGCAGTTACGCCATCGTTCCAAACGAAGAAATCCGCAGGAAATTCTATCCTTGGCTGAGTGCCAACGAACTGGATGAGCCAACCCTCTTCGCTCCTATCGCCACCATCGCTGCTTTCCGCAAGGGTGAGGAATGGAGAAAGAAGATGCTTGCCTACATAGAAGACAACATCCGATTCGTAGAGGATTACTGCCGCGAGCACATTCCGGGCATTCGTCCGTTGCGCCCACAGGCTTCCTTCCTGGTCTGGCTCAACTGCCGAGACCTGCATCTCTCCCACGATGCGCTTCTCGATTTATTCATCGACAAAGCGCACCTGGCGCTGAATGATGGTGAAATGTTCGGTCCTGGCGGCGAAGGCTTCATGCGACTGAACGTTGCAACTCCTAGAAGCATTCTCAAGCAGGCTTTGCAACAGCTGGAAAAGGCTGTAGCCCAACTCTAGAGTATTAAGAAAAGCTTTTGCCCTTTCAGGGCGACTTTTTTGTATCTGTTCTAAAACCCAGGGCGATGCCCTGGGCTAGGAGCTTCTGCCCTTTCAGGGCGTATGGGGCTTACCGATGAAAGTTCTATCAATCAATATAAAAAGATATAATGATTTAATGGTGAGAGGAAGACCTTTATTCCTCCTCCATTAAATCACGTATCAGTTTGATTTCGTAATAATCAATGCCGGTTCCCAATGCTTCCTTGATTTCGCTGAAATGCTCCATCTCGGGATGAGCCTCCATGAATTCACGGATTTTCTTTTCGTGGGCACTAGAAATCAACGCACGCAATCCAACCTTTCCTTCCTTTACGTATGAGGTAAGATGACCGATGATGGTGCCTTTGGTAAAGCCACGTTCTGCAGCAATCTGATCCACAGTCATACCCTGCTGGTAAAGATTGAAACTCACCTCCTTGGTTGGAATCTTCGGTTCCTTCGGCTCATTCGATTTCTTCGATTTTCTGGCTTTTCTACCAGAACCATAACCGGCACTTGAAGACGCACCTTCGCCCATTTCATCCAGCAGCATGAACTGAGCCTTCTTCTTCAGATAATCAGTCACCGTAAACACAGCACTGCGCTCGTATTTCAAAAGACGTTCCTTCAACTTCACATCCTCAGAAAAGACTGAGAAGCGGTCCTGGAACTGTTTCTTTGCCACCTTATTATCCGTATCGAGATTCGACTTTCTGATCAAATCGCTCAGAATACCTATCTTATCAAAGAAATACTCAGCACCCTTGTGAATACGCTCCTGCAGTTCTGCCTGAAGGATATCAGGATTCTGGGAAAGCATGCGGGTATATTGCAGACGGAACTTATCAGAAACACCGATCAGACTCTTCAGCACCACCTGCAACTTCTGATACTCGCTCACCACACGAGGATATTTGCTGTTGAAGAATTCTACCAGACAGCGCATCAGGTGCTCGTAACTTCCGCTAATAGCATAGAAATCAAAGAGTTCGCCGATGCAGTGAAGCACGTATTGCTGCTCCAGATAGCTGATCTGCTCCTGGGTAGGCGCAGCAAGTTGACTGTTGAAAGCATCCACCGTCTGACTGCTGATGATGGCTCCACGAGACAGAGGCTGACTGAGCACCATTCCCTCCAAAGTCTTGCAGCGGCTCAAAGCCACGTAGGTCTGACCATGGGTAAAGGAATGGGAAGCATCGATGATGGCGTGTTCGAAGGTAAGGCCCTGACTCTTGTGGATGGTAATCGCCCAAGCCAGGCGCAAAGGATACTGTCGGAATTTTCCCTCTACCGTCTCCTCTATCTCCTTGGTCTCCTCATTGATCGTATATTTCGCATTCACCCACTCCATCTTCTCCAGCTCAAACTCCTCATCAGAATCCTTGCTGCGCACGATGATCTTATCTCCTTCTTCATCGGGTTTCACACCGATCACCTCACCAATCATACCATTATAGAAGCGGTGCTGCGGATCGTTCTTGATAAACATCACCTGTGCTCCGGGCTTCAGGGTAAGTATGAAATCAGCCGGATAAGATGATTCCGGGAAATTATCCTCTACCTCTGCCGTATAGGAAAAAGCCCTGGATGGCAAGGCGGCAAGCTGCTGCTCATTGATCTGCTGGGCTGGCGCATTATGAGTGGTCAGGCGAATGAAGTTACTGTTCTTCGGCGGTTCGAAATTGGGAATAAAGCGTTGGTTCAATGCCTGCAAGGTAGCATCCGAAGCCCTGTTCTCCCTGATCTGATTGAGCAGGGAGATAAACTGCTCGTCCTGCTGGCGGTAAACCTTCTTGAGCTCTACGGTAAGATAGCCCACCTGCTTCAGCGCATTGCTGCTGAAGAAGAAGGGAGTATCGTAATGCTCTTTCAGAAGCTGCTCTTCCTGCGCCGTAACCACTGGTGCCAACTGCTGCAGATCGCCTATCATCAGGAGCTGCACACCGCCGAAAGGCAGGTCGTGGCGCTTGCGGTACTGGCGAAGCACCGAGTCGATGGCGTCGAGCAAATCGCTGCGCACCATACTGATTTCATCGATGACCAGCAGGTCGATGCTTCGGATGATGTTTCGCTTGAGTTTGCTGAACTGATAGCGTTTCTGTTCGCCACTTCCAAAGGTTGTACCCGGAATGTATGGCGAAAAAGGAAGCTGGAAGAACGAATGAATGGTCATTCCTCTGGCGTTGATGGCGGCAATACCTGTTGGGGCAAGCACAACCATTCGTTTAGGCGACTTCTCCTTGAGGTGTTTCAAGAAGGTTGTTTTACCTGTGCCTGCCTTGCCCGTAAGGAAGAGGTTAGCGCTGGTCTTTTCTATGATGTTCCATGCCAGGATGGATTCTTCGTTCATTTCCATTAGCTTCGTTTTTAGATTTCTTCCACGATCTCGTTCATTTCCTTGCGCTTCTTCTCGGCATGAGGACAGTCCTCGGCAATATGACCGAGAGGGATGATCACTACTGCCTCGAAACCTTCGCGAGGGAAAAACTGCTGCATCTTGTCTGTATCATAATTGCAGACCCAGCAGGTGCCCAATCCTCTTTCTGTGGCAGCCAGACAGAGGTGCTCGGCAGCTATTGCCACGTCAATATCTCCATGAGGCTTCTCATCGTATCTGCGAACCCAGTTCTCATTCACGTTCTTCATTCCCACAATATACATTGGGGCTGTCTTGAACCACTCACGGTCGTAGCACTCCAGGAGTTTCTCCTTAGCCTCATCCGAGCGGACGATGAGCCAATGCCAAGGCTGTCTGTTCACTGCCGATGGAGCCAGTCGCACACACTCCATGATGTAATCCACATCCTCCTGACTTACTGCCTCGGAGGTAAACTTGCGAGCCGAGAAACGCTCCTGGCTCAATGCCAACATATTTTTCATACCATTTCGTTTTAAACTTTTTAATCCTTCTATAAACACATTCTATTTTTCTTTTCAGAAATCGAAAGCATTCACCTTTTTAAAAGGCAAAATTACAAAAAATCCACGAAAAGCCCAAGCCTTTCGGAGATTTTCTTTCTAATCATCCTATGATTTTCCTGAATTTATTTACCCTTAAGGGAAAATATATTTAGCCTTAAGGGAAAATATTTCGAACCTTAAGGGAAATTATCCTAGATAAAGACTAGCGTTTCGAATATTTTTTGTAGTTTTGCAACACGAAAGGATTTGTAAGATAAGAAAATGATAGGATTAGCCGACTGCAATAACTTCTACTGTTCGTGCGAACGAGTGTTTCGCCCCGACCTGATAGGAAAGCCCGTGGTTGTTTTGAGCAACAACGACGGGTGCGTCATTGCACGCTCTGAAGAAGCCAAGGCTCTGGGCTATAAGATGGGCGATCCATTCTATCAGGTAAAGGAAAAACTGGAGGCTGAAGGCGTGGCTATCTTCTCCAGCAACTATACACTCTATGGCTCACTCTCCAACAGGGTAATGTCGATGCTCTCGCACTACTCGCCGCACATCGACCAGTACTCCATAGACGAATGCTTTTTCGAGGTGGAAAACCTTTCTTCCGTCACAGATGGTTCCCTCCTCCAACAATACGGCGCCAGGATTTCTGCCGATGTGCTACGAGCCGTGGGAATCCCTATCTCCATCGGAATCGCAGAAACGAAAACCCTGGCGAAAATCGGTTCCAAATTCGCCAAGAAATACAAGGGCTATCAGGGCTGCTGTCTCATTGATACGGATGAACGGAGACACAAGGCTTTGTCGCTGTTCCCGATAGAAGATGTATGGGGAATCGGAAGACAGATTGCCCGAAAATTAGATTATATGGGTATCCGAACTGCCGCCCAGTTTGCTGATAAAAAAGAGAGTTGGGTGCGCAGTCATTTCAACATCACCACGATGAGAACGTGGAAGGAACTGAATGGCGAAAGCTGCATCAGCATCGAGGAACTGCCGCAGAAGAAGAGTATCTGCACCAGTCGGAGCTTTTCCGGAGAAGGCATCAGCGACAAGGATGTGGTAGAAGAAGCCGTAGCAAACTTTGCCGTGCGCTGCGCCGAAAAGCTGCGACATCAGGGCAGCGTGTGCCAGGGAATCACGGTGTTTGCCTGGACATCCAGGTTCAATGAGAACGTGCCGGAATACACCATCCACGATTCCCTTACCCTGCCCATCGCCACCAATGCTCAGGAAGAGATAGTAGGTGCCGCACTCAGTATTCTCCGCGCCAAATACCCGAAACCGATGGCAGACAGCAGAGCTGACCGCCCCGACATGTCGTTTCACTTCAAGAAGGCAGGTGTCATTCTGTGGCAAATCTCACCCGACCATCCCCGTCAGCAAAACCTCTTCGACCCTATCGACCGGAGCAGGCAAAAGGCATTGATGGAAGCCATTGATGCCATCAACCGAAAGAACGGTCACGGCACCATCCGTCAAGCCGTACAAGGAACCGGTTGCCGATTCGACTTGAAACGGGAATATATGTCGAAGCGGTTTACCACGGATATTCATGAGATTCTGAAAGTGAAAACCCAATGAGATTCAGAATGATCCTCTTTCTAAAAATGGGCTCCATAAACTGAGAAAATAAATAAGAAAACAAGATGAATAAGAATAACGATAACAAGATAAGACTGACATTTCATCCTGCGGAATTCGGAGCCAAGATGCCGATTCCGCTGGCAGAGCAAAGCGTAAAGGCAGGCTTCCCTTCGCCGGCACAAGACTATATGGAGGGAGAAATAGACCTCAACGATATTTTGGTTCGCCATCGTGAGGCCACTTTCTATGTACGTGTTTCAGGCGACAGCATGCAGGATGCAGGCATTCTCGACGGTGACCTAGCCATCGTAGATAGACAGATTGAACCCTCCAACGGCAACTTCGTCATCGCCTTCGTGGATGGCGAATTCACCATCAAGCAATTCAAGATGGATGAGAGCGGTGCCTTCGGCTGGCTCATCCCATGGAACAAAAACTTCTCCCCTATCCGGGTAGACGAAACCAACCGCTTCATGATCTGGGGCGTGGTTACCTATGTGATTCATCAGATTGCAGAATAATTCATCTGATTGCGGAATAACTCTTAAAAATAAAAAACTCGGGATGCTTCTAACCTGAAACATCCCGAGTTTTTGATATCCTTCTTAATTTATGTCTTACTAATGTCTTTTATGCCTCCTGCTTCTTATACCCCACAAGTCCGTACCAGAGGATGACGAACTCGCAGAAGAGAGGAACGAGCCAGGTGAACTGCCATGAACCGATATAATCGGCAAGCAACCCCTGAAGCACAGGGAATACTGCACCACCGAAAACACCCATCATAAACACACCCGAAGCCTTGGAAGTATATTCCTTCAAGCCATCCACAGCCAAGGTGAAGATGCAACTCCACATCACACTATGAAATAATCCCACAGCAGCCATCAACCAGAGATTTTCGGTAAGCATGGAAATGGCCATCAATACGATTGCCGCCACCGTAACGGTGATGAGCATAGGGCGAGGTGCCACATTCTTCAAACCGGCAGAAACCATTCTACCTATCATGAATCCTCCCCAATAGAGTGTGGCAAGAAGGGCTGGAGAAAGATCGTAACCATGTCCCATCAAATCCATCGCATGAAGATTCATATTATTGCCGATTCCCACCTCGGTTCCCACATAGAAGAAGATGGTAATCACACCATATTTCAAATGGCGGAACGACCAGATGCTGCGTTTCTTCGCATTTCTGGAATCATCAGAAGGAGTTGTCTTTCCTTCAGATTCCACATCTTGAGTCTCCTCTCTCGTACCCTCAATGTCAGGAAGATTCGCCTTGGAAGTGCTCCATGTTGTTAAGGCAATGATGAGCATCATCACCAGAAAAGGAATGGTGAGCTGATCGGCAGAAACACGATCCAGGGAAACGCCGGCAAACATCACGCCCGTTACAAAGAAAGGAGCGATGGTTGTTCCGAATGAATTCACCGCACAAGTGAAGTTCATACGCTGCACGGGTTGAGTGCCCGGCAAAGGATAGGCAGCTATGTATGGATTGATAACCACTTGAAGCATTGCCGCAGACGTACCCATCAGATAGGAACCGAAAAGGAAAATGAAATATCCGAATGGTACAAAATCCTGAAAAATATGCACACCTGCCCCACCCCAATATTCAGCAATCAGCGCCGAAGCAAGATAGAAGGCAAGTCCCAGCACCATGACCAGCATCGAACGGATGAGCGTCTTCTTATAGCCCACCTTATTCAGCAAGCGTCCTGTCTTCGCACTATTGAGCAGATAGCCCAGGAAGAAAGCGAAGGAGATGATCGTAGCCAGGGAGTTCTTGGTAGTGGTAACCTCCGAGAGGAAGGCTATCTTCAAGGGGCCCTGACACTGACCATTGACGGTAGTAAGGAAGCCCACTATAAAATAGATGAATGTCAGGAGCAGGAAGGGTCCTGCACTCCTGAGTGTTATCGATTGTTTCATAAATTACAAGATTTCTTCTTCCAAAACCTTCATGGCACCCTTTGCCTTGATGTCTTCCACCATCTTCAGGTAAAGCTCTACAAAATGAGAAGCTGCCTTGAGATCGGTGCTTGTAAAGGCTGAAATGCCAAGGAAATCGAGCGCATCATCGCTGTCGATGGCCTTATGGTCATCAACGGTGAGCCATGGATCAGCCACTTCGAAAGCATCGCCATTGTCATCTACCTGATACTTCAGATAATGACGGTAAGCAGCAAAGAGGTAAGCCACACGCTTGAACTCCACATCCTGACGCTTGCCAGAAGCATCATCAGCAATCATCTTCTCCAGATTCGGCATCACATAAACAGGGAACTTGCTGGCACCATCGAAGCAGAGACGAGCCACCTGGTCGCTGACCATGCGGTTGCCGAAACGCTCTACCAGGCACTGCTTGTATGCCTCCAGATCAGTATCCTTTGGAGCTGGCACGTAAGGAGTGATGTCTTCATCCATGAAGGCACGTACAAACTTACGGATTCTCTCATCGTGCATAGCTGCATCCACCTTGCGGTAACCGCCGAGGAAAGATGGATAAGAGAGCAATGTATGAGAAGCATTCAAGAGAGAAAGCTTCATATTCTCGAAGGCAGTCACATCGTCAGTCATCTGAGCACCCACGGTTTCCCATGCTGGGCGACCGGCTGCAAAATTATCCTCTACTACCCACTGGATGAAATCCTCGCAATAAACAGGAGCCTCATCGCAGGTTCCGTTCTGAGCATTCAATCGCTCGATGTCGGCAAGACGGGTAGCAGGAGTAATACGGTCAACCATAGAGTTAGGGAAGGTAACGTTCTCCTCCATCCAGGCAGCGAGTTCCTTGTCCTGAGCTCCCACGAAAGTCATGAAAGCCTTGCGGGCTGTATTGCCATTGTGCTGCAGATTATCGCAGGAAAGGATGGTGATAGGACCATTGCCTGCTGCCTTGCGGCGACGCAATCCCTCGGAAACATATCCAAAGGCAGTAACCGGCTTGGCTGGATTCTGGATATCGTGAGCCACCTGCGCATTGTCGAGCATGAATTCGCCACTCTGACGAGAGATGTTGTATCCGCCCTCGGTGATAGTGAGGGTGATGATCTTAATATCCTTAGACGCAATCTTGTCCAGAATCTGCTCCTGCTCCTCAATACCCCAATAGAGTTCAACGAGCGCACCCAACTGATAAACCTGAATGCTGTCGTCGCGTCCACATACGGTAAGGGTGTATTCACCATCCTGCTTCTTCAGGGCGTGGTAGAGACGCTCATCGCCTGGGAGAATCATTGCTCCACAGATGCCCCAGTTATGCTGGGTATTGTTCTCGAGGAGCATATTGGTCATAAACTCCAGGTGAGCACGATGGAAGTTACCTACTCCGAAGTGCAGGATACCTGCCTTTACCAAACTGCGGTTATAAGCATAACCTTTCACTACCTGAGTTGCATTTGCTGCGTTTGCATTTACTAAATTTGCCATAATTCTTTTATTGTTAGCTGTTATTATTTAATTGTTTACTCTTTCCGAAAGCAAGCCACCAGGATGAGTCTCTCCAGCAAGCCTGTCTCTCGTTTTCGATGGCAAAGATAGTTCGTTTTTTCGAGATAAAAAGATATTTTTTTCGAAAAAACCTTGCAAACGTTCCCGCAAACGTTCCCAATTTCTGCAAACGTTTTAAATACTTTCTGGCGATTTCCGGGAGCTACGTAGTTTGATTATTCTCCTGTAGATTCCCTGCATCGCATCGTGGTCTTCAGCACCACCTGCCTGTCCTCCATCTCCGGATTGTTGATTTTCTCCATCACCAGTTCTGCCGCCTTTCTGCCCATCTCCTCCAGCGGAGGCTCCATGGTAGTAATCTGCGGAGAAACGATGGTTGATAGTTCGGTGCCCGAAAAACCAGCCACGAAAATCTCTTCCGGTACCCGCTTACCCAAAGCGCGGAGCCGATTCTGCGCACCTATCGCCAAAGTATCAGTAAAGGCGAAGATGGCATCAAATTCCACCTTATTATATATAAGACGGTCGATGGCATCGGCTCCATTCTTGAAGGTCATTCCCGTCTTCACAATCAGCGAAGGATCAAAAAGATGGAATTTCTCCATCGCCTCACGATAACCCAAGCCTCGCTGATAGGCATTGTAAATGTCGTCGGGTCCCTGCAGATAAACGATGCGCTTCCTGCCAAGACGAATCAGATGCTCCACCATGAAATAAGAATCTACATTATCATCCACCACAACCTGCGGCATCTTCAAGCCATACGGAATGCGGTCGAAGAAGACAATCGCCATGCCATCTGCCGCCAACTGCTGATACATTTCGATGTTCTTGCGATAGCTGCAGAGGCTCACAATCAGACCATCCACCATAAACTGCTCCATCATCTTCAGGTTCTCCAATTCCCGCTCCGGCTTCTCATCGCTCTCGGCAATCATCACCTTCTGGTTCTTCTTGTAGAGCACCTCCTGTATTCCGTTAATCACCTGCGAAGCATAAGGGGTGTGCATCTCCGGCACGATGACACCAATGGTGTTCGTACGCCCCATCTTCAGGTTCATCGCCACTGGATTGCGCTTGTAGCCGAGTCGCTTTGCCTCTTCCACCACCATCTCGCGCGTCTCCTTGCGAATGTTCTTGTCATCCGTCAACGCTCTGGAAACAGTGGAGACCGAGATGCAGAGCGAACGGGCTATATCCTTGATAGTTACATGTTTCATTATTATGTTTTTATAAGATAAACGTTCGAATATTGAAGTTGTCGATGCAAAAATACAACATTTCCTTCAAAATCAAAAACTTTTCTTGGAAAAAGACAAGAACAACTACCAAAATGCTATCTGCATATTACATTCTGCAACATCATTTGCAAGAATATAAAATGAGAACGATTGCAACCAACTTCAATCCCATATTTCTACCCATCTTCCTTTGCCACCTCATAAAAAAGTTGTACCTTTGCAGTCGAATTTTCAGCGATGACTAGGCTATATGCCTTCTAAGAATAGAATTTTCAGCAAATATATGTATTTAGTAATTCCAAACAAACAGCAGTAGTTATGAGTATTAATATCAAGAGAAATCAGTTGAAGAGAGTTGTTATCGTAGGTGGCGGACTCGGTGGTCTTCGTTTGGCAGAAGATCTCTGCAATGCAAACCTGCAGGTGGTGTTGATTGACAAGAACAACTTCCATCAGTTCCCTCCACTTATCTATCAGATTGCCTCGGCAGGTATCGATCCAAGTTCCATCTCCTTCCCGTTCCGCCAGATTTTCCGCAAGCGCAAGAACTTCTACTTCCGCATGGCAGAAGCGAGAGCCGTATTCCCAGACAAGAAGATTCTGCAGACTTCCATCGGTAAGATTGAGTACGATTACCTGGTGTTCGTAGCAGGAACCACCACCAATTTCTATGGCAATGCCAACATCGAGAAATGGGCAATTCCGATGAAGACCGTTTCTGAAGCAATGGGATTGCGCAACGCTGTGCTGAGTAACCTGGAGCGTGCATTGACCTGTGCCACAGAAGAGGAGCGACAGGAACTCCTGAACGTGGTCATTGTGGGCGGTGGTGCCACAGGTGTAGAGATTGCCGGAGCCCTCTCTGAAATGAAGCGCTACGTGATTCCTTATGATTATCCTGATATGGACTCATCTCTGATGCACATCTATCTTCTGGAAGCGGGCGACAGACTGCTCGCCGGAATGTCACAGGACTCTTCTAAGAAAGCATACGAATTCCTTACCAGCATGGGTGTGGATGTACAGTTTGGCAAAATGGTAACCGACTACAAGGACCACAAGGTTCTGATGAAGGACGGTCAGGAGATTCCGACCCGTACCTTCCTCTGGGTATCAGGTGTAAAGGCACAGCCTATCACAGGTATCGATGGCGACCATCTGGGCCGTGGTTTCCGAATCGTAGTAGATGAATTCAACCGCATCCCTGGCATGGACGGTCTCTTCGCTATCGGCGACCAGTGTATCCAGACCACAGACCCAGCTTATCCTGGCGGTCATCCACAGTTGGCTCAGGTAGCCATTCAGCAGGCAGCACTCCTGGCTAAGAATATCCAGAAGATTGCAGAGGGAGCCACTGATTCCCAGCTCAAGCCTTTCCGCTACAAGAACCTGGGTTCTATGGCTACCATCGGAAGACACAAGGCTGTGGTAGAGCTTGGCAAGTTTCACAGCCAGGGCTTCTTTGCCTGGGTATTGTGGCTGGTAGTTCACCTCCGCTCTATCCTTGGCGTAAAGAACAAGGTAATGGTCATGCTCAACTGGCTCTGGAAGTACGTAAGCTATAACGATTCTATCCGAATGATTACCTACGCCACCAAGCCTAAGGAGGTGCGCGACCGTTTAAAGCGTGAACAGACCACTCACCTCGGCACCGACTTGCTGGAGAATGAAGAAGAGGAAGCTTAAGATAAGGCGATAGATTAAGTTTAAAAGCTTAAGATAAAAGAGATAGAAAACGGGTGTATCATTCAATTATATAGATGATACACCCGTTTCTTTTACACTGTTTTCAAAAACAGCTTCTTTTATGCAGATTCCAGAAGTCGATACCTTTATTTAGTAGATTCCCTTATCACGGTTTCACCTCTCAATGCAATTTCCTCTATCCTTCTATAACCATCGGCAATATGCTCCAGCAGCAGTCGGCAACTTTCCTGCGCCATTTTCTCAATAGGCTGCTCCACTACCGTCAACTGAGGATGAACCAAGGTAGCCAAGGCTGTGCCCGACATGCAGCAAAGCGCCACATCCTCCGGAATGCGCAAGCCACGCTTCTGGATAGCACTCTTGGCTCCCAACACAGCAGTCTCCGTAAAGCCAAAGACCGCATCAAAGGAAACATTCTTCTCCAGAAAACGCTCCATCACCCAACTGCCCTCTTCAGCCGACAAGGCTGGCGACAAGACATCTTGCGCCTGATACTCTATATGAAACTTTTCCAGCGCATCCCGATAGCCCCTCAATCGTTCATAGCTATTTCGGATATAAGCAGGTCCCGGGATATGAATAATATGCTTATACCCCTTGCGCAACAAAGCCTCCACCATGAAAAACGACATGATGTAATCGTCCATGTGCACCTGTGAAGCCTTTACCTTCTCCACCGTTCTATCGAAAAACACGATGGGAATGCCCCTTTCTATCACCTTATTATATAGGTCCACATTATGCTCCTTATCGCATGCACTCATCAGGATGCCATCCACACGCAGCTGCTCCATCATCAGAATGTTCTCTCTCTCCTGCTCAGGATTCTCGTTAGAGATGGCAATCATCACCTTATACCCCTGCTTGCGCAAGATGGCTTGAGCATCATTGATAAAGTTCATATAGAACGTTGTTACGATTTCGGGGATGATGATGCCGATATTATGAGTACTCTGCTGGCGAAAGTTCACTGCCAGTTCGTTGCGATGATAGCCCATCCGCTCGGCAGTTGCCAATATCTTCTGCAAGGTTTCCGCCTTCACATTACCCGTATCTCCCGAAAGAGCACGCGAAACGGTGGACTTGGAAATCCCCAGTTCCCTTGCAATATCCATGATGGTTACATATTTTGCCATATCTCTTTTTGGTTTCTTGTTATATGTGCCTGCAAAGATACTTATTTTCCATGAAAGCAACAACAAAAAACAGAGAAATCTTTTTGGGAACGGTTGCGGAAAATGGGAACGGTTGCGGGAACGGTTGCGAAAAAAGAGTCGTTTTTTTTCTTGTTTTTTCTGCAAAATCGTTCTATCTTTGCAGCGTGAAAAGGAAAAACGATTTCTCAAATCGCTCTATTCCTTCACAAGACAAAGAATAAACAACATTAAGTATCACAATCAAACCTAAGAAAAAGAATATGGAACAAGATTCTAAATTTCAAGCAAACAGTTCGCAAGCAGACAATATGCAAGCGAATGTTTCACAAATGAGCAACTCGCAAGAGAATCATTCACAGGGAAAGGTTCCCTTCATCAGTAAGCTCGCCTATGGCATGGGCGATGTGGGCTGCAACTTCAGTTGGATGTTCGTGGGCAACTTCCTCATGATTTTCTACACCGATGTGTTCGGAATCAGCATGAGTGCCGTAGCAACCCTGATGCTTGTTTCCCGATTCTGGGATGCCATCAACGACCCCATCATCGGCACACTTACCGATAAGACCCACACCCGATGGGGACGATTCCGCCCATGGCTGCTCTTCGGAGCTCCTATCACGGCACTGGTACTGATACTCACCTTCTGGGCACATCCGGAATGGAGCCAGACCGCCAAGATTATCTATATGGCAGTAACCTACTGCATCCTGGTGCTTGGATATACCTGCGTGAACCTGCCTTACGGCACACTCTGCGGAGCCATGACACAAGACATCGATGAGAGAGCCAAGCTCAACACCAGCCGTTCGGTGAGCGCCATGATGGCCATCGGAGTAATCAACATCGTAACCGTTCCGCTCATCAGCTGGTTTGGCGCAGGCGATACCAAATATGGTTATCTGGCTGTGGCTGTACTCTACGGCATCATCTTCGCTGCCTGCCATCTGTTCTGCTTCCACAAGACCAAGGAAGTGGTAGAAGTTCCTGTGGGACAGAAGCTCCCTCTAAAGGTGCAGCTTCGCTCCGTGATGAAGAACAAGCCCTATCTGCTCGCCCTCTTAGGACAGTTGCTCTTCGGTTTCATCCACTACGGACGCAATGCCGACATGCTCTACTATTTCACTTATGTAGAAGGTTCGGCAACGCTCTTCTCCTACTATTCCATGGCCATCATCGTGCCAAGCATCATAGGTGCAGCCTGCTTCCCTCTGGTATTCAGAAAAACGGGCAACAAGGGTTTCACGGCAGCCATCTTCGCTTTCCTCACCGGTATTACGATGATAGGTCTGTACTTCTTTAGCCCTAACGGCAGTGCCATCATGTTCTATCTGTTCTCTGCTTTGTCGTGGTTCTTCTTCTCAGGCTTCAATACAGCCATCTATGCCATCATCCCCGACTGTGTGGAGTATGGCGAGTGGAAGACGGGCATCAGAAACGACGGATTCCAATACGCCTTCATCTCGCTGGGCAACAAGATAGGAATGGCACTCGGCACATCGCTTCTCGCCATTGCCCTGGGCAGTGCAGGATATGTAAGCAACGCTGTGCAGAATCCAGAAGTATTGAATATTATGCACCACGCCTTCAGCACCATTCCGGGAGTCTTGTGGATCATCACCGCAGGATGCCTCTGCTTCTACAAGCTCAACAAGAAGCAATACAAGCAGATCATGACCGATCTGGAGAATAAGAAGAAATAAAAAAGGGCCCACTTAAAAAGTGGGTTCAGCAAAGAATACAAAGATAAAACGGGATCTTTCATCCCACCAACATAACAATAACAATTTCAAAACATTATAATTATGAGACAGGCAATATTGGTAGAACCAAAGCATATCGAATTCAAGGAAGTAGTAGAACCAAAGGCAGCAGACTTAACTGCTCATCAGGTTCTCGTCAACATCAAGCGCATCGGCATCTGCGGTAGCGAGATTCACTCTTACCACGGTCTTCACCCAGCCACCTTCTACCCAGTGGTTCAGGGACATGAGTACTCAGGAGTGGTTATGGCTGTAGGCAGCGAAGTTACCGTCTGCAAGCCTGGCGACCACATCACCGCTCGCCCACAGTTGGTTTGCGGCAAGTGCAACCCTTGCAAACGCGGACAGTATAATGTTTGTGAGCACCTGCGTGTTCAGGCTTTCCAGGCAGATGGTGCAGCACAGGATTTCTTTGTTGTTGATGACGACCGCGTGGCTAAGTTGCCGGAAGGCATGAGCCTCGACTATGGTGCCATGATTGAGCCTTCAGCCGTTGGTGCCCATGCCAGCAACCGCACCGATGTGAAGGGTAAGAATGTAGTAGTGAGCGGTGCAGGAACCATCGGCAACCTCATAGCCCAGTTCTGCATTGCCCGTGGCGCCAAGAATGTACTCATTACCGATGTAAGCGACCTTCGCCTGGCTAAGGCTCGCGAATGCGGCATCAAGCATACTCTCAACATCACCAAGAAGACCTTGAAGGAGGCTGCCCAGGAACTCTTCGGTGAGGAAGGCTATCAGGTAGGTTTCGAGGTAGCAGGTGTAGAAGTTTCCATCCGTTCGCTGATGGAGACCATCGAGAAAGGTAGCGACATCGTGGTTGTGGCAGTCTTTGCCAAGGACCCAGCCCTCAGCATGTTCTATCTGGGCGAGCATGAGTTGAGACTCATCGGTTCGATGATGTATCGCCACGAAGATTATCTCACAGCCATCGATTACGTAAGCAAGGGCATCGTCAACCTCAAGCCACTCGTAAGCAACCGTTTCGCCTTCGAGGAATACGATGATGCCTACAAGTTTATCGACACCCATCGCGAAACCAGCATGAAGGTTCTCATCGATTTCGAACAGAAACCTGGAGAGAAGAAGTAAAGGATAGAAGAGAAGAAACATACTGCAAACGATTGCAGAAATTGGAAACGATTGCGGGAACGTTTGCAGAAAGTTTAGATGATTTTTCTTTGCGAAGGTAGCTGAAAAATGCTACCTTTGCAACAGAAATCAAATAACATCTCTAACATTCTTAAAGTAAAAATGACAATGGAAAAGAAACAATCAGTGATAGGTATCGGTGAGGCACTCTTCGATGTGCTTCCAGAAGGAAAGAAGCTAGGTGGCGCTCCAGCCAACTTTGCTTACCACGTTTCACAGTTCGGACTCAATAGCTGTGCGGTCAGCGCAATGGGCGATGATGAGCTGGGCAAGGAACTGGAGAAGGAACTCAACGATCACCATCTCAACTATCAGATAGACAAGGTAGCCTACCCTACAGGCACCGTCCAGGTTTCACTCGATGCCAACGGCATTCCTTGCTACGACATCAAGGAGGGAGCAGCCTGGGACAACATCCCCTACACGCCAGCCCTGGAGAAGTTGGCAAAGAATTGCACCGCAGCCTGCTTCGGTTCGCTGGCTCAGCGCAACGAGGTTTCCCGCAACACCATCTACCGCTTCCTCGATAACATGCCGAAGGAAGAAGGAATCCTCAAAATCTTCGATATCAATCTCCGTCAGGGATTCTATACCAAGGAGATTATCACCGAGAGCATCAAGCGATGCAACATCCTCAAGATCAATGACGAGGAATTGATTACCGTAAGCCGCATCTTCGGCTATCCGGGCATCGACCTGGAGAACAAATGCTGGCTCCTCTTGGGCAAGTACAATCTGAAGATGCTCATCCTTACCTGCGGTGTAAACGGCAGCTATGTATTCACACCTGGCGAAGTTTCGTTTATAGAGACACCAAAGGTGGAAGTGGCTGATACGGTGGGGGCAGGCGATTCATTCACAGGTGCATTCGTGGCAAGCATCTTGAAGGGCAAGAGCGTCAGAGAGGCACATGAATTGGCTGTAAAGGTTTCAGCATTCGTCTGTACACAGAATGGAGCCATGCCTGTTTTGCCTGATGAATTTACCAAGTAAAGCCACATTTGCCCAAAGTTATTGCGAAGATTATTTTCATACAAATATAAAGTTTCGTTAATTTTGATTTTTAGTTAAGGTTTATAAGGTTCAAAAAGTTATTAGTTTAATTAGGTTCAAAAAGTTTATTTTGTAGTTAAACCATGAAAAGAATTGTAGTTATTGTTTTGATGATGGCTGCTTGCCTGGGAAACGCCCAGGCACAGCTCCATCTGAAAGCCAACGTGCAGAACAATCATCTGTGGCGTGGCATGGAAGTTTCCGACGGCATCGTCCTCCTCACCGACCTGAGCTATACGATGGCCAACGACCACGTTACCGTGGGACTTTGGGGTGGCTGCAACTCGGAAGGCTCCTACAAGGAGTTTAACCATTATCTGAATCTGAAGGCTGGCGGTTGGGGATTCGCCCTGTGGGACACCTACAACTTCTCCCCTGGTGCCACCTATAATAATAAGGAATACTGGAACTACTCAGCCCATACCACCGGCCGATTCCTCGATGCTACATTAAGCTACCGGTTTCAGGACGAGAAGTTTCCACTGCTCCTGAGCTGGTCAACGGTAGTCTTCGGACGTGACCGCAACAGCGACAATACGAAGCAGAAATATTCCACCTTCGCCTATGCGGAATACCCTATCTACCAGAAGGATGGCTGGAAGGTAGATGCAGGAGTAGGTGGAGCCTTCACCCTGAACAGAGCTGGCGAGGATGCCCACTTCTTCGGAACCACGGCAGGCATCGTTCACGTATCGCTGCAAGCCTCCCACGACCTCAAGCTCGGCAACTACACCGTTCCGGTTTATGCCAAGGGCATGTGGAATCCGCAGAGCAACAAGAGCTATTTCCAGATTGGAGCAGAAATCATCCGCTTCTAAATCTTCAAAAAACACAGACAGTTTTATCATAACAATCATCTAAACACAAATTCATTATGAAGATTAAAGATTTTACAACAGGCGTGCAGCACATCGGCATTCCTACCAACGACATCAACAAGACCATTGAGTTTTATCATGCCCTGGGCTTCGAGACAGCCCTCCGCACAGTAAACGGCACCGAGGAAGTAGCCTTCCTCCAGCTCCACAATCTCATCATCGAGACCTATCAGAACCATCAGGCAAAGATGGAATATGGAGCCATCGACCACATCGCCATCGATGTAAAGAACATAGACGATCTCTTCCTGGTAGTGAAGGAAGCCGACACCTTCAAAATGCTGGATCAGCAGGTAAATGGTCTTCCTTTCTGGGAGAACGGCGTAAAGTTCTTCACCATCGAAGGTCCAAACAAGGAGAAAATCGAGTTCTGCGAGAAACTCTAACCCGCCAGCTGGCTTTTAGATAAACACAGATTAGCATAGCAACATAAAAAAGTAAGAAGAGAGAGAGATAAGAATGACGAAAGTCCAGCTTGGAGCCTTTTTATAAGAGAGGCATCCGAGTTGGACTTTCTATTTTTTCATTTTCCTCAGGAGGAACATGATGTGTTTTTCCCTAATACTCAAGGAACATTAATGATGCTCAGGCACAATGGCGAGATACACCAGATCATGGTCGGTGAGATTCTCCATATAATGAGCGTGGTTCATCGGGCAGTAATGCACCTGTCCCTGGCGAACCTCCTCCACGGTATCAT
>DAWDAD010000040.1:0-12060 GCA_052356385.1 Prevotella sp.
GACCGTTAAGATTGAGTCGCTGAAGAAAAAGGGATATGTTTTGTCTGTTATTTCTTCAGAGTAACGATGATGTAGCTTCTGCCATCCTCTTTCAGGCCTCTTTCCTGAATGGCTTTGGTGCCCTCTTTTAAGACATCGATGGCTCTGATCTTGCTGAGAGAAATCTTGTTGAATTCCTCTTCAGTCAGTTCCTGCTCTCTGCCCTTGATCAGATAGTGAGGGGCTGGCTTGGGGGCAGGAGGTGTGGTAGTGGTGATGATATGAATCTCTATCACATCTCTTTTGGGTGCCGGCAGGACGTTGGTGTTTACCTGGTAATTCTTGATGGTTTTACCGATGAGTTCCTTGCCGGTGAAGTTTGGAATGCGCTCACCGTCAATGCTGTAGATACGCAGGGTATCTGCCTTGGATGCCATACTGCTGGTTATGCCCAGCAGGGCAAATGCAATGGTGAAAATATACTTTTTCATAAGCGTGAAATGTTTATAATTCTGCGTGAAATGTTTTATCATTCGTTTAACTGTGCCAATGGAAGTAGCTGATAACTACCATCTTGTGTTTCTGCGATATTGATGGTGTAATGCAGCATGTTGCCGTCGTTGTCCAGGGTTGAGATAACGATGTTATCGCCTTGGCGGTTGATGGTCAGCTGCTCGGCAGAAGGCAGGGCGGCAGAGGCTACTTCATAAATCTGATTGAAATCTTCATGAATGCTTCTTTCTGTTTCAGAAGAGGTCTCTTCTGTATTTTCTGCAGTCTTCCCAGCATCTTTCTCGCTTCTTTCTGCGATATTCTTTCTTTTGGCAAGGGCCATCTTGCTTGACTTCATTTCCTGTGGAGTCATAATATCCTGGGTTGCAGCCAGGAAGAGGGAGTCGGCACGTTCCATCTTTTCGTATGCGTTTAGATTCCCGTTTCCATTTTCTGAAGATGGCTGCGAGCGAACCACCTGCTCTGTAGGAACCAGGTTGGTGAAACCAGTTTGTTGTTCAGAAGAGGATGAGAAATAATCCTTGATAGGGAAGAGCAGGAAGATGAGTCCTGCCAGCATCGCCGTAGCGAGAAGAATGGCAGAGAGGCGTACCCATCTTGTTTCGTGGTTTTTTGAAGCTGCAAGGGACATTTCTTTCATATCTGGCTGTTTATCTTCCTCTTCCGTCAGAAGAATATTCGGAGTATAGTTCTCCATTCCCAGCATCAGGTTTCTGATGTCGAGATCCTCATCCGTTAAATCCTTATCCTCGCAATGGCGATAGAAATCAGCCAATGCCTGTTCTTCCTCCACACTGGTATCCGCATCGAGATAGCGCTCTATCAGCTCGTGGCGATAGGTTATATCTTCTAGTTTCTTCATTTCTTTCATTTTTAGAGTTTATGACTTCATCATTTTCAGCAATGATCTTCTTGCTGCAGAAATCATCGTCTTGGTGCTCGTTTTGTTGGCTCCGCAGATTTCGGCAATCTCATCGAGGCTCTTTCCCTCGCTTCTCAATAGCAGCATTCTTCTCTGCGTATCCGGAAGCCTGTCCATCGCCCTGTTGAGTCGCCTTTGCGTATCCTCGCCGATGATGGTCTGGTCGGTACGTTCGGTTGCCGTACAGATTTCTGCAGGATGCTTCATCTGTTCCAGCGATGCAGTCTGGGCTTTGTTGCGTCTCAGATGGTCGATGCAGAGATTCCTGGCTATCGTCATTCCGAGCGCCTCGATGCTCTGGTATTCAGAGAGCATTTCGCGCATCTTCCAGAGCTTCACCAGGGTTTCCTGCACGATGTCGTCGGCCTCTTCGGCAAGGGTTTCTGCCGAGAGATAGCGTTGACAATGTGCCGTCAACCTGGGGCGCATTTCCTGGGCGATATGTTCAAATTCTGTTTCTTCCATTTGTTCCTTTTTATGTGTATGACGCAAGAAGAGGCGAAAGGTAAACAAAAAAATGCTACCTTCGCACATTTCTGTGCAAAGATAGCATAAAAACTTGAGATATAGACATATCTTTTATTTTATTTGTGGATGAAGAGGTTTATTCTTCAGTTTTGCCATCATTACAATGATATTACAGGTGCAGAAAATCAGTGATGTAACAGCTTTGTAATACTTATGTTTTACGGTAGAAATATCTTCTCCTTACCTTTGCAGTCGAAATGAAGAAGATGTCTTTCTGCATCAGTAGGAAAAGATTTCATTCGGAATAAAGAAAATCTGATTTACGTGTATATATAATAAGGTAAGAAATGAAGAAGAAAACGTATTTGTTGATGGCACTCACGATGGTGTCGATGGGAATGAATGCCCAGAATTCAGGGAACAGCTCTTTGGAGAAGGGCATCGGGGAATTCACCAAGACCATGACCATTGGGGGAACCATCCGCTCTAAGTATGAGTACCAGACCGAAGAGGGGGAGGGACGATTCGAGGTGCGTACTGCCCGCATCAACGTGGCTGGCAATATTACACCTCAGGTAAGCTATAAGGCGGAAATCGACCTCTGCGACGAGGGTAAGATCAAGATGCTCGATGCCTATACACGCATCAAGCCTTGGAAGACCCTGCAGTTCACCATCGGTCAGGAGCGTGTGCCATTCACCATCGATGCTCACCGTTCTCCTCATCAGCAGTACTTTGCCAACCGTTCGTTCATCGCCAAGCAGGTGGGTAACGTGCGCGACGTGGGTGCAGAAATAGGATACACCTGGAATGTTGGCTTCCCTATCGTGGTGAATGCGGGTATCTTCAACGGTTCGGGCTTGACCAACCAGAAGGATTACTGGACCAAGGGTGTTAACTATTCTGCCAAGGCTCAGTTCCTCTTCCCGAATGTCAACCTGGTGTTGAGTACCCAGAAGATTAAGCCATCTGATATTACGGTAACGATGTATGATGGTGGTATCACCTTCCACAAGGGCGGTTTCATTGCTGAGGCTGAGTATCTTTACAAGCATTACAGCAAGGACGCCTTCCACGATGTGCATGCTTTCGATGGCTTCATCTGCTATGACATTCCGGTCATCAATCAGAAGAGCATCATCAGGAAGGTTTCGCCATTGGCAAGATATGATTTCATGAGCGACCACAGCGATGGTACCCGATATGGTGGTTCTGATACCGAACTCGGTGCCTTGAAGATCAATGATTACAAGCGCCATCGTGTTACGGGCGGTGTAACCCTCAGCCTTGCCAAGCCATTCATCTCTGATATCCGTATCAACTACGAGAAATATTTCTATCGCAAGGGTGGCATTGCCAAGACTTCAGAAAAGGATAAGATTGTTGTGGAGTTCATGACAAAGTTCTGATAATAAAAGCCCGGCAGGATTCAGTGAATCTTGTCGGGCTTTTATTATTCAATTATCAATTGATTATAGCATTCCCTTTGAGCTAGGAAGCTCGAAGTGATAGATGTCTCTCTTCACCGCCATTTTCAGCGAGCGGGCAAGCGCCTTGAAGATGCCTTCTATCTTGTGATGCTCGTTCTCGCCCTCAGCCTTGATGTTGAGGTTCATCTTTGCCGCATCACTCAAACTCTTGAAGAAATGCTTGAACATCTCGGTTGGCATTTCGCCCACCTTCTCTCTGTGGAACTCGGCATCCCATATCAACCATGGACGGCCACCGAAATCCAATGCTACCTGACAGAGACAATCGTCCATCGGCAGACTGTAGCCGTATCTTTCGATGCCACGCTTGTTGCCCAGCGCCTGCAGCAGGCATTCGCCCAGGGCAATACCCGTATCTTCAATGGTATGATGCTCATCCACATAGAGGTCGCCCTTGGTGTGGATGGTGAGGTCCATCATGCCGTGCTTGCCTATCTGCTCCAGCATGTGGTCGAAGAAACCAAGACCGGTAGAAATGTCGCATTTGCCGCTGCCATCGAGATTTACCTTGATGTAGATATCCGTCTCCTTGGTGGTGCGCTTCACCTCGGCAATGCGGTCGCCGGCAAAGAGAATCTCGGCTATCTTATCCCAGTCCATGCCGTCTTTTCCGAGAATCAGACTCTTGCAACCCAGGTTCTCGGCAAGCTGGGCATCCGTCTCACGGTCGCCGATTACATAACTGTTTGCCATATCGTAGGCTGGGTTGTCGATATATTCAGTCAGCATGCCCGTGCCCGGCTTTCTCATCGGCGAGTTATCCTCCGGGAAGTGGCGGTCGATGTGCTGCTTGGCGAAGTGGATGCCCTCGCTCTCCAGGGTCTGGATGATGAAGTTGTGTACTGGCCAGAAGGTATCCTCCGGAAAGGAGTCGGTGCCCAGTCCGTCCTGGTTGCTCACCATCACCAGCTCGTAGTCGGTGTGCTGGGCAATGAAGGCGAGGTTGCGGAATACGCCCTTGGTGAATACCAACTTCTCGAAGCTGTCAATCTGTTCGTCCGCAGGTTCCTGAATCAGGGTTCCGTCGCGGTCGATGAAGAGTAATCTTGTCTGTTTCATGTCTCTTTCTATCTCTTTTATGTTAATATGATTAATACTTCTTGTTTTCCTCTTCTTCTGCAGCCATTTCTGCAGCCATTTCTGCAGCCATCTGCTCTATGCCGGCTACGGCCATCTGCTGCTGACTCTCCTTCAGTTTTTTCTTTTCCTCATCCTGCACCTTGTAGGATGCATACTGGTAGGCCAGTGTGATGCCGAGCCAGGTGAGGGCATAGATGATGAGCAGGCTGGTGAGGGTGAAGACGAGGAAGAGGAGTGGGGTGAAATAGCCCGGTACGCCGAGCGGATCGCCCTGGAGTGCACCCAACTGTGAGTAGAGCTGGGCGATGATGAGGATGATGGTAGGCACAGCTGCGATAAAGGTGGCGATGCCTACAATCATCATACCCAGGAAGCAGGTCATGAGGAAGCCTCCGAAGTGGCGGAGGATGCGGACCAGCGATCTGCCCGGCTTGCGCTTTTCGCCCTGAGGGCAGAGCTGCTTGTGGGGCAGGAGATGCCAGAATGATACTGCCGCCATCACAAGGGTGGCTGCGTAGATGATGGTTTGCAGGATGAATGAAGCCATCGGATTCGCTTCTCCCCAATCGTGAAGCGATTTGTTGGGGAGGAGAAAGTAAAGTACGATTGCCAGCAATACTGCGAAGGGCACGTGGGTAACCCAGGTCTGCTTGACGAGCGAACGGATATCGCTCGTTACGGTATTGTAGGATGCTTTCATGCAGGCAGTTATACTGCGTTGCTTAAATAATTCATTTACTTCCATAGTTATATGATTTGATGCTGTTTAACTATTCCGAAAAATCACTTTTGACCTTTTTGGTCTTTAAAAGTTTCTTCTGAATTCTGAGCAGGTGATGGCTGTAGCGATCGCTACGTTCAGACTATCGGCTGTGGCTCTTCCTTCCGGGAAGTTCGGGATGAGCAGTCTTCGGTTCACCTTCTTGGCAAGGGCAGGTGAAATGCCTTTTCCTTCGTTTCCCATCACGATGAGTCCCCGGTTTTTCAGCTGCTGCTGATAGATGTTGTCGCCATCGAGCAGGGTGCCATATACGGGTACATCTGCAGGCAATGACTCTACCAGAGCCAGCAGGTTGCCATATTCCACCTTTACTCTCGCTATGCTGCCCATCGTGGCCTGTACCACCTTCGGGTTATACACGTCGGCAGTATCCTGACTGCAGTAGATGTGGGTGATGCCAAACCAGTCGGCAATGCGGATGATGGTGCCCAGGTTGCCCGGGTCTTGCACGCCATCCAGGGCGAGGCTCAGTTCCTGGGTGTTGATTTTAGAAAAGCCGAAGTTATTCTCCTTCGCCTCTTCCTGAGAGTTGTTGGAATCCTGCTTATTGCAGCCGGTATCCTGTCTGAAAACAGCCAGCACCTGCTGCGGATGCTGCAGGAAGCTCACCTTCTTCAGCTCCTCCTCGGTCACCTCTATCACTTCTGTCTGATCCGCAAGGTGCTTGCCGTGGAGCCACTCCTGGGTAGCCACAATGAGGTCGGCAGGTTGCAGGGCGAGCAGGTCATCTACTACCTTGAAACCTTCCGCCACGAACTTTCCTTCCTTGTTGCGGTTCTTCTTCAGTTCGAGCGAACGAATGTATTTTATCTTATTCTTGCTAATCATTTGTTGTTGTTTCTAATCTTTAATGGATGCAAAGGTAGCATAAAAAGCAGACAATACAAAATAAAAAGTGCTAAATATTTTGTATTTTCTTCGATTTACACTATCTTTGCAATCTAAAAGGATTAGATTCGTGAAAATACAGAAGATTTCAATACTCGCCCTGCCACTGCTTCTGGCTGGATGTTCTGCCAGCAAGTATGTGCAGGAGGGGGAGTATATATTAAATAAGGTGGAAGTGAAGAGCGACTCTGCGGAATATGATGCAGGGGCGCTCAAGCAGTATGTGCGACAGAAAGAGAAGCCGAAGCTCTTTGCACTCTTTAAAAACCCGTTCAGCAAGAAGCCCGTTATCTATGATTCCATCCAGGCACGACTCACTTGCCAGGACCTGCTCACGGCGATGCAGAACCAGGGATTCCTGCATGCTGGCGTATCCCTCTATACTACCGTTCACGGAGAGGATTGGGCGAATGCCGGAACCAGGAATGAGATGGATGGCGAGAATGAGAATGCGGATGGAAAGAACGTGAATGCGAAGGGCAGGAAGCGGAAGAAAGCACCGAAGCTGGATGCCACCTATCTGTTGCATCCCGGTGAGCCGTTCTTCATCGGCAAGGTGGAGTATGACATAGAGGATAAGAACATACAGGATAGATTGCAGCTCGATAACCCTGATAATCAGATGCTGAAACCGGGAATGCGTTTCACGGTAGAGGCGCTGGATAATGAGCGCAAGCGTATTTCCAATCTCCTCATTGATGATGGATACTTCCGCTTCAACAAGGATTTCATCCACTTTTCTGCAGATACCATCACGGGCAGCAAAGACATCGGCGTTACCCTGCATCTGATGAACTACAAGGCTAACAGTAATGCGCCGGAAACCCCACACTCCCGATACGAGATCAGGAAAATCAACTATCTCAGCAACGACAGCGACCGCATCCACCTGCGCCATCAGGTGCTCCTGAATGCCACTGCCCTGAAGGAGGGAAGTCCCTACAGCGCCTCTGCCCTGCAACGTACGTATAATAATTTCGCACGCCTGCAGGCGGTGAAATATACCAATATCCGATTCGTGGAAGCTCCCGATAGCGGAATGCTCGATTGCAATATCCAGATCAGCACCAACAAGCCTTCTACCATCTCCTTCCAGCCGGAAGGAACCAATACGGCAGGCGACCTGGGTGCTGCGGCTTCGCTCACCTATACCAACAGAAACCTCTTCCGGGGTAGCGAACAGCTGAGTATCGAGCTGCGTGGTGCCTACGAGGCTATCACCGGACTGGAGGGCTATCAGGACCAGAACTATCAGGAGTATTCGATAGAGAGCAAGCTGGTGTTCCCACGCTTCGTGGCACCGCTGCTGTCTAAGAATTTCAGAAGAAGACAGACTGCCAATACGGAGTATTCGGTGGCCTGGGACCTCCAGAACCGTCCGGAGTTCCATCGTCGCGTCTTCTCCATGGCATGGCGCTACCGCTGGGCAGAACCCCGCCATCATCTCAACTGGCGATTCGACCTGCTCGACCTCAACTATGTGTATATGCCTTGGATTTCAGAGACTTTCAAGCGCGACTATCTGGATGATGCAGATAACAGAAATGCCATCCTGCGCTATAACTACGAGGATATCTTTATCATGAAGATGGGATTCGGATTGACCTATAGCGATGAGGTAGATGCCTTCCGACTGAATGTGGAGTCTTCGGGCAATCTGCTCAGCGCTTTCTCCAAGGCGCTGAATTTCAAGATAAATTCTCAGGGACAGCGTACCTTCATCAATATCGCCTATGCCCAGTATGCCAAGGCTGATTTCGACTACACCCATCTGGTGCGCTTCGACGACCGCAATGTGCTGGCGCTGCATGCAGGCATCGGCGTGGCGTATCCTTACGGCAACAGCAAGGTGCTGCCTTTCGAGAAACGGTATTTTTCGGGTGGTGCCAACTCGGTGAGAGGCTGGGGCGTAAGAGAGCTGGGACCTGGCGGATACAAGGGCAATGACGGACGCATCGACTTCATCAACCAGACGGGTGATATGAAGCTCGACCTGAATGCCGAGTACCGCACTCCTTTGTTCTGGAAATTCGAAGGTGCCCTGTTTGTGGATGCAGGTAATATCTGGACGCTCAGAAAATATGATGAGCAGCCTAACGGACAGTTTAAGTTAAATAAGTTCTACAAGCAGATTGCTGCGGCGTATGGTATGGGTCTGAGGTTGAACTTCGATTATTTCATCCTCCGTTTCGATATGGGTATGAAGGCAATCAATCCTGCCTACGAGAGTGGGGATGAGCATTGGGCGATCATTCACCCAAAGCTCAGTCGTGATTTCGCCTTTCACTTCGCGGTAGGTTTACCATTCTAATCTTCCATACCCCGTTCTCGATACGCATCGGCAGGTGGAAGTCGGCCTCTTCTACGAGGTGGGCTTCCTGCCCGATGGTGTCCATCTGCAGAAAATTATATACGGTGATGCTGACGGTGGCGTTCGCTCCGTCGTCGCTGAAGTCGATGTCGTTGATTTCTATCGTGGCATCCTCAGCCTTGGTGCGCAGCAAATCTACATCCGCCTGATGCACGTTGCTGGCAGCATAGCGCAGCCAGGGTTCCGAACTCTGGGTGCAGTACTTCAGAGTCTTGGGGAACTGCCAGTTGAAGTAGTAGGTGGCGAATGAATCGATGTCATTCTCCAGCTGGTCTTCGTCACCCTGATGAGATTGGCATCCCGTAAGGGTGTAAGCGCTTGCTAGTATGGCTGCTACGGCGATTGCCATACAGGATATTGTTTTCCTAATCATGTTTTCGAATTCTTAAAATTTCTATTTATTTGCTTATTTTGGGCACAAAGATAGTAAAAAACTTTGTAATAAGAATCTTTTTTGCTAACTTTGCAGGGAAAATAACAATTAAAATGCTAAAATTTATATCCTTTGGCAGTGGAAGCAGTGGCAACAGCTACTATCTTTACACTGAAACGGATTCGCTATTGATAGACGTAGGAGTAGGTATCAGAACCCTGAAGAAGCACTTCCATAACTATGGATTGCGCTTCGAGGATGTGCATCATATCCTCATCACCCATGACCACGCCGACCATGTAAAGTCGGTGGGGAGCTTGAGTACTGACTATCATCTACCAGTATATGCAACCCGTAAAGTTCATGCAGGTATCGAGCGCAACTATTGCGTCCGAAAGAAAATCGTGCCCAATCATGCGCACATCATAGAGAAAGGTGTGCCGTTCGTGGTGGGCGAGTTCAGGGTTACTCCGTTTGGGGTGCCTCACGACAGTACGGATAATGTGGGCTATTTCGTGGAGCACGAGGGTGTCACATTCTGTCTGATTACGGATGTGGGACACATCACGGAGGAGATTCAGGAGTTCATCGGCAAGGCGAACTATCTGGTGCTCGAATCGAACTATAGCGTGGAGATGCTTCTGGCAGGAAAATATCCTCAGTATCTGAAGGAGAGAATCCTGGGGCCGAACGGTCATCTCAGCAATGATGAGTGTGCCCATGCGCTTGCCGACTTCGCCACTCCGAGTCTCCGCCACGTATGGCTCTGCCATCTCAGTGAGGAGAATAATCATCCCGAACTGGCGAGAAAGACTGTGGAGCAGATTCTCAGGAGCAAGGGCATCGTTGCCGGAAAGGACTTCGAGCTGGAAGTGCTGAAGCGGAAGACGCCTAGTGAGATTTTTAAATTGGTGTAAACACGCCCTAAACCAATATTCGTCGTATTCCCGGCACGCCCTGAAAGGGCAGAAGCTCCTAGCCCAGGGTAACACCCTGGGGCTTATGGTCATTTACAAAGACGCCCTGTAAGGGCAAAAGCTTTGAAATTGAAAGCTTTTGCGCTTACAGGGCGATTTTTTTTTATTCTTTCTAGATTTTTTTAGATCTTATCCAATGCCTGCTTGATATCATCCAGGATATCCTCTACATCCTCGATACCTACTGACAATCGGATCAAATCTGGGGCAACGCCTGCCTCCTTCAACTGCTCGTCTGAAAGTTGGCGGTGGGTATGGCTGGCAGGGTGGAGCACGCAGGTGCGGGCATCTGCCACATGAGTCACGATGTTGATCATATCCAGTGAATCCATGAACTTGATGGCAGTCTCACGGTCGCCCTTCAATCCGAAGGCGATGACACCGCAGGTGCCGTTTGGCATGTACTTCTGGGCAAGGTCGTAATACTCGTCGCCCTTCAGTCCGCTGTAGTGAACCCAAGCCACACGCTCATCATTCTGCAGGAACTCAGCCACCTTCTGTGCATTCTCGCAATGCTGGCGCATACGCAGGTGCAGGCTCTGCAGGCCCAGGTTCAGGATGAATGAGTTCATCGGCGCAGGGATGGAACCCAGGTCGCGCATCAACTGTGCCACGAGCTTGGTGGTGTATCCCATCTTGCCGAAAGCCTTCACGTAAGTCAAGCCGTGGTAGCTCTCATCCGGTGTGCAGAGGCCAGGGAATTTTTCGGCATTCGCCATCCAATCGAAGTTGCCGCTATCCACTACTACGCCTCCTACCTGCGATGCAGTACCGTCCATATACTTGGTGGTAGAGTGGGTAACGATGTCGGCACCCCACTCGAATGGGCGACAGTTGATAGGTGTGGCGAAGGTGTTATCTACGATGAGAGGCACGCCGTTCTTGTGAGCGATGCGGGCGAACTTCTCGATGTCGAGCACGGCACAGCCAGGGTTGCTGATGGTTTCGCCGAACACCACCTTGGTGTTAGGGCGGAATGCCTTCTGGATTTCCTCCTCGCTGGCGTTAGGGTTTACGAAGGTACACTCGATGCCGAGCTTCTTCAGGGTAACGCCGAAGAGATTGAAGGTGCCGCCGTAGATTTCGTTAGAGGTAACGATGTGGTCGCCAGCCTCGCAGATGTTGAATACGGCATAGAAGTTGGCTGCCTGACCGCTTGAGGTCAACACGGCGCCCACACCACCTTCGAGCTGAGCGATTTTCTTTGCCACAGCATCATTGGTAGGGTTCTGGAGTCGGGTATAGAAGTAGCCCTCCTTCTTCAGGTCGAAGAGCATCGCCATCTCCTCAGAGTTGTCGTATTTGAATGTAGTACTCTGATAGATAGGAACTTCTATCGGTTCTCCGTTCTTCGGCTCATAGCCTCCCTGCACGCAGAGGGAAGCAACACGTAATTTCTTTTCCATTGTCGGTTATTCTTTTATTTTGTGTTGTTATAATTGTTCTTATTAAAGTGGACTCAGTTATTTCATGAAGACGAAATACACGGCAGCGATGAGGCAGACGAATGCGGCAAAGTGATTCCAATGCAGGCCCTGCCCCTGGAAGAGGATGTTGGCGATGATGGCGAAGACGATGAGCGACACGCATTCTTGTATCACTTTGAGCTGTACCAGATTGAATGGACCGCCGTTGTCGATGAATCCGATGCGGTTGGCTGGTACCTGGCAGCAGTATTCGAAGAAGGCAATCGCCCAACTGAAGGCGATGACTCCGATGAGTGGCCAGTTGCTGCTGGTGCCCGTCTGCTGGAGTTTGAGATGTCCATACCATGCGAGCGTCATGAAGATGTTGCTCAGCACGAGGAGCAGGATAGTGTATATTCCGTTCATATTCTCTTCTGTTTTTGATTTCTTAATTGATAAGATTTCTCTTATATTCTCTTATGTTCTTTGATGCTCTACATATATAATAATGTATAAGTGGCTGCAAAGATACACTTTTTCTCTTGAAAATGTATGGAAAATCAGAAAAATGCGCATGAAAAAGAAAAAAGTTGCCGAAAAATTTGGTGGTGTCAGAAAATAGCAGTACCTTTGCAACCGCTTTTGAGAAATAACTCAAATGCTAAGCTTGCTGCACCCTTAGCTCAGTTGGTAGAGCAACTGACTCTTAATCAGTGGGTCTAGGGTTCGAATCCCTAAGGGTGTACAAAAAAGCTCCGAAGAAGTTCATCTTTCTTCGGAGCTTTTTTTGTTTCATCTTTTTCGTCTGCTGT
>DAWDAD010000040.1:12160-25262 GCA_052356385.1 Prevotella sp.
TTCAGCGAAGCCTCTTCCTTTGGAATAGGCATTGCTTTCAGCGAAGCCTCTTCCTTTGGAATAGGCATTGCTTTCAGCGAAGCCTCTTCCTGCACTCAGGGCATTCTCCCTTGATGACGAAGGAGACGGAGTGGGGATAGAATCCTTCCGGCAATTCGAAGCTCGGAATATGGATATCCTCCATGCAGAACGAACGGTGGCATGATTCGCAGTAGAAATGAATATGACCATCATGATGATCACACTCTCCTTCCTCCTCACACACTTCGTAGTTCAATATCCCCCTTCCATCCTCGAAGGCATGAACGGCATCATGCTCCAGAAAGAGCGTCAGCGTGCGGAAGATGCTCGACTTGTCCATCGACACCATCTTCTGCTCCAAATCCTTCAGACTCAGCGGATTCTGCTCATTCACCAGAGTCTTCATTACCAGTATGCGGTTGGAGGTGGGCTTGATGCCCTTCGCCTCCAGCTTATGGACAATCTCTTCTGTTTCCATCTTTTTTTTTCTTTAAAAATAAACTTAGAGTATCTGCATTTTTGCGCCAAACGACAGTCCGAAGACATCCCAGAAACCGGCATTGCCGTTGCGGTAGAACCGCATGAAATAGATATCATTCGTACTCAACTCATAGAAGAGCGTGAGGCTCTTCACGCGCTTGCGCCTGTTGTTCGGAATCTGATACGTAAACCGTTCGCCAAATCCCAGATTCGGGCGGATTCGGGTAGAGAAGGGATAATATCCGCTCTCGTACTTGGTAGGCTGCTTTGTCCAGAAATCGTGACCCAACACCGTGTTCAGGTACAGCGTGCACTCCAGGGGTTCAAACTGCCATCCCTTTCCCCAGTCCTTTCGCCAGGGAATGAAGTTCTCCTTCAGCGTGATTGTCATTTTTACTTCATCCGAATCATATTTCGGAACGATGCCGAAGAGCAGATGCGTCTCCCACTGGCTTCGCTTGCCGTAGTCCCATCCGATACCCAGCGAGATGATACCCATGTTGCCGCAGGTCTGTATCACGCTCTGCGTAGGCATCAGCACATCCCAGTGCTTGCGATAGCGGAGGATGCGCCTGTCGTATCGGGTGAGTGAATCTTCCTCTGAACTCTCCTTTCCTAAACTCTCCTTTCCAAACCCCTCCTCGCCGGCGCTTGCCGTTGTGCTTGCCGATAGCAGGAGGAGCGCCCATATACTGAACTTAAAAATCGATGACTTCAACATGATAATCCTTTGGTGTGATGGTGAAAATGTAATATTGACGGAAGTGTACGCTGCTTGCCATATAGAACAGGGTGCCGTTGTTGTAAAGGTCTTCCGTCTTGGTATGATGACCGTGACCGTCCAGGCAGAACAGCAGGCGAGGGAACTCGTGGATGTAATAATTGAATACCTTCGCTACGTTGTTGTTAAACTGCTCGGAGTAGGGAGGTGCATGCATGCACACCACGGTGCGGTCGAAGTCGAGCGAATCGGCAGAGCGTTCCGCCTCCATAAAGTCGAAGTTAGGCACCGGACGGGAGTAGTCATACTCGATGGCATTGGTGTTGAGGCAGACGAACTTTACCTTTCCGGCGATGAAGCTGAAGTCGGGATTGCCGTAGATGGCCTCGTAGGTCTGGTTGCCCGTGCCCAGACAGTCGTGGTTGCCCAGCAGTACCACCGAAGGCATCTTGAGTTTCTGCATTTTTTCTCGTGTCCACTTCATTTCGCGGGTAGCGCCGAAGTCGGAGATGTCGCCGCAGTGGATTACGAAGTCGATGCTGTCTTGGCGGCTGTTGATGTCATTAACCGCCTTCTGCAGGTCGTCGTACCACTGATGGCTGTCGCTGATCACGGCAAACCGGATGGTATCCTTGCTCTTCACCGTCTGCTCTATCTTCTGTATGTTCTTGGTATTCAGATTGGTTTCGCCCTTTACGCGAACATCGTAAGGGTGAACATCGAATACGGTATCGCAGCCCGTAAGGAGCAGGGCAGCGATACAGACAAGTAGATAAATTTTAATGTGAGATTTCATATCTTATACCTTATTTTAAATACATATTCATATTCTAGTCTATCTGATATTCCAGCCAGTTTGATATTCCAAGCTGTTTGATATTCTAGTCTATTGATTTCGCATGCAAAGGTACGAAAAAAACTTGAATAAATAATGAGGTTTTTCCAAAAAGACCATTTTAAGGGAGAAAAAGATAAAAAAAAAGAAGGTGCGCCAGATTCACTTCCTTGTAATCTGGCACACCTTGATGATTTTAGAGATCTCCGTTGTTTTTAGAAAACTCCGTTGTTTTTAGAAATCTACGTTGTTTTTAGAAATCTACGTTGTCGCCGTTACCATCGCCATCGGTAGAACCGCCACCCTGGCTGGTGTTGCCTCCCTGGTTGGAATCACCACCCTGGCTGGTACCTCCGCCCTGCGAAGTTCCACCGCCCTGCGAAGTACCTCCTCCCTGGTTGGTGTTATCCTTGTTGTCACCCTCCCCGGTGTCGTTCTTGTCGGCAGAGGTAACCTGCTTCACGATCTTGCCGTTGCGGTCGTAGCAGGTGATGTTGACGCTGGTCTTGGCGAGCTCCTCCTTGATGTCGGCATTAGGCACGAAGATGATGTAGCGGCGGTTGATGAGCGAGCTGCTCACCTTGTTGACATCCTCTACGGCGGTAGAATTCAGACCGAATCGGAGGGAGCCGAGTCCCGGTACAGCCACGGAGTGACCCTCGGTGGCCCATGCGGTGATGACAGCTCCGATGGCACCCCAGGCGGCGTTGATCACCTGCTTGGCGAGTCCGCTGCGCACGGCAGCTTCCTCGATAACCTTACTCTGGGTAAGCTGACCGTAGAGGTCTGCCTGCATAACGTATGCCCACTTCTGCTTACCCTTCTCAAAAGCGACGTTGCGCTCAATAGCTTTTACTTTGATACCCATAATTCAAATAGTTTTTTAGTGAATAATTTAGTTTCTACATGTACTACATGCAGCTCGTAACTCCGAGTGAAGTACAGAGTGCAGTGAGCACCGTCACGATGACTTGCAGAATCGTCTTCCAAGTTTCCTTTTTCATTTTCTTCATTCCTTTCTTTTTAGTGAATAATCCAGTTTCTGTATCGGGCATCCCCCCTCCATGCAGTTCCGCGTTATCCTGCCCGGCAGAGAGCCCCATCAATGAGTTTCATTGACGATGCAAAGATACAACATTTTTGGGCGAAATGCAATAGTTGTCCCGGCATTTGAATCGGCTTGTCCCGGCAGTTGTGATGTGAGGCATGAAATCCCCTTCGATAGAGCTGCCGTTTCCTGCGTCGCGACGCAGGAAATATTACGTGGCGACGCAGGAATTGCTACGTGGCGACGCAGGAAAAGGGGCGAGGAGGGGAGATGATTGAAACCTTAGTCTTAAGATTCTGTTGAAAGTGTGAATGTGAATGTGAATTTGAAATGTATTTCAAACAGTAATTGGATATTGCTATAGAGAAAGCATAAAGTATAAAATCCTAATATAATAATGTACGCGCGAGGCCTAGTATGTCCATCTTACTCCATATTTCTTTTTTATTAGTAACCTTTGCAGTGTTTTGCATTCCAAATTCACATTCACATTCACATTTGGGTATTATTACGTAATGGAAAATGTTTATTATTTCTTTTTTAGCAAATATCATACAATTTCCTTGGTGATTTAAAAATAAATTAGTACTTTTGTAAAGAAAAAAAGGAAATACTTTTTCGCCCTTGAGGAAGACTGTATTTTCCTGTTTTATAGTTAAACTTAAAAATATATAACCAGTATGGTAACAGATTTACCTGTTATGACTTATAGCATATATAAGTTGACTTTTGCTCCTTATATGGAGGGGCTGATACCCGGCAAGCTTTCTAAGGCTAAACTTAAGAAGTTGGTGAGTTGTGTTTTTGATGCTATCAACAGCGATATTCATTATGAGACAGGAAGTCACAAACCTGTGCAGCCTGATGAAACAGCAGTGAAGGATTCGCAGAAATGGCTTGCCTATACCAAGGTAGAGCGTGAATCTCTGATTCCACTTAATGAGGAAGTTACCCACGTAAAGAAGACCGACAACGACTATCCGTTCATTAATATCTTGTTTGATTGCAGTCACGATGATGCTATCTTCATTGCCATACAGAAGAATGACAGATTTGCCGCGCCCGAAGTTACGCGTAAGGGATTAGCCAGCTATTTCAATCAGGTTTTTATAGATAAGGCTAAGGACGATCCGGATTTTCAATATACCATCTCCATCGAGCCTATGCATCTGGCAAAGCATTTTTGGAGCAGATTGAGAATGGCATGCAGCCAAGATGGTGGAGATATCAAGGATATGTATCTTAGGGTGAAGAATCCTGATATGGCACCTGTGTTTGAGCAGAATGATGAAGCATGGATTGCCATGCGTTACATTGCCAAGACCCGAAAGGCTATCAGTGCGAGTGAGAGTGGGGTGAATTTCGGATATAAGGACGGCCATTGTGCGGATATAGATGTGGCAGAACGATTATTTGGCAGATTCGTGAATGTGGCTTTGCAGAATTCCTTCGAAATCTGTGTCAAGTTGAAAAATGGCAAAGTTCTGTCTTCTTCGCAGGTCGAAGCCGCATGTTATACGCTGCCTGGTTATATAGTGGGTGAAATGGAGGAGGGAGCGGAAATGCCGTTGCCTCCCCAGGATGTGCGTATGGGAAAGCTGCAGGAGTGGTTTGAAAAAATATACCAGGATATGAAAGATATTGAAGAGATTGACCATGCAGAAGAATGATGACGTAGAGAGGCGAATGAAGCTCCGCGAGGTATATGGCGACAATGAACTCTATGGTCTCGTGGGGCAGATTTGCAATAAATATGCGGGTACAAGAAGCACTCTGCGATTGATGCCATTGGATTTTTTTGAAATCATCGTAGGATGGCTTGATATGATTTCTGCTCATTTGAAGGAGGTGGATCTGGAATTCAGAATTCAGGAGGCATGGACGGATATTCGTGAACGTATTATGAATCAGGCGGGGGGATGTCATGGAAATGATGACTATGTACTCGACGAGATGACTGTTACCACTCTTTGCCTGATCAACTTATGTCTTAGGAAATTGATTGATGATGATGTTCCGGGATCGAGACTCTATTATCGGTGTACACTGAAGATTGCTTTTCTGCTGGATGATTGTTATCCTCAGTGGGAAGAACTGGACCTCAGAATTACCAATCATGAATATTATCAGTACCACAAGGATAAGTTGAAAAACTGGGTGATAAGTTATATGACGGGTGGCTCTATGGCTTCATTTACTGATGATCTTGGACGGCTTAAAACCAATGTGTCGGCAAATGGCAGAGAAAAAGCGAATGCCAAAATCGTACTTTTTGCCAGCAGGGGGGATAACAAGAAGCCTGACCTGGCGGTTACTGCTTATTGGAAGGAAGCGTTTTTAGCTTTTCTGGAAGAAATGAAACTGAATGAAGAAAAGTTGGATTCCAGTAAAAACAACAAAGTGGTACGTATGTTGGTAGCCTTCAGAAAGTATTGGAAGGAGGATTTGAGGATGGTACTCTCTGATTCTGGAGCTCCTTATTATAGGTTTCTGGTGGATGATTGCCATATAGAATGTAAAGTGAAGGCAGAAAGGACGATGGTTACTCACCTCGGTAATATGCTCAAGTCTGAGGTTGGGACCGATGAAGAGTGTCTGGTCAAGAGTTTTATGAGAAGATATCAGCAAGAGCATCCCCAGCCGGATCATTAGATGAGGATTTCTGTATTCATTTCCATGATTGCAGGAAACAGCTTTCCATGATTGCGGCAATTTATGTAGGCGAAAATATGAATCTTGTGAAAAATTCGGTTATCCGTGTTTTTCACAAGATTTTTTTTATCCTTTTTCATTTCCCTTTATATACTAGCCATTAGTCAGTTTTGGGCTAGCATGATCTTGTGAAAGATGTGATATTCACAAAAGTCACAAGCTGTTTGTTTCCGAATTCTTTATTACTTTTGCGGCAGAAATAACAACGTATTAACGAGTTATGACAGAGAAAAAATCTCAAATTCCGCAGGAGGCATCTCAGATAAATCCAGCGGCAAAGCCCCAGGCAACCAAGGGCGGAATCAACAATGTGGTTACGATGCCTATTCACTTGCTCATTGCAGACAAGGATTATCCTTCAGGCATCAGAGAGTGGATGCAGACAGCTCCTGCCGAACTCAAATTTCCGGTGCTTGTGGTGGCTGCGAGTATGCTCAGCGTGTATCTCACCCGGGTACGCCTGCAATATGTATATGACAATGATGGTGAACGCTCTGCCATTGTCTTGCAGGTCATTGTAGAGGGTGAGCAGTCGAGCGGAAAGTCATTTGCCAGATACATCATGCGAACCTTGATGCGTCCTTTCATAGAACGAGACCGAGAGATGAGAGCCAAGGAACAGGAGTATGCAGCGATGAAGCGCAGACAGGGTAAAAAGGATGGCAAACTGCCGCCTGAACCAAAGACGGATGTCACCATTTTTCCGGAGACGGTGTCCGTTACGATGTTTATCAAACGATGTGATGCTTCCGTAAAGCTCTTCGGGGTACCAAAGACGCACTTTGAGTTTGCCGATGAAATCTCAGCCATAGTGCAATCGGCAAAACGGCAGTTTTCTGACCTTTCGCAGATTATCAAGACTGCTTATGATTTAGGTAGTGTCTATGGACAGGATTACGTAAGCGAATCCAGTTATAGTGCGGTGGTAGATGCTTTGCTTTCTTTCGTGTTTTGTGGTACCCGAAGTGCTGTGTCACGCTATATGAATAAGGCAGCTATAGAGGGTGGCTCGGTTACCCGCACTGTATTCTGTGCCTTGGATAGTCATTTGGGTAGTAATCCGCCACAGTTTTCTGCCCTCAATGATAGTCAGAAAGCCAGCTTGGAAACGACGTTGGAGAAGTTGATGGCCTTGTGTTACAATAGTGATGGAACTATGCATAAAGAGATTGAACTGGATATGAGTTGGCTCGACAAGACTATCGTGAAATGGTGTGACGAGTGCCGAAAGGAAGTGGTGCGCACTATGTCTAAATCTATGGATGTGTTCTATAAGCGAAGTTCTGTTTCCGCATTTCGGATTGCGGCTCTTATGCAGATGCTTTACCAGGTTGAAGGGAAGAAGGATGAAAAGGAAATCCATCGTCTGGTTAAGCAGACCTATCTGTCCTGTGCAGATAGAATTCTTAATAATATGCTGCAAAGATGGGGAAAGTCTTTTGAGGACATTTCTGCAGAAGGAGATGGGGAACCCTATCATACTATAGATTATTTCAGCGAATTGCCGATGGAGTTTTCACGTAAGTTTTTAGAAGAATTTCTGAAGCAGAAGGGACTGAGAACTCCTGTCCGCAACATTATCTGTAATTGGCGCAGATGGGGGTGGGTGGAGAAATATCAGAAAGGTGAAGATAAGAATATCTTCAGAAAAACTGGTAAGAAGTGAAAATAGTATTGGGAATATATTCATTTGTTAGTATTTATTGGTATTTAATTGTCTAATCATTAAATTATAAACAATGATTCAAAAATATGACATTCAGAAGCTTCGCGAGCTCGACATCTTGCAGGTGGCTGATCTTCTGGGCATGGGGCTCCGCAACAAGCGAGCCCTCTGCATCCACCACGATGATCATCATCCGAGTCTCGCCTTCAATGTAAAGAAGAACACCTGCCACTGCTATAGCTGCGGATTCTCTGCCGATACCATCGGACTGGTGAGAGAGCGACTGAACCTGGGATTCAGCGAGGCATGTCGCTGGCTGGCAGATCATTTTGATGTGTATATCGCCGATGAGAAGTATGGGAATTCAGCCCGATATGCAGATAAATGTGCTGATAAGAAAGTACTTACGGCATCAGACCGAAGACTGGCTTCCCTGAGAGCGCATTTTGCAGAAACCCATGTTTCGTATGGGCATCTGGCAGAATCTTTCAGTAGTGGAGAAAGGAATAGAGAATGCCCATCATCGGCTTATGTTGCCCCATCAGCAGTAGATGTGGAGTTTTACCAGCAGATGTTCCGGCAGATGCATCTTTCGGAATCGGGGCAGAGATTCCTCTTCGAGGAGCGGTTGCTCAGCCCGGAGGCTTTGAAGGTCTGCCAGATAGTGAGCACGGAGCAAAGCGTATGCATGGCGAGAGTGGGGCGTGGAGTGTTTGACGGACCATCGCTCATCTTTCCCTATTTCGACCAGGAGGGAAGACTGGTTTCCGTGCAGAGCCGCTATCTGGGAAAAAAAAAGGAGATTCCCCGATTCAAGTTTGCACCAGGAAGTCATCGCATGATATATGGGCTCGACCGGTTAAAGGATTATCCTCCTGATGAACCGCTGCTCATCACCGAGGGACCCTCTGATTGCTGGACGGCATTGACCCTTGGCATTCATGCCATAGCCATCCCCAGTGCTACGCTTTTCGACCGCCGCTTTCAAGGGCTTCTTGCCGGAAGAAATCTTCACATCTTCCCAGATCAGGACGAAGCAGGATTGAGCCTTTACTTTGAGCTGAAGAAAGCATTGCCCAGTTTGGTTTACCATCAGTTGCCCGAAGGGTGCAAGGATTTGAGTGAGTATTATCTCAAGCTCCGTCGTAGTGAAGGGATGACGCTGGAGGAGGCGAAAACCAAGGTACAGGGCAGCGTAAGTATCTGATAATTATGCTTTTTGTATTATGTTTTTTAATTTGCTTTTTAATTTAATTTAGGTAGATATGGAAATTTATGTGAATCGTCTATTGCGTGAGCGTGGCACCATCATGGGCACACTCAAAGTTGTGAAAGAAGTTGCTGGCGAAGGGATTGAGCTGGTGAAGGTTTGTGGCACCGTGGAGCGTGAGGCAGATTGTCTTCCGGCAGGTAAGTATCGTGTGCGCATTGGCAAGTGCAAGCGTCTCAACCGCAAGATGCCGTATCTGGTTCCGGTGGATGATGCTTCCGCCAAGTCGGTTGCGATGATTCAGCCGGGCAACGGTCCGTTTACGATGAGCCGTGGCAGCATCCTGGTGGGTGAGGTTCATGCTCCCGGCTATGTATTGAAGAGCCAGTCGCTTTTCACCACCCTCTACGAGCGCATCAAGAAGGCGGTGTGGCGAGGCAACGAAGTAACGCTGGAGATTAAGGAGGTGTAGAAAGGAGGAGGATGCTTTTGTTATAATACAGTAAGTATTGTAGTAGAATAGCTGGTGATATTGTAAAAGAAAAAGCAGTTGTTGCGGTAAGAGGCAACAACTGCTTTTCTATGGTCCACCTTCTTGTTTTCTGGGCCACCTTTCTGGACCACCGTCAGGCGTCCTGCCGGATTTACAATCCGGCATAAAAAATGTTCGACCATTTAGGGCATTGTGGATTTGCAATCCGCCTCACCTGGATGACAAAAAAGGATTTGCAATCTTGCTTGCTGCGGATTGCAAATCCGCAGGTCTTAAAGAGGTTGGGGCATTTTTAGACGATGGATTGCAAATCCGTCGGAACGAAAGATGGCTGGCTTTGTATTTTACAAAGACTCTTCCACTTCTTTCCAATCTATCAATCCCTTGCCTGTTTCATCGAGTTCCACGGCCAGGGCGATAACTTTGCGTTTATCGGCCTTGAATGGTTCGGTGTAGCTCTTTTCCTTTATCTGGCTCTCGGCAGCAGAAATGCCGCCATTGTTCGATAGCTTCAGCTCCAGGACGTAGATGAAGGATGGAACCTCCACAATCATATCAATCCTGCCAGTGGCCAGCATCCTTTCTACTTCCACCCTAAATCCCAAGGCTCTGAATATTGTGCTCATTATCAGTCGGTAACGTTCCTCCATATCCATGCTTGCCATTTTCTTGTTGCTGTATGGCACATCGGCGATTAGAGCCTTCAATGCCTTCTTGGCTTCTGCGGTATTGCCGTCCTGCATCATTTTTCTGAGGAAGCTCTGTGCAGAAACCACTTCCGAATTCGACTTCATGGTCAAGGCTGGAACCACTACGCGGTATAATGCCTTGCGAACTTCAAAGTTAGGGAAGCCCAGGATGTAAACGCCATCGTCGTAACCCTTGATGGTGAGATAACCCGACTGATAGAGGAAGAGTTCGGCTCCGCCATTCACCACATCCGATGTCTCCAGGGTATCGCCCTCAACGAAGCAATGGTCAAAATATTCCATCTTCATCTCCATATTTTCCACGAACTTTGGCAATAGAGAAGTGGCGCCTGATGAAGCCCAGTAATTTCTCAATTCCCTATCATCCAGGGCATTGATGAGGCTGAACGGATTGAAGATATCTATCATATTTCTGTGGCAGAAATGATATCCGTCGTAATAGGCCGTGAGCTGCTTCAGCGTCTCCTCAGGAGTCCATCCATTTTCTTCTCCCATTGCCTCAATTTCAGGCATGAAGTTGTCGGCTACTTCCTGTTTCGAGATACCGCAGATGGTGGCGTATGGTGCATCAAAACTGATGTTGCTCAGATTATTGAGAACAGAGAAGAGAGAAATCTGAGTGAACTTGGTGATGCCCGTGATGAAGACGAAACGCTCGTGTTCGTCCTCTTTTTTCAAGACGGCAAACACGGACTTGTAGATGGCTGTGCAGGCATCATGCTGAGGAGTCTTCCAGGAATGCTGCAATGGAGAATCATACTCATCGATGAGGATAACCGCCTGTTTTCCTGTCTTCTGAAACATCGTTTCGATGATGTTCTTGAAACGTACGGCAAGGGAAGCCTCCGGGCGCACCGCAACTTCATACTTCTGTTCAAGTTTATAGAAAGCATCATCGAGATAGGAGTTGAGTTCTTCGGGTGTAGCTCCTCCGCAACTCATATCGAGTCGAATGACAGGATAGCAGGTCCATTCTTTCTCCAGCTCCATCACCTTCAATCCTTCGAAGAGTTCCTTTTTCCCCTCGAAGTAAGCCTGGAGTGTATCCACGAGAATCGACTTACCGAAGCGGCGTGGGCGGCTCAGGTAATTATACTTTTTCCCCCTGTTGGCAAGTCTCCATATCATATCAGTCTTGTCAACATAAAGATAACCACCCTTTCTGATAACCTCAAAAGACTGGATACCTACCGGCAATCTTCTATCGTTCATTTCTGTATCTGTCATAATCTGATCTCCTATGTTTTCAGGATGGCCTTTTATGCGCCATCCACCTTTCTGCAAATTCTTTCTGCAAAGATACGACGAATATTTTGATTTCGCAAGAAAAAATGGGGATAATATAAAAAAGGTGGCGAATCTTTTTGCCGGACAAGAATATTTCCTTACCTTTGCATAGCATTTAAAGCATGTGGAGATTACCGACGAAAGTTTAAAAAGAGAAAATATAAAAGAGAGACGAAAATGAAATTGAGATTCTTGAAATTGATGCTGCTGCTCTTCATCCTGCCTTTGCAGATGCTGGCGGCAGAACTGGGAGAGGCGGGCAAGCTGTTGGCGGCGCTGCCTGGTGTGAGTGATGTGGAAACGCTGAAGAGTACGCATTTCCCGGAAAAGTATGTGTTCTTCATCAAACAGCAACTGGATGCCAAGGATACTTCCAAGGGTAGTTTTGAGCAGCGAGTGATACTCTGTCACAGAGGATTCGACCGTCCTACCGTGCTCGTAACTGAAGGCTACAACGCCAAGTATGCATTGCGCGAGGGATACATCGAGGAACTTTCCAAGCTCTTCGATACCAACATCATCACCGTGGAGTACCGCTATTTCGACAAGTCGATGCCTAGTCCTTGCAACTGGGATTACCTCACCGTGGAGAACTCGCTCTACGATCTGCACCACGTAAACCAGACTCTGCATGCGATGTACAAGGGCAAGTGGATTGCCACGGGTATCAGCAAGGGCGGACAGACTACGATGTTCTACCGCGCCTACTTCCCGGATGATGTGGACATCTCCGTGCCATACGTTGCACCGCTGAACAAGGGCGTGGAGGATGGCAGACACGAGAAGTTCCTGCAGCATGAGGTTTCTACCAAGGAGAACCGACAGAAGGTGCTCAACTTCCAGCTGCTGCTCTTCAAGCGCAAGGCTGCGCTGCTGCCGATGTTCGAGAAGTACTGTAGCGAGAAGCAGTATCGCTTCAATGCTCCTATCGCCGAGATTTTTGATTATTCGGTGTTTGAGTATGCCTTCGCCTTCTGGCAGTGGGGGGAGGACATCAGGAAGATTCCTACGAATGATGCCACCGACGACCAGGTGTTCAAATACTGGATCAACATGTGTGAGCCGGAGTATTTCACCAACTACAACGCCACCTCTCCGTTTGATGTGCAGGCTGCCAGGGAGTTGGGATATTACGGATATTACACCAAGCCATTCAAGAGATACCTGAGCATCAAGTCGCCGAAGGGTTATCTGAAGAAGCTGATGGTGCCGAAGGGTGCCGAGAACGTGGAGTTCTCGCCAAAGCTTTACAATTATACCGTGGATTTCCTGACCAAGAACGATCCGAAGATGGTGTATATTTATGGTGATATCGACCCATGGGGCGCATCGGGCATCTATGGATTGCCTTTCACCAAGAACAAGAAGAATCTGCATGTCTATATGTGTCATGGCGGTTCACATCTTACCCGCATCCTGTCGTTCCCTGAGCCTACCAGACAGGAAATCATCGACTTGATTGGTGGATGGCTGAAGGAATAAGCCTTTGGATTACATCCATACGCCCTGAAAGGGCAGAAGCTCCTAGCCCAGGGTAACACCCTGGGTTACGCATAAGCAAGAAAGTCGCCCTGTAAGGGCAAAAGCGTCTTATATTTAAAGCTTTTGCCCTTACAGGGCGACTTTGTTATATCACATTCTAAACCCAGGGCGATGCCCTGGGCTAGGAGCTTCTGCCCTTTCAGGGCGTGCTGCTCTGTAAAATTATCCGTTTGCGATATTTCCGAAGAAATCGAATGAGGCATCCCAATCCTTCCATACTGGCTCTCTGCCCAATTCCTTCAATCTCGCATTGATTACCTTGGCGGTACGCTCATCGCTCACGGTGAACTGCTCCAGTGCCTGAGGATAAGTATGGTAACCACCAGGATTTACCTTTGATTCTGCCGACATGGTGGTGACACCCAGTGTTGCCATGT
>DAWDAD010000041.1:0-24051 GCA_052356385.1 Prevotella sp.
TTGCCAAAGAACATCATGAAGAAATCATGAACTTCCGCCGCAACCGCGACCGTGAAGGCCTGATGAAACTCCAGGATGAACTGGTGGATGAAACCAAGAAGCGCTGCAAGGAGCAGGGCTACCCTAAGTTTACCGAAGAGCAGCAGAAGGCTTATACAGAAATAGGCGGAACTCCTTTCCTCGATAACCAATACACCGTTTTCGGTGAAGTAGAGGAAGGACTTGACATCGTAGAAAAGATTCAGAACTGCGAAACATTGCGTGGCGATCGGCCAAAAGAGGATGTTTCTATGCAGATTTCTGTCATCGAGGAATAAGAAATTTCCATAACGCTCCGCCGGACGGTAAATCCGGCGGAACGCCTAATGAAAAACTAAACAAATATTATATAAGTAATAACAACTATTCATTCGTATTACACTAAAAGACAAATCAATATGGAAAAAATGAAAAGCAAAATGGTAAAGAGCATCAATGCTCTTAGCATTGGCAAGTTCTAACTACAGCTATGCTTCGTCATTTTTTATTCTGCCTTCGTCATTCTATCCGCAATATACATACCTGCCAGAATGCAGCAGGCACCTGCCAGGAAGTAAGGAGTTATCTTTTCGTCTAATACCAGAGAGGCGAAAATCATAGTGGTGATAGGGTTGAAATAAACCCAGTTGGTAGCCTTCACGGCACCCAACTTAGAGATACACCAGTTCCAGGTAAGGAAACATATCATGGATGCCAAACAGCCCAGGAACAAGAGATTACCCACCACCTGAGGCTTCATAAACACATCCCATGACGGCCACCCAGGGATGATAAGATAATAAGGCAAGATGGTAAGCACACCATAGAAGAAGACCTTGCGGGTAATAAAAGCTGCGCCATAATCGCCCGATACCGATTTCATCAGGAGCGAATAGACAGCCCAGCTCATACATGCCGTAAAAGCCAAGGCATCACCTACAGGCGACAGATGCAGCACGAATCTGCCATTCAGCACCACGATAATCATACCTACAAAAGCAAGCAGAGAGCCCAACAGCTGTATCATGTTGATACGCGAAGAATGGCGATAAACCAGACGAACCAGCAAGGTAGCAAAAAGCGGACAGGAACATACGATGAGCGATGTATTGGTCGTTGTGGTATAATTCATCGCCTCGTTCTCGCTCAGGAAATAGAGCGAACCGCCGGTTATACCCAGCATAGCCAGCTTAAACTCATCTTTCCAGCTGTCAGCAAACATCCGCTCATGATTCACCATCAGCATCAGGATGTATGCAATACTGAAACGGAGCGTAAAGATCTGTGCTGGCGAAAGTCCGTTCAGCATCAGCACCTTGGTAGAAACAAAGGTGGTTCCCCAGATGGCTACGGTGATGAAGGCCACAAGATGATATAATAAATTGCTATTATTCTGTTTCATTCTATCTGCTATTTTAAATTTTGCTGCAAAATTATAACTTTTATTCGAAATGAGCAAATTGTTAGTAAGAAAAAGACAGATATTCGGAGCAAAAGAAAGTAAAAGAAAAAGTCTTAGGAGTAAGCGCAGATACGACTTCTCCTAAGACCTTATTATTTATATAGTAAAAAAAATCAAGCCTTATTTTTTCTGGAATACTCTCACGTAATCCACTTCCATCTGAACTGGGAGGGCGCTTTCGTCAACATCCTTCATGCCGCCCCAATCTCCGCCCCAAGCCAGGTTGAGGATAACATAGAATGGTTTATTGAAAGGCCACGAACCAACATCATTTTTACCGTCATTGTTGAAATTGAGCAGTTCCTTACCATCCACATAGGTCTTGATATAATCAGGAGTCCACTCCAGGCGATAAACGTGGAAACCGTCTTCAGCACCCGCAGTCAGACGCTCCTTGGTAATCTGGGTTCCCTTCACGTGATTAAACTTCTCAGTATGGAGCGACGAAGAAGTATAGTTAGGATTAACGCCTACCTCTTCCATAATATCAATCTCGCCACATTTAGGCCAAGGATTTGCTCCGAAATCATTGTTGCAAGGCATCATCCAGAAAGCAGGCCATGTGCCCTTACCCTTAGGCAATTTGATGCGCGCTTCGAAGATACCGTAAAGCCAGCCCTGACTTTCGTGGGCATATACGCGCCCCGAATATATCTTGTCGTCGCTGCCCTTGAAACAGTTGATGTAAAGCCGGTTATCTGCAATTTCTGTTACGCGTTTGCCATCAGCAGAGCCATTCACATAATTCTGAAGTTCATTATTCACCCAGCCCGACTTCTGCACCTCATGACGCCAGTCGGTACTATTCAACTCTGAGCCTTCATTAAACTCATCATTCCAAACCAGTTCGTAACCTTCCGGAATCACCATTTCGCCCCCTTCAATAGGAGTAACCTGTTTTCCAGCCTGATGCACTGGCACCGATACCTTCTTATCCTCTAATGAAATCTCGACACTTCCGTCAAGAGCTACAGACGATTTATTCTCTTCCACATCTACAGTTACCATACCCATAGCTTTGTTATTACCGCTGGCACTCACTTTAAACCAAGGGTATACATTTGCCGTAGGACCTTCTCCAGGGAAGGATGCTCTCGCTTCCCAGCCTCCTTCAGAAGCCACAATCATGATTTTATAAGTACCGCCTTTGGCAGGAACATCTATGCGCGTAGGAGAGCAGGATATCGTCACCTCTCCATCGCCGTCAGAAGAGCTGCTGCTGCAAGAAAGCAGCATAAGCGAGAGAAGGAAGGAAAATATTTTCAAGAATTTCATGTCATTTAAAATTTAGAAAGGGAGCCACTCCTACTTACTTATTTATAGGAGCAGCTCCTGTATAATTCTATATAAACCTATAAAACCTAAAGCCTATTTCACAATCAAAACGATATCGCTGACAGTTATTTCTGCATCCTTAGGAGCACCGGCAAAGTCCATTACAAGTTTTATTTTGGCCATATCTCCAGGATTCTTACCTTTAATCACGGCATCATCATAACGGACAACATATTCACCTTGTATATCAGTATACATATCAGCAAACAAGAAGCTATCATCATTGCCTGTATCACAAAGTTTAAAGGTTGCAAGAGGTAACGGAGCAGAAGTTTTTACTTTACAAGAGAAATCAACTTTCTGTCCCATCTTGATAGCGACAGGAACTTCTGTCAAAGCCCATTGTGCGTGCCACTGCTCAGCTGGAGTTTCTACAGGTATCACGATAGAATGCTTGTTACCCTCATGCTTGACAACAGGAGTACACTCGATAGGTGCCCATCCTGCATCACCAAACCAATTGGTGTTTACGAATGACTGATTCTCATCTACATCCTTCCAAAGGTTTCCAGCTGTATTATAGTCGAATGGCACCTTCAATTCTACCGGAACCACAGTACCGTCATCGTTGGCATGATCTTTTAACACCAGACTTTCTATCATGATTTCATCATCAGCCTGATTTCCACCAAAGTCGAATACCACCTTCAGGTTTTGAATATCCTTACCTTCGAGGTCTGAGCCGAAAATACACTTAGGCTCTCCTGCCTCAAGACCGGTATTTACATCCTTAGAGTCAAAGAGAATGATGTCATCACCACCTGCGCCAGAATCACAAAGTTTCACTTTAACGGCATTATGTCCCTTGGCAGATGTAATGATGCAAGAGAAGTCATAATGCTTATCTGCGCTAGTAGAGATACCTAAGTTTTTGAAAGGAACCTGAGCTTGCCAACGCTCGGTAGTTGCCTTAGGGAGCTTCAATGTATAGCATCCCTTGCTGTAGCAACAAACCGGGTCAGCAATTTGGGTCCATCCTGGAGCATAATAGCCAGCAGAAGGTTTTTCAGGGAAGGTAATTCTCTTGAAGAGATTAAACTCACTATCCTCTACGAAACCTGCGAAGCCATTCATCTTGGTTTTCTCCACCGTGAATTGCTTCTTGACGCTCTCCTTGCTAATACCATTGCGATTCTTCACAAAGCACTCCACATCGTAAGTACCCTTCTTGCGATAATACTTAGAGAGGTTGAAAGCAGAAGAATAGGCACCATCTATCACCCATACCGGGCTTACTCCCTCTGCACCACCAAAAGAAAAGTTGGCTGTGTTGGTCTCTTGGTCTACATCAATCTTGAAGTTGTCGGCAAAGTCGGCTACATTAGGCAACTCACCGTTGGCACCAGAGAACTCCTCTGCAGAACATGCGCTGAGCATCAATCCACCCAGAAGAGCATAAGCCATATTTCGAAATATCTTTTTCATATTGCTGAAATCTTAAAGTTAATATTTTATTAGGGGGTAGAGGAAACTATTGTTCCTCTACCTTAATAAGTTTTAATAATTATTCTGAACCAAAGCAGGATCAGAGTCAAGCTCTGCCTGAGCAATTGGGATATACTTCTTAGATTCTGTCCAAGAATTGGTACGATAGCCATACTCATCTGGCACCAATACGCTGGCAGCCTTGCCTGTACGAACCAAGTCGAAGTAACGCTTACCCTCACCCACAAACTCCAAGCGGCGCTCATTGATAACATCATCCAGAGTTACGGCTCCAAGCTCTGCGATTCCTGCACGGTTGCGAATCTTATTCACATAATCCTTAGCCTGATTAGCATCGCCACCTGTCTCCAACAAAAGCTCTGCAGCATTGAGGTAAGCCTCAGCCAAGCGATATACACGGAGATTGTTATTATAGTTAAGGTTATTATCGAAACCTGCGTCAGCATTGTTCTCTGTGAACGGACGATACTTGGCCAGCCAAAGACCAGTATCCTCATAACGTTTGGTATATTTCACGCCACGACAGTCCCATACAGTAGCATCACGGCGCTTGTCGTTGTCAGCAAACAGAGCATAGGTTTCGGTACGAACAGGTAGGAATCCCCAACCGTCACCGCCTTGGTTCCAACCATCGCCACCAGGCCAAGAGTTTGGAGAAATCAAGGTAGGCAATATTGTACCACCAATAGCCAATGGTGAATTCCAACCACGCTCGTTGTTACCATCCTCATAGTTTACTTCCCAGATGCTCTCCTTGCACCATTCGCCGCTCTCTTTCCAAATAGAGGCGTAATCGTCTACTATATCATAGTCACTCTTGTCGGTGATGAGCTCCTGCATATACTGGAGAGCCTTAGGATAGCGAGTCTTGTCATTCTGATACATCACCATCTCGGCATACATCATATAGCACATGGCCTGCGACATTCTTCCACAGTTGGCATCGTCCCAACGCATTGGCAGGACCTTGGAGTCAATTACAGCCTCAAGCTCTACTATCAATTTGTCATATACTTCATCAGCCTTGAGCTGTGGGGCTGTGTAAGGAGCAGACAAGTTCTCCAGATAGAAAGGAATATTGCCGAAGTAGTGCCACAAGTTATTGTAGAAATATACACGGAGGGCTCTACCCTGCATCTCATAAGATGCCCTGTTGGCAGCAGTGAGATTAGCCTCTGCCCAGCCCAAATACTTCAAGAGGTCATTACAACGCTTGATGCCTGAGTAGTCCACTGTCCAAAGTGAGCTAAGGGTATTGCTGGCATTTGACTCATAGTTGGCAAGCATGTGCCAGTGCTGTTGATCGGTTTTGTTAGAACCGCCTACCCAGAAGTTATCGCCCATTATCTCGGCATCGATATTGAGAGCATTATACTGTCCCAATCCCCAGTCTGGCCAGTGGATAGGATCGTAAGCCGCATTCAGAGCCTCATTGATATGGGCATCTGTGGTATAATATTCTTCGAGGTTTTCACCTGATGGGTTCTCCACCTCTAGGAAGCTGTCGCTGCAAGATGTGTTTGCCAGTGTCATACTGGTTGCCAACACTCCTAAAGCTATATATTTTATTGTCTTCATAATAGTCTTTATTTTAAAGGTTCTTATTTTAGAATGAAAGGTTTACGCCGATGGTGTAGGTGCGAGCCTGTGGATATACACCATAGTCTACACCGAGAGAAGTTCCACCTGATGAGATTTCAGGGTCGAAGCCCCAATACTTGGTCCAGGTAATTAGGTTCTCTGCCATCACGTAGAAACGCAAGTGACTGATAGACAACTTCTGTGTAAGCTGCTTTGGCAAGGTGTAACCCAAAGAGATGTTCTTCAATCTCAAGTAAGAGCCATCGCAAAGATAGAGGTCAGAAACCTGCCAATTGGTAGCATCGCCATTCTTCAGGATAGGATACTTATTGGAGGTACCCTCACCAGTCCATCTGCCGAGCATCCAAGTAGGGAAGTTGCCAGAGAACACATCTGTACGATAGGTAGCATCAAATACCTTATTACCTGTTACACCCTGCAAGAAGAGGTTGAGATCGAAACCCTTCCACTCAGCATTGAAGTTGAAACCGAAGGTCCATGAAGGTGTACCATTACCGATGTTGGTGCGGTCATCTGGATCGATTTTACCATCACCATTGACATCAACAAAGCGTACATCACCTGGCTTGGCATCTGGCATGATCAAATTTCCATCTGCATTGGTATAAGCATTAACCTCTGCCATATTTTGGAACACACCAGCTGTCTTATAACCATAGAAGTATGGGAAAGGCTGACCGTTAGATCCACGAGTGCCACCACCAGAGATACCCAGGAAGCCATCGAGGTCGATGTAACCTGTATCATTACCGAGGTTGGTCAACTCATTGTGCAGATAGGTAACATTAGCCTTGGCATTGAAGCGAGCATCAGAGATGTGCCACTTATAGCCGAGCTCAAACTCAAGACCTGAGTTCTTCATGTCACCCACGTTACCGATTGGCTTGGTCTCACCTACGTAGCTTGGGATAGGCATAGTAATCAACATACCGTTGGTCTTCTTTACATAATAGTCAGCTGAGAATGTCAGCGCACTGCCGAAGAAACCGAAGTCGAAACCGATATCAGTCTGCTCACTCTCCTCCCACTTCAAGTCTTCATTGGCTGTGGCATTCGCCTTAGAACCATTAAACTTGACTGCATTCTTTCCGAAGAGCACGTTGTTGCCCATAGCGGTCAATACGGTATAACGGAAGTCACCGATGTTATCATTACCATTCTTACCCCAGCTGGCACGGAACTTCAAGTTGCTCAACCAATCGCGAGTACTTTCCATGAATTTCTCGTTCATAATATTCCATCCGATAGAGGCAGATGGGAAGGTACCATATTTATGAGATGGTCCGAAACGGCTTGAACCATCTCGGCGGATTGTAGCCTGAAGCATGTACTTCTCATCATAGTTATAGCTCAATCGACCGAAGAGAGAAGATATAGCATGCACTACATTATTGCCACCTGATACAGCATGCTCAATGGTTGGAGCACCTACAGAGATGATGTTACCTTCAGCATCCTTCACGATGGTCTGGCTATATTTACCAGTAGCATAGTCGATAGAAGGCTTGTTTACATTCACAAGATTCCAACGGCTGCCGTTCAGATAATCACTCTTATTCTTCATTGCACTCTGACCTAAGACAACAGCAAAACTATGCTTGCCAATAGTCTTATCGTATGTCAAAGTATTCTCCACCTGCCAGTTAATACCCTTGTCAGAACTCTTGTAAGCCTGGGTATGCTCAGCCTTGACGTTACCAGAGAGGTAATACTTGGATGCGGTGTAGCTATCTGAACCCCAGAAGCTGAGGTCTGCACTATAAGTGAAATGATACTTCAAGTTATCCCAGAGCTGGAGGTCGATAGAGAACTTAGGCACAAACTTATGTGACCAGTTCTTAGCTGCTGGGCGCGCCATCATGGCAAGAGGGTTGTTCATCTCCTGATAGGTACCTCCCATACCTGGGATGGTATAATAGTTGCCATTGGCATCACGAAGAAGCTCGTAAGTATCACGAGTACCTGTAATATTACCATCTGCATCGTATGTATTAGGATCCTCGTAGGTATTATAATACTTCTTCGCCACATTGCTATTGGTTACCGTAGGAGCCAATGTTGGAGCAAGATAGAGGGCACTACCCAATACTGAGCCATTACTATTAGCATCGATACCTGTACTCTTTACACGGGTGTAAGCCATGTTGACGGTTACATCGAGCTTGTTGAGGAAGTTGCGATCCTTGCTGGCATCCAATACATTATAAATGTTGTTGCTACGCATAGAGAGACGCTCATAGTTGCTCTGTCCGTAGTTACCACCTACGATACCTTCCTGCTTGTAGTAGCCCATGGAGAGGTAGTAGTTGATCTTATCGGATGCACCACTGATGCTTACCTCATGGTTCTGTACAGGGGCATTGTCGTTTAATACCAAGTCCTGCCAATCAGTACCAAATCCATTGATAGGATTGCCATTAGAGTCAGTCAGTTTGTATGGATCAGCATAGATAGGAGCCTGACCACCATTCACTGCACGCTCGTTCTGAAGGATGGCGTAGTCAGTGGCGCTTGTTACATCACGCTTCTTCCATGCGCTCTGCCAGCCGTAAGAGAAATTGTAGCTGATCTGTGCCTTGCCCATCTTACCCTTCTTGGTGGTTACGAGAATTACACCGTTGGCAGCACGGGCACCATAGATAGCACCCGAAGCAGCATCCTTCAACACCTCGATACTCTCGATATCACTAGGGTTGAGATAGTCGAGACCACCCTCGATAGGCATGCCGTCTACGATGTAGAGAGGATCTGAATTGCTGATAGTACCTGTACCACGAATACGAACCTTAGGAGAAGCACCAGGCTGACCTGAAGAAGAGGTTACGTTGACACCGGCAGCCAGACCCTTCAATGCGTTATCAACACGCACTGGGCTCTTGCCAGCCAAATCTTCGGTGCTCACTTTAGCGATAGCTGCAGTTACCACGCTCTTTTTCTGAACACCGTAACCTACAACAACCACTTCGTCCAAAGCTTTGTCGTCTTGTTTCAGAGTAATCTTCATGTTGGCTGAAGGACGAATCTCTGCATCCTTGTAGCCAATGTAGGTAATAACCAAGGTTTGGTTAGCATCTGCATCGATGACAAAGTTACCATCAAGGTCGGTAATTGCACCGGCACCCTTGACGCCTTTAACCTGTACGGTGGCTCCGATAACGGGTTCACCCAGGTCATCCAACACGACACCCTTAAAGGTGTTTTTCTGTGCGAGCGCTGACGTCGACATCAATAATGCAGTCGCCAGCAATAGACTTTTTGTTTTCATATTCGATTATTAGTTTAGAAAAATATCTGTTTGTTAGTTCACTCTATTATAATAATGTATAAGACTGTGCGGCTGTGCATTTCCTAAAATGCGTTAAGCCGTGTTTTCGTTTGCAAATATAATATGATTTTTTGATAATTCCTAGCACCTTCAACAGATAAGTGGGAAAAACACTTGCCTCAAACAACTTATATCGTTAGTTTTCAGATACTTATCTATTTTTAATAACTATACGAAAGTGGATGGGGTAAAATGGAGAAAATGAGGCTAGAACACCCCTGAAACGTTACATCAGCATTTTTCAGTGTTCACACTCTGCCACTTTTCATTCGCGCAGCAACGAATTTATTTTCCTAACTATCAGCGGTTTACAAAAGTCCCATTTTTACACCCATCCACTTTTCACTTATCACCCACCATTTTTTCATTATTTATTTAGTAATTTTGCAGATGAATGAGCATATACGCCTAAACGCACAAAAAGAACGTGAGAGGCGGTGTGCAAAACAAACAACTGCGAGAAATAAACAAACCATAATAAATTCATTACTTATGAAACAGTTCATTTTATCATGTGTCCTGTCGGTTGCAGCCATCGCTCCATCTCAGGCACAGCAGACTACCAGACGATTGCCAGTCTATCTCGACCAGACCAAGCCGGTAGAGCAGCGCATCGATGATGCCATCTCCCGCATGACGCTGGCAGAGAAGATACGCATCATCCATGCTCAGAGCAAGTTTTCATCAGCCGGTGTACCACGCTTGGGATTTCCTGACTTCTGGACGGATGACGGACCTCACGGAGTGCGTCCTGACGTATTGTGGGATGAGTGGGAACAGGCTGGTCAGACCAACGACTCCTGTGTAGCCTTCCCTGCCCTCACCTGTCTTGCCGCATCATGGAATCCGCAGATGAGCCGCATCTATGGCGAAGCATTGGGCGAAGAAGCCCTGTATCGCGGCAAGGACATGATTCTGGGTCCTGGCGTCAACATCTACCGCACGCCTCTCAACGGCCGCAACTTCGAGTATATGGGCGAAGATCCGTTCCTGGCAAGCATCATGGTAGTGCCGTATATCCAGGGATTGCAGTCTAAGGGCGTATCAGCCTGCGTAAAGCACTATTGCCTGAACAACGACGAGGAATACCGCCATCAGGTCAACGTAATCGTCAGCGACCGTGCTCTCCACGAAATCTATCTCCCTGCCTTCAAGGCGGCTGTTGAGAAGGGTAAGACATGGGGTATCATGGGAGCCTACAACCTATATAAGAATGAGCACAACTGCCACAACCAGTGGACCCTGAACAAGATTCTGAAGAGCGACTGGAAGTATGATGGTGTCGTGGTAAGCGACTGGGGCGGTGCTCACGACCTGGAGCAGTCTGTAAAGAACGGGCTGGATATGGAGTTCGGCACCTGGACAGACGGTCTTACGATGGGCGCTACCAATGCCTACGACAACTATTATCTCTCCATGCCTTACATGAAGGCCATACAGGAAGGCAAGTTCACCCAGAAGGAGCTGGACGATAAGGTGCGCCGCGTATTGCGCCTCTTCTATCGCACCACGATGAATCCGAACCGCCCTCATGGTTTCCTCTGTTCCGAGAGCCATTATGCAGCAGCCAGACAGATTGCCGAGGAAGGCATCGTATTGCTCCAGAACAGGAACAATGTGCTCCCTATCAACACCCAGAAGGCTAAGCGCATACTGGTAGTAGGCGAGAATGCCATCAAGATGATGACCGTAGGCGGAGGCTCTTCTTCGCTCAAGGTACAGCGCGAGATTTCGCCTCTCGATGGTCTGAAGACACGCTTGGGCAAGGACGGCATCGAGGTAGATTATGCCCGCGGATATGTGGGCGATGTAACGGGCAACTACAATGGCGTTACAACCGGCCAGAACCTGGAAGACAAGCGCAGCGAGGCTGAACTGATAGCCGAAGCCGTAGAGAAAGCCAAGACTGCCGACTATGTCATCATGTTTGGTGGTCTGAACAAGAGCGATTTCCAGGACTGTGAGGGGCACGACCGCAAGCATTATGAGTTGCCATACCATCAGGATAAGCTGATCGAGGCTTTGGCTAAGGCAAACAGAAACTTCGTTTATGTCAACATCTCGGGCAATGCGGTAGCTATGCCTTGGAAGGCTAAGGTTGCCGGCATCGTACAGGGCTGGTTCATCGGTTCGGAGAGCGGCGAAGCCCTTGCAAGCATCCTTACAGGCGATGCAAACCCTAGCGGCAAGTTGCCGTTTACATGGGTCAACTCGCTGAAGGAAACAGGTGCTCATGCACTCAATACCTATCCGGGAACCTGGCGTCAGGAAGGTGGAGCCAGCACGAAGGGCAACATCATTGATGAGGAATATAAGGAAGGCATCTATGTAGGTTACCGCTGGACCGATAAGGAGCGCATCAAGCCTACCTTTGCATTCGGTCACGGCTTGAGCTACACCCAGTTTGCCATCTCTAATCTGCGCAGCGACAAGGTGCAGATGAAGCAGGACGGCACAATCACCTTTACCGTAAACGTAAAGAATACAGGTAAGCGTGCCGGAGCCGAGACAGTTCAGCTCTACATCCACGATGTCAAGTCATCAGTAGACCGCCCTCAGAAGGAACTGAAGGGATTCCAGAAGGTTTATCTCCAGCCAGGTGAGAGCAAGGATATCAGCATCACCATCAGTAAAGAGGCCCTCAGTTTCTACGATGAGGCATCTTCATCCTGGAAGGCTGAAGCCGGAAAGTTTGAGGCTCTTGTTGGTAATGCAGCCGATAACCTGAAGCTCAAGAAAGCTTTCGAGCTCTTTTAAAAAGAATGATTCGATTCTGAGAAATTGAACGGAGGGAAGAAATAAATATAACGCATAAAAGCTTGTTACGGTGAAACGCCGTAACAAGCTTTTATTGTATTTCCCTGCTTTTCATCCTATCGACAAACTTGTAGAAACGGGGATTTTCCAAAATATCAATATCCTGATTATCAGAAGATTAACCCACTTGACACCATAATACAGGGCGCATGGGTATCTGCAGCATTTACTCCTGAATTTTCGCAAGTTTGCGCCATCACGCCCAGAAAGGCTTATTTCATGCCAATCTGCTTCACGCGCTGCTCGAACTCTTCCCTGTCACAGATGGCACTATTCTTGATTTTGGCGCGATAATTATAGATAGTGTTCACAGAATAGTGAAGGAACTCGGCAATCTTAGAACTGTCCTCGATGCCCAGACGGATAAGGGCAAAGATACGGAGGGTGGTAGAAAGATGGCTGTCATCTTCGAGCACGATACGCTCTTCAGGCTTCAAGAGGGCATTGAACTCCTCAACAAAGTCAGGGAAGAGCTTCAGGAAGGCGGAATCGAAATACTCATACAGCTCGCCCATGTAGGGCTCGCCAGCCTGCATCTGCTCCAGCAACTTGTTGAGTTCTCTTGCCTTCACCAGTTTCACTACTCGCTTGCGCATAGTCTCTATCTTGTCGACATAGATGGCACAAAGGCGCAGGAATCGACCAATATATACTTCCTTCATCTTGTTCATCTCGTTGAGAGAATGGTTCATCTCGTTGAGACGCTCATTTGCCAACTGCAAGGCATGGTTGGTTTCCTTCAGCTTATGATGGGCCGCAGCAATGCGCTTGCGCTGCTTGTTGACATAGTAGAGCAAGAGCATAACCACAAAGAGAAGCAAGGCTGAACACGCTACCATGAGCCGCAGATGCTGGTTGCTCGAAGAAAGTTCTTTCTGATATCCCTCCTCAATCTGCGTGAGCACAGGCATGATCTGGCGGCTACGGATAGGCGTATTGAAAACGGTAGCCGACTTCCAGGCAAACTTGATATACTCATGAGAGCGCTTCTGCTCGCCCGGTTCGGCATTGAGCAGATTGGCAAGTTCCCAGAGCGACCCCTGGTCCATCACAGCCAACTGGACATCGCAGATAGCAGAACGCAAGAGGCAGCGGAGGAACTGCTCTTTATCGCCAAACTGATTGTAGGTCAAGCCGCGATAAAACTGTACAATGGCATACTGATGGGTGCCCGGTTTCGTCATCGCCAGCCGCTTATCGCTCAATCGCAAAGCCTCCTTCATATTGCCCGCATCGCGTACCCTCACCTCCTGCATCTGCAGATAAAGGTCATCATCATGGCTGAATGTGCTGTCTATTGCAGCCTGATAGGCATTATGCTTGCCGGCATAATATTTCTTCAAGGAAGGAACGTTGGAATAATATGCCATCTCGCCATACAGGTGCTGGCAAGCCCAGAGGTAGTTGCGTTTGCCCTCAGCATCAAGATCAGCGATATTGACAGACTTCAGCAGGTCGTACGATTCGGCATAATCGCCCGTGGTAGATTCCTGGAAAGCCAGCAGCGCCTTGGCATTTTCCACCTTCTTTTTATCACCCATTCTGAAGGCAAGTTCCATACATCGGTTGATATATTTCAGCGCCATGTCGTTCTTGTAGGAGCGGTATTCCTCAAAGAGCGCAAAGCAGGCATCATACTTACTGCTTAGGCGCCTGGCGGTCTTCAGTTTCTGCTCCCAATCGCGAATTCGGGCTTCACGTACCTTCACATAATCAGCCGAATGGGCAATGGCATTGTCCAGACTCTGAAAAAGCTGCTCTATATTATCTGTTGTTTTTGCTGCAAGAGAAAGAGGCATCAAGACAAAGAGCAGGAAGAAGAATGCCTTTCCCCATAATTCATTTACGCGATACATCAACTTGATTCCGTTTAAGATTGATTTATTTTCATGAGGTTTCATGTGCAAAAGTAATAAAAAAATCGGAAACGACAAATCAAATATAGAAGAAATGTAGATTTCTTCGCATTTTTCGCCTATACCGCATCCACTTTTTATGTTTCCGGTATTTTTCTTATCCATCTCATTATCAGACACATCTCTTTCTGAAAAAGAAAATTTCATCCACATTTTAACATTCGTATCGCGCATCGTATCATCTTTTTTATTATCTTTGCATAAGATAAACATAAAAATAACAATTAACATAATAAACAATGAGAACAGCACTTTTATCACTCACATTTCTTTTGGCTGGTTCTATGGCAGCACCTGCTTTCGCCCATACCGCAGCCCCTAAGAAAAAAGTAACTGCCACAACCAAGAAAGGCAAGATTCTACCCATGAAGGAGTATATCGACCAACTGATGGCGAAGATGACGCTACAGGAGAAGATAGGTCAGCTGAACCTGATGGTAGCTGGTGACATTACCACCGGCGGTGCACTTGATACTCAGGTAGGCAGCGATATCGCCCAGGGCAACATGGGCGGAGTTTTCAATATCAAAGGGCTCGACAAGATCAAGGCTCTGCAGGAAATCGCCATCAAGAACAGCCGTCTGGGCATTCCGCTGCTCGTAGGTATGGACGTGATTCATGGTTACGAGACGATGTTCCCTATCCCTCTCGCCCTCTCCTGCTCATGGGATACCGAGGCGATGAAGAAGGTAGGCGAAGTATCGGCCAAGGAAGCAAGTGCCGACGGCATCAACTGGACATTCTCTCCTATGGTAGACATTGCACTCGATGCCCGCTGGGGACGAATAAGCGAAGGAAATGGCGAGGATCCTTATCTGAGCGGCGTGATGGGAGCAGAGATGACTCAGGGCTACCAGGGCGTGGATATGCGCACAGAAGAGATTCTGAGAGCCAACCGCATCATGGCCTGTCTGAAGCATTTTGCCCTGTACGGAGGCGTTGAGAGCGGTAAGGAATATAACACGGTAGATATGAGCCGCGTGCGAATGATGAACCAGTATCTTCCACCTTACGAGGCAGTGGTGAAGGCTGGCGTGGGCAGCGTGATGTCTTCATTCAATCTCATCGACTACATACCTGCTACAGCCAACAAATGGATGATGACCGATGTCTTGAGAAAGCAGTGGGGATTCAACGGTTTCGTGGTTACCGATTACGCTTCTATCACCGAGATTCTGCAGCACGGAACGGCAAAAGACATCCAGGAGGCTTCAGAACAGGCACTGAAGGCGGGTACCGACATGGATATGTGTTCCAACGCCTTCGTAAAGCATCTGGCTAAGAGCATAGCAGAAGGAAAGGTGAGCGAGGAAGATGTGAATATCGCCTGCCGCCGCATTCTGGAAGCGAAATATAAACTGGGCCTGTTCAGCGACCCTTACCGCTACTGCAACACCAAGCGCAGCAAGAGCGAGATTTATACCGCAGAGAACCGTCAGGCAGCCCGCAATGTAGCAGCAGAGACCTTCGTGCTCCTGAAGAACGAAGGCAATATCCTGCCACTGAAAAAGGAAGGAAAGATAGCCCTGATAGGTCCGCTTGCCGACACCCGAAACAATATAGCCGGTACATGGAGCGTGGCTCAGGTACCATCTAAATATACCACCATCAAGGAGGCAATGGAGCATGCACTTGCCGGAAAAGCCACCTTATTATATGCCCAGGGAAGCAATATCTGGCGCAATCAGGAGCTGCAGAAAAACGGTGAATCCGGTAAACCGATCAACTGGGGCAACGAGGCTGAGATGAAGGCTGAAGCGCTGAAGATAGCCAAAGAGGCCGACGTGATAGTATGTGCTATGGGCGAAAGTGCCGAGATGAGCGGTGAATGCGGTAGCCGTACCAACCTGGAGATGCCGGATGTACAACGCGAACTGCTTGCCGAACTCCTGAAGATGGGCAAGCCAGTAGTGCTCCTCAACTTTGCGGGCCGTCCTACGGTTCTTACTTGGGAAAAAGCCCATGTACCAGCCATCATGAATGTATGGTTTGGAGGCTCAGAGATGGGCGATGCACTCTGCGATGTCATCTTTGGCGACAAATCGCCATCGGGTAAGCTCACCACTTCGATGCCTAAGACTACCGGTCAGGAGCCTCTCTACTACAACCATCAGAACACCGGCCGCCCTGTAGCAGACGATAATGAGAAGTTTGCCAAGTTTGCCAGCAACTGTCTGGATGTAAGCAATGGTCCGCTCTATCCTTTCGGTTACGGTTTGAGCTACACCTACTTTTCATACAGCAACTTCCGCCTGAGCAGCCAGGAAGTCGGCATCAGCAATGAGGAGGCTACCGAATGGCAGGATGGCAAGAAGATTACAGCTAGCGTCACCGTTAAGAACAATGGCTCCCGTGATGCCGATGAGATTGTGCAGCTCTACATACGTGACATGGTAGCCAGCATCTCCCGCCCTGTAAAGGAACTGAAAGGCTTCCAGCGCATCCATCTGGCAGTAGGTGAAAGCAAGGAGGTAAGCTTTGATATTACCCCAGATATGCTCAAGTTCTACAACGCAGATCTGAAGCACGTGATAGAACCTGGCGACTTCCAGATTATGATAGGAACCAACAGCAAGGATGTAAAGACAATGAAACTGAACGTGAAATAAACAATAAAAATCGCCCTGTAAAGAGCAAAGCATAGCTTGAAAGATGCTTTACTTCTTACAGGGCGATTCCTATTGACTGAGCCCACTCCAACAGAAGACTCAGTTATGGATTCTATCCTTCAGGATTACTTAATCATCTCGAAACCTACACGCATACCATCGTAATTATTGGCGATAGTACCGATAGCGCTGAGGGTAGAACTGCCCTTGAGGGCACCCATGGTCTTGATGAGGTTGAGCAACTTTGTCTGGTCGAAGAGCAAGCTGATGCCGTTGGTAGTCTTCGTAGCATAACCCGACATACTCAAGAGCAAGCCCTTCATCTGAATGGCGTGAGTCTTCTCATCAAAAGTATAATTGCCCTGCCATGACTTGCCATCTATCTTGGCAGCGAAAGTGCCATCAGTTTTGAAGGTGAAATAGGTATTTGAGCCGCTGAAACCAAACTTGCTGTAATACTCACCCAACTTCTCCTCTACCTTGTTGGCAGCAATCTCACCGCCAGCCTTTGCCAGGAGATTTTCAGAGGTAAAGGCGCATCCCGGCTTGCTGTACTTCCAGGTATGGGCACAGAGATCCTGCTTGCTGAAGGTACCTGAACCGATTACATTATTCAGAATGCCATTGATAATGCTGCTACCTGCAGAACTGCTGCTGTTAGAGTTTCCGCCCAGTACAGCACCCAAGATACCTGCAACGGCTGAGCCTGCATTGCTGGTTGTACTGCTAGATGTAGCGGCATTGCTGGTTGTTGCTGCAGTTGTTGTTGCAGTCGCAGCTGTTGTGTTAGATGTAGCAGAAGTTGTTTTCTTTGTAGAAGTCTTCTTGGTCGTAGGCTTCTTTGAAGTCTTCTTAGAAGTTTTCTTTGTTGTCTTCTTAGTCGTTTTCTTAACCGGCATTATCTCAGACATTGAGGCATTGAGCGCTGCCTCGTTCATAGCGCTTGCGTTGCTGCCAGCTGTGCATGCGAGCACGAGGGCAGCCAAAAGAAATACCTTTTTCATTGCTTTCTATATATTTTTATCACTCTTATTTATATATACCCAATACTTCCTATTGTTCTTTCGGGTGCAAAGTTCGCAAAAAAATCGGGAATACGATAAGAAAAATCCCTATTTCGCAGTATGAATCTCCCTAAAAACTCATCATTTCTGCTCTTTCTACGTTATTATAGACGAATACTATGACAATTCGTTTAAAAGACTATGAAAAAATCGTTCAGGAAATGATAAATTATCGGTCTAAAGGAGGGGAAACTGTTCAATCGTTTGCACTTTTTTTTGACATACATCAAAAAATAACGAATAAAACACGTATTTTCATGCATTTTGTACCTAGAAATAGGTAGAAACCCCTATCTTTGCAAGCGGTTAACAAATATCAATAGGTTATGAATGATTTAATTAAGGTAAATTCAGAAAATCAGAATCAGGCTATCGATAGATGCCAACAGATTCTCCAGGATCGCCGCGAGGCTCTTGCTTCTAAGGCAAAGAGAAGAGGTTAATACTCTTCAGAAACAAGAAGTAAAGGAGGAAAGATGATGCTCTTATACATATATAGTTAAGGACGCATCCTTTCTTTTTAAAGAGAGATTTTTCGAAACGACTCTTAAATGATGAGTTTCAAAAATTTTGGGAAAAGAAAAAAACGAAAAAATCCCGTTGTCAGCCATCTGGCTTGTACAACGGGATTTTTTCGTTTATTATTCAAGTTTATTATATCAAGTCCGAGATTTACTTCTCGTTCTTCACTGCCTTCATGATAATCTCGAAGTGATTACCACTCTTCAAGATGACATTCTTCAGGAAGTCTGAAATCTCAGATGCTTTCAGAGTCTTCACCATCTCCTTGTAATCGCTATGAGTATCAACACCCATACGCTCGTATGTGCTCAACGCACCAAGCCAATAACCATTAGACTTCTCGCTAACAGCAGCCTGCTTCAGGAGAATCTCCTTTACCTTCTGAAGGTCTTCTGCATTTGGCTGGGCTACGGTCTCTTCCATACCCTTGAAGAAGTAAGGAATAGCGATATCCGACTTTTCTGGGTTCAACTGAGCCACGGCAGAAATAGAGATGGCAGCCTTGTTATCATAATCGCGAAGCAAACCATAGTTTGCACCTGCATGATAAGCAGCACTGAGTTCCTCACGGATAGTACGCAAATACTTCATCTCCAAAAGGCGGGCTGAAACATCAGCAAGAACCATATACTGCAAGGTGAATGGAGCCTTGGTATACCAGATCTCTGTTGCCTGGTTCTGTGGATTCTCCATTGCCTTTGTAAAGACATTGCTTACCTTACCCTTAGCATAAGGAATCTGCTTGTTCTTCAGCTTGAAGCCATTGTTTGGCAGACTGGCGATATACTGCTCGATGAGTGGGAGGAGAGTCTTCTCATCATAGTTACCTACGAAATAGAAGGTGAAGTCCTTGGCATTGCCGTAGAACTGCTTACCAATCTCCAGGATACGGTCGTAGTTGATATCCTTTATATCGCTTGCCTCTGGTACACGGGCAAGTTTGCTACCCAAATAGAGGGTGCTCTGAACAGAATCCTGATATACGAGGCTTGGGTTGTTGCTCTTGTTGGCAAGAACAGTAGCCATCATACTCTTCATATTGTCGAAGCTCTTCTGGTCCTTGCTTACTGCGGTCATCTTGAGATAGATGAGCTGCATCAGGGTTTCGATGTCCTTAGGAGTAGAATTACCCTTCAAACCATGATTGAAAGGACTCAAGCTGAACGAAACGCCAGCCTGCTTACCAGCCAAAGCCTTATCAAGCTCATTGCTTGAGAAATCGCCAAGACCACTGGCATCGAGCACATCTGCTGCAAATGCAGCATTCAGGAAGTCTTCCTTGCCGAAAGTAGAATAGCCCACATTGGCTGAAGCTGCGAAAGCAATCTCATTGTCCTTGAAATCGGTCTTCTTCAATACCACCTTAGCGCCATTAGAAAGAGTCAACTCCTTGAAGCCCAACTTCTTGTTCTCAACAGTCTTCTTAATTTTACCAGCCTTAGGAGCCTGAGCGATGAGAGGTTCCTGCTTAACATTATCCACATAAGCCTCGAGCTTCTCAGCACGTACCTGCTTTACAATGGCAGCAAGTTCCTGCTCTGTAGGATAAACGGCACCAGCCTGCTCGCGCATCATTACCAATGATACAAGGTTGGTATCGCTCTGGCAAACCAACTGCTTGGCATAGCTGTTGATAACCTCAAGAGGCAAGTTTGGAACTACCATCTTCCAGATCTGGCTCTCCTCTTCTACTGATGGGATAGGCTCGTTAGAAGTGAAGTTATCCACATACTGGGTGGTAAACTGCTCGTTCTTCATCTTATCCTTGTTGGCAAGAGCCTTGTCAACCTGGCTCATGAATTCATCCTTGGCACGCTGATACTCAGTAGCTGTGAAACCGAACTCATGCATACGCTGTGCCTCGCGGAGAACAGCAGCATAAGCCTCCTTAATCTTTCCTGGCTTAGCCACACCGGTAAGGGTGAAAGCATCCTTAGTGCTTGAAATCAGGTATGAACCATCACCGGCACTTGCCTGGAGATATGGACAGTCTGGCTCCAATGCCTTCTCAGCATAACGGGCAGCAATCATAGAAGAAATCACGTTATCCATGTATCCCTTCAGGAGATAGCTCATATTGCTCTTCAGAGAATCTGGCACAGCATTGTGCTTCATATAAACCTGGAAGAGATCAACCTGCTGCTCCTTATCCTTGTCGATAACATAGATGGCAGAATCATTATCAGATACTTCTACCTTCTCAACCTTAGCGGCATTCTTAGGTACCTTGATACCGGAGAAGAGTTCCTTAATCTTAGCTTCGATATGATTTACATCTACATCACCCACGATGATAATAGCCTGATTGTCTGGACGATACCATTTGCGGTAGTAAGCACGGAGAGTTTCTGGCTTACAACCATCGATAACGCTCATCAAACCGATAGGGAAACGGTAGCCATACTTTTCGCCCTGATAGAGCTTAGGAAGTGAACGCTCTATCATGCGCTGCTGACCTACGATACGCATACGGTACTCATTGTGTACCACATCGCGCTCGTCATTGATGGCTTCCTTGGTAAGAGAGATACCGTTGCTCCAATCCTTGAGGATGAGCATGCATGAATCTACGGCTGTAGGGCGGGTAGTAGGTACATCGGTGAAGTAATATACGGTTTTCTCTACGCTGGTATAGGCATTGAGATTTCTACCATACTCCACGCCGATGCTCTGCAGGTAATCCTGGAGGGAATTACCTTTGAAGTGATCGGTACCGTTGAAGGCGAGGTGCTCGAGGAGGTGAGCCAAACCGCGCTGGTCATCATTCTCATTGATAGAACCTACTTTCTGAGCGATGTAGAAACTGGCTACATGCTCAGGATAACTGTTGTGACGAATGTAGTAAGTCAATCCATTATCAAGACGACCTATCTTCACATTCTTGTCTACCGGAATAGCTGGCATCTGCTGTGCCATCGCTGTACCTGCAGAAAGGAACAGCACAACTGCTGCAAAAATCTTTCTTAGTTTCATCTGATTTTAATTATTTATGTATTTATTGTTTTCTATATCATTCTTTCTATATACCTTATTATATATATATATATCATGCTATTTAATAAGTTCACATAATATATAACGACATATCCAGTAACATGATTACCTTCTGCGATGCAAAATTAAGAAAAATAAAAAAGATTTGCAAACATTTTAGAGAATATCTTCCCGATGTATGCAAATCTTAACCTAAAACTAACATTGGAGGCAGAAAACCAATCCTAACCTACATGAAAACTCTTCATCCATGAACCTCTGAAGAGGCGGATAAGGAAGAGGATTCCCCTGAATGTGAGTTCGGTAGCCATCGCTATCCATACTCCCTCCAAGCCATAGCTCTTGGAAAGCGCATAAGCCAGAGTGAGGCGCACCAGCCACATGGTACCGAGATTGATCATCGCCGGTTTCCTGGTATCGCCCGCTCCTACACAAACACAATAGGTCACGATGCTGGCTGCAAAGAATGGTTCAGCAAAAGCCTCGATGCGCAAACAGACGGTACCCATCTCACGGATGCTTTCTACCGGAGAAAGAACGCCAATCATCTCAGGAGCAAAGACATACATCACCACTCCCATCACAGCCATCACAGCCATTCCAAGTCCTACTGTCATATAGGCAAAATTCTTGCACAAACCTACTCGCCCTGCTCCATGCGTCTGTCCCACCAGAGTGGTAGCCGCATCACCAATTCCATAACCCGGCATATAGCAAAGACTCTCTGCCGTAATAGCAAAAGAATGGGAAGCAATGGCTATATTGCCAAGAGGTGCCACAATCATGGTACTCACTATCTGCGCCCCGCTCATCAATATGTTCTGTATGGCTATCGGAATGCTGATTTTACAGGCATTATGAACATACGACCTGACCCAACGGAAACGGACATGGTCCTGACGGAGATTCAGTATCTTATTCTTGAAACCTGCAAGATAAAGATTAGGCAGAGAGATGCAGACATAAGCCATCGCCGTTCCTAAGGCAGCCCCCACAACACCCAACTTCAGGATATAGATAAACAGGTAATTGAATATCACATCGCAGATGCAGATCAATACTGCCATCACACTAGGCGTATGCATATTGCCCGCAGATTTCAGCATCATCTCGGATATATGATAAAGGAAAACGAATGGCAGTACCAGACCGTATATCAGAAAATAGCGAGAGGAATTGGTGGCTATATCAGCACCTCCACCCAGCCAATAAGGCAGATAAGCATGAATGCCGACACAGAGAAGAGAAACAAAAATGCTGAACGCCACACCGCAAATCAGCGCATGGCGAAACACCTGACGGGCATTTGCAAAATCATTAGCTCCGATAAAATGAGCCACCTGTACTGAAAAGCCAGTAGCCGCCGCACTGAGCAAGCTACCTATAAGCCAGGTAGTTGACTCAATCAATCCGATACTGGCAGAAGCCTCTGCTCCCAGATGACCCACCATCGAAGCATCGATGAAGAACATCATCACCGTAGAAATCTGAGCCAACATAGAAGGTATACTCAATCCTACAATAAGATTGAGTTTCTCGCGCCGATCCATCTCCCTACCCAGGCGAATCGACTCCATCAAATAATCTGTCTTCTTGCTATAAAGCATAAATTAATTTCTCGTATATCGCTCATACAAAAAAATATGTGCATATATCATTTCAAACATATGCACATACTTTTCTCTAAATCTTTATTCTTATTATTCAGTAATCCACTTCTTGCCAGAAGCTCTCTTATAACTCTTGAGCACCATCTCAAAACGGAGCATTGAATAGCCTTGGATTGAAGAATTACCACTCTCGCCATAAGCCAGCTGGTATGGAATGAACACCTGCCAATGGTCGCCCGGATGCATCTTGAGCAATGCGGTGGTAAAGCCATCGATAAATCCACCGGCCACACTACGGGTAGGATTAGCTGTAGCTGCATCAAAAGTACCCGTAAAACTCTGGTCGAAGACGTAACCTTCCGTATAATTCTTAGTAGGAATGAAACGGCCACGATAGCTCACCTGTACCGAATCGGTAAGGATTGGAGAAGTTGTACCCTCTCCCTCCTTCAGAACATGAACGATGATATTATCGCAATCCTTATAAGTAAGGGTCACTAAATTACCATTCTGATCCTTGTTCAGAGTCGGAGTCTGGTCTTCGAACGTCCAGTTCTTATAAACGTACCAGCCGTTAGCTTCGCCCATCTTTCTGGCATAAGCCAATGTATCGGCAAAAGCCTGCTCGTTACGCTCCTGCCAGTTGGCATATTCCGAGACATTATCATCATCTTCGCTACATGATGACAGTGTGATCACTGCCATCATGAGGAAGAAGAAATATTTCAAACTCTTAAGATTCATCTAAATATATTTGGTTAATTAGAAGTTCTTGATTTCCTTGCCAAGCTTCTTCAATACGCTAGTGATGCTTACGCGCTCCTCGATGATGCTGCGAAGATCTGAGATAGCTACGCGCTCCTGCTCCATGGTATCACGATAACGCAGAGTTACCTTATGATCGTTTGGAGTCTCGTGGTCTACGGTGATACAGAATGGAGTACCGATAGCATCCTGACGGCGATAACGCTTACCGATAGAATCCTTAGGATCGCCATAGTGAGTATTGAAGTGGAACTTCAGTTCGTCAACGATTTCGTGAGCCAACTCTGGCAAACCATACTTCTTATCCAATGGGAACACTGCACACTTAACAGGTGCCAAAGCCTCTGGCAAACGCAAGACAACACGTGTCTCGCCATTCTCCAGCTTCTCCTCGCAGTAAGAGTGGCACATTACACTGAGGAACATACGGTCTACACCGATAGATGTCTCTACATCGTAAGGTACATAGCTCTCGTTCTTCTCTGGATCGAAGTACTTGATAGAACGGCCACTGTACTTCTCGTGCTGAGAAAGGTCGAAATTGGTACGGCTGTGGATACCCTCTA
>DAWDAD010000042.1:0-24037 GCA_052356385.1 Prevotella sp.
GCCTTATGTTTTATTACAAATCCAAGGACGAGGACTTTGCGAGAAGCTATTATTTGATGGATAATAGTATTGCAGGAATTGGTCAAAAGACTGTGCTAAAAATGTATTTTAAAGGTTATCCTCAGATAAAGGAAATACTCAAAGGTCTAAGTATGAAAGAGATTCGTAAAGACCCTACTATATTAGTCAGAAAACTTGATGAAGTTTTGGAATAACTTCCTTGATTATGATTTATGACAAAGTTTTTGTAATCAAATTTTTGCAGTGTTAAAAATATTTATCGAAACATTAAATAAACGTACATATGAAAAAGTTACTTTTTATCATCTTTTTAATGGTGTTCTCGTTTGCGACAATAGCAAACGCAAAGAAACCTAAAGAGAAAGTTTCATGGCCTAAGGCAGTGCTGACTCTTAAAGACGGTACTGTGCTCAACGGCTATTTGCAGAACGACATCCACTTCATGAAAAAATACATCTATTTCAGTGAAACACAAAATGGTAAGGATGTAAAATACAAAATCGTAGACATTAAATCCCTTGAGGTGGATAATGCTCTCCAGGATGGCAAGAAGCGAACTTTCGTTCTTAATGAAGATGACCCTACATTCCCTTTTATGGCAACTGAAATTTACAAGGGAAAACATGTCACTGGCTATATGGAACCATTTGCTTTTGACAATTCCACCCACAGCAGGTCGTTTACTGGTATATGGACAAATATTACCGTTTATTTAGACTGTAGGGCATATCACTATATGGTTGATAGCGGCAAGCATGTTTACTATTGGATGTTATTTGAGGATAAAAAAATTAATTCCAAAAGAGAAAAATATTCTCAAAAGAAACTGTTGAAAAAGATAAAGGATAAATTCAAGGACTATCCTGCCGTCGCTGAAGAAGTGGAAAAGAGAGGACTCACTGCTGAGCAAATCCACGAGGACCCTACCATTCTTCTTGAAATCCTTGACAAGAGTCTGCAATAATCTTTTGTCTTTTCCCCCATACAAATGCTTCCGTACTTTCGCAGTATGGAAGCATTTTTCAATTTATCCCTACCCACAGGTTGGCGGTTCATTCTCTGTAGGTCTCAGATGTTCTTGTTACTACTCAGCCCCTAAAAATGAATTTCAAGTACTCATTTGACATAATAGCCTATTTTGTAGCATAAATATAGCCAAAATCATCAATATTTTGCGGATTTGACACATCCAAGGGGTGTTGAGTAGTTACGTATATGGCAGCAACTGAAAATAAAATCTAAAAAATGGATATGATTTTCATTAATCCACATAAATGTTGTACCTTTGTCACCGAAAAGAGTTGTTTGACAAGTAATGCAAACTTATGTATAATACAGAAGTTAAAACTATTACCAAGTCATTACCTCTATTGAGGTGAAACACTTGTAAATCGCTCATTTTTAGCTATTCGGCATATTTTAGCAGAATTTTATTAAATAATCATTAATTTGTTTGGACTCTATTGTAAAAACCTATATCTTTGTACCCGAAAGATGATGGTAAGGCATGATAAATGGCTACCTCATTTCAGCTTTATAGTATCATACTATTTCAAAAGCTACGTGAATATTAACAGTTTTAAATTTATAATTTGAAAGAGTTATGAAGAAATTATTTGTTATGGCAGCTATGGCGCTGTCTTCAGTAGGTGCTTTCGCACAGCAGGCTGCAGGTACAACAACTCTCCAGCCTAAGGTTGGTTTGAATGTTTCTACAATCGGTGATAATGACTGGAAGGCTGGTTTCGCAGCTGGTGCTGAGTTGCAGTATCAGGCATCAAGCAACTTAGGTGTTGCTGTTGGTGCTCTCTACTCTGTACAGGGCTTCAAGGCTAAGGATGTAAAAGTTGCCGGTATGACTTTTGAAGGTGGCAAGTGGAATCCAGGCTACATCAATGTGCCTATCACTTTGAACTACTACCCAGTAGCTGGTCTTGCTCTCAAGGCAGGTTTGCAGCCAGGTTTCCTGGTAAACAAGGATGATGCAGAAGACGTTAAGACCGTAGACCTCTCTATCCCTGTAGGTCTCTCTTACGAGTACCAGAACATCGTATTCGATGCTCGTTACAACATCGGTGTAACTAAGATTGCAGATAACGTTGATCACTACAACAACGTAATCCAGATTACTGTAGGTTACAAGTTCTCCCTCTAATCAATGAACTTTTAGTAATCCCAAATAAAACAAGAGGGTGTGTCGATGGGGTGGACCTGACAATGGCTTTTATAAGGTAAATGCAGATGCTTCGACTGATTTTGAGACAACATTAGGCACTTATAATATAAATTTTTGGGAAATAACAGAAATTCATAAGAAATAATTAGTTTTAATTGCATTTGGTGTACAAAGTTATGTACATCAAATGCTTTATTCTATTGGCAAATATGAAAATAATTCAATACTTTTTTCTTTTTTTTGTGTTTTCTATAGTATATGGCTGTAGTAATGGTACTGATGTTTCATCATTGTGTTTTGAAAAAGAGTATTACGAAAAGCCATTATTAGAAAACCCATCGGAAATTATGTTTAGTGGTGGAAGCAATAATCTTTCAGTCGAAGTGTCAGATGATAATGTTTTGGAAGCCACTATTGGTGCTGGAAAAATAAAAATAAAGACAAAAAAGAATGGGATTGTTTATCTTGTTGTAAAGGATAAGACGGAGAATACTAGCGTTACTATTAGGGTTAAGGTCGTGGATAGTTACTTAGGTTTGCAATTAGGCAAACCAATTCCGAACTATTCTGTTTATAACGAAGATGACAGACTTTATTTAGTAAATAATAAAAGTAAATCATTTTATTTATATGATAAATCTTTTAATTTAAAAGCTACTGGCAATTACAAACTGTTTGTGAAAAACTCAAATTATTTTCTTTCTTTAGTCTTTTCAGATAAGGTTTGTTTTTATAATATTTCAAACAGTTCACATGCTTTTTTATGGGGAGCCATTCCTACTTATTTAGAGTTTTTATGGACGAATGAAGGTCTTACAACTACTAATGCACGAGATGTATCACCTGTCGTTATGACTGCTTTTGATTTAGACACAAATAACGTTTACTATTTTAATGTTGATTCTACCGAATTTCCTTACGGGATATTAAATTAAAACACAACAGCAATTAGCAATATACAACACCTTTCTGTTGATGCTATTTTGAATATGTAGTGGGAAAAGCAAAACTATTATGTATGTAGCTATCACTGAGTGATTATGTTTGGTTGCTTTTACGAAAAAATGAAGTTAAATTTCTATGTAAAAAAGTCCTAATTTCCATATTTCTCTTCTTGTAAATTATGGGATATTAAGAAAAATATCGTATCTTTGTCCCCGAATTGAGGCGTTCTTTGCATATTGCAAAATACAGAAACGAGCAGAAGTCCGCTCGTTTCCATATTGTTACCTATATAATATAGGCAAACGCCCAACTTCTTGATTTTCAATCAAAGTCCAATTTAGAGCGAGTTATATTTGTTAACACTTTGCGAGAACTGGTCTTTCATGGAGAAAAATGACAGTTGGATGCAATATTATCCCTTGTTTCTTGTTATTATGATATACAAACTGTTGTGGAAATGAAAAAGAAAATAGTTATAATGATGGTGCTGCTGCTTGCTGTTGTGGGAGCAAAGGCACAGGAAGTGGAGAATCCGGTAGGCAGATTCTCGGTAATTCCTCGTATTGGTGTATCTCTGGCTAACTGGAGCGGGTTGACTCTGGAAACTTTGGATGGAACCTCACTAGAGTCTAAGTATCAGGCAGGATTCATGGGTGGCGTAGATGTGGAATATTGCATAAATAAGAGCCTGGGTATTACGCTGGGTGCTTATTATGCCCGACAGGGTATGCGCTTCCCTGACTGTGAGTTGACTGAGAATGCTGAAAAAGGGGAATATACAGGTATTAAGAATCATCATGTGAACCTCGATTATATCAAGGTACCGCTCATGCTGAAAGCCTATCTTGTAGAGGGTTTGTCGGTGAATGCAGGCGTTCAGGTGGGATTCCTTTGTGGCGACGGCAAGGTTAAAAGAGAGGAAACCGACCTTCAGAAGGACAAGAACGGGTCTATTACATACAAGGATATGCAGGAAACCGAAGCTCCTTGGCCTGCCAAGAAGGTGGATGTAGCCATCCCTTTGGGCTTGAGCTATGAATATATGAACGTGATTCTGGATGCCCGATACAACGTGAGCCTGACGAAGGCTGGCAAGGGTGATTGGGATAACTGTAAGAACAAGGCTCTGACCTTTACCGTGGGTTATCGTTTTACATTATAAAAGAATATTTGGATAGAAATAAGAAAAGCCTCAAATCCGCAAAGGATTTGAGGCTTTTACCTTATCTGATAATCAGATGATTTTATGATTCTTTATCCTACCTGGCTTCCTGGCTTAACCTTGCCAAGGAGAGAAGTTACGTTCAATGAGCCGTCGAAGTTGACAGCACTCAGAATCATACCCTGACTCTCGATGCCCATCATCTTGCGAGGAGCAAAGTTGGCTACGAACAATACGTCCTTGCCGATTAGCTGCTCTGGCTCGTAGTAGGCTGCGATACCTGAGCAGATGGTGCGCTCTACGCCAGAACCATCGTCGATGGTGAACTTCAGGAGTTTCTTAGACTTCTTTACCTTCTCGCAGTTCAGAATGTGACCTACGCGGATATCGAGTTTCTCGAAATCATCGAAGCTAACCTCTGGCTTGATAGGAGCAGCCTGATAAGAAGCCTCCTCGTTAGCCTTCTTGGTGTCAGCAAGCTTCTGGAGCTGTCTTTCGATAACCTCATCCTCAATCTTCTCGAAGAGCAATTCAGGCTCACCGAGCTGGGTACCAGCCTTGAGCAAATCTGTGCTGCCGAGCTGAGTCCACTCGAAGTTAGGCATATTGATCATCTTGCGGAGCTTCTCTGAAGAGAATGGCAAGAATGGCTCGAAGGCGATGGCGAGGTTGGCAACCAACTGGAGGGAGATGTTCAGGATGGTCTCCACACGCTTAGGATCGGTCTTCCAAACCTTCCAAGGCTCACACTCTGTGATGTATCGGTTACCGATACGAGCCAGGTTCATAGCCTCTTTCTGAGCCTCGCGGAACTTGAATACGTTGAGATACTGCTCTACCTTCTCCTTTACGTCCTTGAACTCAGCGATAGCCTTCTCATCTACCTCCTGCAATTCACCACAGGCAGGAACTACGCCGCCCCAATACTTCTTGGTGAGCTGGAGGGCACGGTTTACGAAGTTACCGTAAACGGCAACCAACTCAGAGTTGTTGCGCTCCTGGAAATCCTTCCAGGTAAAGTTGTTGTCCTTGGTCTCAGGCGCATTGGCTGTCAATACATAGCGCAATACATCCTGCTTGCCTGGCAAATCTACGAGATACTCGTGCAACCATACAGCCCAGTTGCGGGATGTTGAAATCTTATCATCCTCCAGGTTCAGGAACTCGTTGGCTGGTACGTTGTCTGGCAAGATATAGTCGCCGTGAGCCTTCAGCATAGTAGGGAAGATGATGCAGTGGAACACGATATTGTCCTTACCGATGAAGTGAACAAGACGTGTTTCAGGATCCTGCCACCACTTCTGCCATGTTCCCCACTTTTCTGGATGAGCATCGCAGAGTTCTTTGGTATTTGAGATGTAACCGATAGGTGCATCGAACCATACGTAGAGCACCTTTCCATCTGCACCCTCTACTGGAACAGGAATACCCCAATCCAAGTCGCGTGTCATCGCACGTGGCTGAAGATCCATGTCCAACCAGCTCTTGCATTGGCCGTAAACATTGGTACGCCACTCTTTGTGGCCTTCCAGAATCCACTTCTTCAACCAATCCTGATACTTGTTCAATGGAAGATACCAGTTCTTGGTAGGCTTCTTTACGAGACCATGACCAGGGTTGTTCTTGTTGGTAGGGTTGATGAGCTCCTCAGGAGAGAGGGTAGCACCACATTTCTCGCATTGGTCGCCATAAGCACCCTCTGCACCACAGCGAGGACAAGTACCTACGATATTACGGTCGGTAAGGAATTCGCCTGTTACCTCGTCGCAGAACTGCTCCTCTACCTTTTCTTCCAATACGCCCTTGTCATAGAGTGTGCGGAAGAAGTCTGAAGCAAACTTATTGTGAGTTGGCGAAGTGGTACGGCTGTAAATATCAAAAGAGATACCGAAGTCCTCGAAACTCTTCTTGATGAGGTTATGATAGCGGTCAACCACCTCCTGTACGGTAATTCCCTCTTTCTTGGCACGGATAGTAACAGGTACACCATGCTCATCGCTACCGCCGATGAAGACAACATCTTGCTTCTTGAGACGGAGATAGCGAACATAGATATCGGCTGGCACGTAAACACCTGCCAGGTGACCGATGTGCACACCACCGTTGGCATAAGGCAAAGCCGCAGTCACGGTAGTACGTTTAAAGTTCTTTTGTTCCATATTAGCTAATATATTTTTGTTATTTGGCTGCAAAATTACAAAAAATGTTGGAGATAAGAAAGAATTATCGTCGCTTTTTCTTACTTATATATATAATAAGGTGTAAAAAGCTGGGTTCTTTAGTGTTTTTATAGTAAGGATAGCGTAGGGCAGGATACAAAAAAAGGCCCTTCGCATCTCTGCAAGAGCCTCCCATCTTGTACATTTCCATCAGACTCCTCCCTGATAGGATTGTACCTAATTATTATCATTTACTTTTTCTAAGAGCTTATTCGTTCTGACAACTTATGTTGTTGACCTTTTACAATCTAATTACCTTAGTATGTAGAAAACTTCCTCCTTATATATTTATATCTATAGAGAGATATATTTATATCTATAGAGAGATTTCTTACATTACGTTCATATAGGCGATAACGGCCAACTCTGCAAGAAGAATTACGAAACCAATCTTCTTTACTGCGTTTGTAATTTTAAAAATGCAATCCATAATTTTAATAGTTTTGTTGTTAATAATTAAACTAGCGTTGTGCTAGCGTTCTTTTTACGTTTGCAAAGGTAATGCATTTTTTTATCCTATATGGGGTAATTTTTGTTAGAATTAGTGATTTTCGTAAATTTAAAAGCTAATTTAAATCAAATACTCCACCCTAGAGAACAGAATTTACCCTTTATTGGACGATTTTAGTATTCATCTTTGTCCGATTTTTATAGTGTTTTTGTGTTTATGGGGTAATATTTTTGTAGTAACAAAAGAAAATAGCCATTCTAAAACAGATTTATAATTGTTTTAGAATGGCTATTCTTCTATTTTTCTCCCTTTTTTCCTTTATAAATCCAACTTTTTAGAGCGAATGATAGGAAAAAACGGATTTTTATCCTTTTACATATATCTTCTTTATGATTATAAATGTCCTCTTTCTGCCCAATCGCCTCTGTCGAGGGTTCTGTATCCCACGGCTTCTGCTATATGGTCAGGCTTTATCTGTTCACTTCCTGCCAAATCAGCAATGGTTCGTGCCACTTTCAGTATTCTGTTATAGGCTCTGGCTGACAAAGAAAGCTTCTCCATTGCCATTCGGAGCAGTTCGATGCCTTGTTCGTCGGGTTCGGCAAACTGATGAATCATTCTTTCGGTCATCTGGGCATTGCAATGGATGCCTTTATAATCTTTGAATCTTTCGGCTTGAACTTCTCTTGCCTTGATGACTCTTTCTCTGATCTTGGCACTTGGCTCACCTGGTGCTGCCTTCGATATGTCCTGGAAAGGAACAGGACTGATTTCGCATTGGATGTCGATGCGGTCGAGTAACGGACCCGAAATCTTGTTCATGTATCTTTGAATCTGGCCTGGCGTGCAGACACAGCGATGTGTCGGATCACCATAATATCCGCATGGACAAGGGTTCATACTTGCCACAAACATGAATGAACATGGGTAATCTGTAGAATATTTCGCTCTGCTGATGTTGATGTGACGGTCTTCCAATGGCTGGCGGAGTACTTCCAGAGTGGTTTTATTGAACTCCGGAAGTTCATCGCAGAACAGAACGCCATTATGGGCGAGCGATATTTCTCCCGGTTGTGGTGATGTTCCACCGCCTACCAGAGCCACTTGAGAGATGGTATGGTGAGGAGACCGGAACGGACGTTGGGAAATGAGTGATACATTCTTGCCCAGTTTGCCTGCAATGGAGTGAATCTGTGTTGTTTCCAGACTCTCAGAGAGCGTGAGAGGGGGGAGGATGGACGGCAAGCGTTTTGCCATCATCGACTTTCCGGAACCTGGAGGACCTACCATAATCAGGTTGTGTCCGCCAGCCGCAGCCACTTCGAGCGCTCTTTTCACGTTCTCCTGACCGCGAACATCGGCATAATCGTATTCACAATGTGTCTGGTTTTCGTAAAATTCCTTGCGGGTGTCAACGATTGTAGGAGAAGGGTTGCTTCTGTCGCTCATGAATTGTATGACTTCGAAAAGCGTTTTCATGCCGTAAACCTCTAGGTTGTTTACGACAGCCGCTTCCCGAGCGTTCTGTTCCGGCACAATCAGGCCCTTAAAGTGCTCTGCTCTTGCTCTGATGGCTATCGGTAGGGCACCTTTGATAGGCTGGAGCGTACCGTCAAGGCTCAGCTCGCCTACCATCATGTACTCTTTCAGATGATCTTCGGGAATGTTGTTGTTGGCGCCTAGAAGTCCGATTGCAAGCGGCAAGTCGAAACTACTGCCCTCTTTCCTGAGGTCAGCTGGAGCCAGATTGATAGTGATGTCGGCTATCGGAAATTTGAAGCCGCTATACTGGAGAGCTGCTGAAATTCGGTTACGGCTCTCCTTGACCGCCTCGTCGCCTAAGCCTGTGAGGTGGTACATGACGCCTCTGTTGAGGCTTACTTCTACGGTTACAGTAGTTACTTCTAGTCCGTTAACTGCTGCACAATATGTCTTTACTAACATATAGGCGTGCTTTTTATGGGTTCTTGACTAGCTCGAAAGTATTTATTTTAGCAGTTGGTCGAGCTTATTGTAAAGCTCTTGCTTTTTCATGCCTCGGGCGATGATTTTACCATTTTGAAGTATGATGTTGTCAGGAAGGTTTCCCAATCCCAACTTCTTCAAGGTCCTGTCTTCCAGCATTTCGCCGTTGCAGATGATTGGGCATGCGATAGAGTCGCGCTTGATGTTGTTCTTGCATTCGCTCTTGCTGGCATCCAGACAGAAAGCCATCAGCTTAAGCTTGCCGTTCGATTTTTTCTGCCGGCTCTTCAGTTCGCGCTGCATGTCCTGGCTGTCATAGTTATAGGTAGCCCAGGTGTAGAGTACGGCAACCGGAGCGCTGCTCATTTCTGTACTAGAAACGAGTTTTCCGTTGATATCGTATGCTGTAAATGAAGGCAGGGTTGCACCGGTGCCTACATTCTTCATGGTTTCTGCCAACTGCTTCATCTTAGCCAACTGTCCGTTTTTAGGCTGTTCTTTCTCTACGATATTGATGAGTGAGAGCGCCTTGCGGTAATCAGGTTGTGTAGAAGTGATGAAGTATTTTCTGATCAGATAGATGCTGCACACAGAATTCGGATGTTCTCTGACGAAGTCTTCTGCATGCTTTTTAGCCTCAGGTGGCGTATCTTTCAGGATGTTCTTGCGGAATTTTGTCATCAGTTCGTTATCCTCGGTTCCGCTTACCTCCATTTCCTTAAGGTGCGAAGCATCTGCCTTGATTTCTACTGATTTGCCCGATTTTGCGAAGATAGGCTGCTCAGAGAAATTAGGGAAAACAAGCATAATGGTAAAATCTTCCTTACATTCGGTTTCGAAAGTGAAACGGCCGCCTTCTACCTTGATGGTGTCAACGCCTTCGAAGCCCCCGTCAGGACTGTATACATAAAACTCGCCTTGATTCATGTTGAGAAATTTGCCTTCAAACTTGAAATGCCCACTGCTAACACCACATGATGTTAAGACCAGCGTAATGAATAAAATGAGGATGTAAGCAAATTTTTTCATAAGGAAAAACTTTAAGGTGCCGCGAGCGGGACTCGAACCCGCACAGCCATTACTGGCCAAGGGATTTTAAGTCCCTCGTGTCTACCAATTCCACCATTGCGGCATGGTAAACGTTAAGAGTTGAGCGGAAAACGGGACTCGGACCCGCGACCCCAACCTTGGCAAGGTTGTGCTCTACCAACTGAGCTATTTCCGCGTTATGTGGGTGCAAAGGTAATGCTATTTCTTTAAATCTCCAAACGATTTACATTTTTTAAGACAAGAAAGCGCCATTTTTTTCGTTTGCCCTCCGTTTCAGCTTAGTTTCCCACGTATATATCGGTTCCTTTGCCACCATAGGTTACCCGATATTGCATCAGCGGCTTGTCGCTTTTGCTCTTTCCGCCGCTTGAGATGGTTCCGTATTCCAGGCTGTAGATGCGTTTACATTTGTCGCAAATTACCGATTGGCGGTTGCCGGTCCATTCCAGCGGATAGTTGGTGCCGCCATATTGTTCCAGGCAGTTTGGACATTGGCGGTCCCAGGCTACAGGTCCGCTGAAGTTTGATAATCCCATGATGAAGCCGTTCTTTTTGGCATCTTTAGGGTCGTTGCCCGCTCCCAGATAAGTATAGTTGGCATAATTCTCCTTCTGTGTAGAGAGAACGATAGTTTCCGTCTTGTTTTTCCCATCGTTTAATGTAGAATAGATATTCCAGGCTCCATTCACCTTTTTGGCGCTAACCATCGTGTAGACGCCCGTTCCGTTGAGGGCTGTTTCCAGACTTGTGCCCGGATGGTATTGCGACTTGAAGTAGAACTGGCAGGGATATTTTGTGCTGATGCTGTTTTCTGCATCGCACGAACAAAGTAAGAGCATAGCTATTCCAGCCATGCTCTTCACCTTATTATATATATATACCTTATTATATATGCTATTCTTCATGCAGAAACCTTTCTGTCTTTATTTCAGAAGATTCTTCTCGGCATTCTCCATGCGCTCGAAGTGGAACTCAGAGAGGGTCTGCTCCATCAGCGCCTGAATCTTGTCGTTGCAGAGATTGCCGATGCTGCCTTCGTGAGTATGATGAATATCCTTGTTTGGCTTGAATTCGCCAGCCTCGATTTCCAGTCCTACCTTCTTGTAAGCATCGCGGAATGGCATTCCGTTGGCTGCAAGCTGGTTCACTTCTTCTACTGAGAACATAGGGTCGTAGCGAGGATCGTCAAGAATATGCTCGTTCACCTCCATCTTGTTGATGATGTAGGCAGCCATCTGCAGACAGTCCTTCAACTCGTCGAAGGCAGGGAGGAACACTTCCTTGATAATCTGGAGATCGCGGAAATAGCCTACTGGCAGGTTGTTCATGATGAGCATTACCTGCTGTGGAAGGCTCTGGAGCTTGTTGCTCTTGGCGCGAATCAACTCGAATACGTCTGGATTCTTCTTGTGTGGCATGATGCTCGAACCGGTGGTGCACTCCTTAGGCAATTTCACGAAACCGAAGTTCTGACAGTTGAACATGCAGGCGTCGAAAGCCATCTTTGCCAAAGTTCCTGCCACGGTAGCCATGGCGAAAGCCACGTTGCGCTCCATCTTTCCTCTGCCCATTTGTGCATATACCACATTATAGTCCATGCTGTCGAAACCGAGAAGTTCGGTGGTCATGGTGCGGTTCAATGGGAATGAACTTCCATAGCCGGCAGCGCTACCCAATGGGTTGCGGTTGGTCATGCGGTAAGCAGCCTGAAGGAAGAGCATGTCATCGGCAAGTCCTTCAGCATAAGCGCCAAACCAGAGACCGAATGATGAAGGCATAGCCACCTGCAGATGGGTGTAGCCCGGCATCAGCACGTCCTTATACTGGTTGCTCTTCTGAATCAGCTCGTTGAAGAGAATCTTCACGGCATCCACAATCTCCTTCAACTCATGACGGGTGAAGAGTTTGAGGTCTACGAGAACCTGGTCGTTGCGTGATCTACCCGAATGAATCTTCTTGCCCATGTCGCCCAGTTTCTGGGTGAGCATCAGTTCTACCTGGGAATGAACGTCTTCCACGCCGTCTTCTATTACGAATTCGCCCTTGTCGGCGATGGCGTAGATGTTTTTCAGTTCGGCAAGGAGCTGGGTGAGTTCATCTTTCTCCAGGAGTCCGATGCTTTCGAGCATGGTGATGTGTGCCATACTGCCCAGCACGTCATACTTGGCGAGATAGAGGTCGAGTTCGCGGTCTCTTCCTACGGTGAATCTTTCAATTTCCTTGTTTACTTCGAAGTTCTTTTCCCAAAGTTTATGTGCCATAATTTCTTTATTTATTAATCCTGGTAAGGAATCATCGCAAGCGCATCAGCAATTTTTTCGATGCCTTCCTGCAATGGCTTCTTCACCATACCCTTGATAAACATGTTAAGTTCTGCCTTGATGGTGAGTTTCATTTTGCATGAGAACTCGCCTGTAGGGAGCAGCTGAATCCAGAAGTTGAAAGGAACAGGGCTGTTTTCTGTTTCAAACTTGATGGTCTTAGGCTCCTCGCGGTCGATGATGCGCATCTTGATTTCACCCACCATAGGTGCTGTGATAGAGATGCTGTCGCTATCAAACTTGAGGTCCTTCAGCTTTTCCATTTCCTTTCTCTTGTCCTCAGGAATCTGGTCTTTTACCTGCTCGAAGCGGTCTTTGAGCATCTGCAGGTTGTTCAGATCGCTCAATGTACGGTAAACAGATTCCTGCTTGTGAGGAATCTGTTTGATATTACTTTCGAATGTACTTGTACTCATTATTGATGGGTCAGCTTGATTACTTCTTCCAGTTAGCTGGATCCTTGCGCCACTCGTGGAGCAGCTCTACGTCTTCCTGCTTGATATAGCCAGTCTCCAGAGCCTCTGCCACTACGTGCTCATAGTCGGTCAGAGTAACCAGCTTTACGTTAGCATCAGCAAAAGCCTTCTCGGCGATAGGGAAACCATAGGTGTAGCTAGCTACCATGCCCACAATCTCGTTGCCGTTCTTGCGGAGAGCCTCTACTGCCTTGAGAGAGCTGCCGCCGGTAGAAATCAAGTCTTCTACTACCACAACCTTAGCCTTAGGGTCGAGCTGACCTTCGATGAGGTTCTGCATACCGTGATCCTTTGGTTTAGAACGAACGTATACGAAAGGCATGTTCAGTTCGTCAGCAACCAAAGCACCCTGCGCGATGGCACCAGTAGCTACTCCGGCTACAGCATCAGCCTCTGGGAACTGCTCCAGGATAGCGTGAACGAGTTCAAGCTTTACATAATTGCGGAGTTCTGGGAATGAGAGAGTCTTGCGGTTATCGCAATAGAATGGTGACTTCCAGCCAGAAGCCCATGTGAATGGATCATTAGGCTGCAACTTGATAGCCTTTACTTTCAATAACTTAGATGCGAATTCTTTCTTCAGTTTGTCCATAATCTTTAAAGGATTAAATTATTATTAATTATTTTGCAAAGGTACAATGATTTTTGCACACGGCGGCTATATTTAGGGTTAAAATGTTTTAACTCTCGGCAAAATGGGCCTTTAGTCGTGTGCGAAACCTACAGTCAGCACGCTTATCTTCATCTTTCCGGCTGCTTTTATCAGGGTTTCCGCACAGGAGATGATGGTGGCTCCGGTGGTGCATACGTCGTCGATGATGAGGATATGTTTGCCCTCAAGTTGCGTGATGGGGTGCTCGCCCTGCCCGTCATGATAGGTTGCTGCGGCTTCAAAAACCTGGCTCACGTTTTCCTGTCTTTCCTGCCGGTTCTTGTGGGTCTGGCTTTCGCTGAATTTATTTCTTCTTACGGCATCCTTGATGATGGGCAGATGGGTGAGTTGCTGGATGCCTTTGGCGATGAGAAGGCTCTGGTTATAGCCGCGTTCTTTTTCTCGTTTTCGGGTGAGCGGGATGGGGATGATGGCGTCTATTCCGTCGAAGAACTGAATACCTAACCCCTTCTTTGCCAGCATTCTGCCCAGATAGATTCCCATTTCAGGATGATGCATGTATTTCAGCTGGTAGACGGCTCTAGCCGATGTGGCATGGCTGATGTGATGGAAGAGAGCGCAGCAGCGTTCGATGGGAATCTGATGCCAGAAGAGTTTTGCCATCTCGTTGTCGTAGGGCTGTTCCCAGGTATCGGTTCCCGGCATGCGTAACAGACATTTTATGCATATCATCTCCTCCCCGCCAGCGAGCACATTTCCGCAGATGGCGCAGGTTCGGGGGAAGAATAAATCTAATATGTCTCTTAACAGGCTGGTACGCATGGCTTTACTCTTAATTTTGAGGTTTGGATATTGAACTTGATGCTTTGCTTTAGAATTCCTCTTCGAAATCGATGTCTCCCAGATCTTCTTCCTTCATCCGGTCGATGCATTTGTGGATAACCTCCATGCTGTATCCTCTTCCCAGGGCAAAGCGGATGAGTTTCATCGAGCGTTCATAGTCGTTCTTTGCCTTGATGGTTTTATATTTGTTTTTCATCAGGGGCAGGAGGGTTTCCATATATAGGTCGTCTTCAATCTCTTCGAAGATAGGGTCGGAGATGTCCTTCGGAATATGTTTCATCCACAGCGCCTGTTCCACCTTCCGGCGTCCCCACTTGTTGTATTTTATCTTGTCGTTGATAAAGAAGCGTGCGAAACGTTCGTCGTCGATGAATTTCTTCTCGGTCAGGAATTCCATGTTTCTGGCGATGGCATCTTCGGGCAGTTCCCACTTCTTCATCTTGTCGATCATCTCTTGCGAGCAATGTTCGGCTTGGGTGCAGAGGGTGGTGAGCTTCAGGAGCGCCTGCTGCTCGGTCATCGGCTTTTTATACTTTGAACTTTGAGATTTGAACATGATGATTTTACTTTGAACTTTGAGATTTGAACATTGAACTTTATGATTTGCCGGCTCGCATCATTCTCTGCTTTCCGAAGGCATCTTCCTTTGTATCAATAGCTTTAAACCCCAATCCTTCCAGCATTTCCCTTGTTTCTTTTTCGTAGATAGGATTGATTTCGAAGTATAATGCACCTCCGGATTTGAGGGCAGAAGAGGCATATTCGGCGATGGCTCTATAGAACTTCAGAGGCTCTTCATCGGGCACGAAGAGGGCGATTCCGGGTTCGTGTTCCAACACATTCTTCTCCATATCCGCTTTCTCCTTTTCGCAGATATACGGGGGATTGCTCACGATGATGTTCCATCTTCCGGCATCTGATGTTTCCGCCAACTTCAGGGCATCCTGATATTCTATTTTTACGTTACCGGCATCCAGTAGCGTAACATTTCCCTGTGCTATCCTCAAGGCATCTTCTGAAATATCCCAACCCGTAACCTCCGAGCCGCCGATGTCCAGTCCCAGCGTAATGGCAATGCAGCCCGAACCCGTACAGATGTCCAGGATGCGGATGGCGTTTTCTTCCTTCTCTCCTTCCGTAATCCCTTTGTTTTCAGTCGCATCTTTTTCTATCCACTCGCAGAGTTCCGCCGTTTCGGGTCTCGGAATCAGCACGCCCGGCTCTACATGGAAGGTTCTTCCTGCAAAGTCAGCTTCGCCCAGAACATACTGTACAGGTTCGCCTTTTTGCAATCTTCTGATAATTTCTTCCAGTTTTCTTTCTTCATCTGCAGATAATTCATTAACTTTGCCGCAGATTATGTCGGTCAGCGTCATTCCGTACTTCACATCGAGCACGGTGCGGACGATAGCCTGTGCTTCGCCCGCCTCATATAGAGTGGTAATGGATTGCCAAAGTTGTTGATACGTTTTCATCTCTAAATCGTATATTATGATTTGATTTGAGAGCAAAGGTACGACATTTTATCGAAAAGTAAGTAAAAAACGAAGAAAAGTTTTAGATATGGAACAAAATAATGTTTCTTTTCAGAATGTGAAGACGGGCGAACCGTTGTCGCAAAAGGAAATAGACGAAATGTTTATGCGCCGCTGTCTGCAGCTGGCGAAAAACGGAAGAGAGAATGCCAAACCCAATCCGATGGTGGGAGCCGTTATCGTGAGCGGGGATGGCAGAATCATAGGCGAAGGCTATCATGTAAGATGCGGAGAAGGGCATGCTGAAGTCAACGCCTTTGCATCTGTTAAGCCCGAGGATGAGCATCTATTAAGCCAAGCTACCATCTATGTGAGTCTCGAACCCTGCTCTCATTACGGCAAGACGCCGCCTTGCGCCGATTTGATAGTAAGAAAAGGAGTAAAGCGATGCGTTTGCGGCTGCGTAGATCCCTTTGCCAAGGTTCAGGGCCGCGGTATCCGCAAGATTCGCGAGGCAGGCATCGAAGTAACAGTAGGCGTTCTGGAGGCGGAATGTCTCGAACTCAACAAGCGCTTCATCACCTTCAACACCCATCAGCGTCCTTACATCATCCTGAAATGGGCGCAGACTGCGAATGGCTTTCTTGACAACGGGGGTAGAGGTATGGCTATTTCCTCGCCTTTCACCAAGATGCTCTCCCACAAGTTGCGTGCTGAGAACGATGCTATCCTCATAGGCCGCGTAACCGATGAGCGCGACCACAGTCAGCTCAACGTTAGAGATTGGAGCGGCAAGGACCCGATGCGCCTGGTCATCGACCGTCATCATCCTTGTTTCGAAGGTCTGGATTTTTCACGGGGCAAGACGGAAGTGTTGCAGCAAATCATGCAGTACTTATATAATAATAAGGTGCAGTCGCTGATAGTAGAGGGAGGCGCCATCACCCATCAGGCATTCCTCGATGCTGGACTTTGGGATGAAATCAGGGTAGAAACGTTGTTGTCCACATCTGTGGAAAACTCCGTAACTTCTGGAACGCCAGCGCCTATGCTTCCTCATAACGTCCGGTTAATCAGCCACGAGGCGTATGATGGAAATGTTATCAACACCTACGAGCGGATGTAATCTTCTCATAGATTTGCTTTTCCCTTCGGCCAGCGATTTTCAATTCACAGATGCCACAGATTTAGTGGCGTATGCCCAATTCAACATTCAACATTCAACACTTAACATTCAAGAAAATGAGTAACAGATTTACATCGCGTCTGAGCGATGACGATGATTTCAAGCGAGACGAACTGATACGTAAGATAGAGCATTCGGTAGAGCAGATGACGCTCTCAGAACTGGAAGCCCTGTCTTATGATATGTTTACCAAGGGTTATATGGAGGATTATTAGAAAATACCCCATTATAGTCCTTGCGTTTAGGATGCCTTTTCCATCCCTTCTTATGTATCGCTATTTTGCTCGAAACGGGTCTTTTGATGTGTTTTGTGCAGAATAGCCACTCTTTATTTTGCTCGAAACGATATTTTTACCCCATTTCGAGCAAAATAGCGTGCGTTTATTTTGCTCGAAACGATATTTTTTGTATATTTGCAGCAAAATAAACGCAAAGATTATGGCACAGAAAATTATCGGAAGAAAGCAGGAGAGTAAGGAACTCCTGGATCTTTACAAGGAAAATAAACCTGTTTTTGCAGTAATATATGGTAGAAGAAGGGTCGGTAAAACCTTTCTCGTAAGAGAATTGTTTCAGGATAAAATGAGCTTTTACCATACGGGCTTATCTCCTTACGAGTTAAGTGGTCAAAAAATAATGGAGCAACAGTTGGCTAGTTTTTACTCCAGTCTTGTTCGCTATGGCAGCAAGAGTAAGAAGGTGCCATCCTCTTGGCTCGAAGCTTTTGATGCACTCATCAATCTCTTGGAAGAGCAAGATGCAGACAAACGTCAGGTGATATTCATAGATGAATTGCCATGGCTTGACACTCCCCGCTCGGGATTTGTTACAGCATTAGAGCATTTTTGGAATGGATGGGCTGCAGGAAAGCAGAATATCATGCTTATCGTCTGCGGCTCTGCCACGTCATGGATTTCAGACAAGCTGTTAAATAACAAAGGCGGTTTGTTTGATCGCACAACTGATGAAATCAAGTTGCGCCCGTTTACATTAGGCGAATGTGAAGAATACTATCAGGCTAACAACATCGTGATGTCTAAGTTCGACCAGATACAATGTTATATGGCTACAGGTGGCATTCCTTATTATATTTCCATGCTTCAGAAAGGCAAAAGTCTGGCTCAGAATATGGACAGGCTTTTCTTCGAGCCTGCAGCCAAACTCGGCTTAGAGTTCGACCGTCTCTATTCTTCTCTCTTTACTAATGCGGAGGATTGCATGACTATCGTGCGCCTTCTGGCTCAAAAAAGACAGGGATATACGCGAAAAGAAATTGTTTCGCTTACAAAAATACCTAATGGCGGGGGGCTTTCTGCTACATTAAAATCACTCGAAGTGAGTGATTTCATAACATCGTATGTTAAGTATGGTTATCCCAAGCGTGAGGTATATTTCCGTCTGACAGATTTCTACAGCAAATTCTATTTGTCATTCATAGATGGCAGAAAGACGACAAATCCGCATTTCTGGCAAGACAACCTGCTGACACCTGAGCTGACAGCATGGCGAGGTTTTACCTTTGAATCTCTTTGCTATTATCATCTGCCACAAATCAAGCAGGCACTCGGTATTAGTGGAGTGCAGACAGAGGCGAGTCCCTGGAAAAGCAGAAAAGAGAAAGATGGTGCGCAGATAGATATGATTATTGACAGAGCCGACCGTATCATCAATGTTTGTGAAATGAAATTCTGTGAGGATGATTTCTCCATTAATGCTGCTTATGACAAGAATCTGCGCCATAAACTGAGTACGTTTGCTGAAGAAACGAAATGCAGGAGTTCCTTGCATCTTACATTGGTTACTACTTATGGGCTTAAGTTCAACGAATATGCCGGTCGGGTACAAAGTGTCGTTACAATGGATGATTTGTTTAAATAACTGATATCGTTCTTTAACGCAAGTACTTACGATAGTCGATGTAAGTACTTGCGATGATTGATGCGAGAACCGGAAATAGCCAACTGGCAAAATATAAACAGCCAACTGGCAAACTGCAAACAGCCGACTAGCGCAAGAGTCGCTAGTCGGCTGTTTTACTGGAACAGTTATCGAAACCTCCTTTATTTTGTTTTCGTATAGGCTTCCTGCCAAATACTCTTCACTCTTCACCAAAAGCCCCGAATCCCCTGTGTTTATCGGCATTCTGAGGGGTGAAGAGTATTCGGGCACTCTTCACCTACTCTTCACCACTCTTCACCCTTCAGTTCTGGCTGATTTGCAATCCTCCTATCAGTCTTTCGCATCTGTTTCCGTTCCTGAAGGTGAAGAGTGGTGAAGAGTGGGTGAAGAGATAAAAACAACTCTTCACCCCTCGGAATGCCGATAAACACTGGGGCTCCCGGCCGAAAGGTGAAGAGTGAAGAGTATTTTGATGATAGCTTCGTTTATTTCTTAAACAGTCTTTGTTTTCACCTTCCAGACGATGCAAGTCATTAAGACAGACATCAGGGCTGCACCAATCTGAAATGTGGCGAAGTTGAGTGACAAGGAAGAGAACTCTGTATTGAAGGTGAAAAAGGAGTTCGTAAAAAGGAAAGCAAGTGGCTAAAACGCAAATTAAATGGTGTAATAAAGATGAAATAATCACAGAAAATCCTCTTTTCTGATCATTTTGTCGTTTTGATGGTGTCTTGCTTTTCCAGATAGAATGTAACATGGTAACCGGAGAGACAGTTGTCGGATAGTCCCAGTTCGATGTTCTGCATCATCAGCATCTGGCGGGAGAGAGATAGTCCGATGCCTGTGCCGGATGATTTGGTGGTGAAGAACGGGATGAAGATTTCCCGTGCCACATCGGCAGGAATCGGTTCGCCGTTGTTGCTGAACAGCAGGATAGGGTGGTCGTTCCTGCTCATGCGGACGTCGATGTCGGTGGCATGGGCTTCGATGGCATTCTTGGTGAGGTTGATGAATACCTGGCGCAGCATGTTGTGGTCGGCCTCCAGCGTGGCATTCTGGGGGAGGGAAAAGTGCCAGCTAAGGTCGGGATAGAGCGCCTTGATGCTCTCCAGAAAAGAGACGAGCGGAAGGGGTTCTACGACGGGAGTCTGAAGCTGGGTGAGCTTGCGGTAACTATCCACGAAGTTGGTAAGCGACTTGCTGGTGTCGTGAATCGCCTGAATGCCTTCCTCGTATTCGCTTCCCTTGATCTGCGGGTTGCTGAGATAAGCCTGGCAGATGCTGGAGATGGGAGCCGTAGCGTTCATGATTTCGTGGGTAAGCACACGGGTCAGCTTTTGCCATGATTCCACTTCGTGTCTGGCTACGAGGCGGGCAATATCGCCCTGCATGTCGTTGAGTGCCTGCTGCAAGGCTCTTTCGCCTGGCAGCAAGCCCGAAGTGGGGAGGCGGAAGGCGTAATCGCCATTTCTTACAGCCTCACGCATCAGAAAAGCACGCGCCTTCAGCCTTCGCTGATGGCGAAAGAACAGATAGATGAGGCTGCCCAGGATGAAGCAGATTCCACCTATTAAATATATAATCTTGATAATAATCATAAAATTGCTCTAATACATTTGTCTCTTAACTTCCTCCTAACTTCTCTTAACTTCTTAAACTTCCCTTTCCAAAAGTCATCTCTTCAGTTTTGCGTAAAGGGTTTGTCGGGTGATGCCGAGCATTTCGGCGGCACGAGAGATATTGCCGTGGCATTTATCCACGACCTTCCGGATGTAATCGTTCTCAAAATTTTCCAAGGTTGTCACTTCCGTATTGTTGTCGATGGCATCCTTGAGCACCCTTATCAGTTCGTCATTATCCCAGGGCTTGGTGACGAAATCGGCGGCTCCGCTTTTCAATCCCTTGATGGCTAGCTGCACGTCGGCAAAGGCGGTGATGAGTACCACGGGGATGTGGGCGTGGAGCCGGCGGAAGGTGCGGAGCCAGAGCAAGCCGTCCTGTCCGCTGTTTACGCCGAGTGAGAAGTTCATGTCGAGCAGGATGAGATCTACCTGCTCCTGTTGCAGCAGCGTGGGGGCGGTATCGGGGCGAGAAAGGGTGAGAATCCGTTCGAACGTATTGCCCAGACAGATCTTCAGCGCCGTGAGTATCGACGGATTATCGTCGATGACAAGAAGGGTTCCGTATTTCATATCTTTTATTTTTTTTGTTTGCAAAAGTACGCTTTTTTCCCGAAACGACAAACAAAAACGGGATTGTTGTGTGATAATCATACAATAGAGTGTATGAATTTCATACAATCCACTTGCCGCTGGCTTCTGGTCTTTGGCAGAATCAAAAGGAATGGCTACCTTTGCATCAGAAAAAATAATGAAACAACAGATATGAAAAGTTATTTTAAGTTCTTATCACGCAACAAGCTCTATACGGCTATCGAGGCTTTCGGACTCTCGATAGCCTTGGCTTTTGTGATGATTTTGGTATCCTACGCCTTCATGGAGTATCGGGTGGGCACGCATCAGCCAGATGCCAAGAATCTCTATGTGCCTGGTTCGGGCGATTACCTTGGCATGACCTTGGGTACGGCTAAGGAGTTCTTTCCTTCCATCCCGGAAATCAAGGAATGGACCCGATTTAGCGATTATTATACAGACAAGGGTGCTGTGGTGGATGGTCAATACTTCCATGTGCAGGCACGTGCCATAGATTCTAACTTCTTGGATATGATGGGAATGAAGTGCAGGGGATGCTCCGCTCATCGTGTGCTCACGGATAAGCACCAGGCCCTTATCTCCGAGTCTTTTGCCAAGAGGGCTTTTGGCAATACGAATCCTATCGGGCAGGTCGTTAAGTGCGACACGCTGCAATTCAAGGTAGTGGGCATCGTGGATGATTTTGGCAGGGAAGACTTGCTGGAACCCACCGACATCTTTGTTTCCATGAAATTTAAGGACGCAGATTTGTATCCGATGGATCAGTTTGGCGAGGTTGTTACCATCGTCCGATTGGCAGATGGCGCTGACCCAGAAAAGGTGAATGCCACGTTGCTCAATAAATATATGGGCTATTGGAAGAAATGGTGGAGTCGTGAGAAGACGACTGGCAGTTTCTTGTGGGGTTCTAGCTTGGTGCGCTGGGATAAGTTGTATTTTTCAGATATTACATGCTCGCATGTCCGTCATGGCAGCAAGACCTTGGTCAATGTCCTTTTGATTGTGGCACTCGTCCTCTTGCTTTCAGCCATCTTCAATTACATCAATCTCACCGTGGCGCAGATAGGCAATCGAGCCAAGGAGATGGCTACCCGCCGCCTGTTGGGTGAGTCGGTACTGGGTGTGGTATTGCGCTATATCAAGGAGGCTGCACTCTTCACGGCAGGTTGCTTCTTGCTGGGCATTTTGCTGGCTTGGGCATTCACACCTTTATTTAATAGCATCTTGGATACGAAGATTTCGCTCTTCTCTTCGCCTGCCGTTTGGGGATGCCTGTTGGTGGCTTATCTCGTTATCTCCTTGCTGTCGGGCTTGTTCCCAGCCATCGTGGTGTCTCGTTTCAATCCGATAGATGTGGTGAAGGGCACCATCCGCTTGCGCAGCAAGATGTGGTTTAGCAAGATATTCATTGTGGCACAGAGCGTTATCAGTATGTCGCTAGTGGTGATGGCTATCACGATGATGCTCCAGATGCGCCATCTCGCCAACATACCTTTGGGTTATCAAACAAAAGATATCCTCTGCGTATCCACCACCTTCGGGTTTGATAATGTGGACGTCAGAAACGCGGCGTTGATAGCGAGATTGAAATCTCTGCCTGAGGTGGAGGAGGCTACGGCTATCGGCAACAATCCTGTCATCAGCTTTGCTAATGGAGTGCATGATGAGAAGGGAGAAAATATAGCGTTCTTGCGATTGAGCGTATTGGATTCCATAGCGATGAAGATGATGGGCTTCAAGGTGCTGGAGCGATATTCTGACCCAACGCCAGGCAAAATCTGGGTTAGCGAGGAAGCCAAGCGAACCTTTGGCGTATCGAGCAAGAAACCATATTTCGGTAATCGTGAAGGCAAGCCGGAATATGAGGTTTGTGGCGTTGTGAAAGATTTCCACTGTGGCGATGCTCTTGATGAGTTCAAATCTGACAAATTTGGAAATCATAATGCGATACGTGTTCCTTCTAATCATGATGTGCTTTGGACCATCTTGGTGCAGACTCGTGGCGACCATGCCCAAGCCTTGGCTGCTATCCAGAGTGCCTGCAAGCAAGTGGCTAAGGAGCAGTTGGGCGTGCCTACCGACATGGATACGGAGTATCTGGACGACACCTTGGCGGATGCTCTCAAGGAGAAGCACAACATGATGGTGCTCATCATCACCTTCATGGGCATCTCCATCTTGATTTCCGCCCTCGGCTTGTTTGGCATGTCGGTATATTATGGCAATCAGCAGCGCCGCCAGATAGCCCTGCGCAAGGTGATGGGAGCCTCGGTGGCTGATGCGGCATGGCAACTGTCCAAGCGATTCCTCATCACATCGTGTGTGGCTGTGGTCATCGCCATCCCATTGTGTGTCAAGCTGATGCAAGAATACTTGATAGGTTTCAAATATCGCATCGATTTCCCTTGGTGGACATTGGTAGCAGGAGCTATCTTCACCTTGCTGCTAGCCTTGGTATCGGTCTTCAGCTATACCCTGCGCACCGCTCTGGAGAATCCGATAGACAGCATCAAGATGGAATAGTATGATGAGCTAAGTAAACATTAAACACTACACATTAAACATTAAATCAAGATGATACGTACAGAGAATTTAACGAGAATATTTCGTACAGAAGAGATAGAGACCATCGCCCTGAACGGCGTGAACATCAATGTAAAGGATGGCGAGTTTGTAGCCATCATGGGACCTTCGGGATGTGGCAAGTCAACCTTGCTCAACATCCTCGGCTTGCTCGATACGCCTACGGAAGGAAAATATTGGCTGGGCGATGAGGAGGTAGGACATCTCAAGGAGCGTGAGCGCACGGCTTATCGCAAGGGTCGCATCGGTTTCGTCTTTCAGAATTTCAATCTGATAGATGAGTTGACGGTAGAGGAGAACATCGACCTGCAGCTCAAATATCTAGGCATTGGCAAGGCGGAACGCAAGGAGCGAGTGCTCGACATCCTGCGCAAGGTAAAGCTCAGCCATCGTGCCAAGCATTATCCTCATCAGCTTTCGGGCGGTCAGCAGCAGAGGG
>DAWDAD010000043.1:0-17991 GCA_052356385.1 Prevotella sp.
TGCACTATCACCTATGCTAGTAACACTAGAAGGGATAACTATCTCTGACAGAGAATAACAACCATAAAAAGCCCAATTACCTATGCTAGTAACACTGGAAGGGATGACTATCTCTGACAGAGAATAACAACTAGAAAATGCACCTTTACCTATGCTAGTAACACTAGAATGAATGACTATCTCTGACAGAGTGACACAACAAGAAAATGCCCTATCACATATTATCCTTGTACCCTCTTTAACAGAATAAGCTCCATTTAATTCTCCTGGAGCTTTCAACAATTTTCTTCCATCCTTGCTATATTTCACTCCCCATTCATCAACATAAGCTTCTTTTAACTCTTCTTCTGTTGTTTCTGTCGATAAATCTTCATTCATCACAGGAATTATATTAGGCTTTTCGCCAATAAACAATCTAAAAGAACATGCTGAAAGCTCCTTTCTCGCCAATGCAAGCATGAAAAGAGAGTAAAGTGTGCAGAAATCCTTATCACACATCAATTCCTGCAGGGCAGATATTACCTTGCTATTTGAAGGATTGCGATAATCATTTTCTGAGAAGAGAAGTCTGTCTGAGGCACCATAGATATCTAGCAAAGTAGATTTCATCGAGATAGCCTTTAATGACAAGGCGATGCTTGCCAATGAAAAATCATCTATCGTTTCATCGAAATCATCCACAGTACGCAATGGATGACTGAAATCCCTGGTACCGATAGTTGGAGATTGGCTGCCCTTCATGGATGGCACAAACATCCCGTCATAATCCACCAATGTAAGAGAACCATCGGGACGGACTATGATATTGTCTGGCTTAATGTCGCCATGAGAAAAAGACTGGGTACGGAGCCAAGCTGCCATCTTGCCAAAACGATAACTAAGCATCGACATGGTTGACTGATTCCGGTAATTTGCAGCAATGTAAGCTTCCATCGTTTCTCCATCCACCCAATCCATCAACAATACAGGGAATTCATCCTCCTCGCATTGACTGTCAACGAAGAGTTCCTTCTCCATATACTTTACTGATGTAATGTATGGAGAATCTAACAAATCCAGTTCGTCTGCAATCTGACGATAGGCTTCGGCTCGCCCCTGCTGTTCTTCCGTAAAACACTTGAGGGCATAATATTTCCCGGTACTCTTGTCCTGCATCTTAAACACCACGGCAAAAGCACCACTACTGCGATATGGCTCTCCGTGATCATCCAGTACTGGAGTCAGGTGAGCCAACTCTTCAAGATTATCACCTGCATCTTGAATGGCCTTTACATATTCTGATATTAATGGATACTGCATAGTTTACACGATTATTAATTAATCATTTCATTCAGTCGCATTTTCAGACGACATGGCAAAAGTACACATTAAATTTCAAACCGCAAAGGAAACTGCAGAAAAATGATTAATCATCGCTTATTATTTCTATTCCAATGGAAATATATGAGAGAAAACCTATTTCTATGTCGTGTGTACATCTGTAAATCGCCAAATAAGATGGTAGAGGTGGAGAGTGTTCTCCACCTCTTTTTTCATATGCAATTTTCTTGCATATTAAATCCTTCCAGGCGGTAAGGCATGGGTGAGTCCCTTACTATATTTGATTTACCCGTAAATGCCTGATATTCAATATATTAAATATATATAAATATCATTCGTTTATTTGGTTATTCCGACAGTTATGTGTATCTTTGCACCCGAAATCAGACCTGCGGTCGGGGATATTCATTCATTAAAACATAATGCTTATGATGAAATCAATTAAAGCAATGATTACAGGAAAGGCTATCTATCCTGTATCAACGGATGAGCTTAAAGTTCTTTTGGGTGACTCACATTCTACCCTGCGTTTGACAGCTGAACCAGACGAAGCTGTAGAAGAGTTTATGAGAAGAGCATTCAACGATGCTCTAAGTATAGAACATGTCGCTCAATCCACATGGCAATGTATAATCTACATTAGTCCTAAATGGGAAAAGCTGTCAGAGGATGCAATCCATGAATTAGAAACCTATATAGATAGGTGGTGCATGGACTCTGAGAAACGGGTATCATGGGGAGTATACGAAGATACTTCTCTTCATTCTCCGGAAATACTCATAATTGCCAACAAGGCTGCCGAAACGGAAGCCAGTGATGAAGCGGAAGACTCTATAATAGGAATAGGCAAGAAAATCTCTAAAGTATGCTTAATGCTAAGTTTAGGTATTTCCTCTATTATCTTTTCTATATACTGTATAGATGCTAGCATTACAACGGCAGCAATTGACATATGGAGCGTTGGCTTTATTGAATACATGAAACAACAAGCCTTCAGCAAATATGATCTTTATTCTATTTTATGTTGGTGTACCGGCTGGTTTATGATAAGCTATGCCTTCATCATAATAAGAAAAATGAAAAATATTAATTTAAAATATTAAGACAATGAAAAATATTATTAAAGAAAATGACATGATTCTAAGAAAATGGGAATCATCTAATAAAGAACATGGAGAAAATAATTTTGCTCCAGATGGTGCTATGCATCGTGGTGAAGTCATAGACTACGGACATGTTGTTGGTAGATTAGAAAGTTCTACTGGTCTTGAAAATAAAATATGGACAAATGCGCCTTTACGAGTTTTGTTTTTTACAAAAGATCAAAATTCTGCTGGCTGTGAAGCTTGGGATGTCAGGGGCGAGATGATAAACTTCCGGTATGCTTTCTTCAGGAATTTAGCCTACCAATTATATGGTATCGTTAATACAGATCCAAATCATAAAGCAGACTGGAATTTTACCTACGACGATGCAAAAAAGTTATATAATACATTTCCATTGGCACGAATAAATGCCAAAAAAGAAGGAGGAAAGAGTACTATTAGTAACAGTGATCTGAGAAAGTATTTAGAAAGAGACAAAGAATTATTAAAGGCTCAAATTTTGAATTTGGATGCTGATATTATTTTTTGCTGTGGATTTTCTGAAAAAATAGAGAAAAGTGGTAATCTGCTGCTCAATTTTTTAAATGAAGAATGTGGATTCCACTTTGAAAGACAATCGGACAACAATTGGATTTATTACGATAAAGAACAAAATAAAGTAGCAATCAATGATTATCACTTAAGTGTGAGATATAGTTCCAGAACATTATACACACAATTGGTTGAAGATTATTTTAATTTTGTCGTTAAGAATCCAAGTTTCTGCCTTAACCACCGCAACTAAAATCCTTCCGCAGTATAAAGAAGAATATTTAAAGACAAGTGGAATATTAACGGACCAAAAGATAAATACAAATGAACTTTCGCATCAGAAGTTAAAGGAGATAAGGAGTTAAGACGTATGCCTTGTTGTACAAAACAACACCAAAAGACAGCTGTCTTAACTCCTCAATAACAATAGTAACAACTCCTTGTACACCTCTAACTTGCGAAACTTGTATAAAATAGAAAAGATAAAATCAAATAAAATTAGAGCTATGAGAAGAAAGAGCATGATAGACAAGAAAAAGGTCATTATAGCAGTCAGTGCCTTGTCAATAGGCATAGCCGGAATCATTGCCTGTAGTACATTCAATGAATATCCGTGCCTGATCAGAGAGGCACATGAAAATGAATTTGTTGAGCGTACAGCATTATGGAACCTGTCGAAGAACATGACTGCTAAAGAGATGCTCTCCCGAATGACTACTGTCGCAAAGGGAGACTCGGTGTTAGTATGTAAGATAAGCCGTATACCTATAGGGGCGTATTCTGACTTCATACAAGAAACAGCAAAACCAACAAGGCGAGCATGGATTAGGATAAGGGAAGCTCATATGGAAAGCCTGATTAACGGTATTGATTGGATGGAGAAAAGAGCCAGGGAAATGCCATTCTCTTCATACGTATTGTGCTCCAAAAGCAAATATGATGAGCTAGGCAATTCACGAAAATCATTTCTCTATGAAAAAGTAGGCCGGGAAAAAGAACTCGACGAACTGTACTCACAAGAAGTATATTCGGAAGAAACTTTCAAAAACTGGGAAGATAGATACAAGTCTCTGTTCTCCTCTACTCATTCTGGAGGCAAAATGATTATTTCATACAATCCTTCGTTCTTCCATGAGAAAACATTGTTATCACACAATCCAGGCATAGTGATTCCTTTTTAAGTCATAATGATTTAAAATATTACTATATGGATGAAGAGAAAAAAGACATATTGGATTTCTTCTTTGATGGTGATATAATCATAGCTGGGGCACAAGGATATACGAACATCAGCAAAATTCAGGGAACAGGAAACTATATGTTCGCTATAAATGATTGTGATAGTGATCTGAATGTGTTCTTTATGCATGCTTTACTAAAGTCTTCAACCAGACTGGCTAACACCATCAACATGGTACTTCGTGTGCCTTACGGTAAGCGAGACATACAAGAAGAACTGCGTGAACTGATTCAAGCCCAGGAGATATTTGGTTCAGACAAATGCACCTGGTCTGTCATCGAGGATATATACAATCAGACTAAAATCCAGGTTGGAATATTGGCATACTCCCCAACAGAGTAGTTGATATCCATGCAATAACATATAAAGGTTTTGAGTATAAACATAAATGAGGTGGAGAGACAATTCTCCACCTTATAATATCATTTTCCTTTTCTTTTTTCTTACGATGAGGTGATTATTATTCACCTTTCTTAGATCAAAGTAGCTGGGGTATGCCTCAATAAGAGAAGAAAGCTTTTTAAAGCCAAAGTTTCTCGTGTCGAAAGCAGGGTCTTTCTTTACCAGAAGGTTACCCACATCCCCAAGCTGAGCCCAACCGCTGTCATTTGCTACAGAATCAACAGCTTCCCCAATATTGCTAAGGAATGCCGGTACTTTTTCTGCCTCTTTATTATGTTCCGGAACATATTCTATTTGTTGTTGTATCCCTTCTTTTAACGGTGAAACAGACTCTTTCTCCACAATAGAAGCAGATTCTGGAGAGACTTCTTTTACCTGTCCAGATTCAAGAGAATGCGAAAGGACCTCTATATAGACAAACTTGTTGCATGCAGCAATAAATGGCTGAGGTGTTTCTTCATCCCCATACCTATTACCTCCTTTCCTGCCTCTCTCAGACGCATAGCAAGACGTGTAAAGTCGCTATCGCTAGATACCTGGCAGAAGATATCCACTTGATTGAAATAGAGAATATCCATAGCATCGATTATCATAGAAGAATCGGTGGCGTTTTTCCCGGTTGTGTAATTATACTGCTGAATCGGGCTAATAGCATTTTCCAAGAGTACATCTTTCCATCCATTCATGGAAGACTTCGTGAAATCGCCATATATACGTTTGATGGTGAGATTACCAAATCTCGCCAACTCATCGGTCATATCCTTGATATTTCTGTAAGATACGTTGTCCGCATCTATTAACATCGCTATCATGTTTTCTGTTTTCATTTTACAAATGCTACAAACCTATATTATATGATAAAATATTCTACAGTATCATCCAATACAACATTTACTTGGGAGTAAAACCTGCAATCTTTTGCCCTGGAAGTATCAAAAGATCCTGTGGTTCTAAAGTCTTCGAGATGTAGCTGGAGACTTTTATACATCTTACACATTTTATAAGGTGCATCAAACCACGAAGAAACTGTTACGAAATTCCTACATGAGTTACAATTAGAGATATGGTATTTCTGAGAACAAATGGTATAGGCATAATTATATGCTTCATATCTGTTATGTGCAGAGAATACAACTTCACATAATGCTCGATGGTCTTTTCTCTTTATTTGTTTGCAATTGCAATGTTCATTAGAAAGATATATTTTCCCGGATGGCATAAATGCACAGCGAGTAAGCCATACACTTTCATTTATGTTGGAGTTGTTAGAATCTTTGGTTTTGAAGCCATAGAATGCAACTATTTTTATTTTCCTACCTTCCCACTCTTCGCCAACGATTTTAGACTTCTCGACAAGTCCGGATTCTATCAAGGAAGAAATACTGTCCTCATCTTCTATAAGGATTTCTATTATTTTGTTTCCGCTATGTAGCTTGGCTTCATCGCTTGCATGGGTTACACAAAACTCTATATAGATAGGCTTACGTTCAGGAAATTCCTTAGAGAAAAATTTCAGGTCGCTACGCCTTCTAATATTGTCATACGAAATTTCCTGCTCACAAGAGTCATACCATTTCTTAAGGTCAAACCTTTTCTTCTCTTTATTAGAACATCTTCTTGAATAGGGCATGAAAATGCATTTATCCTGGTTGCAAAAGGAAGTATACTCAAACTCTATATATAATGATGTTCTATTATAGAATGCTTCCTGTATTTTCTCTTTAGCCAACAGGTGAAGCATTGACTCATAAGCAGCTTCACATTCTGTTCCTGACAAATGAGAAAAATGGTGCTTGCGCTTTGCGCCTTGTTTCGCCTGAAGAGGCTCGCCACAATAGGTGCAAAAGCATCCACACTCTTTTCCATTCGCCACACTATCGATATGTACCAATTTCCCTTCAGCACTAAGTGCGTATGTTAAATATGGCTTTTTCATACTCCTTAAATATTAAATCTTTGAGGTTGCAATTTGCGAGTTTAAACATTGGAAATCACAGTTTGTGATATCCAATGTATTAATAAAATCGAGAGGTAGTCGAAAATTTCGACCACCTCCCTCGCAACTTTATCAATAGCGGTATTGTTGTAAACTCGTGCTATATTTTTTTAGCTATGCCCATCTTCACCATTTCTTCAAGAGAACTCGCCTTTCCATCCACTACCCAGGATTTGCCGACTCGCTGAATATTATGTTCCTTGTTGTCTATCCTGTATGATATTCCTTCTCTTGTTGTATAGGTGGTGTCACCAATAAAATTGAATGTTCTCATTTATTTTTGACTTAACCGTGCTGTCGAGGGCTTATTTGTGCTTGCAAAGGTATAAATAAATTCTTAGAAATCTACTTTTTTTGAAGTTTTTTTTAGCTAGGATTATTTTTTCGGGCAGGTCGCACACGTTGAGCCACATGTAGTTTTGTTTGTGATGGTGTTGGCTCATGTCTTGCGTGACCAGGAACAGCGTATGACAGAGGCGCCCAAAAAATATGATAAATGTTTGCTTGTTTCAAAGAAAACATCTTTGCAGACAAGTAAACGAGGCGTTCACAGAACTTATTTTATGTCGTGTGTACATCTGTAAATCGCCAAACAAGAGGGTAGAGGTGGAGAGTGTTCTCCACCTCTTATTTTATATATAGAAAAGGAGAAGGCAAAGAAGGATGTCTTGGAGGGAAGGACTTCCTATTTATGATGGTATCAATTTTTGCTAGTATCTCTTTTCCGTCTTAATAATCAAGGAATAATCCAAAAAGTTACCCAAATATTTCTTCTCCAAATCGGGAGATTAATTCTTGTTTAATATCGTTTGGGAAATTGCAAAATGCAAAAGCCCTCTTCCCAATGCAAGTTACACTGTCTGGAATGACTATGTTACTCAAAGATTCGCAAAATAGAAATGCAATACTTCCAATGCGAGTTACGCTATCAGGAATAACAATACTGGTTAAAGAATTACAACCTTCAAATGCACCACTTCCAATGCAGGAAACACTATCAGGAATGACATATGATGTCGTATTCTTATCTCTAAATGCGATAATTTTGCTTTTGTCCTTATTGAACAACACCTTATTATCATAAATAAAGTAAGGTGACAAACATTTCAGTTCACCATCCCACCTGCAAAATGGATTACCATTCAAGTTCACTACACTTTCAGGAATAACAAGGCTACGCAAAGAAGTGCAACCCTTAAATGCACTTTCCTCTATACTGGTAACACTGTCAGGAATAACCAGGCTTGTCAAAGAAGAGCAACCCCAAAAGGCAAATTCTCCAATACTTGTAACGCTATTCGGAATGACAACTTCTGTCAAAGAATCACACCAATTAAAGGCAAATTCCCCAATACTAGTAATTCTATCTGAAAGAACAATATCAGTCAAAGATTCGCAACCAACAAATGCATTATCCCCTATGCTGGTAACACTGTCAGGAATAACAATGTCAGACAGAGAACGGCAACCTGCAAATGCCTTATCCCCAATGTTCGTAACGCTATCAGGTATAACCAAGCTTGTCAAGGAACGGCAACCAATAAATTTACTCCAACGAAATGCCTCATCACAAATAATCTTTGTTCCTTTTCTGATTGAATAAGTACCATCAAGATTTTGTGGAGCTTTAAGCAATTTTCTTCCATCTTTGCTATATTTCACACCAAATTCATCAACAAAAGCTTCATTCAACTCTTCTTCTGTAGCTTTGGTTGATAAGTCTTCAATTGTTTGAGGCAAGATAGGCTTTTCGCCAATAAACAATCTAAAAGAACATGCTGAAAGCTCCTTTCTCGCCAATGCAAGCATAAAAAGAGAGTAAAGTGTACAGAAATCCTTATCACACATCAACCCCTGCAAGGCAGATATGACCTTGCTATTTGATAGATTGCGATAATCGTTTTCTGAGAAGAGAAGCCTGTCTGATGCACCATAGATATCTAACAAAGTAGAATTCATAGATATTGCTTTCAATGACAAGGCGATGCTTGCCAAAGAAAAATCATCTATTGTATCATCGAAATCATCCACAGTACGTAATGGATGACAGAAATCCCTGGTACCGACAGTTGGAGATTTACAGCCCTTCATAGAAGGAACAAACATCCCATCATAATCCACCAATGCAAGAGAACCATCGGGACGAACAATGATATTGTCTGGCTTGATATCGCCATGAGCAAAAGATTGAGTACGAAGCCAAGCAGCCATTTTGCCAAAACGATAGCAAAGCATTGACATGGCTGATTGATTGTGATAGTTTGCAGCAATGTAAGCTTCCATCGTTTCTCCATCCACCCAATCCATCAACAATACAGGGAATTCATCCTCCTCGCATTGACTGTCAACGAAGAGTTCCTTCTCCATATACTTTACTGATGTAATGTATGGAGAATCTAACAAATCCAGTTCGTCTGCAATCTGACGATAGGCTTCGGCTCGCCCCTGCTGTTCTTCCGTAAAACACTTGAGGGCATAATATTTCCCGGTACTCTTGTCCTGCATCTTAAACACCACGGCAAAAGCACCACTACTGCGATATGGCTCTCCGTGATCATCCAGTACTGGAGTCAGGTGAGCCAACTCTTCAAGATTATCACCTGCATCTTGAATGGCCTTTACATATTCTGATATCAATGGATACTGCATATTGTGTACTGTAATTTTATCTGTTTCTACAAATCTTAATAACAACAAATAGGAATATAAAAAAGATGGGCGCTAGCTTTTAAAATAAACCAGCGTGAAATCATCCAAATCTAAAATCCCTTCCGAGTTCAGTTTTTTCAGATACTGTTCAAACAGGCTGTTAGATGATGTTGCATCCAACAAAGATTGGAGCACATCCTGCCCAAAATCAAACTTCATGGTCTCTGCAGTTTTCAAAAGTTGGGAATTGCCAGACGCTTTCAGATATTCTTCAGCAAGTTCCGCACCATACTCCTTACTTTTAGACAATTCATACATCATCATGATATAATGCGATAAGGCATCGCTGGCAGCAAAGACTACCGAAGATTCATCCAGATAAAAGTCACCACTACTGAAACCTTCCTCTTCCAGGGGATCTTTACAGCTAACCAACCTGGGAGGATTGCTAAAATCAGACAATTTCGTAAAACTATGTTCCAAGACACCTGTATCCTGACTATAATGAAAGACTACGCTATCGCCGTATGCCATCCATTTACATTGCTTATCCCCTGTTATCCATGCAGCAGCAATGGTGGCGCAAGACCCCTCATTATAATATTTATTCAAAAGAATGCCATCGCCTTCCTTTGCTCTTTCCTCGTGCTCATTATAAAAGGGCTCCCAAATGCCATCTACCCATTCGTCAAGTTCTTTGAAGGAGACGACAGGTTTATCTTTCGGAAGATGTTTTTCAAGATACTCCGACCACTCATTGGCAAACAAGCCACAGCCTCCTGCCCCATCGGATACAGCTATACAGGTATCCGATGAGTAGAAAGCATCTTCGTTTGCAACATGGTCATTGAACTTTGCTATACTAACACCTCTGTTCATATCTTTTCTTTATATCATTACAGATTCTGATTAACCAGCATACTCGAAAGTGTGCCAATCTTCATCATTTTAACCAATCTCTCCATACCCGTATTTACACCCATAGCATGGTAGCGGATATCAGCCTGCTTATCTCCAAAGATATTACGGATCTGTTCATTGTAGTTGAGCGGCAAAAGACTTGACATATTATAAAGTTTCTCACCATATCCATTTCCGTTCAATTCATCTGCAGTTGCAGGGAATACTACCGATTCTGCATGTCCTGGCACAACGTGAATATTGAAGAGCAAGACATTACCATCATTGGTAAACATCGATTTTAATTGATTGGCAAGTTGTTGCATCTCATCATGCGAAGTTCCATTATACTCACCATCTGTGATATTGATAATTGTAGGAGGATAACAATCCTTGTCGTGATGGTCTTTCATCCAACTTTCGAGCAGACCTTCTGCACGTTTGAAAGCCTTATCCATGTGTGTCCAACTACCATCATGACGAGCTACCATCCATTGTTTCTTCTCTACTTCTTTGACGGTTATACCCTTACGAGTACGCACCTCTTCCTTCACCATTTTCTTTTGGTAAGGATTATCACGAATCTCTTCTGGAGTAACGAAGTCTCGTCCTTCCAGATTGCCATTCCAGGCACTATAAGCCTCTTTGCCATAACCTATCATGGCAATATCAAAGTAATGGCGAGTCTCATTATTCTTCACACATCGCTCCACCAACTCGTTAATTTGGGCATTTACAATACGGGCTACGGCCTCAGATAAAGTCATATCCTCACCATTGAAGGTTGTAATTCTGCGCATAGAAACACTTTGGTCCACCAGGAAGATGAATGCTGTAGGATGCTCACGGTCAACACGAGCCGTATATGCATTCTTGCTCTGCAATATCTGTGGCTGGCTTGGAATTGGAATACCAAAGTTTCCGATGTTCTTGATATACTTCAGGGGTATGCTGTTCTTTACCAGAATCTCGGCTTGATAGAAAGGCTGTTCATTTATATCCAGGTCAAAATGCTTGTTTGCCTTGACTGTCTGAAAATGAATTTTCTTGAAATCTTCCAGGTTTCCGCCAACGTTGGCACCGCTTCTTGTAGCATTTCTATCTGAAAACTTAGTCTGTTCATCAAATATCACCTCTGGGTCTATTTCCAAAATTACGGGGTTAGATATACGTTGCTCGCTCATCGCTACATACATCATTGGATGCTGCTTGGTAAAGCTCGCTCTCACATAATGCTCCAGCCCATCTCGTTGGTCGAGCGACCAGGAAGTAGAGCCGGGGCCACCACCTCCGGGCTTAGGAATCGTAATTCCACGTTCCTCACAATCCTTCCAGGAAAAGAGGCCACCATTCTTGATGATGTTCTCTAAGTTGTCACGATCTGTAAAATGATACAACGTTGTAATATGATGCTGCTCAAGGATATTCTTAAAATCCTCCCAATTATTTCGTTTACTCATATAATTTATATTTTTGTTGGTATTCTATCAAAAAAGTTCTAACTCCTGTGGCTTATCAACCTGTAGTTTTGCCTCCGTAGATGGTTTTTCTCCATAAGGATAAATACCATCTACGTATGCCTTGATCAAAAAGGCATGAGACAAGGGTTTGCTTGGGTCATCCACATCACAATTGGTATCATAATCCAACAAGATGATGGTTTTCGTTTTACTTGCCTCCTTCAACCGTTCAATGATTGTTGGCACTTTATTCTCCAACATCCATTGGTAGGTTGGAATATATATCTGCTTCCTTGCTTCTATATATCCTAGGAGTTCCTTGCCATTTACTCCCTTGCGATGTCCCAACGGCTTTCCATACTTGCGTACAGTTCGCTTGATATTCTTCATCGTGTCATTCTGGAACATCCGCACATCTACATCAGCTCCTTCAAACACTTTCAATCCCTGCCAAATAGCCTCTACGCATGTGGCTGTCACTCCATTGCTGAATGGAACTGGTATTCCACCATGCGGATAGAATGGACTTAATTTGATTAGGCTATCTTTGGCATGGCTAGTTACATCCGCAATGATGGCATCGGGATGTTTCTTTAATATGTTTTCGTATTTCTTACGCTTAGATTCTATTAATATCATAATTATCGAAATATTTTTGTAACAACTTAAAATATTTTATCTCCAAACCGAGAGATTAATTCTTGTTTAACATTGTTTGAGAAATTACATCCAGCAAACGCCTCACTTCCTATGCTAGTCACACTATCAGGGATGTCAATGCTTGACAGAGAACCACAATTAGCAAATGCCCTATTTCCAATGCTAGTCACACTATCAGGGATGACAATGCTTGACAGAGAACCACAATAATAAAAAGCCTCTTTTTCAATGCTCGTCACACTATTTGGGATATCAATGTTAGACAGAGAACTGCAACCAGAAAATGCCCCTTGTTCAATGCTGGTTACACTAGCAGGAATGACAATGCGAGACAGAGAACGACAACAAGAGAATGACCCTTGTTCAATGCTAGTTACACTAGCAGGGATGACAATGCTAGAGAGAAAACGACAATATCTAAATGCCCTTTTACCTATGCTAGTCACACTAGCAGGGATGACAATATTAGACAGAGACCAACAATCAGCAAACGCCAAATCACCTATGCTAGTAATACCATCAGAAATAACTATACTCTTCAAAGATTTACAATTATAAAATGTCCTATCACCTATACTAGTCACACTAGCAGGGATGACAATGTAAGACAGAGAACGACAATCATAAAATGCACTATCACCTATGCTAGTCACACTAGCAGGGATGAAAATGCTAGACAGAGAACTACAACCACTAAATGCTCCTTTCTTAATGCTAGTCACACTAGCAGGGATGACTATGCTAGACAGAGAACTACAACCACTAAATGCCAAATCACCTATGCTAGTCACACTAGCAGGGATGACAATATTAGACAGAGACCAACAATCAGCAAACGCCAAATCACCTATGCTAGTAATACCATCAGAAATAACTATACTCTTCAAAGATTTACAATTATAAAATGTCCTATCACCTATACTAGTCACACTAGCAGGGATGACAATGTAAGACAGAGAACGACAATCATAAAATGCACTATCACCTATGCTAGTCACACTAGCAGGGATGAAAATGCTAGACAGAGAACTACAACCACTAAATGCTCCTTTCTTAATGCTAGTCACACTAGCAGGGATGACTATGCTAGACAGAGAACTACAACCACTAAATGCCAAATCACCTATGCTAGTCACACTAGCAGGGATGACAATATTAGACAGAGACCAACAATCAGCAAACGCCAAATCACCTATGCTAGTAATACCATCAGAAATAACTATACTCTTCAAAGATTTACAATCATAAAATGCCCAATCACCTATGCTATTTACACTAGCAGGGATGACAATGTTAGACAGAGAACAACACCAATCAAATGCCCTATCACATATTATCATTATCCCCTCTTTGATAGAATAACAACCTTTTAGTTCTTGTGGGGCTTTCAACAATTTTATTCCATCTTTGCTATATTTTACTCCCCATTCATCTATAAAGGCTTCATTCAACTCATCTTCAGTTACTTCTGTTGATAAGTCTTCAATAGTTTGAAGCAGGATAGGCTTTTCTCCAACAAACAATCTAAAAGAACATGCAGAAAGCTCCTTTCTCGCCAAGGCAAGCATGAAAAGGGAGTAAAGGGTACAGAAATCCTTATCACACATCAATTCCTGCAAGGCTGATATAACCTTGCTATTTGAAGGATTACGATAATCGTTTTCAGAGAAGAGAAGCCTGTCTGAGGCACCATAGGTATCTAGCAAAGTAGAATTCATGGATATAGCCTTTAATGACAAGGCGATGCTTGCCAATGAAAAATCATCTATCGTTTCATCGAAATCATCCACAGTACGCAATGGATGACTGAAATCCCTGGTACCGATAGTTGGAGATTGGCTGCCCTTCATGGATGGCACAAACATCCCGTCATAATCCACCAATGTAAGAGAACCATCGGGACGGACTATGATATTGTCTGGCTTAATGTCGCCATGAGAAAAAGACTGGGTACGGAGCCAAGCTGCCATCTTGCCAAAACGATAACTAAGCATCGACATGGTTGACTGATTCCGGTAATTTGCAGCAATGTAAGCTTCCATCGTTTCTCCATCCACCCAATCCATCAACAATACAGGGAATTCATCCTCCTCGCATTGACTGTCAACGAAGAGTTCCTTCTCCATATACTTTACTGATGTAATGTATGGAGAATCTAACAAATCCAGTTCGTCTGCAATCTGACGATAGGCTTCGGCTCGCCCCTGCTGTTCTTCCGTAAAACACTTGAGGGCATAATATTTCCCGGTACTCTTGTCCTGCATCTTAAACACCACGGCAAAAGCACCACTACTGCGATATGGCTCTCCGTGATCATCCAGTACAGGAGTCAAGTGAGCCAACTGTTCAAGATTATCACCTGCATCTTGAATGGCCTTTACATATTCTGATATCAATGGATACTGCATATTGTGCATTATTTTTACTCATTACTTTCGGCTGCATTTTCAGACGATATTGCAAAGGTAATCATTTTTACTGAAACAACACAAACTTAAGCCAAAAACTTCATTGAAAGATTAAAAAATAATATTTTAGCGATAATTCTGAAAAATGAAAAAAGTATCAATCGTTTATTCTGTTAGCTAAAGGTAACTTATTGGAGGCATCATCGGAAAAAACTCGCTAGAAGAGCTGTTTTAAAACAGCCTACGTCCTCATCGAAAAAGAGTCAAGAATCATTTCTATACGCTTCTTCTTCAAACCGATAAGCTCTCCGAATCTCTCAAAGTCCAGACGGCAGGGGTGGATGGGCAATGATTTAATTCTTTCATGATTCTACTTCTTTTACGGTTATGGCTCCTATCGTATCATAGGTTGCTATCTTCAGAAGAAGTCCAAAGAAATCCTTCTCATCCAATCGCCAACTTCTGCAGACTATCTTTCTGTTTGCTCCTTCTGGAAGCATATTGGTAAAAACAGGGAACAGATAATCAGACTGATAAGGCTCTTCCCTAAAAGGCATGTTAAGTGAGACAGGATCATGGGTCCTATCCATCATATACTGCTTGTCGTATGTGAAGGTATAAACTCTGCCAGGAGTAGCTTCCTCTAAGAGTCCAGCCTCCATGTCGTGACAATAAACGATAGCTTTTCTCATATCCTACTATATTTAAACTGTTTGACGAATCTCATATTTAACCTCCATGCCAAGAATATCCATGATTTTTTCAACCGTCGATAGTGAAGGGTTGCCTTTACCGCTCTCTATTTTCTTGATGGTTGAAATGGCTATCTCAGACATGTCTGCGAGGTCTTGCTGGGTAATCCCCAAGGCCTTACGCTGCAATTTCATTACCTCTTGAATTTTCATATCAAGTAGTGTATTATATTGTACTTTTTGTGCAAAGATAAGAAATGTTTTTGGATTAAACAAGGAAAAGTTTCATATAATGTTCTTTTTATAAAAAATTATAATTTCATGGGATTTATCCAGTACAATTCAGTATCTTCCTAAAACAAATTTAGGGAGTTTACTCATCACGAGCAAACTCCCCATGGTGTATGAGAGAAGAATTTTAGTGCTTTTACTCAAAAGCTACATTCAGTATATATTATGTATATATGTGTACATGTATTCACGTATTCATGAATACACGTTTCAGCCTATTTCAGCAAGACAACGGTTGTGAAACGGTTTGCCTCATTCGCCGCATATTTGTCTATACCGCCTAAGTTGTAGGCTTTAATCTGGCTCTTATCTACACCTCGCTTGATGAGTGCCTTGGCTATGAACTTGGCACGTCGCTTACCCAAATCCTGGTTGCCGGACTGAGTGCCAGTAGCACTATCGGCTGCACCGGATATTTTAATCTTCAGATTTTCCTGCTTGGCCATCTTCGCAATGTCGTCGAGGTTCACGAGCTGTGACTTGTCAACCAGTTTATCGGAGTTGAGCTTGAAGAAGAAATACACCGGAACACCAATGCTTACTTTCAGATGGTCAGAAGATGAAAGGGAATCTGGGCGATAGCCATCAGCATGACCTGCCATGTTGCCATCACCGCTGCCCATTGCACCCTGCTTACTGTTGCCATTCATCGAGAGTCGAGCACGGAGGGAGTTGAGACCACTGTAGCTGTTTTTCGGATAGACGGTCTTGCCATCGTCATTTCCTGCAAGTCGCTTTTCCAGATGAGCATTCTTATCCCTCATGTAGGCAATGTAATCCTGGAGGGCGAGATTCTGCTCGATGTAAGGAGTTGCATCCACTACTCGCTTCCACCCCGTCTTACCTATCGTGAAGGACAAACCGGCTGAGACGGAAATCATGTTGTCACCGAACTTGGCAGAAGTTCCGATGCCGTCAAAGTTCCTGGCGGTCAGCATTCCACTCACTTCTCCTACAAGATGAACCCGGTCGCTGATGCGGTAACGGGCTTCCACACCATAGGTGAAGGCAAACGGATGACTGCCACTTGAACCGCCCTGGCAGGTACAGCTGTTGATCCAGTCGGAATTATGGATCATGCCGACACCTACGAAGGGAATCACATCCCAAAGAGGGATTCCGCTTTCATTCTGACGGATGCCAGACGTGACATTGTACAGAAAGTCTGCATGGACAAACTGATACTTCATCGTATGGAACTCTGCATTCTTGAAGCTGAGTCCCTGAAATCCTATTCGTCCACCGATTGCGGGCGTGAACCATTTGCCCACTCCTATCTGCAAGAGAGGAGTGACACGGTCGAACACGTCACCGCAACCAATGGGCGTCCCAAGAAAAGCTGAAGCCCCGCCCTTTGCTTCTATAAACCAATTTCTACCCCAGTTGGCTGCTTCGCTTACATGCTTGAGATATGTAGGATTAACAGGCATGAGCATCTGCTCCTGACTGTATGATTTCTGGATATAAAGACTGTCAGAACTCTGTCCGGCAGTTTGTGCCGAAGCTGTCATTGCAGCCAGACACATCATTGTTATTGATAATATTTTCTTTCTCATGTTGTTGTCTTTGATGATTGATTACTTGCGTAAACAAATGAGCATGGTGTTACATCTTCTTTCTTCTTCTGACGGATGGAGCGCACATCTTGCGTGCCATAGCCAGGCATCTTCTTGCCCACTCCCTATCGTCTTCATCCGGTCGCTTGCCCCATCCTGAGCCAGGGCTGCCGCCTCCACCTCCATGCGTCTGTGCGATGGTCGTGGCATCATCCACGAAACCGCACACGAGGTTCAAGGCAACCTTGACAACATGGTTTCCGTCTTCTGCCAACTGACAGAGAAGCGTGCCGTCGAAGTCGAGTTTCACGCTGTCGGGGAGATTCGGGAAGCGAATGGCAAACTCATGTGCCATGGTGTCGAGCATCACTCCGTTGAGATGGTAGCTCATGTTGTGCGCCCAGGAGAGTTCAGACTGGTTGGCTTTGTCTTCCAGTTCACCGGCCTGCTTCTCTATCTCTTCCTTGTCCTTGCGGAGGGTGTCAAGCAACTGGTTAGTCTCAGAAAGCTTCTTCTCCTTGTCTGCCAGTTTATCTTCCACCATTGCCTTCTGCTGTTCAAGGCTCTGAATCTTACGGGCGATGTCGGCACAGATGTTGTCGCTGTTGGCTTGCAAGGCTCTCAGCGGTTTGAGTTCAGCTTCGAGGCGATTGATTTCAGCCTTCAGATTCTCTATCATAGAGGTAAAGGATTTCTGCTTCTTCTGGGCGATGGAGAGTTCCACGTTCAGATCTTCGAGGGCTTTCCGGGTGTTCAGCATCTGGGCTTCGAGCGTCACGC
>DAWDAD010000043.1:18091-24031 GCA_052356385.1 Prevotella sp.
TTCAGATCTTCGAGGGCTTTCCGGGTGTTCAGCATCTGGGCTTCGAGCGTCACGCACTCGTTGGCAAGCCATCGTCGATACTCTTCCGTTGAACGGTGACGTGCTCCAGTCTCTGCTATCGACACCCCTCTCGTGAGTCCCCATTTCTCATTGACCTTGGCCAGTTCGTCGTGCAGGGCAAGAAGATAGTTCTTGTAATCTATGCGGTTCTGACCATGGAAGATTTTCTTGAAGGCGAACTTCTTATCCTTGTCTATCGGCAGAAGCGCACAGTGGACGTGCGGATTTTTTTCATCGCAGTGGACGATGAAGGAGACGATGTTTTCCTCTCCATATTTATCTGCCACAAAGCGGTAGATGTCCTGTGCCCACTTTTCTATTTCGGGCATTCGACGGATATGCTCGTTGCCACCCTTGCTTTCAAAATCTACCTTCTGATTGCCAAAGGCAAGCTCTCGCATACGTTCCGTTGAACCGCCGAAGATGAAATTCACCACGGTTCGGAAACGTGGCTCTGCCAGTCCTTCGTTGGGGTCTTTGATGCCACGTGATGCGAGGTTTTCTGCCATACGCCTAGTAAGCGGACGGCTCTTGTCTATCGGGGCGACAATGCCACCTGGACGGATCTCGAAGTTGAGATGTTCACGACTACGGTCGTAGTTGCCTTCACGCATGGCCTGGTTCCATCCCTTCTCCGTCCAGTCTCTCAACTCTTCGTTGCCTACCGAAGCGAGACCTTTGGTAACCTTGATGTCCATGACCTGTTTTGATGATGTTCCCATATCGTATTTTTTTCTATAGTCCTTACTCCAGGAGCCTTTTTCAGTCTTGGCAACACAAGGAAATCTGACCCAGCTTGCTGTTTATCTGGTCAGCCCTCCCGACTACTTTTGTAGGTCGGGGTATTAGGCTTCCCAAGACTGAAAAAAAGTGGCACGTGCAAGCACGCTGCCTCACGTTGCTTGAAATCATTCAGCGATGTGCTAACGGGCGTCCTGATCGCCATCAGCGTGCCTCGCATGGAATAAGGGGAATATGACTATTGTTTTTAATCGTCGGAAGATTCCGCAGGTGCTACCTTTTCAGATGGCTCCTTGGCCTCAGTAAGAGAACGAGGGGGATTCACATAGTAGTGGGATGCGGAGCCGGAGATGTAGTGCTCGAAGATGCAATCCTGGAGTACTATCTCCGCTTTCGAGTATCGGGTTGCCACTTCGTCCATATAACTCGGCTTGGTGTTGCCACTGATGGCTTTAGCCAGAATGCCAAGAGAATCTATCACCTTGTGCCAATCCCAGACATGGTCTTTTCCGAAGAGCAGGCTCACGGAATCTGATAGCTCCTCAGGCAGTTCATTCTCCTGATTGAGATAACGGAGGATGGAAACTGCCAGTGAATCGAACGCCTGGGCTTGCTGGTTGAGTACACGTCTGGCAGGAATGCCGCCATATCCTTCCTGCTTGGCCATGTTCATCTTCAAGTCGTAATAACGGCTGTAGGAATCGGCCACTTCCCTGGCGGTGGCTCTACCTTTGATGAAGCGGATGAACTGCATGGCGCAGAAGTCGAGGATGTCATCCGGGCTCTCGATAAGAAGAGAGAGACGTTGCTCCAGGTTGACAGAAAAGATAAAGCTCTTGGAGTATGGCTCTACGGAAAGCTGACCAAGTTTGGTGAGTCCGGAGATAAACTGGCGAACCGTGGCACGCTGCCATTGCCACTGACGGGCAAGTTCGGAAATGGTGGCAACGAACTGACCGGGTAACAGCTGGAGGGCTCCGTCGGCTCCCGGAGACTGATAGGCTCCTGAGGATGCTTTCGAAAGCAGGTCGCAGTAGGCTTCCAACTTGCTGTAACGTTCCTCTGCTTTCGGCTTCAGAAACTCCAGCAACGAACGGTCAACACCTCGGCATCTGTCTGCTTCGGGTGTCTGCTGATTGGGATGATGAGTCATTTGAGTCATTTTTGAATTTGGAATGTTGAGCAAGTGGATATGATTCTGTGCCAGTTGCAGATGGCACCTAATAGTAATTTCTGATAATCAGTGCAAGCAGATCCTTCGGATTGTTGATGGTCTCAGGATGGCTCTTCAGCTGAAGAACTCTTTCAGATGGATAGAAGACTGCTGCCACGCTGACGGTAAAGAGGAACAGAGATATGCTGTTCATATAAGGTAAGGCGTAGCAAACCATCGAGAGCAGCAAGTTGGCGAACCACAGTCTTTTCCTCTCATGCAAAAGATGGAAGGTGCTTTCTGCGATTTTCCTGTTAAGAAGCACCAGAGTCAAGAGTGTTGACACTACGACTGAGAGATTGGGGGCCGTGACATGGCAACACCAGTTGATGAAGATAAGCATCAGCACGACCAGGTAAGCATAGAGATTTCTTGCACTCTGAAACATGGCCATCTTCCACATAAACCGCTTCATGAATCCATATTCCTTCCTGTAAAGATTGAAAAACGCTGTCAGCAGGAGGAACGGAAAGACAAACCGGATGAGGGTTAATATCTGTATCATAATTTTCTTTTTTTACTTGTTATTACCTTTGTCGAGTGATTCAAGTCGCTCGGCAATTCTGTTATTTAACTGGATGTTGTAACTGGGCGACATCTGGTCTATGGTAGGGTCTTTCGCCAGTTCTTCATCAGCTTCGATGAGAAGACGGAGATAGAGATCCACATTGGAATTGTGGTCTGACTTCTCTGTAGGCATAGCTTCTGACGATTTGCCATGAGGCTTTATCGGGAGCATCGTATCAGGGTCGATGTCATCAGGAAGCTGGTAAGCCGTCTGAATGCTTCGCATCACGAAGATGCAGAAGACTATCATCAGTCCGACAATCGCCTTGGCCATGATGTTTAAATCAAAGAGCATCAGAACAAGCACCATTACCAGGATGGCTATTATATAGAATGTATATACTTTTCGTTTAGTACTCATAATCGCTTAATTCAAGTTTGACGATTCCGAAGGATGCTTTCTCTATAATGTATTCGACATCACGCTGGGTGAGAGTGCCCTTCTCTACTCTACCCTTGGCGCTCGGATCTTTTCTACAAAGAGCTGCCAGTCCCTGGTTCAAGTCGTATTCATTGATTTTCCAGGTTCGCTTCTTTCTGAAAGAGTAATGATCTCTGTAACTCTGGAGCGAAAGTCCCTTGTAAAACAGGGTCTTCAACACCCCATCCTGCAGGATTCTCATCTCTACCAGCAGTTCCGTATCTTTAACTATTATCCATGTTCTGTATCTTTGTATGATGTCTGCAATCAGGTAATACGTCTGTTTGTTCATCTAGAGACCGCAGTTGAAATCATTCATGATCTGTACGTGTTCTCGCTTAGCCCGGAACGTGCCGCGACGCTCGTGCAGCCGGAGGTCTTCAAAAAGATCTGCCGACATGAGTTCGATGGAGTTGTAAATCGTCACATTCAACTCGTGGATGAGTCCATCGGCGGAAGTTTTGCAGTTGATCTTGAACATCCTTTCGGTGACCGGATAGCAGTAGGCGCAGCATTCATGTCCGAACACCGTATGGACTGATGGCTCCAGATGGTAGAGAATGGCAAGGTCGGCATTCATCTCGAACATATCAATCACCTTGTCTATAGGTTGTGGAATATGCACTTCGTAGGGAAGAATGGCATAATCTTCGTATGCCTTTATCTCGCCAATCCAATAATTGTCAATCAGCTCTGGCAACAGCATGGGGCCGGATGCCTTGAATTTGTAGATAGCTTCCTGTAACATGATAATGAAAGATTAGAGGGTTGATATGTAAAGACGCATCAGCTGGGCTGGAATCTTGTTGGACACTTCCTTGTTGACAAGGTGCTTGCCTTCAAGTCTCGTGATGATGGCAGGATAATCCTTGGCGATGTCCGTCATCAGCTGAGCCTGCTCCGGGGTGAGCATGGCAATGGCCAGCGCATCCATCGAGAGATAGGGCTGCAATATCATCCAGAGATAGGCATTGGCTTGGATAGCATCTCTGATTTTTCCTCGCTTCAAAGCGTCACGACAAACCTGGGCGTTGAGAATCAGACGGCGATCTGTTCGCATCGACATGAGGACGAGTGTCTCAGAAGCTGGCAACTTATTCCTGGAAGCGGATTTGTAGATGGCAGAGCAGATGTCTGCCGTATGGTTGGTGATTTCCGTCATTCCGATGGATGAGCATTCGTCGATATGAGCGAGGAACGTGCGGAAATGGCAGTCTTCCTCATGCAGGAACGCCACGAGTTCCTTTCTTGACTTGATGCCATGCGACTTAGTGCTCAGCAGGAACTTGGAGTAGTTAGCCAAGGCTCTGTGAACTTCCAGGTCATAGGCAGGCGATTTATCCAAGGTGGCGAAGAACTTTAAGGCATTTTCCTTCAGAGAGCCGAGTTCCCTGTTGTCCTTATATAAAGAGGTGTGGAGCTTCACATAAGCCACATCGCTCAAAGTACAGTTACCAGTCATCCCCAGAAGTTCTGTGCGGATGGAGTCTGAAATCAGATCATACTTCATGGAAAGCCCACTGTGCGCATTGAACGAAGGATCCTTCCTGATGTAGTTCAAGACGGTGTCTCCATACTCGTGCCACTGGTTGATGTAGTCTGCAAGATGCTCTGCATCAGAGTCTGAATGCCCTTTCATTGTCTGAAAGAAAGCCTGGTATTGTTTCAACGCATCTTCAGAAGACTTGAAATCATATTGACGACTTCCACTGCAAGAGGTGATCATGAGTAAGGCACATAAAAAAAGCAAGTGAAAGAATAAACTCTGCTGAGTTGTTTTTCTTTCACTTGCTTTACTTTCTTTCATTTGGTTTTTGAGACCTGTTGCTGAAGAGTTACCGAGGTAACCGACAAAACTGTTCAACTGTACTGTATTCCTATTATCCATTGGCATGTAATTGAAAATTTTGCGTGCAAAGATACAGATAAAATTCCACATTAACGACACTACAATCAGACTTTATGTTATTTTATGTTTCATACTCTTTGCAGTATGATTCTTGTAGGAGTGCTCCTAATTTATAAATTAGGTTAAATCAAGTCTGCTGCACCAACAAAACCAGGCAGTATGAATCCATTTCTGAATATAATTTGTATCTTTGCAGAAGAATCGTGCCTGAGCAGGTGTTATCCTGCCGTAAAAAGGTGCATAACTATCAAGTTATCAGTCAATAAAACATTTTGATATGGCAAAAGTAGGCTACATCATGGCTACATCCCAGTATGACAAACTGGAAGAAGACCGCAAATGGATGAACGAGTTCGGTTGTGTAAGAATCATCGAAGAAAGTGATGATAACGAACGCCACAGACCGCTGTGGAAACAACTGATGGCAGCATTGCAAAGAGGCGACGAACTCGTGATTCCGAAATTTTCCAACGCCTTGCGTGGCAGTCGTGAACTGGCAATATTCCTGGAATTCTGCCGGGTCAAGGTCATTCGCATCATCAGCATCCACGACCGGATTGACTCCAGCAACATCCTGTTTCCGGAAACCAAGCCATCTGACGTATTGGTAATGATGGGTTCCCTACCCGACGAAGTCCTTGCTCTCAGGAAATCAGCAGAGCATGTAATCAAGCTGCAGGAGAAGATGATTGTGTCTCTCCCTCCTGTTTCTGCCAGCAAGATGCAGAAGCTCGACAGAGAGAAGACTGTGGTGAACCTCTATGTTGCAGGACATCCGATAGATGAAATCTGGAGAGCCAGCGGATTCAGAAGCAGAAGTTCCGTATTCCGCATTCTCAACAAGAACGGAATCAAGCTGAATAGAGGCAACCACTCCGGACCAATCAAGAAAAGAGACACAAAGTAAACAAGACATTGAAGAATAGAGCATGAAGAAGATATTATTCCTACACGGATTCTTCGCCACGGGAAGTTGTCCGATGGCGAGAGCCTTGAAAGAGGCGTTTGAGGGGACGGCGGTGGTGCTGA
>DAWDAD010000044.1:0-23855 GCA_052356385.1 Prevotella sp.
CTCTAAACCAGCTGAGCTAAGCGCCCTTACTTTTCGTAAGCGGTTGCAAAGGTACGACTATTTTTTGGTTCCACCAAATTTTTCAGCAACTTTTTTCGTTTTTTCTTCAAAAAAGTGCATTTTTTGGTGTTTCTCCTCAATTTTCAGGGTAAAAACGGTCAGTTTTTGCATTTCAATTGCCAAAAACAGCCAACCAAGAGAAAGTACTTACGATGGGACTGCCAAACCTCTTTCACCCCCCAAAGGTACTTATTGAGAAAGAAAAGTTCTGTTTTAAGAAATTCAAAGAAACAAAAAAGGCATTCTTCACGAGGAAGAATGCCCTATTCTATTTTTATACCTTATATTATATATACTGTATAATTACTCACCAACCTGAACAGTTGCACGACGGTTGTAAGAAGCAGGAGTCAAATCCTTAACACCACCGTTAGCCTTAACTACGATATTCTCCTTAGCAACACCCAACTTAACGAGCTCATCAGCTACCTTCTCAGCACGAGCCTTAGAAATCTTCTGGTTAACAGCTGCAGAACCAGTAGCGCTGTCAGCATAACCGTTAACTACCAACTTAGCGTTGTTGTCCTTAGCATACTGAGCGAGAGCCTGTACGTTTACGAGATCCTTCTTAGAAGCAACCTTAGACTTGCCGATGTTGAAGAATACAGAAACTGGAGTAGCAACATACTCCTTAACAGCCTTATCCTCTACAGACTTCTGGTTGTTCAAGAGATTCTTCAAACGGTCGTTCTCTGCATTAGCATCGTTCAACTTAGCATTGATAGCGTCGAGTTCTGACTGATGAAGAGCGTTGATAGCGTCAACATCTGGAACCTTGTTCCAAGTAGCCTTACCCAAGTTGTATGTAACACCGACCTCAACATTCAAAGAACGGTCGTGTCTTGCAATCACCTTGTCGATAGAGCGAGATGTGCTAGGCTTAGCACCTGCCAATACACCTGTGTAACCATCATAGTCGCTAGCACCTAATGCATAGTTTACATCGAGGTTGACAGCCCACTTCTTATTGATCTTGAACTCGTTCAAGATACCAACACCAACTACAGGAGCATAGCAGTTAGCGCTCATGTTACGGTTAATACCAAAACCTGCGTAAGGGATGCAATCCCAAAGACGAGCCTCGTTGTAACCACACAACATATTGCTAACATTGAACAAAACCTGCTCATTCAAAGTCCAATACTTATTTGCATTTGTTGACTTATTCTCAGAAACTACTGTACGGCCCCAAGCGCCATTGAACTTGGTACGGAGACCGAGACCTGGTGTGAACCACTTACCTACAGCAACAGAGAAACCGAGATTGTTTCTGAAACCCTTGAGTGGGCTCTTAGAGAAACCATTGCCCTCTTCCTGGTTGCCCCAGAATGCAGAACCAGCAACGTTTGCCTGAACAAACCAATTGCTCCAGAAAGAATTTGTTGCAACGCTATACTTCTCAGTAGTTGCTGCATCCTGAGCCATACTGCCCATTGTTACGCTAGCCAATGCTAGCACTGCTAATAACTTTTTCATAACTTTATAATTTAAAAATCAATTTATATATATATATACCTTCTGAATGACGGAGCAAAGATAATACTATTTTTTGAAATAACCTTCATTTTCTAAAAAAAATAGCATTTTTCGTTAACTTTTTTAAGAAAAACGGGATTTTTCCCTGCTTTTAACCTAAAAGATGCTCAATTTCCTGCTGACGGAGGATACAAAGTACCGACTTTCCGTCGGGCGTATAATTGACATTCTGGCAGGCAAAAAGATCATTCACCAGCCCCTCCATCTCTTCATTACTCAATATCTGCCCCTGAGGTATTGCTGCCTGGCGAGCCAGACTCAAAGCCAAAGTCTGATTGATTTCATCAATGGCTGATACGCCCTTTTCTACTGCAGAAGAAACCATGTCCTGTACCAGTTTAAGAGGATTCAATCCTTCAAGTCCGCCAGGAACTGAATTAACGGCATAGCTTCCGCCTCCAAGATCTTCCAGTTCAAAGCCCATCGATTCCATTTCAGGCAGGATCTTTTCAAAGATTACCTTCTCAGACATCGGGAACTGCACAACCTCAGGAAAGAGGACTTTCTGTGAATGAAAGGTCCGGTCAGCCAACTGGCGCAAATACTGTTCGAACAAGACACGCACATGGGCACGATGCTGGTCGATAATCATCAATCCCGATTTTACCGCAGTCATGATATACTTACCTTTATACTGATAATGGGCTGGCGATTTCTCTGCAATGATACTGTCTGGCGTATTATCCTGACTAGAATCATCAGAAAACACCATGGTCTGTTCCATCCCCTGCACATCATCCTGATCTTTGAGTCCTTCATAAAGCTGTTCCCATTTTTCATCCACCTGAGGTTTCGACTTAGGAACAGAGAAGCCTGCTCCCATAGGAACTGCTCCTGTGGAAGAGGAAGACTTGAACGGATTATAACCAGGATTCAAACTGATCTTCGGTGCCGCAGCAGTGCTCATCTCAGGATTATAAACAGGGATGTCCGGTTTATCCTCGGTATCGAAATCAATGGTAGGTACATCATTGAACATACCGATGGACTCCTTGACCGAAGCCGAGAGGATTTGCCAGATAGCCTGCTCATTCTCGAATTTGATTTCAGTCTTCGTAGGATGGATATTCACATCAATATCCTTCGGATCTACATCAAAATACAGAAAGTAAGGCACCTGTTCACCCTGAGGAACCAGACGGTCATAAGCAGCCATCACAGCCTTATTGAAATAAGGATGTTTCATGTATCTCCCGTTGACAAAGAAGAACTGATGCACACCTTTCTTTCTGGCAGATTCCGGTTTGCCCACAAATCCAGACACCTTACACATAGTGGTTTCTACATTTACCGGCAGGAGTTCCTGATTGAAACGCTTGCCGAAGACATCGAGAATGCGCTGACGCAAATTAGCGGCACGCAAATTGAATACTTCGGTACCATTGCTATGTAAAGTAAAGGTGATTTGAGGATTTACCAATGCAATCCGCTCGAAAGCCGTCAGAATATTGTTCAACTCTGTAGAATTGGACTTCAGGAACTTCCTTCGCGCGGGTACATTATAAAAGATATTGCTGACAGAGAAGATACTTCCCACAGCACAGGAGCATGGCTCCTGTTTCTCATATCGGGAACCAGAAATCTGTATCAGGGTTCCTATCTCGTCGGTTGCCTGTCGTGACTTCAGTTCTACCTGAGCCACAGCAGCTATTGACGCCAAAGCTTCGCCACGGAAGCCCATGGTGCGAAGTGCAAACAAATCATCAGCCTTACGGATTTTGGAAGTAGAATGACGTTCGAAAGCCAAACGAGCATCTGTTTCAGACATACCTTTTCCATCATCTATCACCTGGATGTTGGTACGGCCAGCATCGGTAACTGTGACATGGATATTCCTGGCACCCGCATCGACTGCATTTTCGACCAGCTCCTTGATAACTGAAGCCGGACGCTGTATAACCTCACCTGCTGCTATCTGATTGGCAACAGAATCGGGTAAAAGTTGAATAATATCACTCATCTCTAAATATTAATCATATAAGAAAATGATGCTTCATTATAATCAGTCAGTCAGTTTCTGAAGTGGAGCTTCATGACGCTTAATGTTCTTGAGTTCGGAGCCCTTGGATTTACCACGCCATACAAAGATATCATTCTTATCTTTAGGACGCAAGTCCTCGAACCAGGCAAAATTGTTAAGTTTATATTTTGCCGGCGGAATCTGCGTCATAGGATACATGGTAGATGTAAACTTATTGGTCCAGATTTTCTCCATCTTCCTGCCCGGTCCCATATACATGCGCATGGTATCGGTCTCCAGATAATTCAAGCCAATGAGCGAACTGTCCTTATCATCCGTCATATAATAGATGGTCTGCACATTACCGATAGACTCTCCTTGTTTAATCTCACCTTTTTCAAAGTAAGATTTCATCTCAGAAGAACTGATCTGATTGAAATGAACACTATCCGGCATCTGCTCTACAGACAGCGCCTGTCCGATGACATGGGCAAAACGAACGGTAGAGTCGTTCATGAAGACCAGAATTTTCTCGCCCAGCAACTGACGGTTTCCATTCCAGACGATAGGATCCTTATACATGGTCATGCAGGAATCCTGAGAATTGAAAACCAGGGAATCGCAGATGGCCTGCATATCCAGGCGATAGGCACGGACCTTAGGATAAGCATGCACCTTACGGTATACCGAATCGGTATTGATATGGAAGGTATTGATACGCATGGTATCAGAATGAACCCAAAGAGTATCTTTCTGCGAATAGTCGATCGCTACAGGATTGCGGGTGGCAAAGCCATTACCGGTTTTCTCGTTGTAACGCAGATAATTGCAAGTCAGGGAATTTTTATTTTTCTTGTCTACATAAACCACATTGCCATATCCGGTACTCTCCCCATCCTTTACATAATAGAGCGTATCACCCGTAAGTGTCTTGTCTTTATCTATAACCGTAGAGCGGCCGTAAAGCTGTGCTCTATCGGTCTTGGTATCATAATATCCGTCTTCTGTCTTGACAACACTTGCACCGGAAACAATCTTAGAAGGTCCTACCATGTGAGCCTTTGACTTACGGACATCGTAATACAAAGTATCGGTGGTAACAACATCCTTGCCGCTGCGCAACTTGACATTATAGACAAACTTAGCCTCACGCGTTTCGGTATGATACTCACCCCAATCGGCAACCAGCTTATCCTTACCATCAATCAGCGTTCCGCCGTCAAAGAAGTTTGCCATATTATACAAGCGGTCGAAATCCAAGCTATCAGTACGCAAAGTCTGCCGACGATGATGCAAGACCACATTCTTGCGTGCTCTCATCATCTGCATCTGCCCATCATACTCTGCTCTATTACAAGTGAGAGACAAGGTGTCTCCCTGCCGGTAATGAACATGTCCGAAAGCTTTCACGGAATTAGAAGCCTGATAGAAATACGCGCTGTCACAGGTAAGATGACTGCCCTGATGCAAGAAAGAGACCTTACCTTTCAATATTTGGGCATCAGGATTATTACCGAACATATCATAGTACAATTCATCTGCATGCAAAAGATATACGCGGTCACCATGAGGGCGTTTTCTGGCATGCTTCTTTGGAGCCTGCATGGCTTGCATCAGACAAAACCCAAACAGGCATAGAACCATAACCGATATGATTCTATGCCCTCTGATATGATTATTTAATCTTTTATTTATCATTTAATCCAACCTTGATATTCAAACTTACAATCCTTATAGCGATCGTTCATACGAACATAAGTCTGCTTGATTTTATTGACTACCCAATCGTGCAAGGTCTGGGCACGCTCCTTAGCCAACACAACATCCTTCATCACCTGAAAATCTTCGGTAATAGTAGCTCTATGTCCGTCAACACGGCTTACCAGTTTTACCAAAGCACAAGTGGTTTTACCCTTGGAATTCACCATCGTGAAAGGTGCAGAAACCTCACCTACCTTCATTGTATCTACCATACGGGCAACCTCGGTAGGTAGATCCTTCATCTGGAAGCGGGAAGTTCTTGACTGGTCAGGAGTAACATTGGCCATCAAACCCTTGTTGTTGCGGGTATCCTTATCATCAGACAATGCTTCAACAGCCTGCTCAAAGGTAAACTTAGCGGCACGGATATCATTACCGATAGAATCCAGACGGCCGATAGACTTATCAATAGCATCCTGAGAAACCTGAGGCTTGAGCAGGATATGGCGACACTTAATCTTATCACCACGCTTATCAATCAACTGGATGATATGATAACCAAACTCAGACTCAACAATCTTTGAGATTTTCTTAGGATCGGTAAGATTGAATGCTACATTTGCAAACGCAGGATCCAACATACCTCTACCGATATAATCCATCTCGCCACCCATACGGGCTGAACCCGGATCCTCAGAATAAAGACGAGCCAAAGTAGCAAAAGAAGTCTCACCCTTATTCACACGATCAGTAAACTCACGCAACTGATTTTTCACACGGTTAATCTCCTCTAGAGGAATACGTGGCTGCATGGTAAGAATCTCAACCTCTACCTCTGTAGGAACAAAAGGGATACTGTCGGCAGGTAAATCCTTAAAGTATTTACGTACCTGAGCTGGAGACACCTTGATATCCTTCACCAGTTCCTGCTTCATCTTCTGAATCAGCTGTTGGTTTTTGAAATCATCATGCATCTGCTGGCGCATCTGGGTGATACTTTGCTTGCGATACTCCTCCAGTTTTTCACGAGAACCAATCATGGAAACCCAACTGTTGATCTGTTCGTCGATACCATTCATGACTTCTGACTCAGATACTTCGATACTATCGATAGCTGCCTGATGGAGAAACAGTTTCTGAACGGCAATCTGCTCAGGAATAGAACAGTCTGGGTCGCCAGTATATTTAATACCTTCAGCCTCAGCCTGCAAACGGGTTACCTCGACGTCTGACTTCAGGATAGCCTCATCGCCGACAACCCAAATTACCTCATCAACCACACTACCCTCATTGATTTTCTGAGAATCGGCAGCAGCTTGTTGCTTGATATTTGCAGAATCAGCCTCATGAGCCAAAGCACTACGGCTTGCTCTTGTTGCACTAGCACTTATTCCTACTATCATCAGCAGGGCTATAAATGCCATTGTCATTTTATATCCAGTATTCATGTATTGTTTCTATAATATATTAATGTATATTGAAAGTGGTCAACATGCTATGGAAAACCACCACTTGATATTTCTTCTTCAATTGTGCGACCCATTGTTTCTCTAACGAGTCTTGATAGTCAGCAAGTACCACATCCGGGTATTCGCCATTCCGGGGCAGATTAACCTTCATCTTCTTCAGGCGCTTCATTTCCCATTTGTATTTTTTCTTATTCTTGGCATAGAAGACAGCCAGACCTTTTTTATCAGCAGCAGCCTTATCCCAAATATTACGCTGGCAGATTTCATTCAGCAAAAGGTTTTCTACTTCCTCCTGCTGCTGGTAGGTTCCCCGCCAATTTTCTACCTTAGCATCAGCAACATTTTTTTTCTGATTACCATCATCATGTTTATCCAGCAACTTGACGATATGATAACCAAACTCAGACATAAACGGTCTACTAATCTCACCCTTTCGCAGAGAGAAAGCTACTTTTTCAAAAGCCTGCACAGTCTGACCTTTTGTAAACCATGCCAAAGTCCCCCCATTGACCGCAGACCCTTTATCATCAGAACACTTTTTTGCCAGGTCTGCAAAATCTGCACCTTTGCAAAGAGCCTGATAAATAGAATCGATTCTTCTTTCCACCACCTCCTGTTCCTGGTAAGATGCTTTCTGTCCCAATCTCAAGAGGATATGTGCAACATGAACACTGCCTTTATCGGGCATCAACTCGCATGACTCGACATCATCATATCGTTTCAACACACGCCTGATATTAGGCAAAGTATCGAGATGAGCATCCTTAGCAGCTTGCACTTTAAGCTTATAATCAACAAAGCCATCGGTAAACACCTTGATACTTTTAGAATCAACCGTATTTCCCAAATGATTTTTCTGATAAAAGTACTCAAATTCCGACTTCTTGACAGATTGACCATCAATAATCATAACAATTGGGTCGGTATGAGCAAAAGCAATGCTCCCCGAAAGGAGCATTGCCGCTATAAGTGCATAAAACTTCATATTTCCTAATTATATTATTCAGGACGGCTATAGTTAGGAGCCTCACTAGTGATAGTGATATCATGTGGATGACTCTCCAACACACCTGCATTTGTGATACGAGCGAACTTGGCATTGTGCAAGTTCTCGATGGTAGCAGCACCACAATATCCCATACCAGAACGCAAACCACCAATCAGCTGGTAGATGACCTCCTGGACAGTTCCCTTGTAAGGCACACGACCAGCGATACCCTCTGGAACCAATTTCTTGGCATCCTTGGTATCACCCTGGAAGTAACGGTCCTTAGAACCATTCTTCTGTTCCATAGCCTCCAAAGAACCCATACCACGATAGCTCTTAAACTTACGGCCATTGAAGATAATGGTATCACCAGGACTCTCCTCGGTACCAGCAACCAAAGAACCAATCATGACGCAGCTACCACCGGCAGCCAAAGCCTTCACAACATCACCTGAGTAACGAAGACCGCCATCAGCTATCAAAGGCACACCAGTACCCTTAAGAGCAGAATATACATCATAAACAGCACTCAACTGTGGAACGCCAACACCGGCAACCACACGAGTAGTACAGATAGAACCAGGACCGATACCTACCTTAACACCATCAGCACCATTCTCTACCAAATACTTGGCAGCCTCACCAGTAGCCACATTACCTACCACAACATCTACCTGTGGGAAGGCAGCCTTAACTTGCTTGAGCTTCTCAACTACACCCTTAGAGTGACCATGAGCAGTATCGATAACGATAGCATCAGCACCAGCCTCAACCAAAGCCTTGGCACGATCCAATGTATCTACAGTAACACCCACACCGGCAGCCACACGAAGACGTCCCTTGGCATCCTTGCAAGCCATAGGTTTGTCCTTAGCCTTTGTGATGTCCTTGTAAGTAATCAAACCTACCAGGTGATTCTCGTTGTCAACTACAGGGAGTTTCTCAATCTTATTCTCCTGCAGGATGGCAGCAGCAGCAACCAAGTCGGTCTGGATGTGAGTGGTAACCAAATTCTCGCTAGTCATTACCTCATCAATCTTCTTGTCCATGTGGCGCTCAAAACGAAGATCACGGTTGGTAACAATACCTACAAGATGATTTTCATCATCTACCACAGGAATACCACCGATATGATAATCATGCATCATATCAAGAGCATCCTTCACTGTACTGCCACGACGGATGGTGACAGGGTCATAAATCATACCATTCTCAGCACGCTTCACGATAGCCACCTGACGAGCTTGCTCCTCGATGGTCATGTTCTTGTGGATGACACCAATACCACCTTCGCGGGCGATAGCAATCGCCATTGAAGCCTCGGTAACGGTGTCCATCGCTGCTGTAACGAATGGAACGTTCAACTCGATGTTACGAGAGAACTTGGTTTTCAACTCTACCTGTTTTGGTAGTACCTCTGAATAAGCAGGGATCAGAAGGACGTCGTCGTAAGTGAGACCGTCCATTACAATTTTATCTGCAACAAATGATGACATATTGTAACCTTTAAAAATTTATTGCGTGCAAATTTAGCAATAATTTCTCAGATAGAGTTCGCTTTTTACGAAAATCTTACCTTATTAATGCTATTTAACGTGATTAGTTGGCTTGTTCGGACAAAAACTTGATTCTGACGAGTCGAATTTCGTCTTCATTGTAGTCTTCACCCAATTCATCTTGAGCCGCATTCAAATCATCAGTATCGCTCTCCATGAAGTAATCGTAGATGTCATCTACATGGTCATCATCCACAACTTCCTCTATGAAATAATCGATATTGAGCTTGGTACCGCTGTAAACGATTGCCTCTATTTCGTCAAGCAATTCTGAGAAATCCAAACCTTTTGCTTCTGCCAAATCATCAAGATCTATCTGGCGGTCTATGCTCTGAATGATGCTTACCTTCAAGACTGATTTCTTGGCAACTGTCCTGACACGTAATTCCTCAGGACGCTCTATCAGATTCTCTTCACAATACTGATTGATCAATTTACAGAACTCCTTACCATACCTCTTTGCCTTACCGGCTCCAACTCCCTGTATGTTCTGCAATTCCTGCATATCTACAGGATACATCGTTGCCATCTGTTCCAGAGAAATATCCTGGAAAATAACATAAGGCGGCAATTTATGCTTCTTTGCTACTGTCTTACGCAAGTCTTTCAACATGGAGAAAAGTGTCTGATCCAAAGCACCTGTATTATGCTCGCTCAGAGGCGCTCCATCAAAATCATCAGAGAATTCCTTATCGGCAACGATCATGAATGATTCAGGATTCTTAATGAAACGCTTACCCGCAGCTGTCAACTTCAAAAGGCCATAGTTCTCTACATCTTTCTTGAGATAACCGGCTATCAACGCCTGACGGATAACAGGATTCCAAACTTTAGAATCCATATCTTCACCTGCTCCAAACTCCTCCAGTTCATCATGCTTGTGAGAAACGATATCATCAGTAGCACGTCCCTTTACAAAATCGATGATATATTCCTGGCGGAAATTCTCCTTCACCGCAGCAACAGACTCCAAAACAACGAGCAGCGCATCCTTAGCCTCGAATTTTTCTGTAGGATGCAGGCAGTTGTCGCAGTTATGGCAGTTTTCTTCATGATATTCCTCACCAAAATAATGAAGCAACATTTTCCTGCGACAGACAGACGATTCAGCATAGGCAGCCGTTTCCTGCAACAACTGTCTGCCGATATCCTGTTCTGCTACAGGTTTGTTCTCCATAAACTTCTCCAATTTTCTGAGGTCTTTACGGGCATAGAAGGCGATACATATACCCTCGCCTCCATCACGTCCGGCTCTACCCGTTTCCTGATAATAACCTTCCAAGCTCTTGGGTATATCATAATGAATAACAAAACGGACATCAGGTTTATCGATACCCATTCCGAAGGCGATAGTAGCAACAATGACATCAATACGCTCCATCAGAAAATCATCCTGGGTTTGAGAACGGGTAGCCGAATCAAGACCGGCATGATAAGGAGCCGCTTTGATTTCATTGGCTTTCAATACCTCTGCCAATTCCTCTACTTTCTTACGGGAGAGACAATAGATAATACCACTCTTTCCTTTGTGTTGACGAATAAACATGATGATCTGACGATCGATATCCTTGTTCTTCGGGCGCACCTCATAATACAAGTTAGGGCGGTTAAAAGAACTCTTGAATTCTTTGGCATCCATGATGCCTAAGTTTTTCTTGATATCAGTACGTACCTTATCTGTTGCAGTAGCTGTAAGCGCTATCACAGGTGCAACACCTATTTCGTTAATAATAGGGCGAATACGACGATACTCTGGTCTGAAATCGTGTCCCCACTCAGAGATACAGTGAGCCTCATCAATGGCATAGAACGAAATCTTTACTGTTTTAAGGAACTCAACATTATCTTCTTTCGTCAAAGATTCAGGTGCAACATACAGGAGTTTGGTCGTACCATTGAGAATATCATTCTTCACCTTCTCAATAGCCGACTTATTCAATGATGAATTGAGATAATGAGCCACGCCATCACTTTCACTCAAACCATTAATAACATCTACCTGGTTCTTCATCAAAGCAATCAGAGGAGAAATCACAATAGCTGTTCCCTCCATAATGAGCGAAGGCAACTGGTAACACAAACTCTTACCGCCACCTGTAGGCATCAATACAAAAGTATCATTGCCACTCATCAAATTTCTGATGATTGCCTCTTGATCACCCTTAAACGAATCGAAGCCGAAATAATGCTTCAACTGTCCTGTAAGATTAACCTGTTCTGTCATATCCACCTATTATTATATTATATATGTCTATATATACGATTAAATAGCATTCAATTGGGCGAAAAGCCCAACTGATTTATGCTGTTTCCAACTGTCCGAGATGAGATTTATCCAACTGTTGCTTGGTATACTCCAGCGTAACAGTGAATGATTTAACCTTCTCTGATGGAATCTCAAACATAGCATCCATCATCACAGCTTCAACAATTGAACGAAGTCCGCGAGCACCCAATTTATACTCTACCGCCTTATCTACGATGTAATCGAGTGCTTCCTCATCAAACTTCAACTTGATGCCATCCATCTCAAACAATTTCTGATACTGCTTGACAATTGAATTCTTAGGTTCAACCAAGATTTTGCGCAAAGCCTCCCTATCCAACGGATTGAGATAAGTAAGCACAGGCAAACGGCCGATAATTTCAGGTATCAAGCCAAAAGACTTCAAATCCTGTGGAAGGATATACTGCATCAAATCCTTCTTATCTATCTTAGCTACATTCTGAACCGAATTATAGCCTACTACGTGCGTATTCATACGCTGAGCTATTTTACGCTCAATACCATCAAAAGCACCACCACAGATAAACAGGATATTCTTGGTATCTACATGGATATAATCCTGATCAGGATGCTTGCGTCCACCCTTAGGCGGAACATTAACCATGGTACCTTCCAAGAGTTTCAACAATCCCTGCTGTACACCTTCGCCACTCACATCACGCGTGATAGAAGGATTATCGCTCTTGCGGGCTATCTTATCAATCTCATCAATGAACACAATTCCCCTTTCTGCTGCAGCCACATCATAATCAGCAACCTGCAACAGACGCGACAAGATGCTTTCAACGTCTTCACCCACATAACCTGCTTCAGTAAATACAGTGGCATCAACAATGGTGAAAGGAACATCCAACATCTTAGCTATTGTACGCGCCAACAAGGTTTTACCTGTACCGGTACTACCAACCATGATGATATTACTCTTTTCGATTTCTACACCATCTTCATCCTTTGGCTGCTGCAAACGCTTGTAGTGGTTATATACAGCGACAGCCAAATTGCGCTTAGCCTGATCCTGACCGATGATATATTCATCCAGGTATTTTTTGATCTCTACAGGCTTTGGCACCTCTTTGAGAACAAACTTACCCTCCCCAGCTTTAGGAGCCAAGACCCCTGTAGACTGTATAATTTCATAAGCCTGCTTAGCACAATCTTCGCAAATGAAGCCATTGATACCCGTGATGAGTAATCTGACTTCATTTTCTGATCTTCCACAGAAGCTACATACTTTCTTTGGCATATTATAATTATTATCTCTTCTTGCGCACCTTATTATATATACGCATATTTACTTAAAACAATTCGTTATTTACGAACCAACACATTATCTATCATTCCATATTCCTTGGCTTCTTCAGCTGTCATCCAATAGTTACGGTCGCTATCAGCATAAACCTTATCATAAGGAGTATGAGAATGGTCAGAAATGATAGTATACAATTCCTTCTTCATCTTCAAGATTTCGCGAGCCTCAATCTCAATATCAGAAGCCTGACCCTGAACGCCTCCTAATGGCTGGTGAATCATGACACGGCTATGAGGCAAAGCAGAACGCTTACCCTCCTGACCAGAAACGAGCAGCACGGCAGCCATAGAAGCAGCCATACCTGTACAGATAGTAGCTACATCGCTAGAGATAAACTGCATGGTATCATAAATACCCAAACCGGCAGTAACGCTACCACCAGGACTATTCAAATAGATAGAAATATCTTTGCCACTATCTACAGAATCCAGATACAGCAATTGCGCCTGCAATGTATTTGCGGTGTAGTCATCAATCTGTGTACCCAGGAAGATGATACGGTCCATCATTAAGCGAGAGAATACATCCATCTGAGTAACGTTCAGCTGACGCTCCTCCAAGATGTAAGGGTTCATATACTGAGCCTGTGCCTTAATAACATCATCAAGCACCATACCATTCATACCAAGATGCTTGGTTGCATATTTTCTAAAATCGTTCATATCTATATAGTATTTTACGTCTTAAACCATACGAAAAAAGAGGTTATCGACCCTTATTTCTCGTTCGGTGGAACAAAGATAATAAAAAAAGTCGATAACCTCGTATTTATTTGAAGTTTTTTTTCAAAAAAATGTTATTCCTGCATCATCTTGTTGAAATCTTCTACAGAAATCTCCTTTTCGTTGAGTTTTACAGCTGTTTTCAGAGCTGCAGCCAACTTACGGTCGATAGAGCGATCTACAAGTGCATCTGTAGCGTCACCCTTCTTGAGGATTTCCTTAGCATAGTTCTCAATGTACTCCTCAGGAATGTTGTTCATACCATACTGAGCGAACTGAGCACGAGCTGCCTCCTTAGCTGTCTCCATCAGGTCATTATCATCAACCTTGATATCCTGAGCCTTGATGAGCTGCTCCTTGATAAGATGCCATGTCAACTCCTTGATGCTCTCAGCATAGTTCTTCTCTACGAACTCCTCGCCCTTATCCTTGTTGTTAGCCAACATGATACGCTTCAAGAGTGCATCTGGGAACTGCAATTCACCTACCTTCTTCTCGCAGTGCTCACGAACGTCGAGAATGAACTTATAATCAGAATCGTTAACGAGCTGTGCCTGCAAGCCCTCTGCAATCTTAGCACGGAAAGCAGCCTCGTCCTTCACGTCAGTATCCTCACCGAGAACCTGCTTAAAGAGCTCTTCGTTGATTTCATGCTTCTTGAAACGCTGGATTTCTGTAACCTGGAAGCTGAACTCTGACTCCAAGTCCTTAACAGCTTCACGCTCAATCTTCAGGAGTGAAGAAACCTCAGTATCGTTCTCTGGATAAGCCTTCTTAGGGTTGAATGTGATTACATCACCAAGCTTAGCATCGTTGAAGAGATTCTTCTGCTCCTCTACCTTGATGTAGCTAGGCATCAGGATAGCACCCTCTACAGTGATACCACCTTCCTTGGTATTGCCATTTTCATCAAGCTCACGCAAGTCACCCTTCAAAAGGTCATTCTCCTCGTACTTCTCAGCCTTCTCATAGCTACCTGCACGCTGAGCGTACATATCAATCTGCTGATCGAGAATCTTATCATCAACTGTGATGTTATAATAATCAACCTTGTCGCGACCATTGAGAGTTACCTTGAACTCTGGAGCAACAGCGATATCAAACATAAATGTGAAAGAAGTACCATTCTCCAAGTCAGCTGGCTCCTGCTTCTCTGATGGGAGAGGCTCACCGAGCATCTGGATATTGTTGTCCTGTACATACTTGTAAATCTGCTGACCAACGAGCTTGTTGATAGCTTCCATTTTTACAGATGGACCGAACTGACGCTTAATCATACCCATAGGAGCCTGACCAGGACGGAAACCTGGAACATTAGCCTTCTTACGATAATCTTTCAATGTCTTCTCGACATCATTCTTGTAATCTTCCTCTTCGACAACGAGGGTCAAAAGACCATTAATCTTGTCAGGATTTTCAAATGAAATTTTCATCTTGATATTTGTTATTTTATTATTGTTAATATTTTCTTTAATTCTACAGTTTTCGTGTATAACCGCAATTGGCTTGCAAAATTACACATTTTTAATGGATATACCTAATATATAAGAGAAAAAAATGATTTTTTAACCATCAGTCGCTGCTTCTTTGGCTCTTTTTTGCTCATCTATGAGCTGAAAATCCTTCTTTCTGAGCACAAAACTGTTACTCAGATACTTTTCGCGCACAATCTTATTCTCTGCCAATTCCTCTGGTTTACCCTGAAAAAGAATCTTACCTTCGAACAGCAGATAGGCTCTGTCTGTAATGGTCAGAGTCTCCTGTACATTATGGTCGGTAATCAAAATACCGATATTGCGATACTTCAACTGCCATACAATATGCTGAATATCTTCTACCGCAATAGGGTCAACACCAGCAAATGGCTCATCGAGCATGATAAACTTTGGGTCAATAGCCAGGCAACGGGCGATCTCTGTACGGCGGCGCTCACCTCCGGAAAGCTGGTCACCCTTATTCTTACGAACCTTATTGAGACGAAACTCGCTAATAAGACTCTCTAACTTCTGCAACTGATAACTACGTGGTTTTCCTGTCATTTCCAAGACTGAAAGTATATTGTCCTCAACACTCATCTTGCGGAAAACACTGGCCTCCTGAGGCAGGTATCCGATTCCCGCACGGGCACGTTTGTATACAGGAAAATCAGTAATTTCCTGATCTCCCAAAAAGACATGTCCCTCATTAGGCACAACAAGTCCAGTTGTCATATAGAAAGAAGTTGTCTTACCAGCACCATTAGGTCCCAGTAATCCCACAATTTCTCCTTGCTTCACATTGATAGAAACTCCATTGGCAACCGTTCGTTTACCATAGCGCTTCACCAATCCCTCTGTTCGCAAAACCAGAGAATTCTGATTTTGCTGTTCGTTATTGTTAATTTCGTCCATAATTAGCTAATTTGGCTGCAAAAATACTAAAAATAAAGGAAATATCGCTTATAAAATCAAAAACTATTCATAATATTGCAGTTTTTTAGAGGATTTTGGTTAATTTTGCAGCAAAATTCAGTTTTATAATAGCATGTTAATAGAAAAATGGCTTACCACCTTCGGTAAATATCTTATATTGATGGGACGTTCTTTTTCCCGTCCTGAGCGCATGCGCATGTTCTTGAAACAATACATCAAGGAGATGTCGCAATTGGGTATTGATTCTATTGGTATCGTTTTACTGATATCCTTCTTCATTGGAGCAGTTATCTGCATCCAGATGAAATTGAACATTCAAAGTCCATGGATGCCACGATGGGTTTCAGGTTACACCACTCGAGAAATCATGCTTCTGGAGTTCTCATCAAGTATCATGTGTCTGATTCTCGCAGGTAAAGTGGGTTCTAATATCGCTTCGGAGTTGGGAACAATGCGTGTCACCCAACAGATTGATGCCCTTGATATCATGGGAGTGAACTCTGCATGTTACCTCATTCTGCCTAAAATTCTCGGTTTGGTTACCATCATGCCATTTCTGGTTATCTTCAGTTCTGGCATGGGTATCATCGGCGCCTACGGAACAGCGTATATTGGGCATATCCTACCACCAGATGATCTGACACTCGGCTTGCAGCATTCATTTAACCAATGGTTTGTATGGATGAGCATCATCAAGAGTCTTTTCTTTGCATTCATCATTTCCAGCGTATCTTCTTATTTCGGTTATACCGTAGAAGGTGGATCTGTTGAGGTTGGAAAATCGTCAACCGATGCTGTTGTCTGTTCTAGTGTTTTGATTCTGTTTTCAGATGTTTTCCTCACTCAAATTCTCTCGTAAACTATGATAGAAGTTAGAAATCTCACCAAGTCGTTTGGCGAAAAGGTTGTATTAGACAATATAAACGTCACCTTTGAAACAGGAAAGACTAATTTGATAATCGGACAGAGCGGTTCCGGAAAGACCGTACTCATGAAGAATCTCGTAGGATTACTTCAGCCTACAAGTGGCGAAGTTCTCTACGATGACCGTGACTTCACCCGGATGTCGAAAAAAGAAAAAGTTCTGATGCGCCGCGAGATGGGAATGATTTTCCAAAGCGCAGCCCTGTTCGACTCTTTGAATGTACTTGAGAATGTCATGTTTCCACTTGATATGTTCTCTACCATGAATTACAGGGAGCGCGTAAAACGGGCTCAGGAATGTCTTGACCGCGTCAATCTGATAGAGGCTCAGCAGAAATATCCTGGAGAAATCTCGGGTGGTATGCAGAAACGAGTAGCTATTGCACGTGCCATCGTAATGAATCCGAAATACTTGTTCTGCGATGAGCCAAACTCAGGTTTGGATCCAAAGACCTCACTTGTGATAGATGAACTGCTTTCAGGCATCACCAAAGACTATAATATGACTACCATCATCAACACCCACGACATGAATTCGGTGATGGGCATTGGTGAAAACATCTGTTTTATCTACCAAGGTCATAAAGAATGGCAAGGCAACAAAGATGAAGTAATGACCTCAACAAACGAGAAACTCAACGATTTAGTCTTTGCTTCCGATCTCTTCCGCAAAGTAAAGGAGGTGGAGCTGGAAGAAGCTAAAAACAAATAAAACAGTATCGTTCAAAAAAAGCCATCAGCCCAGAAACTGGCTGATGGCTTTTTTATTACCAAATAAATACTATCTCATTTTCCAGGCATCCTTGACCTCTACCATAGGTACCACAATCTGTTCTTTAGTACTGTCACCATACACCACTTGCAAAAAAACATCAGCAACATGATGCGCTGTATCAGCTTTTGCATTCAGAACATTCACCTTAACCATACCTTTATGTTCATCTTGCTGCTGCTCAACAAACATTTTGGCATTCATCAGCAATTGATCCTGATAGCCATTTGGCAACCGATAAGGTTGATTGTAACCATCTACAAACTCCTTATACTTGCCCTCTAAAAGCAAATCATAATATCCCTTGGCAGCAATACCTGCAAGATAGCCAGGATCAGGTTTCTCCTCCCTACAGGAAGAAAATACCAATCCCACCATGAATATCATAAAAATCAAAAGTTTCTTCATTTTTATACACTTTGATTCTGCATTCTTCGCTTCATTTATTTACTTCTGACGAATGAAGACGTTGATAGGACAGCCATGTAATGACCAGTTCTCACGAATCTTATTCTCCAGGAAACGGCGATAGTTCTCCTTGACATACTGAGGCAAGTTTGCATAGAACACAAACGAAGGAATCGTTGTATTAGGCAACTGGGTGCAATACTTAATTTTGATATACTTACCCTTTATGCTCTGTGGAGGATATGCCTCGATAATAGGCAACATCACCTCATTCAACTTAGAAGTTCCAATATGAGCCTTACGGTTCTGGTAAACTTCCTTGGCAGTTTCCAATACTCGGAAAATACGCTGCTTAGTCAAGGCTGAAGCAAAGATGATAGGAAAGTCTACGAATGGGGCCATACGCTTGCGGATTGCATTTTCAAAAGTATCAATTACCTTCTGATTCTTCTCCTCAACCAAATCCCATTTGTTTACTACAACCACCAGACTCTTGTTGTTCTTCTGAATCAACTGGAAGATGTTCATATCCTGGGTTTCGATACCACGGGTAGCATCGAGCATCAGGATGCAGACATCACTATTCTCGATGGCACGGATAGAACGCATCACAGAATAGAATTCCAAGTCTTCGCTTACCTTGTTCTTACGACGGATACCAGCTGTATCAACCAGGTAAAAATCGAAACCAAACTTATCGTATCTGGTATAGATACTATCACGTGTAGTACCAGCAATTTCTGTCACGATATTACGATCCTCACCGATAAAAGCATTGATAATGCTACTCTTACCAGCATTCGGACGACCTACTACCGCAAAACGAGGAATATCTTCTTCGATTGCCTCCTCCGGATTGTCCTGAAGTTTGTCCAGAATCATATCAAGCAAATCACCAGTACCACCACCTGTAGCAGCACTGATACACTGAGGATCACCCAAGCCTAACTTGTAGAACTCAGCAGCCTGATAATACTCTGCGCTGTTATCAACCTTGTTAGCAACAAGGATAACAGGCAATTTGGCACGACGCAAAATAAGCGCCACGTCTTCATCCCAATCAGTAAGGCCAGTATTAACGTCTACCAGGAAGAGAACCAGGTCAGCCTCTTCGGTAGCAACAAGCACCTGCTTGCGGATAGCATCTTCAAAAATATCATCAGATTTTACAACCCAACCACCGGTATCAACAACCGAAAATTCTCTACCATTCCAACTGCACTTACCATACTGACGGTCACGAGTAGTACCGGCAGTATCACTAACGATAGCGCGACGTGATTGAGTCAAGCGATTAAATAAAGTAGACTTACCCACATTAGGGCGTCCTACAATAGCTACTAAATTTGCCATAAACAGTCATTATCCTCCTTCCTTTTAGGAGGTATTCAAGGATGTGGTCTCTGCATCCAAGTTAATAATTTGCCGAAGCTGACCTTGCTCCGGCCCTCGCTCTTTTGGCGAGAGTCACTCCCTCGATTACATTCAGGGAGGAGTTATTTTAGTTGATAGTTTACAGTTGATAGTTTATAGTTATTAAGGGCGTCTTTAAACTATTAACTCTTAACTATCAATTATTCCGGATTATATCCAAAGGCATCAAGTTCTCGCTGAGAGCTGCGCCAATCCTTATCAACTTTTACGAAAGTCTCCAAGAAGATTTTCTTGTCGAAGAACTTTTCCAAAGCCTTACGACTCTCGGTATTCACCTTTTTCAATGCGATACCCTGGTGCCCGATGATGATACCCTTTTGGGAATCACGTTCAACATAAATCACCGCATTGATGTGGATACGTTTTTCATCTTCCTTAAATCGCTCCACTCTTACCTCTACAGAATAAGGTATTTCCTTATCATAATAGAGCAAAATCTTTTCTCGGATAATCTCTGAAACGAAGAAACGGGCAGGCTTGTCTGTCAGCTGATCCTTATCAAAGAAAGCAGGAGATTCCGGCAAGAGTTCCTTAATGCGCTTCAAGAGCATATCCGTTCCGAACTTATTCTTCGCTGAGATAGGAAGAATCTCTGCATTAGGCAACAAAGAGTGCCATTTTTCAACAATATCACCCAACTTCTTCGGATCACTCTGATCAATCTTGTTGATGAGCAAGAGTACAGGAATCTGCATTTTCTTAACCTTTTCCAAGAATTCCATGTTCTTTTCAGGGTTTTCTATCACATCTGTCACATAAAGCAGCACATCAGCATCCGCCAATGCACTCTCAGAGAAGGCAAGCATCATCTCCTGCATCTTGTAATTAGGCTTCAAAACACCAGGAGTATCAGAAAATACAATCTGCATATCATCAGTATTCACAATACCCATGATACGATGACGGGTTGTCTGAGCCTTAAAAGTTGCAATACTAATACGTTCACCCACCAATTGATTCATCAAGGTACTTTTTCCCACATTAGGGTTACCTACTATATTTACGAAACCAGCTTTATGCATAAAAAATTGAATTTAGCAAAATTTTACTATCAAGAAGTTAAGCTCTATTGTTTTTAAGCTAAAGAAACGCATCCTTACTTATTTATAGAGAAATAAGAAAGATGCGTTTCCTTATATAGATAATTATTCTATCCTATTTTTATAGATTACTTTCCGTAAGCAGCGCCATCATACGCCCACTTATAGAAAGAAGCGCCATGTACAAATCCTGCACCAAATGCTGTGAAGATGACGTTATCGCCCTTCTTCAATTGGCTTTCTGCATCCCAGAGTGCCAATGGAATTGTTGCTGCACTAGTATTTCCATAATGATCGATGTTTACAACCACCTTATCAAGTGGAATTCCAGCACGCTTGGTTACTGCCTCAATAATACGGAGATTAGCCTCGTGAGGAATTACCCAGTTCACATCATCAGCCTTCAGGTTGTTCATTTCCATGATTTTCATCACGTCGTTGCTCATATCTGTTACTGCGTAACGGAATACAGTACGACCTTCCTGATAAAGATAATGCAGACGATGATCAACTGTAAAATGTGAAGGAGGGCAAACAGAACCACCAGCCTTCATGTGAAGGAAAGGCAAACCTTGTCCATCTGTACGAAGGTATGAGTTCTGAACTCCAACGTTCTCCTCTTCAGTTGCCTCCACCAAAACCGCACCTGCTCCATCTCCAAAGAGAACACAAGTAGCACGGTCTGTGTAATCTACCAATGAAGACATCTTGTCAGCACCAATCACAATAATCTTCTTGTATCTACCACTCTGAATCATGCTTGCAGCAACATCAAGGGTATACAAGAATCCACAGCAAGCTGCAGAGAAGTCAAATGCGAAAGCATTCTTCAAACCCAGCTTGCCGAGGACGATAGATGCTGTAGAAGGGAACTTATAGTCAGGTGTCGTGGTTGTTACAATCAATGCATCGATTGTATCTGGATCCACGCCAGTCTTCTGAATCAACTGCTTGGCAGCTTTACGTGCCAGATAGCTGGTTCCAAGGCCTTCCTCTGTAAGGATGCGGCGCTCTTTGATACCCACACGGGTGGTAATCCACTCATCTGTAGTATCTACCATGCGAGATAACTCCTCATTGTTGAGGATATAGTCTGGCACGTAGCCACCGACACCTGTAATTACAGCATTAATCTTACCCATTATTCAGCTGCTTCCTTAACGATTGCAACCTTACCACGATAGTAACCGCAAGTAGGGCAAACAGTGTGGTATACATAGTATGCACCACAGTTAGGGCAAACTGCCAATGTAGGAGCTACTGCCTTATCATGAGTTCTTCTCTTAAGTGTACGTGTCTTTGACTGTCTTCTTTTAGGATGTGCCATAATTTTTTAAATGTTTTAATTTTTGAATTTTACTTTTTTAATTTTAATAGAGCTTCCCAGCGTGGATCTACAGTTTCCTCTTCTTCCTCACCGCTTCGGGCGGCAGAATGCTCATTGAGCTTTTCAATCATAGCAGGGTTGCATTTTCCAGGTGCATGCACATGCTTGATGGGAATATTGAGATCTATAAATTCATAGATAAACCAGGCGACATCGAGTATTCCTTCGTTCTCGGCCACAGTCACCAGATCATCATCCTCTGAGTACTCTTCTCCGAATTTTACGACTAGCCTGTCATTAGTCTCAATGGTTTGATCCATATCGTCCAGACAGATGTCGCATGGTATGTGAACCACTCCCTCAGTATGGAAATTGAGTTCGAAGAAGTCATCCGTCCTATTGATAGACAGACTACTTGACAACTCGCCTCTCTGAACATCAGGAGCATCGATTGCCTCAAAATATTCATTGGTAAGCTTAAATTCCTTTTCGGTTATACCTTGAGGTAAAGCTTTCAAATCAATCTTAAAAGAATCTATGTTACACATATTCAATATATACTATATTGTTTCGGGCTGCAAAGTTACAAATAATTTTTGAGATAAAATAATTTTTTATGTAAAAATCACTAAAATCACTCATTATTAATTGATTATTCTTTCTTTAACTCAATTCTGAAGGTGGTTCCATGCCCAATTTCTGTACTTTTCACCCATATTTTACCATGATGGTATTCTTCTACGATTCGTTTAGCTAGTGATAAACCTAAGCCCCAGCCTCGCTTTTTGGTAGTAAAACCGGGACGGAATACATTCTTCAAATCCTTTTTTCTTATACCATTTCCTGTATCTGAAACTTCTATAATAGCTTTATCATCTATTTCTTCCACATGGAGCGTAATCTGTCCACAATTTGCTCCCATAGCATCAACAGCATTCTTCGAAAGATTTTCTATCACCCATTCAAAGAGAGAAGCATTCATCTTAACAATAACATCCTGTTCAGGAATTTCCTTCACCATTTTGACATTCTTCGATGTTCGACGATCCATGTAGTCTATAACATGATTCATCACTTCGTTCAAACTGGCAGGAACAGGTTCTGGCAGGGCACCAATCTTTGAGAAACGGTCTGCTATCAGTTGCAAACGCTGGATATCCTTGTTCATTTCAGGAATGAGTTCGTCGTCCGGATAATTCATCTTCAGAATTTCAATCCAAGCCATCAGACTGGAAATTGGAGTACCCAACTGATGAGCAGTTTCTTTAGACAACCCCACCCACACCTTATTCTGTTCCGCTCTTTTGGAAGTAAGCAAAGCAAAGATGGCAATAACCACAAAGAGCATGACTACCCCCAACTGAATATAAGGATAAGCTGACAGACGTCGTATCATGAGGGATTCATCATAGCAAACCTGAATATAGTCATGCGTTGAATCATCTAGTTCAATTTTAATATTCTTGCCTTGTTTCAAGAGCCGCTGACCGATGGCAGAAGCATAAGCAAGGGAATCAGCATAATCTTTCCCTTCCACATCAACATTACGAAAAGTCTGAGCATGGTTTTCAGAATCCATTACGATAACCGGAATGGAATTATTTTCATTGATAACCTTCAATACCAAGTTCAAGTCAGTATTCTCATCGGCATTATTGAGCGTACGCATAGCTTCAGCCCAAACCGCCATACGGTTGCGTTCCTCTTCTGCTAGATCACGAACAAGAAAATGAGACACAACAAGAGAGGCGACAGCAATAAACACTGCCGCTATCACCAAAAAAATCTTCACCTGTCTTATTCTATCGGTCCAAATCATGCTGCAAAAATAATAAAAATCCGTGTAATCAACGTCATCTGCTGATAAAAAACATCTTGAGCAGATAAAAAATAAAAAAAAGCCCCGACTACTTTCGTAATCGAGGCTTCTGAAATTGAAAGGAGGCGGCTA
>DAWDAD010000045.1:0-23535 GCA_052356385.1 Prevotella sp.
TCATCCATCGAGAACGCTCATACCGCTTGTTCTCCCATCTTACATGCAGATGAGAAAGTGCTACGATGAAGGCATTGATGAGCATGAATATGAAGCATGCAAACTGAAATTGAAATAATGAATCCATACGCTTTTTCCTATTTCGTATGTCTCTTCAGGAAGATGCTGTGGTCGATGCAGGCTGGGAGCTCTTCCTTATAGTGGGTAACCATGATCATCGTCTTGTTCTTTCGCTTGCAGAATGCCTCGATGATATCCTTTACCAGGCGGCGGTTTCTGTTGTCAAGACCATGAAGAGGCTCATCGAGGATGAGGAGCTCGGGATCCTTCACGAAGGCGCGTGCCAGAAGTACCAGGCGCTGCTCGCCACTTGACAGCTTCAGGAAACCACGATCTTCCAAACCCTCCAGACCGAATACCTTCATCCAGAAACGGCACTGGTCCATATCCTCTTCCTTTGGCTTTACATAGAGACCCACAGAATCGGTAAGGCCGCTCGCCACGATGCGGATGGCTGGCATATCACGCTGGTAAGAACGGTGAAGCTCTGGAGATACATAGCCGATATGCTTCTTGATATCCCAGATGCTCTCGCCACTGCCACGAGGATTGCCGAAGAGGGCAATGTCGCAGGCGTAGCTCTGCGGATTGTCGGCACATACCAGACTGAGCAGGGTACTCTTGCCGGCACCATTCTGTCCGCTCAGCGCCCAGTGCTCACCATTGTTTACCGTCCAGTCGAGATCGTTGAGGATGATGCGTTCGCCATACTGGATGCGAACCTTGTTCATCTTCACCACTTCCTGGCTGTGATATTCCCGGTCGCTATATGGCAGGTTGATGATGGCTTGTTCTAATTCTTCGCATAATACGTGGGCAGGGATGGGGTTGCGCTGTGCCAGATATTCTTCCTTGGTAAGCTTAGGATATACCTTCATATCCTTCACTTCTACCACGTGGGTGATGAACTCTGGAATGTCATCGCTCTTGCTCAATACGAGGATGATCTGCAGATGATGCTCGGTGGTGAGTGACTTGAGAAGCTCCTTGAGCTGGTCGCGGGTGTCGGCATCCAGACCGATGAAAGGATTGTCCATGATCAGCACGCGAGGCTCTGAGAAAAGGGTAGAGGCAAGCTTGAACTTGCGGAGCTCTCCACTGCTCAGCAGGATGGTGTATTTGTCGAGCAGGTGGTGCATGTGGAACAGCTTGTAGATGTGTTCCTGCAGCTGTCTGCGCTCCGGCGTATCTTCGCCAGCCATCTGATAAGCCTCTTCCAGCTTATCCTTGACGATAGGCGTGTTCTCATCTATTTCCAGCTGGTTCCAGCGCTGCTGCAGGAAGTAGGTGCGGTCGTTGTCGCCTCCGTAGGTGTCACGGAAGGTGATATACTTGATATTGTCGCTCACCAGGGATTTGGTACTAGGAGAAAAGTCGTAATCAGGATCGTGCATCAACAGCGGGTGTCTGCCCACAAGGATGTCCACGAACATCGACTTACCTCCACCATTGGGACCTACGATAGCGATATGCTCGCCGTCGCATGCCTCGAAGTTAACTGGCTCAGCCATACGCCATTCCGGCATACGGGTTACGCCATTCTGAATACTGATAATCTTTTGCATCTCTCTTATTTTTTTTGATATATTGCTTGATAACAGAGTGATATTCCCGGGTAGGGCTACTTGTGCGTGGTACGGTTGATAGCCGCCAGAAGCTTTGCCTGCGGGCCCGTCATACCTGTACCTTTCTCTATGCGGCTGGCGTTCTTGGTAGCAAAATCCTTCCAGCTTCTATAGTGCCTGTCGCCCGTTTCGGGTCTGCCCATCTGCAGGAAATGGCAGTAGGCAGCGCCCAGGGCATCGGTGGCATCCATGTATTTCGGCATCTCGTCTTCCCGGATGTTGAGCATACGCTGCAGCATCGCCGCTACCTGCTCCTTGGAAGCCTGACCTTGTCCGGTAATTGCCATCTTGATTTTCAGCGGAGCGTACTCGTGGATGGGTACGTCGTGGTGGATGGCAGCAGCGATAGCCACTCCCTGCGCCCTGCCGAGCTTGAGCATCGACTGCACATTCTTGCCGAAGAAGGGAGCCTCTATCGCCATCTCGTCGGGCAGATAGGAGTCGATGATGCCAGTCACCCGCTCGAAAATCCTGCCGAGTCGCAAGTAGGGATCTTTCTCCTTGCGCATATCGATGACACCCATCACCACCAGTTCTGCCTTGTTGCCGATGACGCGTATCACGCCATAGCCCATCACGTTGGTGCCGGGGTCAATGCCCAGGATGATTTTCTCTGTGTTCGATTTCTTCTGAATCATCTGAATGCTGTATCTTCTGAATCCTTGGAATTCTGAATGCTGTATCTTCCTGAATCTATCGGTCCATATATGGATTATGAGCCAATTCCTCGCCGATGCTGGTAGCCTCACCGTGACCAGGCAGCACCTGTGTTTCATCCGGCAACATGCCGAGATGGCGCAGGCTGTTGATGATGCGGAACATGCTGCCGCCAGGGAAATCGGTTCTGCCGATGGAGCTCTTGAAGAGGGTGTCGCCCGAGAAGAGTACGTGCTCTGCCTCGCAATAGAAGCATACGGAACCGTTGCTGTGGCCCGGAGTCTCGATGATGGTGAATTCGTGATTGCCGAACTTGATTACCTCATCTTCCTCAAAGAAATGACCGATAGGAGGGAACTGGGTGTCGAGCTGCATCTGGTAGAATGTCTCTGCCTGATGAGCCAGACCCTTCATCAGCTTCTCATCGCCCTGTGCCACTTCCGGTTTCAGTCCGAACTCTTGGTAGATGGTATCGTTGCCGAAATTATGGTCGAGATGACCGTGGGTAACGAGGAGATGGACAGGCTTCAGATTGTTCTTTCTGATATACTCGGTGATTGCCTTGCGCTCTTCTGGATAGAAGGCGCCGCAATCTATGATGACGCACTCGAGAGTGTCGTCGCTGACCACGTAGCAGTTCTCCTGCAACATGTTGACTTGGAATCTTTCGATATGTAGCATTTTACTTTTTCTTTAATTTAAGCAGGAACATAAACCAGCTGCTTGTCCTGGCTGAACCACTCCTCATCGAAGAAGGTGCTGAGCGGGGTGATTTCCGAAATCTTATAATACTGCTTGAGCTCCTCCTTCAGATTGCCGCCCTTGAGGCAGAGCAAACCGTTGGGCAGGGCATTCTGACCAGCCTTCTTGAAGTTCTTCTTGATGATCTTCATCAGGTCGGGCAACTGCATCACGGCACGGCTCACCACGAAGTCGTACTTGCCTTTCTCGTCCTCGCCGCGCAGGTGTTCAGCCACCAGGTTCTTGAGTCCGATAGCGCCAGCCACCTCATTGCACACCTTGATCTTCTTGCCGGTGCCGTCGATGAGCTTGAACTTGCACTCAGGGAAGAGGATGGCGAGCGGGATGCCCGGGAAACCACCGCCGCATCCGAAGTCGAGAATCTCTGAACCCGGGCGGAAGTTGATCGCCTTGGCAATAGCCAGAGAGTGGAGCACATGGTGCTCGTAGAGGTTGTCGATATCCTTGCGGCTGATGACATTGATCTTGGCATTCCAATCGCGATACAGACCGTCGAGGGCAGCAAACTGCTTCTTCTGCTCGTCGGTGAGGTGAGGGAAATATTTCTCTATGATATTCATTCTATCTTGTTTTTGTTTCTTTCTATCTATATTTATTAATGTATTCAAGTTTCGCAAGTATGCTCCACACGCCCTGAAAGGGCAGAAGCTCCTAGCCCAGGGCAGCGCCCTGGGTAATGATGGGTGCAAGTCTGTCGCCCTGTAAGGGCAAAAGCCTTCAAATACCAGGCAATATACAAAGCTTTTGCCCTTACAGGGCGCCTTGCTGATTGCCATTATACCCAGGGCGATGCCCTGGGCTAGGAGCTTTTGGGCCTTCAGCCCGTACTTGAACCACATGCGAAACTTCAGTATACTATATTTATTAATGTATATAAACCGATGCAAAGGTAGTGCAAATTGTAGATAAAACAAAATAAAATTAGCTTTTTTTGTATATTTAGTAGTTATTTCGGGGCTAGTTAGCAAAAAAATGTGTACCTTTGCACCCGAAAAAGATGTTAGATAGTATTTATTTAATATAAAAAGTAATGATAAAAGCAGCATTATTCGACTTAGACGGCGTGGTTTTCGATACCGAAAGCCAGTATTCCGTGTTCTGGGGAATGATAGGCAGGGAGTATCATCCGGAGATGCCAGACTTTGCGCTTCGCATCAAGGGACAGACCCTGGTTCAGATCTACGACAAGTACTTCTCTGATGATGCCACATTCGCTCATATTGATGGATACACCGATTACAAGTCGGAACAGGCTAAGATAACAGCCCGGCTCGATGAGTTCGAGCTGAATATGTCGTTTCCTTACATTCCCGGATTCGAAACTTTCCTGAAAGACGTGAAGGCGCATGGTGTGAAGTGCGCTGTGGTGACGAGCAGCAATCTGCAGAAGATGGAGCAGGTGTATAAGCATCATCCTGAGTTCAAGACCAATTTTGACCGCGTGCTCACCAGCGAAGATTTTGCCAAAAGCAAGCCGGATCCAGATTGTTATCTCAAGGGTGCTGCCTGTTTCGGAGCAAAGCCGGAGGAATGCGTAGGTCTGGAGGACAGCTTCAACGGACTGAAGGCTGTGAGAGCTTCGGGTGCATTTACCCTCGGACTCGCTACTACCAATTCTGCAGAGAGCATCCAGCCATACAGCGACTATGTGATAGCCGATTACAATGGATTCGGATACGATGACCTGGAAAAGATTGTAGAAACTTTTTAGTAAACACAATTATATGGGATATTTATCTACAGACAAAAAGAAAATCACAACCAAGACCTACGCCGAAATGAAGGCGGCAGGTGAGAAGGTTACGATGCTTACTGCCTACGATTTCACTACCGCAGGCATCATCGATGCAGCTGGCATCGATACCATCCTGATAGGTGATTCGGCTAGCAATGTGATGGCTGGAAATGCTGATACATTGCCTATCACCGTAGATCAGATGATTTACCACGCACGCAGTGTGGCCCGCGCCTGCAATCATGCACTCGTGCTCTGTGATATGCCTTTCGGCAGCTATCAGATTAGCAAGGAGGATGCCTTGCGCAATGCCTGCCGAATGATGAAGGAGACAGGCGTGGATGCGCTGAAGCTGGAAGGTGGCGTGGAAATCCTGGATACTGTTCAGGCACTCATCAATGCCGGTATTCCTGTTTGCGGCCATCTTGGACTTACTCCTCAGAGCGTGAACAAGTTTGGCGGTTACGGTATCCGTGCCAAGGAGGATGCAGAGGCTGAGAAGCTGATCAGCGATGCTAAAGCTCTGGATAAGGCTGGTTGTTTTGCCATCGTTCTGGAGAAGGTTCCTGCTAAACTGGCGGCTGAAGTTTCACGTCAGGTAAACGCTGTAACTATCGGTATTGGAGCTGGTAACGGTTGTGATGGACAAGTGCTGGTTTATGCTGATGCGCTCGGTATGACCCAGGGCTTCAAGCCAAAATTCCTGCGTCATTTTGCCCAGGTAGGCGAGGAGATGCAGAAGGGAGTAAAGGCTTATATCGACGCCGTGAAGAGCGTGGAGTATCCAAGCGCAGAAGAGAGCTACTAAGATGGATACGCAAAATACCCCGGTACATTTTAATCTGTGGCACCGTGACTTCTGGCGTCTCTGCTTCGCCAATCTCTTCCTGATGACGAGCATCTACATGCTCCTCCTGACCATACCTTATTTTATGGCTAAGGAGGGATATTCGGTTACTCAGATGGGCGTGGTTTATGCTGCTTATGGCTTGGGCATCTTTCTTTTGAGTGGCTTCTGCTCCTATCTTGTGCAGCGCTATCGCCGCAATCGGGTATGCCAGATATCCATCCTGGGTGTGGCAGTCAGTCTCGTCGTCCTTTATTATCTGGAAACCTTCTGGAATATCAAGGTGGGCTTCGAGATGCTGGTGGTGATGCGTCTGATTCAGGGCGCTTTCCTGGGCTTGGCAGAGATGTCGCTGGCGAGTACGCTGATTATCGATACCTGTGAATCTTTCCAGCGTACGGAGGCGAATTATATCACCTCCTGGTTTGCCCGCTTTTCCATTGCGGTAGGTCCATTGCTGTCGCTTCTGGTCTATAATGTCTTCAGTATGGAAGTCGTTTTTCCTGTAGCCTCGGTATTGGCATTGGTTGCCTTGGTGCTGGTTTCCAGAGTGAAATTCCCGTTCAAGGCTCCGTCAGAAAACGTGTCACTCATCAGTAGCGACCGCTTTTTCCTGCCTCAGGGATTTCCGCTGTTTATCAATATCGTATGCATCATGGTGATACCGGGCTTCTATCTGTCGCTGCCTCATTCTCTCACCGTCTATGCGATGTTTTTTTGCGGACTGTTTCTGGCATTGGTGGCTGAGAAATACGTTTTTGCTGATGCAGAGCTGAAGAGTCAGGTAATCGTGGGACTGATATTGATTGCGGCAGCAGAATTTGTTTCCTTAAGCGATCAGGATTTTGCCGAAGAGATGCTTGTACCTGCCTTGCTTGCATTGGGAGTGGGCATCATCGGAAGCCGATTCCTTCTTTTCTACATCAAGCTTGCCAAGCATTGCCAGCGTGGCACCAGTATGAGCTCCTTCTTCCTGGCGTGGGAACTGGGGTTGAGCTTAGGAATCGGATTGGGTTTCTGGCTGGTGAAGGACTTGTATCCGAAGGGTCTTGGTATGGATTTGGTGATCTTGAATCCTGTGTATAAGGAACTTCTGTATCCGACTTTCGGATTGACAGTGATTTCTCTCCTGATGTATAATTTCCTAGTACATCCATGGTATATGAAGCATCGCAATCGCTGATGCTTCGTGTGCCAGCTTTATTAAAAGTTTCTAAAAATAGCGTTTGTGAAACTTTTTTAATATAATTTAGTTAGCTTTATTCGCTTTTGTGCTCATAATTGAGTACTTTTGCGTTTGATTTGAGGACGGAGGGCATTTTTGGAGTGCCCTTTGTTCGGTTTTTAGAATGAATTAAACGTAAAATTGATAATAAGATTATGGCAGAAGCTATTGATATCCGTGAGTTGAATATCCGGATTGAACAACAGAGTCAGTTCGTTACCAACCTGGTAATGGGCATGAACAAGGTCATCGTAGGTCAGAAGCACCTCGTTGACTGTCTCCTTATCGGTCTTCTCTCTGATGGTCACATTCTCCTGGAAGGTGTACCTGGTCTGGCGAAGACTCTTGCAATCAAAACATTGTCACAGTTGATTAGTGCAGACTATAGCCGCATACAGTTTACACCCGATTTGTTGCCTGCCGACGTGATCGGTACGCAGATCTATTCGCAGAAGGATGAAGCCTTCCATGTGAAGCGAGGACCTGTGTTTGCCAACTTCGTCCTGGCGGATGAGATCAACCGTGCTCCAGCCAAGGTGCAGAGTGCCTTGCTTGAGGCGATGCAGGAACATCAGGTAACCATCGGCGAGCAGACTTTCCATTTGCCTAATCCATTCCTGGTGATGGCTACCCAGAACCCGGTAGAGCAGGAGGGTACCTATCAGTTGCCTGAGGCTCAGGTGGACCGTTTCCTCCTCAAGGTTATCATCGATTATCCTACCATCGAAGAAGAAAAGCTCATCATCCGTGAGAACATCCAGGGCGGTCTGCCTACCGTGACTCCGGTTACTACAGCCGAGGAAATCCTGAAGGCTCGCAGCATCGTCAACGAGGTGTATATCGATGAGAAGATTGAGCAGTATATTGCCGACATCGTCTTCGCTACCCGTTATCCAGACCGTTATGGCCTGGGCGAATTGAAGGATATGATTACCTTTGGCGGCAGTCCTCGTGCCAGCATCTCACTTGCCAAGGCAGCCAGAGCCTACGCCTTCATCAAGCACCGTGGCTACGTGATTCCTGAGGATGTACGTGCCGTGGCTCACGATGTGCTCCGCCACCGCATCGGCCTCTCTTACGAGGCAGAGGCAAGCGAAATCACCAGCGAGGAAATCGTCAGCCGCATCATCAACAAGGTTGAAGTGCCTTGATTTAGTTCAAAATTCAAAGTAAATTAAGTTGGATACACAAGATATCTTAAAGAAAGTTCGGAAGATCGAGATCAAGACTCGCGGATTGAGCCAGAACATCTTCGCCGGCCAGTATCATTCTGCCTTCAAGGGTAGGGGAATGGCCTTTGCCGAGGTGCGCGAATATCAGTATGGCGACGACGTGAGAGACATCGACTGGAATGTGACGGCTCGCTTCCATCGCCCTTTCGTCAAGGTCTTTGAAGAAGAGCGAGAGCTTACCGTGATGCTGATGGTGGATGTGAGCGGTTCGCTCGATTTCGGTACCATGCGCCAGATGAAGCGCGACCTGGCTACCGAGATAGCTGCAACCCTTGCCTTCAGTGCCATCCAGAACAACGACAAGATAGGTGTCATCTTCTTTTCCGACAGAATAGAGAAATATATCCCTCCCAAGAAGGGACGCAAGCATATCCTCTACATCATTCGTGAGATGCTCGACTTTCATCCCGAGAGTCAGCGTACCGATATCGGATGTGCCCTGGAATACTTTACGAGGGTGATGAAACGCCATTGCACGGCTTTCGTCATCAGCGACTTCTACGACAACAAGGACTATCAGCACCAGCTGCAGATAGCCAACCAGAAGCACGATGTGGTGGGAATACAGGTGTATGATCCACGTGCCAAGCAGCTGCCCGACGTGGGACTGCTCAAGGTGATGGATGCCGAGACGGGACACGAGATGTATATCGATACCAGTTCGAAGAAATTGAGAGTGGCTCACACCCAAAACTGGTTGCGACAGCAGGAGAATCTGCGACAGCTCTTTGCCAAGAGCAAGGTAGATTGGACTTCGGTAGCCACCAACGAGGACTTCTCGAAGGCGCTCCTGATGCTGTTCAAACAGAGAGGCTAAAGTAAGATAACATGAAAATAAAGAATATCATATTGACGATGGCGCTGATGGGTTGCTCTACGCTGGCTTTCGGTCAGACCGTGGAGCAGCGCATGGATTCCCTGCAGCTGCTTATCGGACAGCAGACCATCCTGCACCTCAAGGCTACAGCCCGGAAGGGTGCCAGAATTGTGCTGCCATCCTTCAAGCCTCAGGACCAGATTGTACCTGGTGTAGAGGTGGTGGAGCAGAGCAAGGGCGACACGATGCAGATGGGTGATGACCGCATCCAGGTGAGCCGCGACTATACGCTTACCTCTTTCGATGAGAAGGTGTATGTGGTTCCTGCACTCGATGTGAAGATCGACGGCAAGAGCTATCACGGAAATCCGTTGGCGCTGAAGGTGCTCACCATTCCGGTAGATACGGTGCATCCTAACCAGTTCTATCCGGCAAAGGGTGTACAGGATAATCCTTTCGAATGGAGTGAGTGGAGCTTCGCCTTCTGGTTGAGCCTGCTGATGATTATCATCTGTGGTGCAATGATTTATCTCCGTAATCGTCTGAAGAAGAACAAGCCTATCATCGCCCGCATCCGCATCGTGAAGAGGGTGCCTGCCCATGAGAAGGCGCTGCGTGAAATCAATGACATCAAGCATCATCATACCAGCGCCAGCCAGGAGACTCAGAAAGAGTACTACACCCAGTTGACCAATACGCTGCGTGCCTATATCGTGAGCCGCTTCGGATTCAATGCGATGGAGATGACCAGTGGAGAAATCATCGAGCACCTGCGTGCTTCGGGCGACCAGAAGATGATAGACGAGCTGAGAATGCTCTTCTCCACCGCCGACCTGGTGAAGTTTGCCAAGTACGAGATTCCGATGAACGAGAACGATGCCAACCTGGTGAATGCCATCAACTTCATCGACCAGACGAAGACCGATGAGCAGCCTAAGGAAGAGAAGATCGTTCCAACGCTCAGCACCGAAGACCAGAGGTCGCAGCAGCAGCGCCGACTCATCAAGACCCTGCTCTGGGTGGGCGGCATCAGCGTAGTTGCCATCTTCGGCTACATCGTTTATCAGGTAGCGATGCTCGTGATGTAAATGTCATCAGGCTCAGAAATCCAGAGCTGGTGATGTAAACAATAAAAAGAAATTAAGAAATGGAATTTGCAAGTAAAGCATATTTTCTGCTGCTCCTGCTGCTGATACCTTATATATTATGGTATTTCCTGGGCAGGAAGAAGAGCGAGCCTACGATGCGCATGAGTAATACCCGCATCTATCAGTATGCTCCGAAGAGCATGCGCGTCAGACTCATCCATCTGCCGATGGTGCTGAGATGCATCTGCTTCGTGCTCATCGTCATCGCCATGGCCCGTCCGCAGACCCACTATTCCTGGGACAACAAGACCGTAGAAGGTATCGATATCATGCTTGCCATGGACGTATCAACCTCTATGCTTGCCGAGGACCTGAAGCCAAACCGTATGGAGGCGGCGAAGGATGTTGCCACTGAGTTTATCTCCGGCCGTCCTACCGACAATATCGGACTCACCATCTTTGCCGGAGAGGCTTTCACGCAATGTCCGATGACCACCGATCATGCCAGTCTGCTCAGACTCCTGCATGACACCCGTACCGATATTGCGGCTCGCGGACTCATCGACGACGGTACCGCTGTGGGTATGGGACTTGCCAACGCCGTGACCCGACTCAAGGATTCCAAGGCAAAGAGCAAGGTGGTAATCCTGCTCACCGACGGTAGTAACAACATGGGTGACATCTCGCCTATGACCGCTGCCGAGATAGCCAAGAGCTACGGCATCAGAGTCTATACCATCGGTGTGGGAACCAACAAGGTTGCGCCTTATCCGATGCCTGTGGCAGGAGGCGTACAGTATGTCAATATCCCGGTGGAAATCGATACCCCGACGCTGCGCGACATCGCTCAGACCACCGATGGAAACTTCTATCGTGCTACGAGTACAGCCGAGTTGAAGAAAATCTACAAGGATATCGACAAGTTGGAGAAGTCTAAGTTTAATGTGAAGCATTTTGCCAAGCGTTATGAGGCCTATCAGCCTTTTGCCCTGGGTGCACTCCTGGTACTGCTCCTGGAGATATTGCTCCGCCTCACTTGGTTCAGAAGAATTCCTTGATGATAGGGGAGTTTAGACAAAATAGATTATAACATCATATAAATATGTTAAGATTTGAAGATCCTACGTTTCTCTGGCTGCTCTGGCTGATACCGGTGCTCATACTGGTTCGTCTGGTAGGCTGGAGAAGGCGAAAGGCTAAGCTGAAAAGATTGGGCGATCCGGAACTGCTCAAGCAGTTGATGCCCGACATATCCAAATACCGTCCTACGGTGAAGTTTGTGCTGATGCTTGCAGCCTTGGCACTCGTCATCGTGATGGTGGCTCGCCCTCAGATGGGAAGCAAGATTTCTCACGACAAGCGTAATGGCATCGAGACGATGATCTGTCTCGATATCTCCAATTCCATGCTTGCCGAGGATGTGGCTCCTTCCCGTCTCGACAAGAGCAAGATGCTGATAGAGAATCTGGTAGATAACTTCAGCAACGACAAGATCGGACTGATTGTCTTTGCAGGCGATGCCTTCGTGCAGTTGCCTATCACCAGTGATTATGTATCGGCAAAGATGTTCCTGCAGAATATCACACCGGGGCTGATCCAGACTCAGGGTACCAATATCGGCGATGCCATTTCGCTTGCCACCAAGAGTTTTACCCAGCAGGACAATGTGGGTAGAGCCATCATCGTGATTACCGATGGTGAGAACCATGAGGATGGTGCCAAGGAGGCAGCCGAGATTGCCCAGAAGAAGGGCATCAATGTGTTTATCCTCGGTATCGGTAATACCAAGGGTGCTCCTATCCCGATGGGTGATGGCTCTTATCTGAAGGATCATGCAGGCAATACCGTGATGACTGCCCTCAACGAGCAGATGTGCCGCGAACTGGCGCAGGCTGGCAAGGGTCAGTATATCCATGTGGATAATACGAGTGATGCAGAAAAGGCATTGAATGATGACCTTACCAAGTTGCAGAAGGGAGATATGACCAGTGTGATATACAGTGCCTACGATGAACAGTTTCAGGCTGTGGGCATTCTCATCATCCTCCTGCTCATCATCGAGGTCTGCATGCTGGAAGTAAAGAATCCGTTGCTCAGGAACATCAAGTTCTTCAAAAGGGATTCCTTGAAGCTGCCGAAATAAAGCAGCTTCATAAGTCTGGGCTGTCACCTATTCGCCCTGAAAGGGCAGAAGCTCTTAGCCCAGGGCATCGCCCTGGGTAAAGCGAGTAGTAGCAAGGCGCCCTGAAAGGGCAAAAGCTTTAAAATATAGATGTAAAAATGAAGTATATACATTATATAATAGTAACTGTGGCAATGTTGCTGGTGGGTACGGCACAAGCCGGAGCCCAGACTGATCGCAACCTGATCCGTCAGGGCAATCGTGCCTTCAAATCTCAGAAATGGGCTGTGGCAGAAACCCAATATCGCAAGGCTATCTCCAAGAATCAGAAGAATCCACAGGCGATATACAATCTTGGTTGTGCGCTCATGGCGCAGCAGAAAGACTCCATGGCGATACAGCAGTTTACCAATGCTGCCCAGTTGGAAACCAACCGCCTCCGCCGTGCAGCCAGCTATCACAACATGGGCGTGATCATGCAGAACCACCGTGAATATGCCCAGGCCATCGAATACTACAAGATGGCGCTGAGATGCAATCCACAGGACAATGAGACCCGTTATAATCTTGCCCTCTGCAAGAAGTTGCTCAAGAACAATCCGCAAAACAAGGATAAGAACAAGAACAACAAGGATAAGAACAAGGACAAGAACAAGAAGGATCAGAATAAGGACAAGAACAAAGACAACAAGGATAAAAACGACGATAAGAACAAGAACGACAAGAACAAGAATAAGAATAACAAGAATAATCAGAACCAAAACCAGCCGAACCAGGACAAGATGAGCCGCGAGAATGCCGAGCAGCTCCTGAATGCCGCCGTTCAGCAGGAGCAAGCCACCAAGCGCAAGTTGCAGAAGGCGATGAGCCAGCCACGCAGAAAGGCTTACGACAAGAATTGGTAAAAGATTAGATAAAAATACGATTTACATATAATATTTAGCTATTATTTAAGATACGATATGAAAAGAATAGGTTGGTATATGATATTGCTGATATGCTTGCTAGGCTACCAGGTGCATGCGGTGGCCCAGCATATCTCCGTGTCGGCTCCATCGCACGTAGCGGCTGGAGAAAACTTCCGTGTCGCCTATACCATCAACACCCGTGATGTAGAGGAATTCAGAATGGGTGCAGTGCAGGATGGACTCGAAGTCATCGCAGGCCCTTACACATCCTCGCAATCCAGTTATCAGATGATCAACGGACATACCTCGTCCTCTTCATCTGTAACCATCACCTATACCCTTTATGCGGCAAAGAATGGTACCTTCAACATTGGTGCTTCCCACGCCGTCGTAGGAGGCAGGAGCCTGGCTTCTCACGCCGTGAGGATTACGGTATCGGGTCACGCCCAGCATACCAATGGCGCTCCTAGCATGCACGGACAGAATAGCTACGACCAACCTCGTATGCGTACCGCAGGCTCTGCCATCTCAGGCAGCGACCTCTTCATCAAGGTGTCTGCCAACAAGAAGAGAGTACACGAGCAGGAACCTATCCTGCTTACCTACAAGGTATATACACAGGTGGAACTCACCCAGCTGGAAGGCAAGATGCCAGACCTGAAGGGATTCCACAACCAGGAAGTGCCTCTGCCACAGCAGAAGACCTTTCATACCGAAATGGTGAACGGCCGCCCTTACAAGTGCGTTACCTGGAGCCAGTATGTGATGTATCCTCAGATGACCGGTAAGCTGGAGATTCCTTCCATCACCTTCAAGGGCATCGTGGTACAGCAGAACCGCAATGTCGATCCTATGGAGGCCTTCTTCAATGGCGGCTCCGGATATGTAGAGGTAAAGAAGGACATCAATGCTCCGGGTATCACCCTGCAGGTAGATCCGTTGCCTCAGCGCCCTGTCAACTTCTCGGGTGGAGTAGGTAAGTTCAATATCTCTGCTTGTCTTGACAAGAAGGAAATCAAGGCAGGCGAACCGATCACGCTCCGTGTGATAGTGGGAGGTATCGGAAACCTCAAGTTGCTTAAGCAGCCAGTAGTGAATTTCCCGAAGGATTTCGACAAGTATGATGCCAAGGTAACAGATAAGACCCGACTCACCGCCAATGGAGTGGAGGGTAATATGATCTACGATTTCCTGGCTGTTCCTCGCAATCAGGGCAGCTATACCATTCCTGCCGTGGAGTTCACCTATTATGATACCGGCAAGAATGCGTATAAGACCATCAAGACCCAACCTTTCACTCTGAAGGTGGAGAAGGGAGATGGATCAACATCCGAGTCGGCTGACTATACCAGCAAGGACAAGGATATTCATACCATCATGTTGGGCAAGACCTCACAGCATCAGGCAGATGATATGTTCTTCGGAAGCTTCGGCTACTGGATCAGTCTGCTCATTCCACTCATCGCCTTCTTCGTGCTGCTGGTGGTATTCCACCGCAGAGCCATCGAGAATGCCGACATCGTGAAGAAGCGCTCCAACAAGGCGGGCAAGATAGCCACCAAGCGTCTGCGCATGGCCAACAAGCTGATGCTGCAGGGCAAGCAGGGCGAGTTCTACGATGAGGTGATGCGTGCCCTCTGGGGATATATGAGCTACAAGCTGAACATGCCGGTAGAGCAGCTCTCTCGTGAGAATATTCGTGAGAAACTCTTCGCCCACGATGTGGACGATGTTACAATACAGAAGTTTACTTCCGCTCTCGATGAGTGCGAGTTCGAGCGTTATGCTCCAGGCGATCCTGCCGGCAATATGAACCGTACCTTCGAATCGGCAATGACAGCGATTATGGAAATAGAAAATGCAATCAATGCGGCTCGCAAGAACGCCAAGAAGCATCCTGCCGGATATTCCTTCGTATGGCTGCTTCTGGCGATGCTGGGCTTCGGCGCTTCTCCGGTATCGGCAATCACCAAGAACAATGCCGATACGGAATACCAGAAGGGCAACTACCAGCAGGCTATCCGCGACTACGAAGAGCTGCTCAAGAATGGTGCCTCTGCTGAGATTTACTACAATCTCGGCAATGCCTACTATCGTACAGACAATATCACCAAGGCGGTGCTCAACTATGAACGTGCCCGTCTGCTCTCGCCTGGAGATGAGGACATCAACTTCAATCTCCAGTTTGCACGCAGCAAGACCATCGACAAGATTACCCCGGTAAGCGAAATGTTCTTCGTTACCTGGTATAAGGCGCTGGTCAACTTCACGAGTGTAGATAACTGGGCGAAGACTGGCATCATCTCCATCATCATGGCGCTGCTGCTCGTGCTGCTCTATCTCTTCGGTCCGCACATCCTGATGCGCAAGATCGGCTTCTTTGGCGGTATCGGCTTCTTTCTCGTCTTCCTGCTGAGCAATCTCTTTGCCTATCAGCAGAAGCAGGCGCTCGACAACCGCAAGGGTGCCATCATCATCTCACCTTCCGTGAACATCAAGAAGACGCCTGCCAAGACCAGTACCGATCAGTTTGTTCTCCATGAGGGTACCCGTGTGGATATCATCGACAAGGGTATGACCGACTGGCGTGGCATCCGCGTAGGCGATGGAAGAGAGGGATGGATCGAGACCAAGCACCTTGAGGAAATCTAGGAGAATGAAGTGAATGGAGCGTCAGACACTGATATCATTCTACATTCAACATTAAATATAAAACAATAAGTAAATGGATTTTAGTTCGATACAAGATATTGACTTTCAGATACTGCAGTGGTTCAACGGCAGTAACAATGTGATTCTCGACCAGTTGGTGATGGCACTTACTTCGGGTTTCACCTGGATACCGCTCTATCTTGTACTCTTTATCATCGTGATGCGCAATAATGAGACAATCGGGCAGATTGGTCTTATTGTAGGCTGCGCATTCCTGTGCATCCTTTTTGCCGATGGCATTGCTGAGGGAATCATCAAACCGCTGGCGGCTAGATGGCGACCTTCCAACGATCCGCTGGTAAAGTATTCCGTGCAGGTAGTGGATAATCTTCGTCTGAAGGACTACAGTTTCTGTTCTGCGCATGCAGCCAATACCATGGCGATAGCCGTGTTCTTCTCGCTGCTTGTAAGGAGCAGGATGCTCACCTTCACCCTGGTAGCATGGTCGCTGGTGAACTGCTGGACCCGCCTCTATCTGGGCGTTCATTATCCGCTGGACATCGTTTGCGGCATGCTGCTGGGCATGGTGGTTGGTACGCTGGTATATCTTTTCTTCCATCGTATGTACCGGCGTATGTCACCGGAAATCAAGTATGTTTCGAATCAATATACCTGTACGGGATATGATTGCGATGACATCGATATGATTATGACCGTCCTGATGCTCACCCTCGTATATGTCATCCTGCGTGCCGTCGTTCTGATGACGGGGTTGTAATCAGGCAGTGAGCCTTCTTGGGGGCATCAATATTTTCAAAAATAAAAAGTTCAATTTTCAAAGAAAGTAATGGATACAAAACATATTAAAATTAGTGATTATAATTACGATTTGCCAGATGAGCGCATCGCCAAGTTTCCTATCTCACAGCGCGACCACAGTAAACTGCTGGTCTATAAGCATGGCGAGGTAAGCGACGATGTATTCTTCCATCTTCCCGACTATCTGCCAAAGGGTGCCATGATGGTATTCAATAATACCAAGGTAATCCAGGCGCGCATGCATTTCCGCAAGGAGACGGGAGCACTCATCGAGGTGTTCCTGATGGAACCTGCTGCACCTACCGACTATGAGCTGATGTTCCAGACATCGGGTCACTGCTCATGGCTCTGTATGATTGGTAACCTGAAGAAATGGAAAGAGGGAAGCCTGAAGCGAGACTTCGAAATCAAGGGTCATCAGCTTACCCTCTCTGCTACTATGCGCCGTGGAGATGCGCTCAGCACAGAGGCGGCAGAAATGGTGGCTAAAGGTGGCGGCACCAACTACTGGGTGGATTTCGACTGGGACAACGAGCATGTTTCCTTTGCCGAGATTCTCGAAGCAGTGGGAGAGTTGCCTATCCCTCCTTATCTGAATCGCAAGACAGAAGAAAGTGACAAGACCACTTATCAGACTGTATATTCCAAGATCAAGGGTAGTGTGGCTGCCCCAACAGCCGGTCTGCATTTCACCGATGCGGTGCTCCAGGACCTGGATGCGCATGGCATCGACCGTGAAGAGGTAACCCTTCATGTAGGAGCGGGAACCTTCAAGCCGGTGAAGAGTCTTGAGATAGAAGGTCATCAGATGCATACCGAATATATCGTGGTTCATCGTCGCAGTCTGGAGAAGCTCATCAAGCACGAGTGCCAGGTCATCGCCGTGGGAACCACCAGTGTGCGCACCATCGAGAGTCTCTACTATATGGGCGTGCATCTCATCAAGCATCCTGAGGCAAGTGAAGAGGATCTGCATGTAAAACAGTGGGATCCATACGAGCTGTCGGCAGATGGCAATCTGGTGGATGACATCACTCCGGTGCAGGCTATCCAGGCAATCGTCGATTATCTCGACCGCAACGGATTGGAAGCCCTTCATTCCAGCACGCAGATCATCATCGCTCCAGGTTATACCTATAAGATTGTGAAGATGCTGGTAACCAATTTCCATCAGCCTCAGAGCACCCTGCTTCTCCTGGTGAGTGCCTTCCTGCATGGTGATTGGAAGAAGGTATATGATTATGCCCTCTCTCATGATTTCCGATTCCTGAGCTATGGCGATTCCTCCCTGCTTATCCCGTAAGGAGAAGCTCTTTTCACAAGATGAAACTATTTCATAGGAAGAAAGAAATAAGTACTGAAGTTTCGCATGTGGTTCAAGTACGGGCTGAAGGCCCAAAAGCTCCTAGCCCAGGGCATCGCCCTGGGTATAATGGCAATCAGCAAGGCGCCCTGTAAGGGCAAAAGCTTTGTATATTGCCAGGTATTTGAAAGCTTTTGCCCTTACAGGGCGACAGGTTTGCGTCCATAAACACCCAGGGCGATGCCCTGGGCTAGGAGCTTCTGCCCTTTACCTTTCCCTTCGGCCGGTGACCGTTGGTTCAGGGCGTGTGGGGCTTATTTGCGAAACTTGAGTAAGTAGTTAGGAAAATTATAAATTATACATTATACATTAAAATAGGATGATTTCAGTAGAAGGACTGAAAGTAGAGTTTGGCGTAAAGCCACTTTTCAATGATGTAAGCTTCGTAATCAACGACCGCGACCGCATTGCCCTGGTGGGCAAGAACGGTGCCGGCAAATCTACGATGCTGAAGATTCTCTGTGGCTTGCAGAAGCCAACCTCCGGTGTAGTGGCTATCCCTAATGAAACCACCATCGGCTATCTGCCTCAGGTGATGAAACTGCAGGATGATACCACCGTGAAGCAGGAAACCCGCAAGGCTTTCGCCCACAATACCGAGATGAAGGCGCGCCTCGACAAGATGCAGCAGGAAATGGCCGACCGCACCGACTACGAGAGCGAGAGCTATGCCCAGCTCGTGGAGAAATTCACCCAGGAACATGATCGCTATATGATGATGGGCGGTGAAAACTACGAGGCGGAAATAGAGCGCACGTTGAGCGGTCTGGGTTTCACCCGTGAAGATTTCGACCGTCCTACCCGAGAGTTCTCTGGTGGATGGCGTATGCGTATCGAGTTGGCAAAGATCCTGCTCCAGAAGCCGGATGTGCTCCTCCTCGATGAGCCTACCAACCATCTTGATATCGAGAGTATCCAGTGGCTGGAGCAGTTCCTGGCGCAGAGTGCCAAGGCGGTGGTGCTGGTAAGTCACGACCGTGCCTTTATCAATAATGTAACCAACCGCACCCTGGAGATTACCTGCGGAAGGGTAGAGGATTACAAGGTGAAATACGATGAGTATGTGGTACTTCGTGCCGAGCGCCGTGAGCAGCAGCTCCGCGCCTACGAAAACCAGCAGAAGGAAATAGCCGATATCAAGGATTTCATCGAGCGTTTCCGCTATAAGCCAACCAAGGCTGTACAGGTGCAGAGCCGCATCAAGCAGTTGGAGAAAATCGTTCCGATTGAGGTGGATGAGGTGGATACCAAGCAGATGCATCTCAAGTTCCCTCCTTGTCTCCGTAGCGGCGATTATCCGGTTATCTGCGATGAGGTGAGAAAGGATTATGGCGATCATACCGTCTTCGACCATGTGACCCTTACCATCAAGCGTGGTGAGAAAGTGGCGTTCGTAGGTAAGAACGGCGAGGGTAAATCTACTCTGGTGAAGTGTATCATGGGCGAGATTCCTTTTACGGGTAATCTCAAGATTGGTCATAACGTGCAGATAGGTTATTTCGCACAGAACCAGGCACAGCTCCTCGACGAGAAGCTTACCATCTTCCAGACCATCGACAATGTGGCTACCGGCGAGATGCGCCTCAAGGTGAACGATCTGCTGGGTGCCTTTATGTTTGGTGGCGAAACTTCCGAGAAATATGTCAAGGTGTTGAGTGGAGGAGAGCGCAGTCGTCTGGCGATGATCAAGCTCCTGCTCGAACCGGTGAATCTCCTGATTCTCGATGAGCCTACCAACCATCTCGATATGCAGTCGAAGGATGTGTTGAAGGAAGCCATCAAGGCATTCGACGGCACCGCCATCATCGTGAGCCACGACCGTGAGTTCCTCGACGGACTGGTAGATAAGGTATATGAGTTTGCCGGTGGTAAGGTACGTGAGCATCTGGGCGGTATCTACGATTATCTCCGTGCCCACAATGCCGAGAGCATCAGTCAGGCGCTGGCGAATCAGGTCGGAAGTCAGAATATGTCATCTGCCGGATCTCCATCTTCTTCATCATCATCCTCTGCAGATTCTTCCGAGGCATCCTCCGGCAAGCTCAGCTATGCCGAGCACAAGGAGCAGCAGAAGAAGATTCGCAAGGCTGAGAAGGCGGTGAAGGAATGCGAGACGAAGATTGAAAAGCTCGAAACCCGCAAGGCTGAGATTGATGCCCTCCTGATGAAGCCTGAGAATGCTACGAATATGGAACTCGTTACCGAATATACCGAGCTGATGAAGAGCCTGGATGAGGAAAACGAGAACTGGATGATGCTCTCCGAAGAACTGGAGGAAATCAAGAATTCATAGTTAAAATAATAATAAATAACGAGAAAATGAAAATGAAGTTTATCCTTCCGATGATGATGCTCGCAGCCATGCCTTTGGCTGCTGATGCTCAGAACAAGTCGGGACTTGTCATGAGCAATCTTGACAAGACAGCAAAGCCTGCTGATGATTTCTATCAGTTTGCTACCGGTGGCTGGCAGAAGAACAATCCGCTGCCTGCTGCCTACAGCCGTTATGGTAGTTTCGATCAGTTGGCTGAGAACAACAACAAGCGTATCAACTCTATCCTTGATGAACTCAAGAAGAAGACCTACAAGGCAGGAACCATCGAGCAGAAGCTTTCCGACTTCTACAAGTTGGCGCTCGATATCGACCGCCGCAACAAGGAGGGCATTGCTCCTGTAAAGCCTCTCCTCGACGAGATTGCTGCTGCCAAGACCAAGGCAGATCTCCAGAACTTGCAGGTGAAGTATGCCATGCAGGGCTTGGGCGTAGGTTTCGGTACCGGTTTCGGCGCTGACGAGAAGAACGTTACCATGAACATCTACAATGTGATGCAGGGTGGCTTGACTCTCGGTTCCAAGGATTACTACCTCAACAACGATGCTGCTACCGTAGCCATCCGTGAGGCATTTAAGGCCTACGTGGCAAAGATGTTCCAGCTCTATGGCTTCTCTGCTGCCGATGCTGCCAAGAAGGCACAGAAGGTATTCCTCCACGAGACCAGTCTTGCTACTATCTCCAAGAGCCGTACCGAACTCCGTGACCCACAGGCTAACTACAACAAGATGAGCCTGAAGCAGTTTAAGGAGAATTATCCAAACATTCCTCTCGAAGCATTGGCTAACGGTGAGGGCATCAAGAGCGAATATATCCAGGAGATGATTGTGGGTCAGCCTGCATTCATGGCTGGTTACGACAAGATTACTGCTGCTGAGGATGCTGAGACCTTGAAGGCATTGATGGAGTGGAGTGTCATCGGCAGTTCTTCTGCTTATCTCACCGATGAGATCCGTGAGGCAAACTTCGATTTCTTCGGCAAGACTATGAGTGGCAGAAAGGAAGACCATCCATTGTGGAAGCGTGCCACTTCTCAGGTAGATGCTCAGATGGGTGAGGCACTCGGCAGAATCTACTGCAAGAAGTTCTTCCCTGAGTCTTCCAAGAAGATGATGGAGACACTGGTCAAGAATCTCCAGGTGAGCCTCGGTCAGCGTATCGATGCTCAGAAGTGGATGAGTGCAGAGACCAAGGCTGCTGCCCACAATAAGCTCGATAAGTTCTATGTCAAGATTGGTTATCCTAACCAGTGGACTGACTATCGTAAACTTACCATCGATCCATCCAAGAGTTTCTATGAGAACGTGATGGCCTGCCGTCAGTTCCGCAACAATAAGGAGATTGCTGAGAAGGCTGGTAAGCCAGTCAACAGAGATGAGTGGTATATGACTCCTCAGACTGTGAATGCATACTATAATCCTACCACCAATGAAATCTGCTTCCCAGCAGGTATCCTTCAGTATCCATTCTTTGATGCCAAGGCAGACGCGGCATTCAACTATGGTGCTATCGGTGTAGTGATTGGTCATGAGATGACTCACGGATTCGATGATCAGGGTCGCCAGTATGATGCCAGCGGTAACCTGAAGGATTGGTGGACAGCAGCTGATGCTGAGGGCTTCAACAAGCGTGCAGATATGTATGCTGATTTCTTCAGCAACATCAAGGTATTGCCTGATCTGAATGCCAACGGTCGCTTTACATTGGGTGAGAACCTTGCCGACCACGGTGGTTTGATGGTATCTTTCAATGCATTCAAGAATGCGACAGCCAAGAAGCCATTGAAGAACAAGGATGGCTTTACTGCTGATCAGCGCTTCTTCCTTGCTTACGCAGGTGTATGGGGGCAGAACATCACCGAGAAGGAGATTCGCAACCGTGTGAAGAACGATCCTCATGCACTTGGCAAGTGGCGTGTAGATGGTGCTCTTCCTCACATTGATGCCTGGTATGAGGCTTTCGGTGTCAAGCAGGGCGACAAGATGTTCATTCCTAAGAATGAGCGTCTGGAGCTTTGGTAAAGATCAAATATTCTATCCCGTTAGTTTTTAAAGTTTTAAAGGGATAAGAATGAAATATGAAAAAGGCTGCGTTACTTTGTGGTGACGCAGCCTTTTTTCATACATCTTAGTTTTTACATCCCCGACTTAAATACAGCTTGTCAAACCTAAAGAGGCTGCGATGGCTGTAAGGAGTGAGAGAGCAATCTTAATCACGGTTTTCCAGGTTTCACGTTTCATAGGCTATATTTTTTAGAAATTTACATTGTCACCACTTTCTCCGTTGTCACCGGTATCGCTTCCGCCAGTCTGCGAACCGCCACCTTGGGTTCCGGTATCGCCCGTGTTGCCACCGGTAGTTCCGGTATCACCCTTGTTCTCGTCAGGGTTCTCCTGGTTGCCGCCCTCGGTGTCCTCCACATCCTTCGAATCGTTGGAAGCGATGTTCTTTACCACTTCGCCGTCGCGGTTGACGCAGGTGATGCTGATACCCGTCTTGGCAAGCTCCTGCTTGATCTCCATATTAGGGCAAAAGATTACGCGGCGCTGGGTGATGAGCTTGGTGCTCACATCCTCTACCGACTTCACCGCATTGGCACGCAGACCGAAACGCATGGTGCCCAGACCCGGAACCGCTACGGAGTGACCCTCAGTAGCCCACGCCTTGATTACCTCGCTCAGGGCAGCGTAAGCTACGTTCATCACGGCAGGAGTCAGACCGCAATGCAGGGCAGCCTGCTGGATCACCTTCTCCGGTGTGAGCTTGTTGTAGATCAGCGGCTGCATCACGTACATGTACTGGTCCTTGCCACCTTCCTTACCCAAGTAAGCAATCTTGCGCTCAATAGCTTTAACATTCATTCCCATAACTCAAAAAACATTTTAGTTAAACATTGATTGCAGATCTTTTATTTCTGCAAGCCATTGTGTTTCAATGACAATGCAAAGATACAAAATTTAGGGGCGGAAATCAAGAGTTGTTCGCCACTTGCAAGAAAAAACAGTTATTATAGTAAGTCTATGCATCTGTGTTATCTGTGAAATCTGTGGGAAACTAGCAGGCTGCTAAGCCCCTGAGCTGATAGTTCAGCAGATGGGTGGCGCTGGATAGCATCTGGTTTGTGATATGCGCATATCGCTGCGTGGTGTTGATGTTCTGGTGCCCCAGATATCTCATGATGGTATAGAGATCCGTACCCTGCGTCAATAATAGGGTGGCGCAGGTGTGGCGGCCCGAATGCACAATTTAAGCAAAAGCAACGGAAAGTGAAGATGAGAGAAATGAACTGCA
>DAWDAD010000046.1:0-22322 GCA_052356385.1 Prevotella sp.
ACAGGTATGGATCGGTATCGCTACCTACCTTTGCCCAAGATGCGCGAATCTTACCGTAATTGATGAACTTCTTGTTCTTGATAAACTCGGAGAAAACCAAGCTACCAGATACAGAAGGATATATATATGTATTATTGCCCGAAGGGAGCGTAGAAGACTTATCTCCACGGAGAGTTCCCTCCAGATAGTAAGTATGCTTGTAGCCGAGGCTCGCGCTGGCATAGAGAGAGCTGATCTGCTTCTTATACATGCTCTCGCGAGTATTCTGCTCCTGATAGTTCATGATGTTCTTGATGCCATTCATCTGCTGGTTGAGACCGACGTTGGTAGTGGTCTTGTTGTTCACCTTGAAGATGTTACCACCAGCGGTAGCGTTGACATCGAAGTCGCCCCATGAGTTGTTGTAGAGGGCGAGTATCTCGGCGTTGAATGTGCGGTTGTTGAAGATTTGGTCGGTAAGCTTTCCGGCAGGAGTTCCTGGAGTTGTCTTGGCGATGAAGTCCTCGAAGTTCATGCTGTTGATGTCGGTACCGATGGTACCCTGCAACTTGAGGTGCTTGTCGATGTTCCAGATGGCCTTACCCGTAAAACGGAACACGTCCTTGTCAGATGTATTACTGTTCTTGTAGAGATCCCAGTATGGATTCTTGTTATACTGGTCGTTACCATTCCAGTTGGAGTAGTTGCCGTCGGCATCCTCATAGTGCTTCAACCAAGCCTGGTCGTAGGTACCCGCCAGGGTCATGAGGTTCTTACCCACGTTGCTCTGCGAGTCACCAAGGGCAGGACGGTTCTTTACCTTCTCACGAGTATAGTTGGCGGTGAAGTCGAAGTCAACAGGACCTGCAGAGGTATTCACACGGAGGTTGAAGTTGTCACGACTCATATTGGTGTTAGGCAGGATGTCTTTGTTGCGCATATCGGTAACAGAGAAACGCATACCCGTCTTACCGGAATTAACTGAGAGGATGGCAGAGTTCTGGGCGGTGAAACCTATGCGGAAGAAATCGGAGGCGTTGTTAGGGTGCATCAGGAAAGGACGCTCCTCGCCATCGAAATACTTGAACATGAAGTCATCGGCCTTAGGTCCCCAACTTGAGTTCGTACCAGAAGTGCTCGCATTAGGAAGCTCGCCATTGTAGCCAGCGCCATATATCTCCTGGATGTCGTCCCACTTAGCCAACTGTGTATCGACAGTGTAAGAACCATTGTACTCCACGGAAATCTTATCCTTCTCCGCCTTCTTGGTTGTAATCAAGATAACACCGTGGGAAGCACGGCTACCATAGAGGGCAGAGGCAGCAGGACCTTTCAATACGGTCATCGTCTCGATGTCGTCAGGGTTGATGGCAGAGATACCATCACCGAGGTCATAACCACCAGCTTCACCAGCACTGCCAAAGTTGGTATTATCCAAAGGCACACCATCCACCACATAGAGAGGCTGATTATTGCCTGCCATTTCCGTATTACCACGAAGAAGCACGCGGGTAGAACCAGAAGCACCGCCAGCGGTGTTCTGCACAACGAGACCAGCCACCTTACCTGAAAGAGAGTTGATGACGTTGGTTTCCTTCGCCTTAGTGAGTTCCTCACCCTTCACTTCCTCCAAGCCATAGCCGAGGGCCTTGCGGTCTCGTTTGATACCGAGGGCGGTGACAACTACCTCATTCAAGGCTTTACCATCCTCTTGCATCGTGATTTTCATGCCATTAGCAGCTTTCACGGTCATCGTCTTGAAACCGATGTAGCTCACTTCGAGCGTTGCTCCAGGCTTGCAGTTCAACGTAAAGTTACCATCCATATCGGTAACGGCACCGTTGGTTGTACCAGCCACCTTCACGCTAGCGCCAATCAAGGTTTCGCCAGTGGCATCCACCACTGTACCCTTGATGTCCTGGTTCTGCTGAACGCTCATCGCAGCATTGTTCATCTGGGCAGCGAGAATGGCAGAAGCAGGCATCCACATCAAACCTGCACCGAGCAGGCCGAGAAACATAGTTTTCTTTCTCATAATTGATATCTTGTTTTTAGTTTAACATTATTCTTTCCCAAAGATTCCTTCGAGAATCCAAGGAGCATTCACCTTCATACTCTTGAAACGGTCGAAGATGCCATACTTCTCAGAGCCGTTGCCGAAGTGGTTGTTGTCCCAAACGAAAGTAGAGAAGCCTCGTTTGCGAGCCTCCGTAGTCAAGAACTTACAGTAGTAGGTCATGTTTTCATGCACTTTCTCTGAGTTTGACTTATAGTGATCGGTTACTCCCCACTCTCCTATTACGATACCCAGTCCTTTGTTGCTCCAGGTATTCACCGCCTTGTCGAAGAAATCCGTCATCGTCTTCTCGTTTTCAGCAGGTATCTTGCCAGCATCCTTGTAAGCATCACCCCAGTAATCGTAGGTGCAATCGCCTGCGTAGCTCCATGGCTGATAGTAGTGGAATTCCACACTCATATAGTTGTTGCCATTGCCTTCGGCATCCTTTGGAATGATGAAATCTCCATTCTCGATGCCAAACCAAGGGTTACAAACGTAAGTCTGTAAGATGAGGTGGCGCTTGGCATTGTTGCCGCCTGTGGCACGAACCATATCCACGAATATCTGATTGTAAGCATTCTGCACTTCGAGGTTCTCGGCAGTAGGCTTGCCCCAGTTGTCCTTGATGTGAACCTCATTGGTACCGGCGAAAGCCAAGCGACTGTCATAATTGGCAAACTCAGAGGCGATATTCATCCAGAGGAGCGCAAGCTTCTGGCAGTTTTCTTCCTTATATTGATAGGTAGGACGACCTTCGAGCCATTTTTCATGATGCACATTGATGATAACCTTCAAACCGTTGTCGAGACACCAGCCCACTACCTCCTTGATACGAGCAATCCAAGCCTTGTCGATGCTCATTGCCTGAGCGTTGGTAATGTGACACTGCCAACGGATTGGAATACGGATGGCATTGAAACCTGCCTTCTTCACGGCTTGTATCATCTTCTTGGTAACAACGGGATTGCCCCAGGCTGTCTCTGCATGGATGGAACCATCAGGGTTGCCAATCTGCATCGACTCACCATCCTGTCCAGGAGCAGAGCACTCGAATTCATTGCCGAGATTCCAACCTACTACATCCTTGTTCCATTGCTGGGCAGTAGGAATCGATTCGCTTGCATCAGATGTATCCACCGAAGGACTAGCACTGCAAGAAAATGCAGTAAACATACTTGCAAATAGCAAGCAGATTTTCAAAAAGTTCCTTTTCATTATTAAATTTTTAAACCTAGTTTATAGTTGCTATTTATCTTATTGTTTATTCATTGCGAGTTACTGTAAGAACTCGGCTGCAAAAGTACAGAATAGGGAGAAAAACCAGGTTAGAATGCAAACAAAAAAGGTTTCAAATCTGACTTATCGCCAGGTCTGAAACCTTACATTTATATATAACCAGCTGAATATCAGAAGGTAGTAATCCGACTTTCTTTACCAGCCATTTACATGGCTCATTTTATTCATACTTACTCGGTGACACCCCGAAATGCTTCTTGAAGACTGTACTGAAGTACTTTACGTTTACAAATCCAGTCTTCACGGAGACATCCAAGACGCTATCGCCTTGTTTCAGATACTGGGCAGCCTGCTCCAAACGGATGAGTCGCATGAAGTCTTGCGGTCCTTGCCCAGTCAGAGTCTTCAACTTGCCATAAAAGAGAGTACGGCTCATCGCCATCTCCCGGCAAAGGCGGTCGATGGTGAAGCCGGTGTCGCTCAGATTATCGAGGACGAGACGCGTTGCTTTCTCAACGAAAGCCTGTTCCATCGGATCCAAATCCGGTTCTTTTTCATCAGATGATTTATTCGTTTCATCAGATGATTTATTTGTTTCACCGGAAGCCACAGATGACAGAGAAGGTTCGCTTGGCAACAGGCTCTTTGAAGACGATAGCCCAGAATCCTCTCCTCTTACGATGGCGAGACTTTGCTCCATATAGTATTGACTCAGACGGCGACGGTTCTTCAACATGCCCGCAATCTTGCTGGCAAGGATGGCTGAGTCGAACGGCTTGGCAATGTAATCATCTGCTCCAAGGTCTAGACCTTCTATCATGAAGTCGCGACCAGCCTTCGCCGTCAGGAGGATGACAGGCAGCCAACTGGTCTCCTTGTTTTCCTTGATGCGACGGCAGAGTTCGTCGCCCTGCATACCCGGCATCATCACATCGGATACCACGATGTCGCACTCACCATTCTCAGACAGATACTTCAAGGCAGCCTCGCCACTCTCCACATCCACTACATGATATTGGTCGGCAAAAGCCATACGGATGTATTGACGGAGATCTTCGTTGTCATCTACAAAAAGGAGCGTGTCCTTAAGGGGTTCCTCTGATATTATTCTTTCATCGGCAGACACGGAGGTATCTGAAGTTTCCGGCAGACTTGCTGGCTTGGAAGAAACGGAAACATCAACATTTCCGTTATCAGGCAATACAACCAAGAAAGCAGTTCCCTTGCCTTCTTCGCTCTCGAATGTTAACTTTCCTCCCAGTTTCTGCACAAGCTGACGAGTGAGCATCAAGCCCAAGCCACTGCCCATCTCCTGAGAATTGACCGCATTGGAGGCACGGAAGAAACTCTGGAAGATATGCTTGGCCTCGGTTTTCGGGATACCGATGCCGGTATCGCTTACCTGGATGCAGACTTGCTTGGCAACCTCATCGAGCGAAGCAGAGACGGTGATGGTTCCACCCACCTGCGTATATTTTACGGCATTGGAGAGCAGATTCTCGAATATCAAATCCATCATAGAAAGATCGGTAGAGAAGGTATGCTGTCCACAGGTTGCCAACCGAAGACTGATACGTTTCTCCTGGGCTGACATCTGGAACTTATCCACCTGCTGACGCAAGAGGACAGAAAGTTCCACTTTCTGCAAGCGAACTTGTGTCTTCGCTACGGCAATTTTCTGGAAATCAAGCAACTCGGTCACCATCTTCAGAAGCTTATCGCCATTACGCTGTGCCATCTCCAAGAACTTTCGGCTCTTATCGCCTAGTGTAGCATCCTTCGCCAAGTCGGCAAGAGGAGCCAGCACAAGACTCAAAGGGGTACGGATGTTATGGGCGGTATTCACAAAGAAGTTGATCTTTTCATCGTAGTACTTGCGATGCAAACGCTCCCTGTAGTAATCCCAGCCAAAATAGACTACAACACCTAAGATGCAGAGATATACAATCCATGCCCACCAAGAGTTCCACCATGGTTGGGCGATATGAATGCGCAAGGTGGATTCTCCCAATATGCGTCCGTTACTCCTACCCATTGCCTTGACATGCAGGGTGTAACTGCCAGGAGGCAAGTTGGCAAAACGAGCCTGCTGGTAGTCAGAAGGCACACTCCACTGACGGTCGTACCCCTCCAGATAATACTGATACTGGATGTCATGCTGATACGGATAGTTGATGCTCTCGAAATGCACGATGAGGGTTTTCTCATCATGAGAGAAATTCATCTTGCCTTCCTGCAACATCCCGAAGAGTTCTGCATGCCAATCTTCCAGTTGGTCAGCCTCATCGAAAGTCTTTCCTTCCACCTCAACACCCGTGATATGAAGAGGAGCCTTGTAGTTCAATCCCCTGGCAAACTTAGATGTCAAGACCACAGCACCATCATTGCTTCCGAAAATCATTCGCCCGTCTTGGATTCGGGCCACAGCCATACGCTTGTACTCCCGCTCCAATCCCTTGAAGAAGTTGAGATTGGTCACCTTTCCATGATCGATGAAAGCCAAACCTTTGTCGGTACTCATCCACACCTTGCCAATTGGAGTCTTGACCAAGGCATAGACGGTGTTGGAAGGCAAAGACTGCAAGATAGTATAGTTCTTGACCTGATGCTTCTGCCAATCGTAGAGGTACAAGCCTCCTCCATCGGTGGCTATCCAGATATGCCGTGCATCCTGAAAAGCCATCGCATTGACAAAGAAATTATAATCGAAAACTGGAAATTCAGACGGATAGAAGAATCGACTGACACGAAGGCTTCGCTTGTCGATACGATAACATCCATGAGACGTTCCCACAGCAATACTCTTCTTGTCTGGAGACTCCACGATACTCTGAACTTCATTGATTGGCAAGTAGTTAACAGAGTTAGCCACATTTCCATTCTTTTCTAATGATGATGGGATATGTACCAAGTCTCCATCCAAACAACCTATCCACAAGCCTCCTTCACTATCCTTGAATATGCTATATACATAGTCGGTCTTTAACTTGCCATTCGACACAGAGTAAGCCCGACTACTGCTTCCATCGGCATGAACCTGAAAGATGCCATCACCATAGGTTCCCGCCAAGACCTTGCCGTCGGCAGTCTGACAAAGGGTAAGCACCACCTTATTATATAGGGTATGATGCCACTGTTGGGTTTGCTCGTCATAGATGCTCACCCCCTTGTCGGTAGCATACCATATCTTGCTATTGCGCCCCTGTGTATCCACGCTCTGCATGACGTCGTTCACACCATTATTGATAAGCGACTGGCTGTTGAGATACTCATGGCGCACAAACTCCAAGGTATGCTCCATCGGAATAGCCATATCCACACCTCCCGAATAGGAGCCAATCCAAAGGTCGCCAAGATGATCCTTGCAAAGGGCATAGACGCCATTGCCATGCAATACATTCTCCGGTCTGCCATCCGTATTCAATAGCAGATTCGTCTTACAGGTCTTCTTGTCGTAGGCATAGACACCTGCTCCATCCACCGCCATCAAGATGGTGGCTGCATCGTAGGGGATAATGGAACGAACAGGGATGAGCGGAATATCTGCCAAGGATGAGAATTGCGCGAGAGAAGACAATGGCTTCCAGGTTCTGTCATCGAGCAAGACAATGCCACGATGGAAAGTTCCCAACCATATCTGATGAGCCTTCACGTCGTGATAAGACGAAAGCACGGAATACCCTCGCAAGAGCAATCGAGGCTGGGCTGCATTCGGTGAATAGGCGAAGACTCCCGAAGGAGAACCTATCAATAACTGTTTACCTATGAATCGGATATGATTGACATACGTGTTCTTCAGAATGTATTTTCCTTTGTTTGGCGAACTAGGGACTGTTTTGTCTTTGCTACCAGCAATAGATTGAGGAGCCATCCTATACACGCCCCTATCCAATGCCATCCAAAAGCATCCCTTGTCATCGACCAACAAGTCATTGAGCACCACACTTTCTCCAAGCACATTCAGCAGATTGACCTGGAGTTGAAATGTGTCTTTCACCTTATTATATATATAGATTTTTCCTTTATTATCATAGGCATAGATATGCTGTTGTCTATCCTTAGTCAACTTGATGTTTCTGCCACTGGCATCACTAAACTGCATATCCGTAGCTAAGGTATAGTTCCGTACCTGTTGACCATTGTACCTGTCAACGCCTCGCTTGGTACTGATCCACATAGCACCATCCTCAGCCTCAACTACCGAATACACACGGGCACTTGAGAGCCCATTGTCCGTATTGAGATTCGACAACATCAGCATATTGCGGGTCAAATGTTCCTGTGCATGGAGCTGCGAACACAACACCATGCACAAGAGCCACAGGAAAGCGACCTGCAATCTTAGGAAATATGATAAGCCTTTATTTTTCATTTTGATGATGATTCCATTTATTATTTCAATTATTTCTTTTATTCTTTATTCTTTGCAAAAGTAATGTTTTTAAAAGATAATTCGGCAGAAGAGACGAAATCTTGTGCTTATTTAACTATTCTGCGATGTTTTCATCAAGTTGCTAAATAAACGTAAAATTCACTGTGTTTATGCAGAATTGTGATGTATTATAATTACCTTTGTATTCAAATTCGCCATCTGAATATGTAGAGGTGGAACTCGCACTTGAAGATATGGGAAAACCTATCGGAGTGGCGGACTAATCAATACAAAAATAATAAAAATGAATTTCAACAAGACATTTCTTACCCTCGGTTTGGCTGCAACACTCTTGCAGATGCCAACCTCATCGTTTGCCCAGAATGCAGGCGGCAAGCGTCAGAACCCTCTCCTGGTAAAGAGCAGCCTTCCTTTCGGTGCCCCTGATTTCAGCAAGATTCAGGAGAGCGACTATCTTCCTGCCTTCGAAGCAGGTATCAAGGAACAGCGTGCCAATATCCAGAAGATTATCAGCAACAAGAAGAAGCCAACCTTCCAGAACACCATCCTCGCTTACGAGAACAGCGGTATGTTGCTGGATCGTGTTTCCAATGTATTCTTCGGTCTTACCAGCGCACACAAGACTCCTGGAATCGCAGAGGCTCAGAAGGAGGTGATGCCTTTGCTCACCGACCTCGACAACGAGATTTCATTCAACCAGAAACTCTTCGAACGTATTAAATATGTTTACGACCATGAGTACAGCAAGCTCAAGGGCGAGGACAAGCGACTCACCGAAGTCATCTACAAAGGCTTCGTCCGCTCAGGTGCCCTGCTCTCTCCAGAGAAAATGGAGCGCATGAAGCAGATCAATACACGCATCTCAGACCTCCAGGAGCAGTTTGGCAATCTTCTTCCTGCAGCTACCAACAACGCCGTGGTTTGGGTGAACAGCAAGGAAGAACTTGCCGGACTCAGCGACGCCGACATCGCACAGTGCAAGAAAGACGCAGAAAGCCTGGGCAACAAGGCTCCATACTGCATTGTCATCGTGAACACTACCCAGCAGGCTATCCTCACCAATCTCCAGAACCGTGAGCTCCGCCGCAAGGTTTACATGGCAAGCATCCACCGTGCCGACGGTACCGACCCTAAGTTCAACACCTTCCCTATCGTAACCGAGATTGCCAAGCTCCGTGCCGAGAAGGGACAGTTGATGGGCTACAGCACCTATGCTGACTATTCACTGGAGAAAACGATGGCAAAGACTGCCAAGAACGTAAACAGCTTCCTGCAGAGTCTCATCAAGGAATACGCTCCTAAGGCAGATGCCGAGACCCGCGGAATCGAAGCTTACGCACAGAAGAGCGAGGGCAAGGACTTCAAGCTCCAGCCATACGACCGCTTCTACTATTCTGCCAAGATGAAGAAGGAGATGCTCAATATCTCTGACGATGAAATCAAGCCTTACTTCAATGTGGATAGCGTTCAGATCAATGGTGTATTCTATGCTGCTCATCGTGTATATGGTCTGAACTTCAAGCAGCGCAAGGATATTCCTACCTATCACCCGGATATGAAGGTATTCGAGGTAAGCGACAAGAGCGGCAAGCCTATCGCCCTCTTCTACAGCGACTACTTCCGTCGCCCTACCAAGCGTGGAGGTGCCTGGATGAGTGCCTTCGCCAAGCAGAGCGACAAGTGGGGACAGTTGCCTATCATCTATAATGTATGCAACAATGCCAAGGCTCCTGAGGGTCAGCCTACCCTGATTACATGGGATGAGGTTTGCACCATGTTCCATGAGTTCGGTCACGCTCTCCACGGCATGTTGTCAAAGTGCGGTTACAATACCCTTTCGGGCACAGCAGTGGCTCGCGACTTCGTGGAAATGCCATCACAGTTTAACGAGTCATTTGCCAGCATCCCAGAAATCTTCGATCACTACGCCCGTCACACTGAGACCGGTGCAGCGATGCCAGCAGACTTGAAGGAGCGTATGCTGAAGAGCATCAGCTTCCAGCCAGCCTATGCTTTGGGTGAGAACCTTGCAGCTACCTGCCTTGATCTGGCTTGGCACGAGTTGACGCCAGACGAGATTCCATCTCCATATATGGCAGGTGCGTTCGAGAAGGAAGCCCTCAACAATGTAGGTCTGCTCAATTCCCAGATTCCTCCTCGCTACTCTACCACCTATTTCAATCACGTATGGGGTGGCGGTTATGCTGCCGGTTACTACAGCTATCTCTGGACAGAGGTGCTCGCCGTGAATGTAGCAGATTACTTTGCCAAGCATGGAGCCTTGGATCCAGCTATCGGTCAGGCATTCCGCGACAAGGTTCTGAGCCGTGGTAACACCAAGGATCAGATGGAAATGTTCACCGATTTCACGGGTATGAAGGAACCAGATGCCTCTGGTTTCCTGAAGGCAAGAGGATTGTAAGAAAGAAAATCATATAAGAAAAAAGCGTCCCCCCAAAAAATCAGGAGGACGCTTTTTTCTTATATAAAGCTTTATCAACTACTTCACCGCTTTAGGAGTCCAGTTCTTCAGGAATCGGAGTGTCTTCTGCTCATCGTAGCCCTTGCCCTGCTCCAGGAAGCTGGAATCCTGGATATGGAGTACATTTCCATTCTCGTCCAGAACCACGAAGACTGGGAAACCGAAACGCTGAGGATAATTCAATCGCTTCATCAGCTGCGCAGCCTTCTCAACAGAAGCATCGCCTTCCTTCTTGCGAGGATTGTAATTCACGTGAAGATACACGAAGTTATCGTTCACCGCCTTGTTCACCGCCGTATCCTTCTCTACGAAATCGGCAAAGCGCAGGCACCATGGGCACCAGTTGCCACCCACCTGACAAATCACGAACTTGCCCTCAGCCTTCGCCTTCTGCAATCCCTCGTCTATCTGAGTCATCGGGTCGATAGTCTCATTATACACTCTCTTCAATGCTCCCTGAGCATGCGCCATCATCACGACAACCGTCATCATGAAGGCAATGGTAATCATTCTTTTCATACGATATCTCTATTTTTTCTAATTCATTATATACAATACATTTTATCAATCATACATCGCAGGACTTACATTTCGAATGGAGTCAACACATTCCGAAGCTTTTCGAAATCGGATTTCGAGATTCGTCTGCCCCGAAGACTTCTCACCTGCGGATAATCCTCAAAATAAGACTCCTGGGTGGTGTACCAGCGATGAGAACGGAGCTCGCGAACCAGAACCAGTTTCGATTCGATGCGGCGGGCAAAGCTGGGATTCACACGCGAAAGATAATGCTTGCCATCCTGCATTTCGATGGCAAGCATCAGATAGGTTTGCGGTCCCTTCGCCTTCTGCCTCTCCTCTACCCGCTCACTCACCTTCCAGCCCTTGGTGGAAGTCATCACCCGGATATCCCAACCATATTTCCTGTTCAGATTATCCATCATCCCCCTGAACACGATGCCGTGAGGAGCCGTATCCTTCAAACCGGTAAAGCCGATGATGTAGTGAATCATCTCGTGGAGCAGGACGCTCTTTGCCTGCCGGTCGGTCATATCGTAATATGTACTCATGGAAAGCTTGAAATCATAGAGTTTGGTGCGCCCCCATCGGGTGGCACGCTTGTAGGCAAGCTGTCCCAAACGGGTCTTGGCACGGGTCAGCCCCAACTCCGGAACGGGCAGTTTGCCGCCGAAGTAGTCGTGGTCGAAACGCCGAAACCACTCTTCCATCCATTCTACTGTTACAATCATGGCGGCAAAGGTACAGCATTTTGCTCATAAAACAAAAACAAATCACTAAAAACTGGTTCAAACTGGTTCAATTTGTTTCATTTCCCTTCTTTTTTGAAAATAATCCCTTAAAAATTTGCAACCTATCGTTTTTTTCCTTAAATTTGCAGCCAAAGAGACGTTGCACTCGGCTATTTAAAAAAAGATATTATACGAGAGGCAAGAAAGAGTAAATGATTGGTACTTAGCAGAAGACAGATGTTATTGCAAATACAATTATCAGAAATATGATAAAATGACTTATAATCTTTAACGAAGAACTTATGGAACGATACGATTACGATTTTCATTGTACGAAGCTTTTCGAAGAAGGCGTACGCGCTCATCGCTATGGCGATGTTTCGATCATTCATCAGAGTAATGATGCAGATTGCTTCATCCTAGACATTCCTGGCAAAGTAGAGGAGATGTTTAGAGAGAACTTCAAGTTGAGACAGGACGAGATCATCCTGCTGGCTCGCGATACTTCTATTTGGAACAACCGGACAGAGGGACTGGTTATCACCAACAGACGCATCGTCTATATCCCAAAATGCATTGGCAGCAACAAGAATATCTACGTGATTAACTATGCAGACTGCCAGCAGATTAACACAAATACAAACTCTGTACTCTTCTGGAAGAGCGCTGAAAGCTATCTGGCCATTCCAAAGAGTTTCTTCTTCAAGACAAGATGGAAGACCTATGACTTCGACAGAAGCATAGAACAGCTTACCATACTCCTTAAGAAGATGGGCGAGGCACATTCCCTGCATAACAACACAGCCCATCTTGCATATATTACGAATAAATATGCAGAAGCTTAGACTTCTGTATCTCCATATCAAACTTTTTTAGCCTCTGCAACAGGATTGTAACTTGCAGAGGCTATTTTTTTGTATTTTTATAGCATTTTCTTGTCGAAAATGAGTAACTTTGCAACCAAATTTAAACGATAAAATGAACAAGACTGCACAGCACATCATTGACATACAAAATGTGTCGAAAAGATTCGGCGAGAAAACAGCCCTCAACAACATTAATCTCTTTGTGAGAAAGGGTGAATTCATGACCATTCTCGGTCCTTCGGGATGCGGAAAAACTACTCTTCTGAGACTCTTGGCAGGATTCGAAACAGCCACAGAAGGCGTGATAACCATCAGCGGCAACGACATTACCAACCTGCCACCCTACAAACGAAACGTGAACACGGTGTTCCAGAAATACGCCCTGTTCCCTCACCTCAATGTATTTGACAACATCGCTTTCGGCTTGAAACTCAAGGACACGCCGAAGGATCAGATTATGCCTAAGGTGAAGCGTGCCCTGAAAATGGTAAACATGAGTGATTACGAATACCGCGACGTGAACTCGCTTTCGGGTGGACAGCAGCAGCGAATCGCCATCGCCCGTGCCATCGTCAACGAGCCGGAAGTACTCCTACTCGACGAACCGCTGGCTGCACTCGACCTCAAGATGAGAAAAGACATGCAGCTGGAGTTGAAGGAGATGCACGACCGTCTGGGAATCACCTTCGTATATGTTACCCACGACCAGGAAGAAGCATTGACCCTGAGCGACACCATCGTGGTGATGAGCGAGGGAGAAATCCAACAGATAGGAACGCCTACCGATATCTACAACGAGCCAGCCAATTCGTTTGTGGCAGATTTCATCGGAGAGAGCAACATCCTCTGCGGAACGATGATCCACGACTGTCTGGTAAAGGTTGCCGGATCGGAGATTCCTTGTGTGGATAAGGGATTCGGATGCAATCAGGAGGTAGATGTAGTGATCAGACCGGAAGACATCGAGGTGAGCACCGACACAGAGCACGCCCAGTTTGTCGGCAAGATTACCTCATCCATCTTCAAGGGCGTACACTACGAGATGCTTGCCGAAAGCGACAAGGGTTGCGAATTTCTGATTCAGAACTACAAGCATTTCGAGGTGGGACAGACCATCGGTATGAGCGTGATTCCCGACAACATCCACATTATGAAGAAGGAGCGTACCACCAACACCTTCGAAGCAAAGGTGAATGGCGACGGCACCATCGAGTTTCTGGGCTGCGAATACCAGATAGAAATTCCGGAGGATAAGAAGAATCTGATTCATACCGATGAAGACGGCAAGGAAGTAATCAATGTCAACGTGGATTTCGGAAAGATCGAACTCTTCGACAACGAGAGCGAAGGAACCTTTACGGGCGACATCAGCTTCATCCTTTACAAGGGCGACCACTATCACCTGACCATCGACACCGACTGGGGCGAGAAGCTCTATGTGGATACACAGGATGTATGGGATCTGGGCGACCACGTAGCAATCACCATTCCTCGAGAGAATATCAGATTCCAGTAAATTCGAAAAGAAGTTTTCCTATTATTCGAAAAAGAAGAAAGAAATTAGTGATTACTTATTAAATTATAAAATTGTAGATCAGAAATTGAAACTCATTAAGTTTATCTCTTCGCGACAGAGTTGGTCGATTCCGTATGCCATCTTCGCGGCAATTTTCGTGGTGCTACCCTTGCTGCTCATCGTGTTTTTCGCGTTCACCGATGAGTATGGTCACATCACGTTCTATAATTTACAAAAATTCCTGGCGCATCCCGAAGCCATCAATACCTTTGTGTATTCCATCGGAATCGCCTTTCTCAACACCCTGCTCTGTATCCTGCTGGGCTATCCGGCAGCGTATATCCTCACACAGACCAAGATGAAGTATGCCAACACCATCGTGATGCTCTTCATCCTGCCTATGTGGGTGAACATCCTGGTAAGAACACTCGCCACCGTGGCACTCTTCGATTTCGCCGACCTGCCACTGGGCGAGGGAGCACTGCTGTTCGGTATGGTATATAACTTCATCCCCTTCATGATTTATCCAATCTACAACACCCTCCAGAAGATGGACCGCAGTTATATCGAGGCAGCCGAAGACCTGGGCGCATCGCCTTGGCAGCAGTTCTATAAGGTAATCCTGCCCCTGTCGATGCCGGGCGTGGCAAGCGGAATCCTGATGGTGTTCATGCCAACCATCTCAACCTTCGCCATCTCAGAGCTGCTCACGATGAACAACATCAAGCTCTTCGGTACCACCATCCAGGAGAACATCAACAATTCGATGTGGAACTATGGTGCAGCACTCTCGCTCATTATGCTCTTCCTCATCGGTGCCTCTACCCTCATAGCAGGCGACGGCAGTAAACAGGAAGGAGGTATCAGATGATGAATTCACTGTTTACCAAGGATATGATGAAGAAGATATTCTGTCAGGGTTATCTGTGGCTGCTCCTGCTGCTGCTCTACTCCCCTATCCTCATCATCGTGATTTTCTCGTTTACCGAGGCCAGGGTCATGGGCAACTGGACGGGCTTCTCGCTGCAACTTTATAAGAATCTCTTCGTAGAAGGCACCCACCACTCACTCACGGCGGCACTCATCAATACAATCACCATCGCACTGATCACCGCCACCGTATCTACGATTTTCGGAACCCTCACCGCCATCGGAATCTACAATCTGAGAAACCGGTATGCGAGAAATGCCATCCAGTTCGTCAACAATATCCCGATTCTGAACGGCGACATCATCATCGGTATTTCGCTCTTCCTGCTCTTCATCACGCTGGGCATTCCGCAGGGCTACACCACGGTGGTTATCTCGCACATCACCTTCTGTCTGCCCTACGTCATTCTGAGTGTCATGCCTAGACTGAAGCAGATGAACCCGAACCTCTATGAAGCGGCACTCGACCTGGGTGCTTCTCCGATGCAGGCATTGCGCAAGGTGATTATTCCGGAGATTCTGCCCGGTATGATTTCGGGCTTCATGCTCGCCATCACGATGAGTATCGACGATTTCGCCGTCACCATCTTCACCATCGGAAACGAGGGATTGGAAACACTCTCCACCTTCATCTATGCCGATGCCAGAAAGGGAGGCTTGACGCCGGAACTTCGTCCGCTGAGTACGATTATCTTCGTAATGGTGCTCGTGATGCTGATTATCATCAATCGTCGTTCAGATAAAAACAAGAAGAAATAAGAATGAAGAACAAGATATTTTTAGGAGTTAAAGGAGTTAAGACAATTGCTTTTCTCTTCCTGACCCTGCTGATGATTCTGCCGCTCTCATCCTGTTACAACAAGGAGAACAGAGAGGAGATTCTGAAGGTTTACAACTGGGGAGATTACATCGATGAGGATATTCTTGCAGAATTCCCGAAATGGTATGAGGAGCAGACGGGCAAGAAGATCCGCGTCATCTACCAGACCTTCGACATCAATGAGGTGATGCTCACCAAGATTGAGCGTGGTCACGAAGATTATGATGTGGTGTGCCCATCAGAATACATCATTGAGCGAATGCTTCGCAAAGACCTTCTGCTGCCTATCGACACCGCTTTCGGCAAGACGCCGAATTATCTCAAGAACGTGTCGCCTTACATCGTGAAGCAGATTGATGCAACCTCGAATCATGGCAGAATCGCTCACAATTATGCCGTGCCATACATGTGGGGAACCTGCGGTATCCTATATAATAAGGTACACGTACCTATAAAAGATGCGCAGACCTGGGGCACGCTGTGGAGTCCCAGATATCGTGGCAAGCTTCTGATGAAGGATTCCTACCGCGATTCTTACGGCACCGCCCTGATCTGGGAGCACCGCAAGGAACTGGCTACCGGCAAGGTGACCGTTCCGGAACTGATGAACGATTATTCGCCAAAAGCAGTTGCCATCGTAGAGAAACAGCTGAAAGCGCTGAAACCGAACATCGAGGGATGGGAAGCAGATTTCGGCAAGGAGACGATGACCAAAGGCAAGGCTTATCTGAATATGACCTGGAGCGGTGATGCGGTCTGGGCGATAGAAGAAGCCGGGAAAGTGGGCGTAGATCTGGGATACGAAGTTCCTAAGGAGGGAAGCAACGTATGGTTCGATGGATGGGTGATTCCGAAGTATTCCCGCAATCCGAAGGCTGCTTCCTACTTCATCAACTATCTCTGCCGAGAGGATGTGGCTCTCGCCAATATGGAAACCACGGGATATGTGAGCAGTATAGCGGGCAAGAAGGTCTTCGAAGCAATGAGCGACAATGAGGCTTATCCTGAGACTGTGAATCTGGCTTATTTCTTCGGAGAGGAAGGCAGAAAGGCGCATCTCAACCCGATTATGTATCCTGACAGCACAGTGGTGGCAAGATGTGCGATGATTCATGATGCCGGTGATCATACTCCGGAAGTTCTGGATATGTGGTCGAAAGTAAAGGGTGACAACCTGGGTGGTGGCATTGTGATTTTCCTTCTTGCAGTGGTCTTGGGCTTAACCGTCTTCGTTTCTATCAAGAAAATCGAGCACTACAAGCACAGAAGATTGTCGAGAAAGCATCGCAGACACCACATTATAAAAGTTAAAGGGTAAAAAGTAAAAGGATAAAAGCTCATACCTCTCACGCCCTGAACCAACGGTCACCGGCCGAAGGGAAAGGTAAAGGACAGAAGCATGCTTTACTCCTCACGCCCTGAAAGGGCAGAAGCTCCTAGCCCAGGGCAACACCCTGGGTATAATGGCAGTCAACAAGACGCCCTGCAAGGGCAAAAGCCTTCTTTTTAGGGGGAAAATGAAGTTTTTTGAGAAAAAAGTGAAAAAAGATGCAGAAAAATTTGGTGGAATGAAAAAAAAGCACTACCTTTGCACTCGCTTTTAAGAACAAAGCTTTTATCAAATAAAGAAAGTTCGCAAATCAAAAGCTTTTGGGTAGTTACCAGAGTGGCCAAATGGGGCAGACTGTAAATCTGCTGGCTATGCCTTCGGTGGTTCGAATCCATCACTACCCACTTTTCCCAAAAAAATAACTCAAAGATATAAAGATCCGGTTTTCATTATGAGAATCGGATTTTTTGTTTTTATATTATCCACAGATAATACAAAACGAAAAAGCGATGGATTTCTGCAATCCATCGCTTTTCATATTTCTCTACCAAAAGATTAGTCCTTCAAACTCTCCTGATACCAGTCAAAGAGCTTCTTCACACCATCCTCAATCTCAACCTTGTGAGTCCAGCCGAGGCTATGAAGCTTATCTACTGAGATGAGCTTTCTTGGGGTTCCATCTGGTTTGCTGGCATCAAACTCAACCTCACCCTCGAAACCTACAGCCTTTACTACAAGCTCAGAAAGCTCACGGATGGTAAGTTCCTTACCGGTTCCCACATTGATATGGCAGTTGCGAATCTCACCGAGAGATGGGATAGCGCCACCACGACCCTCTGAATTGTTTCTATCCACGGCACCATCTACCTTGGCACCATAGAATACAGAACTATACTTCTCTATGCCGATGATATCCTTGAAATCCACATTCAGGAGCACATGCACGCTGGCATCTGCCATATCCTCGCTCCAGAGGAACTCACGGAGCGGTGTTCCGGTTCCCCAGAGCACTACCTTATTATCATAGATACCATAGAACTCCAATGCTTTCAGGATGCGCTCATGAGAGTTGCTTCCATCCACATTGCCCTCGCCGATGATGGCACGGAGCTTGTCTGTAGGATTGATAGGACGCTTGTTCATATCTACCTCGATGCTGTGCCAGTCGCCGTCGTGGATGAGCTTGGCAAGATAGATCTTGCGCATCATCGCAGGCATCACGTGACTATTCTCCAAGTGGAAGTTATCGTTCGGACCATAGAGGTTGGTTGGCATCACAGCGATATAGTTGGTACCATACTGAAGATTGTAGCTCTCGCACATCTTCAGTCCGGCAATCTTGGCGATGGCATATTCCTCGTTGGTGTATTCCAGCGGAGAAGTGAGGAGCACATCCTCCTTCATTGGCTGCGGAGCATCCTTCGGATAGATGCAGGTAGAGCCCAGGAAGAGGAGCTTCTTCACACCATGAGAATAGGCATTGCTGATAACGTTGCACTGCATCTTCATGTTCTGCATGATGAAGTCGGCACGATAGAGCGAATTCGCCATGATACCGCCCACGAAGGCTGCAGCCAAGACCACAGCATCCGGCTTCTCCTCATCAAAGAACTTCTCAACTGCATACTGGTCGGTCAAGTCGAGTTCTTTGTGAGAACGACCCACCAGATTGTGATAGCCTCTCTTCTCGAGGTTATTCCAGATAGCAGAACCCACGAGTCCATGGTGTCCTGCTATATAAATCTTAGAATCTTTTGATAACATTGATTATTATTGTAAACTATCAACCGTTAACTATTACTTAACAATACCCTTCTCCAAGTATTCCACGAGGTTGCAGCGAACCTTCTCACCGGCAGCCTCGGCAGCCACCTTTGCCATATCGCTCTCTACCATGATCTTGACGAGATCTTCGAAAGAGGTGGTGTTTGGATTCCAGCCGAGCTTAGCCTTTGCCTTTGTTGGGTCACCCCAGAGGTTCACCACGTCGGTAGGACGATAGAAATCAGGAGAAACTTCTACGAGAGTCTTGCCGATAAGTTCCTCAGGACCCTCAACGCAGATACCCTTCTCGTTCTCATTCTTGCCTTCCCACTTCAGTTCGATGCCTACGTGGTGGAAAGCCAACTGGGCGAACTCACGAACTGAGTGCTGCTTACCTGTTGCAATCACGAAATCCTCTGGCTTCTCTGCCTGGAGAATCAACCACATACACTCTACGTAATCCTTGGCATACCCCCAGTCACGGAGAGAATCCAGGTTACCGAGATAGAGCTTACTCTGCTTGCCCTGCTTGATACGGGCTGCAGCCAATGTAATCTTGCGGGTTACGAAAGTCTCACCACGGCGCTCACTCTCGTGATTGAAGAGAATACCCGAGCAGCAGAACATATTGTATGCCTCACGATACTCCTTGACAATCCAGAAGCCATACTGCTTGGCAACTGCGTATGGAGAATAAGGATGGAATGGAGTGTTCTCGTTCTGAGGAACCTCCTCTACCTTACCATAAAGCTCAGATGTGGAAGCCTGATACATACGGCAGGTCTCGGTCAAACCGCACTGGCGGATAGCCTCCAGGATACGGAGCACACCTGTAGCATCTACGTCGGCTGTAAACTCAGGAGAGTCGAAGCTCACCTGTACGTGGCTCTGCGCTGCAAGATTATAAACTTCTGTTGGCTTCACCTTGTTCATCACCTGGATGATGCTCATAGAGTCACCGAGGTCGGCATAATGAAGGTGAAAGTTTGGGGTACCCTCCAAATGTGCGATGCGCTCGCGATAATCGGTAGATGAGCGACGGATTGTTCCGTGAACATCATACCCCTTACTCAACAACAATTCGGCTAAGTAAGAGCCATCCTGACCTGTGATACCTGTAATTAAAGCTACTTTTCTATTTTCCATTTACTTCTTTATATGATAAATTAATAAATTCGTTGCAAAAGTACGACTTTTTTCTCAGACTATCAAACTTTCTGTCATTTATTTACTTTTTCTCTAACATTGAACCGGTTTGAACCTAAGATTGGAACTATTTGAAACGAAGCTATACCCATCTGAATCTAAGCCAAAGAGGGATGAGATTCTACTCTTGAGCCGTCTGTGCCTCCGGCCAGTTTACCAGATACAGCATTTCCGTAGCTCGCGTAAAGGCGGTATAGAGCCAGTGGATATAATCGGGATTGAGCATATCATCCGTCATATACCCCTGATCCACATACACATGTGCCCACTGTCCGCCCTGCGCCTTGTGGCAGGTTACGGCGTATGCGAATTTCACCTGCAGGGCATTGAAGAACTGATCCTGTCGGATTGCCTTCATCCTATCTGCCTTGAGCGGAATATCCTGATAATCCTCTTCTATCTGATGGAAGAGCTGCTCCTGCTGTTCATGGGTCAGGGCAGGTGCCTCGCTCGTCAATGTATCCAGCAGCACCGTAGCTTCCAGCTCATAGTTGCCGTAATCGGGAAACTGGAGCAGCAACGTGGCAAAGCGGAAGCCATAGAGGTCAATGCGGCGGCGCACCTTCAGCACTTTCGCCCGATCGCCATTCGCCAGAAAAGCAGGAATATCGTTACTTTGAACTTGGAACTTTGAACTTTGAACTTTATGAGTAGCAGTTCCAGGTTCTGTGCCTTCGCTCTTCACCCTTCGTTCTTCAATTTCCTTTTTCTTTATCTTCTTCCTCTCTTCTTCCATCCAGTAATAATTATTCTTCACAATCATCAGGATATCGCCCTGCGAGAGTTCCTCCTCCCTATCAAGCACCATATTGCGGATGCCCTGATTGAAGATGTTTGCACGCTTGTTGCTGCGGGTCACCACGATGGTATCGTCCAGACCCACATGGTGATAGCTGTCGGCTAGAGCCTCTATCAGTTCGGCTCCAGGCATCGGCTTGATATCCGAATAGCCAACGAAACGAATCTTCGGAAGTTGGGTAATGTCATCATGCGTAATCATCTGTCTGATCATCGTGGCATTATAGAGAATACCCGATTCCTCGCTCTGTCGGAGCACCTCGTTCAGATCACATTCATACACCTTCAGTCCATATCCCTCCAGCATCGCCGCATGCAAGGCTGGCGATTCCTCCTCGCCGACAGGAGGCAACTGCGCCTTGTCACCTATCAGCAGCAAGCGGTCGTTCCGTCCCTGATACACGAAATGCACCAGGTCATCCAACAGGCATCCGCTTCCGAAGCTCATCCCTCCCAATCCCATATTGGCTATCATCGACGCCTCATCTACCATGAAAAGCGTATCGGTATAGAGATTATCATTCAGATTAAACTGTCCCTCTACCCCCGAAAACGATTTTTCACGATAGATACGGCGATGAATGGTATAGGCAGGCGAACCGCTGTTCAGCGAGAAAACCTTCGCAGCCCTACCCGTAGGTGCCAGGAGCATCACCTTCTGACGAATCTCCTTCAGGGTCCTGACGATGGCACCCGAGAGCGTTGTCTTACCCGTACCCGCACTACCTCGTAGAATCATCACGGCATGCGGATCTCTATCGGTAAGAAACTCAGCAAACACCTCCAGGGCATGTGCCTGTTCCTGGGTTGGCGGAAAGCCAAATTGCTGCAATATCTTATATTTTAGCTCGTCTATTATCATCAATTTGTTATTTATCCTTTAATAATTAATAATTTCAACACCAAATATTTTGCGTTGTCTCCGTTTTGCATTATCTTTGCAGAAGATAATCAAAAAAGTTGTATCAGTCTAATAATCAGCATAGTTGTTTCGACTGGTTTATTTATGGTAACGATTTAGCGAAAGTCAGACTACTTCTGCCTGCTTTACTTTGCATAATGGTTCAAACAACTTTTGCGGTTGCAAAGATATGGTATTTATTTGATAATGCCAAATATTTTAGTAGCCATGTTCGCCACAACCATAAAATATCTTGTATATCAGAAGAAATAGAGCATGTTCAAAAGTGAAAGTGGACATTCTCTATTGCTATTTCTATTTCACCAAAGTCAATCATCGCATTAAAAAGACTTACCTTGTTGGCATTTCGCAAATCTTCCAATGTAATATCTGCTTTTTGTATCATTCCCTTGTCCAATAGTGCGGCTCTTTTTGTGCCTGGCAATAAGGGATGTCTGGGAGTCACCCAATGTTTGCCATCAAATACGGCAAGGTTCGTGAATGAGGTATCCGTTAAAAGTCCATGTTTGACGATGATGATGTCGTCACAGTTTCCTTTCTGTGCGACCAAGGCATTGAGGCGACTGCGGTCGGTACTTTTGTAGCCAACGTTATCGTGTCGTCTGCGACCACTTGAATTTACCATTGTTCTTGAAGGCGATAACATTAAGATACAAAGACATAAAATGGCTACTGATCTGTGATGTAAAAATGAAAAATCATAAATATTTTACATCCTCAAAAACTCCGTAAACCGTTACATTCATTGGCAGGTGCAACTGTTATGGAGTA
>DAWDAD010000047.1:0-21817 GCA_052356385.1 Prevotella sp.
GAGCACAACCTTGCCAAGGTTGGGGTCGCGGGTCCGAGTCCCGTTTTCCGCTCCATTCTTTTACGTACCTAGTTAAATGAGGATATGTGTTTTGAGCCCAAGTGGCGGAATTGGTAGACGCGCACGTTTCAGGTGCGTGTGTTTCACAACGTGCAGGTTCGAGTCCTGTCTTGGGCACTGATGTTCAAAATGACATCTAAATGTTGGAGAGGTGGCGGAATTGGTAGACGCGCTACTTTGAGGGGGTAGTGACAATTGTGTCGTGGGAGTTCGAGTCTCCTCCTCTTCACCATTTTGATATTTTTTTTATTAGGCGGAAATAGCTCAGTTGGTAGAGCACAACCTTGCCAAGGTTGGGGTCGCGGGTCCGAGTCCCGTTTTCCGCTCTATTTTATTTGAAAATAGAGAAACATACCGATTATGAATTTATATTTAAGATATTTCGATCAGGAGACATTAGTAAATAATGTCGATGAAGCAATAGATTTTTTGAAAGGTATCCCGGAAATTGGTATGGATGCTGAGCTAGAGGCTGATATTAGAGATTACGCCGCTAGCGATGTTTGCTATCCTAAACGTTATAAAGTTCGTCCTCGTATTTATTTCATTGTTATCAAGACGGCTGCTGCTACGATGCAGGATTTCAAGGATAAGAAGGCCTTGCGTTCGTCTGCGCCTGCAGAACGTCAGGAGAATCCTGTGATGCTGAATCTTACACAGGAGTTGGCTGGCTGGTACGAGGGATCTTTGGATTTTAAGCGTGTTGTGATGGTGCCTGCTACGGGAAAGTTTGAATATCGCGATACTCACTTCGTGGCTCATGTCAAGGCTATGTCGGGGTTGGATTGCTACACTCGTATTGTAGAGCACTTGAAGGAGAGAGTTGACTCTCGTAGTCAGTTCCCTTCAGCTAAGGGTAAGAATTTCCATTTCCGCTATCTGGGAATGTGGAAGTAAAAAGATAATTATTAGAAAACTATGAATAAGGTAATGTTGATTGGTAATGTGGGCAAGGAACCTGTTGTGCATTATTATGATGCAGATCAGGCGGTAGCTCAAGTGTCTTTTGCGACAACGGAGAAAGGTTACACCCTGGCTAATGGTATGCAAGTACCAGATCATACCGATTGGCATAACCTCGTGTTCTTCCGTGGTCTTGCAAAGGTGGTGGAGAAGTATGTACACAAGGGCGACCGACTCTATGTGGAAGGCCGGATCCGCTATCGACTCTATGATGACAAGCAGGGTAAGCGACATAATATCACCGAGATATACGTTGATAATATGGAGATGCTGACCTCGCGGTCGGGAGCTTCAGCTCCAACTTCAGCTCCTGCTTCATCTTCAACCCCATCTCCTGCAGAGACTACTGAGAACAAAGATTTACCATTTTAAATTTTAAGCTCAGAAATTGGATATATCGACCATAACGGATGCTTTTAGTGATGTGCTGCTCTTGCAGCCATCTACTGGTGTTTTTGTAGCTGCTATATTGGCAGCTATCCTGCTTGGTATGTCAGCTTTTGCCAGTGGTTCCGAAATCGCTTTTTTTAGTTTATCACCAGCGGATATTGCGGAACTGGAGGACGAAAAAACTGACTGTGACAAGAAAATTCAGATGTTGCGTGAGGATTCAGAACGTACATTGGCTACTATACTGATAACCAATAACTTTGTGAATGTCACCATTATCATGCTCCTCAACTATGTTTTTGCCGGAATCGTGGAGTTTGGTCCTAAAGCTTATTGGCTTCAGTTCCTTATCATCACGGTAATCCTTACATTCTTGCTTTTGCTCTTCGGAGAGATTATGCCTAAGGTTTATGCCCGACAGGATCCTCTCAAGTTTTGCCGTAGATGTGTGGGCGGCATTATGTTTGCACGCAAGGTGTTCTGGGCATTGGAGAATGTACTGCTGAAGAGTGGAATCGTTGCTGAAAAGATTATACAGAAAGAAAACCATGTCCTGAGTGTGGATGATTTGGAACAGGCTCTGGAACTCACCGACAAGGAAGATATCAAGGACGAACAGAATATGCTGAAGGGTATCATCCGATTTGGTGATGAAACAGCCAAGGAGGTGATGACCACCCGTCAGAACATCGTTGACCTGGATTTTCGCAGCACCTATCCTGAGGTGTTGAAATGTATTGTAGAGAACAACTACAGTCGTATTCCGGTATATCAGGATAATACGGATAATATTCGTGGTGTGTTGTATATCAAGGACTTATTACCACATCTTTCAAAGGCATCCAACTTCCGTTGGCAGAGTCTGATTCGTCCTCCTTACTTCGTTCCTGAAACCAAGAAGATAGACGATCTGCTTCGCGAGTTCCAGGAGAATAAGGTTCATATCGCCATTGTGGTAGATGAGTTTGGCGGTACTTCCGGTATCGTTACCCTGGAGGATATCCTGGAGGAAATCGTTGGCGAGATCAATGATGAATATGATGAGGAGGAGAAGTTCTATTCGAAATTAAATTATAATACATTTATCTTCGAAGGAAAGACCTTGCTTTCAGACTTCTGCAAGATTCTGAATGTAGATGATGAAGAGTTTGAGGAGGTTGAGGGTGATGCTGATTCCCTGGCTGGTCTGCTCTTGGAAATCAAGGGCGATTTCCCAAGCATGCACGAGAAGATAGATTATAAGAACTATACTTTCGAGGTGATGAATATCGAGGAGCGTCGCATCAGCAAGATCAAGGTGACGGTACATCCTGTAAGAAACGAAGAGGAGAATTCCTCCAAGTAGTTCATCCTCCTTATATTTGTAATTTTTTGATTATATAGTATGGCAGTTGTCAATATACGAGAAGTTTATCCGGGAGTGAGTCTGGGCTTATGGCAGATGGATGAGACAGTAGAACAGTTGTTCGAATCCTATCCTCATCTGCAGGCTTACCGTTCCCAGATGGAAGAGAAATATAAGAACGATGGCAGGAAACAGGAGTTTCTTGCCATTCGTGCATTAATGTATGAGATGCTCAAGACGAACGGAGCTTCCAAGGGCTTGCTTTCTCATGCGGGTGACATTACCCACAACGAGGCTGGAAAGCCATTGTTCCGTGGTTATCATATCAGCGTTTCGCATACCAAGGGTTATGCTGCGCTTATCCTTTCCAAGAATCAGGAAGTGGCGGTAGATATCGAATACTTCAGCGATAGGGTAGAGCGCATCGCTTCCAAATTCCTGCGAAAGGATGAGAAGGCGGAAGATCTGGATGCCAAACTGGTGCATTGGTGTGCCAAGGAAACGGTCTTCAAGTTATTCTCTGAAGAAAATCTGATGTTTGAGGATATGCGGGTGAAGCCGTTTGATACGATGGCAGACTGGTCGTGTGATGTGGAGAATCTCAAGAGCAGAAAGATGGCGCATGTAGATTTCGAGTTAACCATGGAGTTTGTTCTGACTTATGCTGCGTTGTAATATTCTGTCCATCTTCCTGGCATTCAGTCTGTTGGCTGGAGCACAGGATTGGAAAGTAGTGAGAGAGAATCCCCAGAAGGCTTTTCCGAAAACCGTGGCTGCTGGCAACTACAGCGGCATTGCTCATCTGCATGATGATATCTATGCGGTGGTAAGCGACAAGTCGGATAGCGCCTTGTACTTCAACTTCCGGATTCAGGTGAATCCCAAGACCGGCGAACCGGAACAGGTAGAGAACCTTGGTTTTACCGAAAGAACAGATGGAACGCTGAACGACGGCAAGCTTTGGCAGGGGCAGGAGAAAGGCTTTGACCACGAAGCCGTCATGAAGGTTTCTGATTCTACCTTGGTGATAGCAAGCGAAGAATATTGCCGTTTAAAGGAGTATCCTATTCTGCCTATTTCGGCGGATACTGCCAAGGTTGGCTATCAGCAGAATCTTTGGGAAAGCAGATGGCCTTCTTCTGATTTTTATCCCAATTATAATTTTGAGTCTCTGGCTTTTGATTCCGTCCATCAGTATCTCTGGACAATACCTGAGAGCACGCTTCGCAAGGACGGACAGCCTGCTACTCCTCAAAACGGATTGGCCAATCGGCTTCGTTTGATGAGGCTTGATTGGGGAAAGATGAAGGAAGATAGTAACAAGGAAGAGTATAGCGAGCAAGTGAATAGCAAGAAAGACTCTCGTTATATGGCTACCTATGCCTATCAGATGGATCAACCTTCTACCCATAAGAAAGCAGATATCTATGTGATGGGTGTGAGTGAGCTTTGTGCTTTGCCCGATGGACAGCTTCTGGTTCTGGAGCGTGAGGCATTTATTCCTAAGATCAAGATAGGTGCTTTCTGCAAGTGCAAGCTCTATCTGATCAATCCTTTGAATTCTGAGGAGTTTTCTATGAAAGAGAAGTTTTCATCAGATACTCCTTTCTTGAAAAAGAGATTGCTCACGGAATGGAAAACCGGCTTGTCTCTTTCCAAGCGTTCCTTTGCCAATTACGAAGGTATGTGTCTTGGTCCTATGCTGGAAGATGGTTCCCAGGTTGTCATCCTGCTGTCTGATTCGCAGGATCAATATGCTGGAGTATTGAAAGACTGGTTCAAGACGATTGTCATCAGAAAGGAATAAAGTTGTTATGTTGTAATCCTCAATCTCGTCCATAACCATCTAGGAATGAGTCGCCAGAGGAAGACGAGGATATCATATCTCCAGTCTATCACCTTAACTTCCTTTCCGTTTTCGATAGCATTCACGATATGTTTCGCCACGTCTTCCGGTTTGAGCTGCAGTGGATAGCTGCTGCCTGCGATAAGGTCGGTCTTTACGAAACCTGGTCGGATATCTGTGATGGCGATGGGGAGATGACGCATCCGTGCCTGCTGCGACAGGCATTCCAGATAATGGTTCTGGAATCGCTTGGTGGCAGAGTAGGCAGGGGCTGCACCGAGACCTTTGGTCCCGGCGATGGAAGTGATGCAGGCAATGCGGAAATTCTGACAGGCATGGTTTGCCTTCTTCTTACTTTCAGGAACAGAAAAATCGCTCTTGTTGGTTGGAGTAGAAGACTGGGTGGCAAACCAGTTGAATGCCGTATCTACCATTCTTGTGAATCCCAAGCCGTTGGTTTCCAGGGTCTTCATTTCCTTTTCTATATCCAGCGAGTTGTTCTGCCAGCCAATGCCGGAACTATGGAAGTAGAGGTCCATGCCTCCCAACTTATCGATGAGTTCGAGAAGTTGGGCAGGAGCATCGGGAGAAGTCACGTCTATTTGCTGATAGCAGGTAATGTCGCCCTGCGAAATCAGAGCCTGCAATCTTTCGATTCTTCTTCCGGCGATTCCTACCTGCCATCCTTTTGCAGCAAGCAGTTTGGCCACTTCCATTCCGATGCCCGATGTGGCACCCATTACAATTGCTTTCTTTGCCATATTGTCTTATTATATAAGGTGAAATCTTGATAGCCCTATTTATATAAGGTAAAGTCTTGTCTAACTCTATCTCTATCTAAATATCTAAATCGCTTTTACTCTTCAGCAGGTCTTCCGCCTTCTTCACGCTTCCTGCTTTCAGTATCAGTTGCTTCACTTCCTCGTAATTCGTGTATTCCGGATTGCGTTCCATGAAGATGCGGCAGGCGCGGTCGATGAGTTTATGGTTGATGAGCTTGGCGTTCACCATCTTGTTGCCTTCCACCCGTCCTTGTCTTATCTGAAGGGAAGTGCTGATCATATCCAGAATCATCTTCTGCGATGAACCGGCTTTCATGCGGGTACTTCCTGTCACGAATTCCGGTCCCGTGATGACTTCTACGGGATAATCGGCAGCCTGGGCGATGGGAGCGTGGGGATTGTTGACGATGCATCCCGTAGGAATGCCTGCCTCCTTGCAATGTTTCAGGATGGCGAGTACGAAGGGTGTGGTGCCGCTTGCCGAGAAGCCCAGCACGAAATCCTGTTTTCCTATATGCTTGTCGCAGAGCTGATGCCAGCCATTTTCCAGGTCGTCTTCTCTTGATTCTCTGGTTTGCGTAAGGCAGCCGATGCCTCCGGGGAAGATGGCTTGTATCTGCGAACCGTCGATGCCATAGGTGTTCTGCACCTCGATGGTATCGAGTGTAGCCAGTCTTCCGCCTGTTCCGCAACCGGCATAGAAAAGCCTTCCGCCCTTCTTCAGCTGCCCTTCGATGGCGGAAATCAGTTGGTTGATGGCTGGCAATGCTTCTTCTATCGCCACAGCCACCTTCTTGTTTTCTGCATTGATATGAGCGGTGAGTTCATCCACGCTCATCTTTTCCAGATGCTCGTAGAGTGAGCTCTGCTCTGTTATTCTTTTATCTACTTTGTTTGACATATTACCAGAATCTTTAGATTGTAGAATGTCTTGGTGTATCCTATGTATAATTGCTGATCATATTTTATAGCCATCGTTCTCTTCTTTCTGTTTAGCGATACAAAGGTAATCTTTTATTCTTAAACTACCAAATAAAAATGGCACTAATATGGATGAGTGGTGTTATTGATATAGGTCGACCACTCTACCATCTCTTCTAATTCGGTCTGATGACTATAGCTTGGTTTTCTTAAGCGGGTGCAAAGGTACTACTTTTTTGAATCCACCCAATTTTAGGGGGATAAATTTGCTGAAAATATTTAAGGTAGATAATAAATATCCTTTCACGGAATGCGGATTATATTGAAAATGAGAGAGTTAAGTGTGAAAGGAAAAACCTCTTTATTTTGAGATGATAATTGATGGCTAAGCTTAAATTTGGCGATGTGCTTTGCTTTTAATGAGTATGGTATAGGTGGGGCAAGGATCTGGTATAGTCAATAATAGATGTTTTGATAATGAATAATGAGCGTCTTGATAGTGAATAGCAGGTGTTTTGATAATGAATAGTGGGTGTCTTTGTTATGAATGTTGGGATGAAGCATAGTAACTAGAAGGATGAGGGATAGATATTGGCAGGCGAAAAGAAGCGATTTATCGGGTAGATGACTAAGGTCGTCTATATGGATGACTCGGGTCATCTATATGGCTCACTCCCGTCATCTATATGGATGACCCGGGTCATCCGATACAAAGAAGCCTTTTCTATTCCTTTTGTGATAGTTGCTTTCTCCTTTAGACTAAGTTGCCTTCTCCTTATATTAATAGTCCTTTCTGCTGATTATTATTGTTGTTTCAGCTCAAGGTAAATGGTGCGGTGGTAAGCGCAGTTGATTCTTTTGTCGTTTCCCATGATAGCCGTAGTACTATTGGGGTGTTGAATTCTCCTTTCACACTTAAGTGGTTGATTATTAGCATACTCTGATGTTTGTGAAAGGAGAATGAAATTTTAATTGCTGTTTTTGAAAAGCTATTTCTGAAGGTGGCTTTGTGTTGAATCGGCTCAAAATACCATTGTATATTCAAGTTTTGCAAGTTCAGAAGTTAAAGAAGTTATCGCTCGTTGCGGTCGCTGAGGAGTTAAGACAATAGTCTTTTTGGCGTAGTTTTTTGTTTGCAGGCATCTAAAGAAGAAAAAAGCATGATTTAATAGAAGTTTTTCGATGAAAGGTGCGCTCGTTTCAATAAATTGTTGTATCTTTGCAATTGGATTTGGCTACAGCCATTTCCAAGACATCGTTGGTAAACAAAAGCATTCGCTATTATTTCGCGTTCAGCCAAAAGCCTCGGAAACTTATTGGAAATAACGTAACAAGGAATAATTGTGACAAGGCATTCGGTATGGGGTGCCTTAACTATTCGTGTATTAGCAATGCATCTGCGCTATAGGCGTGGTGCATTCTTATTTGAATAGTTGAGGTTTCCATTCCGAGGCTGCCTCATAGCTGAACGCAATAAGAGCATCACGCCCTTTTTGCGTCTTGGCGTGATTGATAGTTAGTGCTTGTAACTCATTAATTATCAATTAAAATATTATGGCAAAAAGAACCATAGATAAAGCTAAGGCAGCTAAAAAAGATGAATTCTACACGCAGCTAGAAGACATCAATAATGAACTCCGTCATTACCGTGAACATTTTCGTGGTAAGACAGTGTTATGCAATTGTGATGATCCTCGTGTGAGTAACTTTTTTACTTATTTTGCATACAACTTTGAGTTTCTTGGTTTGAAAAAACTGATTACTACTTGCTATAAGAATCAAGATATGGATTTGTTCAGTATGAATAAGAGTGAGCAAGCTGTATTTCTTGTTTATGAAGGTGACAAAAATGGAAATCATATTCCTGATGTGGAAGAAATTGGAGTGAAGCCATTAAAGGGTGATGGTGATTTCCGCAGTAAAGAGTGTATTGAACTTCTGAAAGAAGCAGATATCGTAGTAACTAATCCCCCTTTTTCTTTGTTTCGTGAGTATGTGGCTCAATTGATGGAATATGATAAGAAATTCTTGATTATAGGGAATAAAAATGCTCTTACTTATAAAGAGATTTTTCCATTGATCCAAGAAAATAAACTATGGACTGGGTATAGGGGCTTTTCTGGTGGAATGTGGTTTAAAGCTAATTATGAAGGTAAAACGGAAAAAATTATCCATGGTGAAAAGATAATAAATGTCCCTTCTATTTGGTATACAAATTTAGATATTCAAAAACGTCATGAAGATTTAATCCTCTATAAGACATATTCGCCTAACGCTTACCCGAAATACATCAATTATGATGCTATTGAGGTGTCAAAGACAGAACTGATACCATATGATTATGATGGAGTTATGGGAGTGCCTATTACTTTTATGGATAAGTATAATCCTGAACAGTTCGAAATTATAGGCATAGGTAATGGAGGTGAATTGGGGGTAGAGTGTGGTGTAAGTGCTAACCTTACTGTCGAACAATGTGCAGCTTTATTTCGTGAAGATAAAAGTTTTCGCAAAGGTAAGTTGTGCTATCGCAATGAAACAGGAAAATTAGTTGGTTGTTATGCCAGAATATTAATCAAGAAAAAATAAGAGTCAATTATGGATATAAAACCAAAACAAATAGCAGTTCGTGACCTTATAGCAGGTTATACGAATGATCCCAATCATGGTGTTTATGGTTATCATGGTAAGTTGAATATTCGCCCACCTTATCAGCGTGAGTTTCGTTATGAACTCAAACAACAGCAAGCTGTGATAGAGACAATCCTCAAAGGATACCCTCTTAATATCATGTATTGGAGTGTTGTGGATGATGGAAGTTATGAAATGATAGATGGTCAGCAACGTACTCTGTCCATTTGCGAATATTATCTACATGGTTTCAATATCGTTGATAAAGACCGTCCAGTTCTTTACTTTGACAATCTTACGGAAAAAGAGAAAAAGGATTTTCTTGACTATGAATTGACTGTATATTTCTGTACTGGCACAGACAAGGAAAAACTTGATTGGTTTCGTGTGATTAATATAGCTGGAGAACGTTTGCTTGACCAAGAGTTGCGTAATGCAGTGTATGTTGGTCCTTTTGTAACAGATGCTCGTCGCTATTTCAGTAAAAATGGTTGTGCGGCTTATAAGGTCGGTGGTGATTATATGACTGGCAAACTGGAGGAACAAGCGTATCTTGAGACAATACTAAAATGGGCTGCTCGTCATGATGGAATACAAGATTCAGCCCCAATTGATAAGTATATGGCGATTCATCAATACGATCCAAACGCCAATCAGCTTTGGGCTTATTATATGCAGGTGATCACTTGGGTGAAAACAACTTTCAAGAAATACCGAAAAGAAATGAAAGGCTTAGACTGGGGTGCTATGTTTGATGAGTTTGGAAGCAACATCTATGATACGGAGCAACTAGAGTCCGAAATTCATCGACTGATGGAGGATGATGAAATAATGAAGAAGGCAGGCATCTATCGTTATGTGCTGAGTGGTGATTTGCGCGATTTAAGTTTCCGTACTTTTGATAAGAAACAGAAACGTGAGGCTTATGAGCGACAAAAAGGAATCTGTGCCCATTGTGGTAAACCTTTTAAGCTAGAAGAAATGGAAGCAGACCACATTACGCCATGGTGTGAAGGTGGAACGACTGTTGCCGAGAATTGTCAGATGCTTTGTCGTACTTGTAATAGAATAAAAGGAGGAAAATAAATGATGGATTTGAGTTTTTATAACAATGGACATAAAGAGGTATTTTATGAAAAAGGTCTGATGGAAAGACCAATACGCCGAAAATAAAAAAGGAACCTAAGCACCCTTCAGTAGTGGTATCTGTAATACGGGTTGTTCAACGAACAACTGAAGGGCGCTTTTGCAATCACATTAATTGCTTTTTAGCCATTTCTGACACTAAATCTATTAGTTCCTTAGCTGGCTCGACCAATGGAAGTACCTCTGTTTTCATATCAAGAATATGACGGTCTTCATAGTCGCCAGTTAATCGTAAGGAGAAAAGCTGATTGAAAGTCTTGCCATACTTTTTGTCAATGATGTTGTTCCTCAAAAAGACTTTTCCAAACATTTGGATTACGCCATTATGAGTGCTAGCTTCATACTTGTAAGAAATGAGTAAAGCAGAAACAGCATAGTAAGCAGCATAGTATAAACGATTGGCTGCTGTTTCGACATAACCATTTTTTATAGAACCGACAGCTTCTTGGTAAGTACGGTAGGCTTTTTCTATTCTGTACTTTACAATCTCGGTTCTGTCAGTGTCTGTAAGTTGTCCCTTTATCATATTGCAATTCCTTCCTTATTTACGTTATGATTGAATAAGGTATAATGGTTCTCCTCCCATTCTTTTTGGGAGAAGAGTACAGGGTTGATGATTTCATCAATATCCCAGCCTAATTCTCTTAGTGGATAAGAGTACTTATCGTAATCTTGAAGCGTAACTTTTGGTTTGTCTAGAAGAATCAATACATCCCAATCACTTCCTTCATGTTCTGTACCTCTAGCGCGGGAACCAAACAAGATAGCTTTTGCATGAGGATCAATCTCATGCAATCTATTGTGCATTGCTTCTATAATTCGTTTCTTCTCCATATCTATCAATATTAATATATGTGTTGCAAAAATACGAGTTTTCTTTCTAATCACCAAATTTTTAACATAAAATTCTGTCTAATATCTTAAATTAAGTGTTTGGTGAGTTTTTAATCTCTGTGGTGTCTGTGGCTTTATCTGCTTTTACGGTTAATTATCTGTAATTAAACAATACGATAGAGTTGAAATCAAATAAAAATATGTATTTTTGTATCCGAATAGCGTATTTAAAAAGAGATCCGATGGCTTGCTGAATCGGAGAACAGATAGAAAGAGTAATATTCAGAATAGCTTATGAATAAAGAAAAAGACGATTTCTTCCTCCATTCCAACGAGGTGAATCATATCAACAGAGAAGATTACGAGAAGATTGAATTATTGGTGAATGCGGCAAAGGCCTTTGCCCGCAGCACCTACCAGTGTGTCTATATCATCGACTATTTTCATCAGGACTTCATCTATGCATCAGACAACCTCGCTTATCTCTGCGGATTGGAACCGGAGCAGTTGATGGACGCAGGCTATCAGATGTATATCGACCATGTTCCGGATGCCGACCTGCAGATGCTGCTCGAAGTGAATAAGAAAGGTTTTGATCTTTTCAATGAATTGCCTGTGGGCGACCGTCTGGACTATACCATCTCGTACGACTTTCATCTTACCAATGGCAGACATAGCCGATTGATTCATCATCACCTCACTCCGATACTTCTTTCTGATGATGGAAGAATCTGGCTTGCCCTCTGCACCGTATCATTGGCAGCAACCGATGAACCGGGACATATCATCATGCAGAAGAATGGTGAGCGTAGCTATTTTGAATATTCCACATTGCGGCACAAGTGGGAAAAGAAAGAAGGCATAACCTTGAGCGAGACAGAGAGAGATGTTTTGAGATTGTCTGCCCAAGGTTACACGATGAATGATATTGCCGACCGACTATGCAAGTCGGTGGATACGATAAAGGCTTGCAAGCGCAACCTTTTTGCTAAGATGGGCGTGAAGAACATTGCTGAAGCGCTGTTTCATGCCACGAACTATCAGATGATATAATCAGAATCATATCTCTTCCAACAATGGCGAGAGATAGAACTTGGGGAAGTATTTCACCTCCTTGCCTTCCGCAAGGTTCGCGAGGATGTTGGCACAGTAGCCGGCGGCTATGTATGCCCCGATGCCCAGTTGCGGGAAAGACTCCTCAGAATAATGTCTGATGGCTTCATCCACCCAAGGCACAGGCATCTGCCAGAACATTCCATACTGAGAGATATACTTGCCCAGTGAGCAACGGAAATCATCCGAACCTTTTTTCACTACTTCGCTGAATGGATAGCCTTTCGGTTTCTCTACAGCGAGAAAGGCAGCCTTGCCAAGATTGACGGCATGGATAACGGTGATGCCCTGCTCCTTACATTTCTCATCGAAAGCAAACGAGGCTTCGTTGTCATGCAAGGTTGCATTCACCGCATACCGGATGCCCGACAAGTCGCATGCATCCACATCTTCCATCGTCAGCGTATTCTTTTCTATGCGATAGATTTGAAATCTATCTTCCTGCCGAGGGCTTTTATGGAAGTCATGGCGCAAGGCACAGGAAGCTATCAAGCTTCCCATGTCTGCGCCACTAATCAACAATTTTATTGGGTTGTTCATTTATAGAGAGATTTATTGTCATTACACCATTGCTGGATTCAGCAGATAGACAGATTACATTCTGTTCTTCTGGCTTTCTCCTGCACCCGTACCCTTATATTTGCTTCTTGTAGTGTTGAACTTATACCGTACAGTAAGCGACACTTTGCTTGTTGACAGTCCATCAACAATCAAGTCCTTCATTTTGCCATAATGAGCAATCATGTGGCTAATGTGTCCAAACAAATCATAGATAAAGAGATCAAATGACAAACGGTCTTTCAAGAAAGACTTATATACAGATACATTGGTACAAAATTTTGGCTTATATAAACATATATTTCTCTCATATCCTTTTGTGGTATACGACATCATCCACGTTAACATTGCCAACTTGGTGTTGAAGGTGTTATTAAAGTTGAATACTGCCATCGGATTGTTGGATATTTTGCCATCATGTGCATCCATATCAAGCCACTGCTTTGCCACAGATGCCGTAAATGAAGGATGCCAAATGCCAAACGAAGGGCATAAGTTGACGGAAGCTTCTACATGATTATATGCCTTTCCATTCACAGGCTTAAGCAGTCCTATTGCAGGATTGTCTTTGTAAGTCTCCATATTCGACATCATCGTATGCGAAGTGTGGCTGTAGGTCATATCGAAAGTCAACCACTTGTAAGCCAATTCATAGTTAAGATTTTTGCTTATCTCAGACACTAAGAATGGATTTCCCGTTTCATACGTGTAGCGGTTGTCATACTGAATACCGCTACGCAAGTAATTATAGGAAGGACGATCGATGTCGGTAGCATAGCTCAACTGCATCTGTACCTTGCCCACAGGCATCGATAAGCTGAGCGATGGGAACCAGTTGCCATACGACTTGCTTTGCCCAGGCACATACTTGCCATATTCATAGTAGTTGAAGTCAATGTATTCGTATCTCAGTCCTGCTTCCATGCTCACGTTTCCGAAATCTCTTGAATAGGTCAAGAATGAAGAAGTCATACTTTCTGTAATACGACTGTCGTCATCCGGCACGAAGTTGGTTGGCACAACCTGATACTTGGATGTGCGATGCGTGTTGGAATATTCACCACCCAAAGATAACTCACCACCCAACAAAGGATAGGAAAGCACCAACTTGGAAGCCAACAAACGATATTTCTTGTCAGTAAGGCTATGAACCGTCTGGCTTTGCGCGTCCATCGCCACCTCTTGATATTGTTCTTTTGTAACAACGTCCTCGTTATTCTTCGACCAAAGCCAGTCGGTATTGAAGTCGATGCCAATCTTGCCAATCTTTCCTACATAGTAAACATTGCTTGAAAGAGTGCTCTTCTGCTCGAAGAAACTACCGTGGCTGTCAGAGCTTTCCGTTTGTTCATCGTCTTGCCATATAGAAGTAATCATATTGGCTTCGCAGGTCTGTTTCGGATTTCTCAGAAAGCCAAAGTTGGCACCTATAGAGTTGTTGGCATCCAACTGGTAGCTGGCATCCAGGCGGAAGTTCATGGCTTCTACTATACTTACTTGTCTGTTTTCACTCTTCTGGTTCCAGGTCTTGTCAAGATAAGTCTTCTGCTGTAAGTCTTGATTGTTTGGCTGGTATTGCTTTGCCCCAAAGGCGTATGCGCCTAACTCTAATCCATTCTTGCGATAGTTCATATTCAGCCTGCCATATCCTCCAAAGTTCTTTTTCTCGTCGTACGATCCTTCTGTTGTAGCGTCAAATCCGAATCCTTCGCCCTGTATCTTCTTCGTTGTGATACGGATGACCGCCTTGGTGCTGGCTGCGTAACGGGCACCAGGGTTAGTGATGACTTCCACCGACTTGATGTTATCTGAATGCAAACGGTCCAGCTCGCTCTTGTCTCTCATCTGTCGTCCATTGATATAGATAACAGGCTCACCGCGACCGAATACCTTGATGCTGCCATTCTGGGCAGAAACGTTAGGGATGCGGTCGAGCAGATGCTCCATTGTTCCTGCCTTCTCAAGTACGGAGCCGGCAACGGTTGTCGTCATTCCGCCATTCTTCAGAATAGTCTTAGGCAGAGATGACTTTACGACTACTTCGCCGAGCGTCTCACTGTCCTCTTCCATCTTGATGATGCCTACGTTCTCGCCCTCGCAATCCTTGCAGACGGTCTTATAGCCTACGGATGTCACCTTGATGATTCCGCCGTTACAGGAAGAGTCGATGACAAAGCTGCCATCCTCTCCACTCACAGCGCCCTTGACGAAAGCCGAGTCTGTTCTATTCAATAATACTACATTGGCAAACGCCAAAGGTTCTCCCTTGGTATTCATCACCTTGCCGGTGATATTCTGCGCCATCATCGGAGTCATAGCCGAGAGGCACAACGCTGTGGTAAAAATTACTTTTTCCTTCATATTGCTACAGTTTTGCTTGATTTTTTTATTTTTCTGCTGCAAAAGTATAGCTTTTAAGGAAAAAGCCTTTGACACAAAAGTGTATTTCTCAAGAGTGCGGCTTAAGAATTACACTTTTGTGTATAAAAAGAAAGGATAAATAGCGTTTGGTGATAAATTTTTAATGAATTTACCTTATTTTTCCATCACCAAATCTGCGAGCACGATGGCGGATTCCTTCTCATCCCTTGGTGCATCCTTTGACTTCCATGCCACGATGAAGCGGATTCGGGCAGCGGTTACCTTGTAACCTTTCAACTCCCATTTGCTTAGTTTCTCCTTCATCTTGATGGAGAGCTGGGCTATGTCTCTGCCTGTTGATGGGAGACAGAGGCAATGGTCGTGATAGGTTAGTGGCATACCGCTTCTCAGGCAAAGGATAGCATCCTTGTGAGGCTTGGAGAAGCCCAGGTTTACATCCTTGTGTGAGAGCTGGAGTACTATTTCGTTGGGCTCATCGTAGGCTTGGGCATCATAGAGATGCTGGGCACTTTTCAGGCTGTCGAAGAGATTGCCGTTGGTGTGGATGGTTAGTGTACGCTTGGCACGGGTCATGCCCACATAGTATCGGCGCAGTATGTCATCTGTAGGATGCTCGGGATGGGTAATGAGCATCAGTACATGGTCGAACTCATGGCCTTTTGCCTTGTGGATGGTGCTGACCACGATGTCTGATTTCGAGATGTCACAGAAGTCTTCTACAGATGATTCGAACACGAACTCCCTCAGGTCGCTGTAGTACTTGGCACGATTGGTCTGCTCAAATATCTGAAGACTGCGGCGCAGGTATGGCAATGCCTGGCTGGTGGCATACTTTTGGAATGTCTGCTGCTTGGCTGCTTCCCAAATATCATCAGGGATGATTGGGGATTTCGTTTCCTTGATGCCTTGGTCTATCTTCTTCAAGAAGTATCTTACCTCTGCCAGATTCCAGAAGCGCAAGCCGTCCATTGATTGCACCAGCTTAGCCTTGATGCCATGGCTGTGAAGAAGAGCCAGCATAATGACAGCCTCCTCATTGGTCTGCGTGAGGATGCTGATGGTTTCGTTCTTCTTGCGGGAAGATGCATCGGCTTCTTTTGAAGCCTTACTTTCTAGTAATCGCGTAACATCTTCAAGAATAGGCTGATACATATAAACCTTTTTCTCCTGAATCTCGTATGGATGCTTCACGATTCTTACCTCTCCATCTTCTTGACTCATGGAGATGATAGGGGTAGATTTGATTCGCTGACGGATGTTGCGGGCAAAGTCGTTGGCTGCATTCACGATGTGGCGAAGGCTTCGGTAATTCTCGGTCATCTCAATGAAACGGCTGTGCTCTGTCTGGGTCAGCTCATAGAGATACTGCGAGTTGGAACCCCTAAACTCATAGATGTTCTGGTCATCATCGCCTACGGCTATCACCCTCATCTCTTCGTTGACTTTCATCAGAGCAGAGACAAGGGCATAGTCATCCTTGCTCATGTCTTGTGCCTCGTCAATAACGAGTACGGTTTTGCTGATGCGATTGGGTTCCACTTCTCCATTGTTGATCATTTCGGCGGCTTGCTTAACCACATCTCCTGCCTCATCCAGATTGCCAACTCTGCCCAGCAGGTCAAAGCAGTAGGAATGGAAGGTCTTGATCTCTACGAAATGGGCGACATTGCCGATGAGTTGCATCAGTCGCTGCTTGAATTCGGTAGCGGCTGCACGAGAGAAAGTGAGCATCAGGAGTTGTTCGTGCTTTACATCTTCCAGTAGCAGGAGAGAGGCAAGCTTATGTACGAGCACACGTGTCTTGCCGCTGCCAGGACCGGCAGCGACTACGATGCAGCGTGACTCGTGGTCGTCGATGATTTCCTTCTGTCGCTTGGAGAGCATTCCGAAGAGTTGTTTGTACTTCGAAGGTGTTACGTTGCGCTCTATCTCAGTCTCCCGGTTGCCCTTGAAGTACTTTGAGATGAAGCGATGGTAGTCCATCTGGAAATAATCCTGCACATATTGCAGGGCGGCGTCGTAATCCCTTACCATCAGGTTGGCATATTCGCCCACGATGTGAATCTGCTGAATCTTCTGCTTGTAGAATTCGTTGAGCATGCGGTAATCCTCCTGCTTATAGCGGAGGCGAAGTTCCTTGGTGCGCTTAATCGCCATCGCATTGTAGAGTACCAGGAATCCTCCTTCCAGCTTCATGGCTCCTATCTTGGAGAGATAGAGCAAGGCTTCCTCTACGTCTTCCAACTGCAGGGAAGAGAAGTCGGAGAAGAGTGACTGGTTGCTGGATTTCAGATCGTTCAGAAGTTCGACTACCGAGAATTGGAGAGGCTTCTCTCTTGAATCTACAGAAGAGCTATTGTTGCTCTCTTCTTCAGCCAGGCTGTATAGTCTTTCGATGATGAATCGGCAAACCTCAATTCGTCTTTCGAATCGCTTGATGATGGTCTCTATGTCCTTGTCTCTTGTTACGATGAGATTGCGAACACCGTCTTCCTTCTTATGCGCATATCCCTTTACTACTAAGAAGTATAGCAGTGTGCGGATTTTCTTTTCTGTTGAAGTATCGATGCCGTCATGTACGGCATTGTCATTGAGTTGTTTGTATGTGATATGCAGCGATTCATCCGGGATATGTTCCAGAATGTATCTTTCCAGTTTGGCAAAGTTCTCCAGCATCTGCTGAGGCTTGCGTTGCTTGTCGCTGATGTCTTGCAGATAGGCAGAGATGTCACGGGTATCGGCAAGGATACCTTCCTGGCGCATTCGGTCAACGGAAGAGATGACGTCTCGCTTGCTGAGTCCTAGGATGTCGGCGAGGTAATCGATGCGGGATTCAGCCTCGCTATCCTGTGCCTTGGCTATATGCTTCTGGGTGATAAGCGACTTGATGATGCGGATGGCATTCTGCATCTCATCTTCAGAGAACAGGGGTGATTCGGTGAGGCGTAGTCTTGCCTCGTCCATGTTCTTGACGGTGATACCTGTGGCATAGACGTGCGGAATGTTGTTGCCACGCTCTATGTATCCGCTCTGTTCTAGAGCAGAAAGGGCGGTGCGGACACGGGTTTCTATGTCGGATACCGAGTCATCCCAACCGGCTTGGCGGGCTATCTCCAGTGCCGAACAACTTACATGTGGACGCTGCTTGGTAAAATCCTTAATGGCTTTCCATACCTGTTGTATCTCGCTGATGCTCAGTTTGGTTTGGTTGAGCAGGATGAAGTGCTTGTCTAAGTCCTCGTCGCTATAGAGTACATAGCATTTGGCATTGAGGTGTGGGTCTCTTCCTGCACGTCCTGCCTCCTGTACATAGTTCTCCAGAGAGTCGGAGATGTCGTAATGGATAACCAGTCCCACATCGCTCTTATCTACTCCCATGCCGAAGGCGGAGGTGGCAACGATGATTCTAACCTTATCGCTCATGAAGGCATCCTGATTGTGTATCTTCTCATCGGCATCCATCTTGCCATTATAGGGCAGGGCGGATATGCCGTCACGTGTCAGCTTTTGGGCGAGTTCCCGGGTTCGCTTGGTGCGGGATACGTAGATGATGGTAGGGCAATCAGCCTGCTCTACCAGCGAGCGCAGGAGATTGTATTTGTTGCCGTCACTATCTACGTGGATAACGGAATAGTGCAGGTTGGTACGTGAGGCTGATGAGGCGAAGAGCTGGAGGTCGGTGCCCAGCCAATGTTTGAAATAGTCGCAGATGTCCTGTACCACCTTCTGTTTTGCAGTGGCGGTGAAGCAAGATACGGGTATCAGGGTTTGACCATGGTTGCGGGCCATGGCATCCTTGCCAAACTTGCGTTCCTGATATTCCTTGATAAACTTGCCGATATATAGGTAATCTACACGGAAGTCTTGTCCCCATGCAGAGAAGCAGTGAGCTTCGTCAATGACGAATCTCACTACATGCCGTGCCATCAGTATGCGCTCGATGGTTTTGGAGCGCAACATCTCTGGTGCTATATATAATAAGGTGGCATCTCCGCTCTGTACTCGTTCGATGGCAAGGGAGCGGGAGATAGGGTCGAGGAGACCATTGATGGTTACGGCATCGGTGAAGCCGCGGTCTGCGAGGTTATCTACCTGGTCTTTCATCAATGATTGCAGAGGCGAGATAACCACGGTGAGTCCATGTATGGTTCTGCCATCCATCAGGGCTGGCAACTGGAAGGTGAGCGACTTGCCGCCACCCGTAGGAAATATAGCCAATAATGACTTGCCATCTACTGCTGCCTGCGATGCCTGTTCCTGCAGCGGTTCGCCGTCATAGGTACGGAAGGCATCATAGCCAAAGAGTTGTTTCAGGTTGTGATGAATGTCGAGCATGCGGTTGCAATACTCGCAGCCATCGGTGCATTGAGTATGGCAGAGCATATAGATGATATGTTCTACTTCGGGATAATGGAAGAGTACCCAACCTGGGGTTACAGATTGGTAATCGTCTGTGCCTATGAGGGCCAAGGCGTATGCCAAGCCGCAAGGCGACTGGGCTGCAAGAGCCGGAATGTCGGCATGGGCGCAAATATGATCCTTGTATTCAGAAAGAATGAATTCTGAAACGCCTATCATTGCATCATCCTTTTCGATGGCTCCCACATACATCAGGAATCCTTTGAATTCCTCTTCATGCTGGAGCAGCAAGGTGAAGATTTTCCTTTTCCTTTCTGATAATTGATTCCATGCAGCGATTTCATCCATCAAAAGCTCCTTGGCTTTCTCGCAGTCATTGACTGGATTATTCATCTGCTCGCTCAGCAGTTTGTCGTCCTTTACCAGATGATGGTAAGGGCGCTTGGGAAAGAGGAGTGGGGAGAGATAGAGGGTATCTATCAGTATGCCGTTGAGTTGGAGATAGCGGGCATCGTGATGAATGAGGTTATGCCCGCAGATATAGTCAACCTTTCCTTCTTGCAGGAACTTGTTCAGTGCCGTCTGCGATGCTTGGTGAAAGGTGGCTCCGTCATAACGCAATGCTCCGATGTCGTGTATTTTATGGTCTTTCAGTCCCACTTCGGTATCCACGAAGGCAATATTTCTGCTTCTGGCATCTTTCTTCTTGATGTCAGAGCTTACGCTAAGATTGTTCTTCCTTCCAAAGAGGCGACTGAATATTGACATAATAAACTTTTCTTTTTTGCTTTTTAGATGTATCAGAAAGCTGTCTTATCTATGCATAGACCATACCTTCTTCTATGATGTCGCAGACAGATATTTTTATCTTATGCTTTTTCAATTACCCAATTATCGATATTCCCAGTTTTACTGTCGAAGTTGATGCCGACCTTGGTTATTGGCTTGCCGCTTAGCGCAAATCGTTTGTGATAGTTCTTCAGGTTGATTTGCTGCATTGCAGACTTCGCACTCCTGTCCAACTTTATCTCCAACAGGAAAAGGTCTGTATGGGTGAGCAATACGATGTCAACTCTGCCGTTGGGTGTATGAACTTCAACGTCCACCTGATAGTCTGTTAGCAGAGAGAATATGATGAAGAGCATCTGCTGGTAATGTCCCTCATAATGAGCGTTGTTGCAGTAAGGAACAGTTCCCAGGAATGTCTGGAGTAGGGTTAATGCCTCCTCCATATTCTGCTTATCCAAAGCCTGTGCGATACGACGGGCTGTATTGGTTGTTGCAAGCGTATTCTGTGTGACGTATGATGGAATCAGTGCCTTGGTCAGTCCCATTTTCACCTCCTTGTTAGGAACATCAAGAACGTAATAGTTGTAGTCTTCATGATATTCCTTGATTGTGATATATCCACTTTGGTAAAGCAGCGGCATGATGGTTGGCATATTCTCCGTAGGAGCATCAAACTCACTGGCATCAGCCTCCACTCGTGTGATGATGTCTGTAGGAACTACCTGATATTTGCGCATCATATTGATGAGATAAGTTGGAGTGCCGGAAGTAAACCAATAGGATCCGAACTTGTTTTCTGCAAAGCAATTCAGCAGGCTATATGGATTGAAGATATCGGGTGAGAATCTTGTGAAATGATAGCCGTCATAATTCTCTTTTAACTTGTCGATGACTTGTTCTTTCGTTATGTTTCTTCTTCGGGCAAGTTCGTCAATATCTTCCGACATCTGCATCAGAAGTTCTTCTTTGGTGATGCCACAGATACCAGCATAGTCATCATTCATGGATATGTTGGTGATGTTGTTCAGTTCGCTGAAGATGCTGATTTGCGAGAACTTGGTGATGCCTGTCAGGAAGACAAAGCGTAGTTTTGCTTCGCTGTATTTCAAAGGACTGAAAAAGTTGCGCATGATATTGCGCAAGGTATCTAACTGTTCTTGCTCGTGAGCCACATCCAGTATGGGTGCATCATATTCATCAATAAGCACGACTACCTGTTTTCCGGATTTCTCGTATGCAGTATTGATCAGTTCTGTCAATCGGTTATTGGCATCAATTTGTGGCTGTGTGATACCCCATTTCTTTTCTTCTGTTTCCAGTATGAATGCGAGATATCTCTCCAGCTGTTCTTTATTCATGTGTTTGCCTCCGCTCAAATCAAAGTGGAGCACAGGATATTCTGTCCACTCCTTTTCCAGCTTTTCGATGGCAAGACCATTGAATAAGTCTTTCTTGCCTTCAAAGTAACTTTGGAGGGTGGTGAGAAACAGGGATTTTCCAAAGCGGCGTGGACGTCCCAAGAAGAAATAGGTACCGCTGGTGTGCGTCAGGCGGTAAACGTATTCCGTCTTGTCGATATAGAGCTTGTTTTCCCTGCGGATTCGCTCGAAAGTCTGTATGCCTAATGGATATAACTTAAGTGCCATAATCTTCGATGTTTATATTTCCACCGCAAATGTACAATTATTATTTGATATA
>DAWDAD010000048.1:0-21733 GCA_052356385.1 Prevotella sp.
TGGCGTTGGCGCAAACTCAAGTTTCCGGTAAAGTAACCTCTGCAGAGGATGGTGAACCAATCATTGGTGCATCTATCAAAGTAGTGGGCACAAAGACCGGTGCGGTTACCGATGTTGATGGTAACTTCTCATTGAATGTTCCAGCTGGTACAAAGTTGGAAGTAACATACCTCGGCATGTTGCCTCAGACTGTAAAGGCTGGACAGAAGATGAAGATTGTATTGGAAGCGGATAACAAGACTCTTGACGAGGTTGTGGTTACCGCAATGGGTATCTCCCGAGACAAGAAAGCCCTCGGTTATGCATCACAGAAATTAGGTTCTGAAGATTTGAACATTGCTGGTACTAGCTCTTTGGCTAGCGCTATGCAGGGTAAGTTGACCGGTGTTGATATCCGTCAGTCTTCTGGTGCTCCTGGTGCATCTTCTCAGATTGTCATCCGTGGTGCCCGTTCATTCTCTGGCGACAACACCCCTCTCTATGTCGTAGATGGTATGCCTATCGCTTCTTCTGCAGACTATGATACAGGTGCCTCTGTTACTGGTGCAGATAAAGCAAATCGTTCTATTGATATCAACCCTGATGACATCGAGAGCATCGACGTATTGAAGGGTCAGGCTGCTTCTGCCCTTTATGGTATCCGTGCATCTAATGGTGTCATCATCATTACCACCAAGCGTGGTAAGGCAAATGGTGGCCGCCCTCAGATTACATTCTCTACCGACTTGAGTGCTCAGACTGTCAGCAAGAAGTTTGATCGTCAGAATATTTATGCCCAGGGTAATGGCATAAATGCTTATGACCCAACATCTTCTATGAATTGGGGTCCTAAGATTGCTGATCTGGCTAACGATGCTACTTATGGTGGTAATACCGACAATAAATATACTCAGGCTTATGGCAAGCACGAGGGAATGTACTACAACCCTAAGTATGCAGCTGCAGGTCTTGACGGTTGGGCTACTCCACAGATTTATGACAATGTAGGTGATTTCTTCGATACTGGTTTCACCCAGAACTCAAACTTGAGTATTTCCCAGAAGAATGGAAACCTGGCTTATTCTTTCGGTATCGGTGACACTTATCAGACAGGTATCGTTCCTTCTACAGGTATGATGCGTACCACAGCTCGTGGTGCTGTTGACTTTGAAATCAACAAGCAGTGGAAGACTGGTTTCTCTGCAAACTACAGTTCAACTAAGATTACATCTGCTCCAGGTGCCAACAGCGGTATTATGAACGTGGTTTATTCTGCTCCTTCTGAGTACAATCTGAAGGGCACTCCTACCCATGCACCAAACGACCCTACAAGTCAGATTTTGTTCCGTTCTACCTCATTCAATAACCCATATTGGTGGAAGGACAACAATGAATTCAGCCAGCGCACCAATCGTGTATTCGGTAATACTTATCTTGAGTATCGTCCTAACTTCGGCTGGGATACAGAGCGTTACAACCTGGTAATCCGTGAGCAGGCTGGTCTTGATGTTTATACCACTAACAATAGTGATGTATACGAGAAGGGATCTGCACAGAATGCTGGTGGTGAGATTGAAAACTATGGTGTTCAGCACAATATCTTCAACAACCTCTTCACTGCCAACTTCACAGCTAAGTTGGGTGCCAACAACGAGTGGGATTTCGGTGCATTGCTCGGTTCTGAGTTCAACCACGACTATCAGCGTGTTTGGGATTACGATGGAACCAACTTCCTGTTCTATGGTCAGCCTACTATGACCAATACCACTGTTAAGCCAGTGACACAGGAATATAAGGCTCAGGAGCGTACCGTAGGTTTCTTCGGTCAGTTGTCTTTGAGCTATGCCAATCAGGTTTATTTGACAGTGACAGGTCGTAACGATATCGTTTCTACTATGCCACGCAACAACCGCAGCTTCTTCTATCCATCAGTATCACTCGGTTGGATTTTCACAGAGCTTCCAGCATTGAAGAATAATCACATCCTCTCTTATGGTAAGCTCCGTGCTTCATTCGCTCAGGTAGGTCAGGCAGGTCACTACTATGCTAACTATTACTATGTTCCAGGATATGGTAGCGGTATGTATGGTATCACTCCTATCAGTTATGCTATCAACGGCGTAAGTTCTTATGTGCCTTACTACGTGAAGTATGACCCTAATCTGAAGCCACAGAACACCGTGAACTGGGAGTTTGGTGCAGACTTGAACTTCTTCGACAATCGTGTTCGTTTGGAATATACAGCCAGCTATCAGGATATCAAGGATCAGATTTTCGATGTTCCTACAGCCGGTTCTACAGGTTATCAGTACCTCCGTACCAATGCCGGTGAGATGACCACATGGTCACATGAGTTTGCTATCAACGCAAGCATCATCCAGACCAAGGATTGGGATTTGGATCTTGGCATAAACTTCACCAAGCTGACCAACAAGGTTAAGTCTTTGGCTGATGGCGTAGAGAGTATCATGTTGGGTGGTTTCGTTGAACCACAGATACGTGCCCAGGCAGGTTATACCTATCCAAATATCTATGGTGTAGCATTCCAGCGCGATGAGCAGGGCCGCCTCTTGCTTCAGGATGGTCTTCCTGTCGGTACTGCCGGTAGCCAGAACCTGGGTGAGTGTACACCTGATTTCAATATGGGCTTCAACCTGAAGGCTCGCTGGAAGCGCTTGTCTTTGAGTGCAACCATGGATTGGCAGAAGGGTGGCAAGATGTACAATGGTACAATCTTAACATTGAACTATTTCGGTGCAACCAAGGAGTCTATTCCATACCACGAGGGTACTATGGTAGCTGAGGGTATTGATATTGCAACAGGTGAACCAAACAAGGTTGAGGTAAGCAAGCAGGATTACTGGATGGCTTACAATAACGTGACTGAGGCAGGTATCTACGATCGTAGCTTTCTGAAGCTCCGCGATGTAACCTTGAGCTACCAGCTTCCTAAGTTTGCTGGCATCGACATCTCTGTATATGGTTTCGCACGCAACGTGCTTCTCTGGTCTAAGATGAAGGATCTGGATCCTGAGTCTTCTCAGGGTAATGGTAATATGAGTGGTGCTTTCGAGCGTTTCTCTCTGCCAAATACTTCAAGCTTCGGTGGTGGTTTCAAGATTACATTCTAATCGGCTGACCCACCTCGGAATCATTTAAAGTATCAATATTAATAAAGGATAAAACAATGATGAATTTTAAGAATATATTTGGCATCTTGGCTATCTCTGCAGTTTCTATGATGACTGTATCTTGCTCAGAGGATATCATGGACAGAATCAACAAAGACGAGGCTCACCCAGGTGAAAGCGTTGTTTCTGCCAAGTTCCAGCTCACAGATGCCATCGTTTCTAGTGTTTTCACTACCAACACGGGTAACTTCGCCTGGTATGTTGCTTCTTATACAGAGCAAATCCTGGGTACAGGTAACAACCAGCTTAAGAATGCAGAGCTCCGCAGCATCAATGAGATTGCTGCTGCTTCTACTTTCGATAATGAGTGGAACGGTACTTATCTTAACCTCAACAACATTCAGCAGATGATTGCTAAGTGTGAAGAGGGTGGCAATAGCGCCGGACAGCTTGATATCAAGGCTATGGGTCAGATTCTGGCAGCTTACGATTGGGGAATCATGACCGACTTGTTTGGTAACATTCCTTGCTCTGAGGCTTTCAAGGTATCTGCTCCTAAGCTCGATTCTCAGGAAGATATTTACAAGCACATTCTGGAATTGCTGGATGCTGCCAAGGGTAATCTGGATCAGGCTATTGCCGGCAAGATGAAGAATGCGGGTGCCTACGATGTCTTGTTCAATGGCAACTTGACTCAGTGGCGTGGACTTGCTCATGCCTTGAAGGCTCGCTATCTCTTGCATGAGGCAGGTCGTGCTGCCGACAAGAATGCACAATATGCTCAGATTCTGGAAGAGGCTAATGCTGCTGTAGCTGATGGCTTCGATGGCGCAAACCTGAATATCTTCGATGGCAACAACCAGATTGATGCATGGTCTGCTTACTGGTATAGCCGTGAGTATAGTGCTTCATCCAAGACTGTTGATAACTTGATGGTAGCTCGTCAGGACCCACGTGAGGCTATCTATAATTATAATGGTGCAGACTGGTATAAAGCTCCTAGCCGGTTGGGCTTGATGACTCCTGGTGACAAGGAAGCAGCCGGTGCTACCAGTGCTACCAATTTCCCTCTCTGGTTCTTGAATGGTATCAGCGAGGTTAAGATTCCTAGCCATTTGATGAGCAAGTCAGAGCTTTACTTCATCATCGCAGAGGTAAAGGCTCGCTTGGGTCAGGATGCCAAGGCTGATTTCGAGACTGCAGTCAAGGCTTCTCTTGCTGACTATGCTACTGTAGGTGCTACAGAGTTCAGCGACGAGGATGTTGCAGCTTATCTTGCTGGTGAGACTGCAACTAAGTTTGCAGCAAATCCATTGAACGAGATTTTGGTTCAGAAGTATATCGCCCAGACACGTGATGAGCAGTTGGAGACCTTCAACGATATGCGCCGCTGCAAGTATCTTGATGGCAGCTATCCTGTAGCAATGACCAATCCTAACAATACTCAGGCAGGTCAGAACCGTTGGCCACTCCGCTTGCCTTACGGCTCAAGCGATGTTCTTTCAAACCCTAACGTGAAGGAAGCTTTCGGTTCAGGAAATGATGCAGGTAAGTATATCTTCACCGAAAATGTATGGTGGGCTGGTGGTAACCGTTAATCGGCAACTTACAAGTATCACATAAAATAAATTAAGGTGTACCCTTTTATTGCCATCGGGCAGTAGGGGGTACACTTTTTCTTTTTATCTCTCACCCTCAAACATTTTTCAATAATTCCTTGCAGCTTTCGGAGAAAAAGCGTATCTTTGCAGTAACTATTATAAATTTAAAAATAGGAGGTAAAAATGAAAACTATTATTTGCCTTATAGGGCGACAAAACTCAGGAAAGACTTCATCTATTAGAGAAGTCTATAAATCTATAACAGGTAATTATCCCGACGAAGAAGGTGATTTTAATGGAACTTACCAACATCCAGAATTTGGCAATATCGGTTTTTCTTCCTGGGGAGATCCAGGAGCTAACGAAGAGCCTTTAGATGAAATTCTACAAATGAATTGTGACTTTGTAATCACTGCATGTAGATCGAAAGGCCAAACAACAGATGTCGTCGAAAAATTAGCTAACAAGTATAATTACCAAGTATACTATGTTTACTTAATGCATGGAGAACGAGCTGACACCAAGTTCCATAACATTTATATTAAGTCAAATGCAGAAGCTGTAATGGAAATGATTAAGCTCATATAGACTCATCAAATAAAAGGTACTTTAATGCCTATTAGAACAAACGCATATCAATTTTATAAAAGGTGTATCCTTATTGCTCAACACAATGGGCAAAGGGATACACCTTTTTCTTTATATTTATCTCAAACATTTTCAACCTGTATGGTTGAAAATGTTTTATATCTCCTCGCAAGCCACCATTTCCGCTCCGCGGTAAATAACCACCAGCTTGTGGAGCTTTGTAGTCTTTACTGCTTCTCTGACCATATCACTGTCCGCATAGCGAGAGATTTGAGCTGAAGCCTCCTCGAAGAGCTTTTTAACTTGCTCATCTGTGGTTGGGCTCTTGCAATATTTCAACTCGATGATATATGAATCTACCATGTCCTTGTAGATGTCACAGAGCGGAGAGAGGAAGATGTCGGCATAGCCGCCGTCATTGTCCAGCTCAGAGATAGGGCGATAGAACTTGTTCTGGCTCGTCATCGCCAAGGTGAAGCCATGCACGAAAGCCTCTCCCTTCTGCTTGTCTCGCTGTGAGGAGTACTTCTTCAGGCAGTCGGCGATATATTCAAAGTATGGCTTGAATTGTCCATCGTATGCCAGTTTGCTCTCCAGTTTACCCTTGCTATATCTATCATATACCAAGTCATTCTCCTTGTAGGTGTCGAGCAGGTAGGTGTACATCTGGTCACGCACCACCTCATTCGGGATGATGAACTTGGTCTCACCCTTGTATGTTCCGTCTATCGTCACCATGCCGAAATAGAACAGCAGGCTGAGGAAGTTGTCTGGGTCGTTGATTCGCTCGGCAGGGAAGTTCTCGTTGAGCGTGCCTATCACGAATCCCTGGGTTACCAACTGCTGGATGATGCTGGCATCGTGGGCGAACTCCTTGTCGTGGCGGATGAGCATTCGCATCTTGTCATAGTCGATACGGATGTTGGTCTCTACCATGGAGTCGGGGATGTCGTACTCATTATCTATATAGTTGCTAATGAAATTGAGCACCATCACGGAGTTGTACATCGTGGTCTTGCCATAGCTCTTGACGGCAAAGCAATAGTTGTCGTACCAAGGCTTCATCACCTTGATCAGCTCATCGGTGGTGTGATTGAACGGCAGGACGCTGCCGTAATAATCCAGCATCTCTCTCACTTCTTCCTCGGTAAATCCCGTCATCTCATTGAAGTCAGGTGAGAGCGAGTAGTTGGTTCCGATGTTGAATCCGCTAGTCAGGTCATCCATGGTCACAGGGCTTACTCCCGTGACGAACACTCTGCCCAGGGTATTGCCAGCCGCACCCTTGATGGTGTTGAAGAACTGGCGCAAGTATCCCTCTCCGTGGGTCTGGTTGCGATACCTCATAAGATGCTCCTCATGGGCGAGAATCATGTTGGTGAAGTTGTCGTACTCATCGATGAAGAGATAAATCTTCTTTCCCACCTCCTGGCATTTCTGGCAAAGAAACCTCAGTTGAGACACTGCATCTGTTAACTTTTCCATTCCTTCCTTGGTATTGGCAGGAAGAATATGTGCATAAATGTCACAAAAGAAATTGAATACAAGGCGACAATGGTTGTCCAGTCCATTCTTATAATCATCCAATCCTGCTGCCACCTCGGCAAAATTGAGGTGGATGATGAGATATGTATTATGCTCTGGCGTAGGATTCTGCCCGATGTATAGCTTGCCAAAGATTTCCTCAAACTTGTCTTTCTTGTTGATGTCATAGTAATTCTCAAGCATGGAGAGAGTAAGTGTCTTGCCGAAACGGCGAGGGCGAATGAAGAAGAAATACTTGTTGGATTCTTCTATTTGCTCGATGAAAGGAGTCTTGTCCACATAGTAACAATCCTCTTTTATGACATCCTCAAAGTTCTGCATGCCGTATGGTATGCGCTTGCGATAAATGCGCTTTGGTCTTACTATCATAACTCAGTTTGATTATTCGTTTTTGAATCTGATGGCAAAGATAATACTTTATCTCCTAATCTCCAAAACTTTTCCCGAAAAACTTCTACCATACAGCTAGAATATTTTCCCAAGAAAAAACGATGGCAATAGTATTTATACAAATCGGTTTTTGATGGAATGTTTGAGAAACAAAGATCCTCTACACATAGGAACATGTTTTCTCAAATCTAATGCAACATTTGCCACGCTTATTATAAGTAGCTGATAATAAGAGAATAATGGGTGGCAATAAGGGGCTTTTTTATTATCACCTTATTGCCACCTATTGCCACGTTTTGCAAAAAACAGCGTTTTTCGGGCGTTCTAGAGGCGTTATGGGAGCTAATAGGTTGAAAATATTGAGCAAAAACGCTTATTTTCTATTCTATTTTTAGTGTTTTTCTATGCTTTTTATCGAAAAACCTCCCACGATGCAGCAAAAATTACGTCCCGACGTAGCATTTCCTACGTCCCGATGTAGCAACAGACGCTCCCGACGTAGCAACAGATACGTCCGGACGTAATTTTTCGAAAAGATCTTTGGTATATTCCGTTTTAATTATTATCTTTGCAGCGCAGTCCCGGTAAGGCCCTCTCCCAGATTATTCGATGCTGGTGATGACCCCGGTTTTTTGTTTTTCTTTTTATTTCCCTCATTCTCAAACATTTTTCAATAATTCCTTGCATCTTTAAGAAGAAAAGCGTATCTTTGCAGAAGATTAGCGGCGCTCGGCAATCTGAAAGTAAACTTTCATTGCACTCGCTGGCATAATCTTTGCAGAAGATTAGCGGCGCTCGGCAATTTGTAAGCAAGCTTACATTGCGCTCGTTTGCATAATCTTTGCAGAAGAAATGTTCAACTTTTAAAACAAGGAGGTAGAATATGGATTTATTTGATAGCAAAAGACAAGAAAGATTAGAGGCTGCAAGAAAGGCTTCTACTGCCAGTAAAGAAGCAGCACGTGCCTTTTTAATTAGGGCAGGAATTCTTTTACCTAATGGAGAAGTTGCACCACATTTGAGATAAAGGTATGCAAAAGCAAAACGTTTAAGGTCGCAAATCGAGACCTTAAACGAAAAACATGGTCAACAAGGCGGCTGAGCAAGCATAACAATGCGGCTGAACAAGCATAACGAGACGGCTCATCTGGCGCAAGGATACGACTGCGCTGGGGCAAAGATATAGATTAGGAGGTTCAAGCAGTCAGTATCTGAGGTTCAAGGAGACTGTATCTGAAGTTCAAGGAGACTGCTTCTTGATGATTCCCACTAGGCTCGACAGCTCTGCTGAGCCTAGTCAGCAGCTCTGCCGACTGCAGTCAGCAGGTCTGCCGAGCCTAGTGACAACACCCCATTAACATACAAATATATACTTTTAAAATACAACAAGGTGAAAAGATTTATAATGATACTATGCTTCATCTGCACATACACACTACAGATGGCGGCACAAACATGGATTGGAACTTGGGCTACGGCACCGCAGACTGTGGTGAAAGCGTTTATGCCCTATAATAACAACATGACAAACCGTTCGGTTCGCCAGATAGTAAAGGTAAGCGTGGGAGGAGACGTGATAAGACTGAAACTGAGCAATATCTACTCGATGCAACCCGTAGTGATACGCTCCATCTATATCGCCCACGCCAAAGACTCCTTCAAGATTGATGCCAAATCGGCTCAATACTTCAAGTTCGGCAACAGCTACAAGGCTACCATCCCTGCCGGCAAACAGATAGTGAGCGATGCGCTGAAGTTCAATCTCAAGAACCTGGAGCGCGTTGCCATCACCATCAACTACACCTCGGCTCCCGATGTGCCTACCGTCCACATGGGCTCACGTACCACCTCTTATATCATGAAGGGAGTAACCAATGCCCACTCCAACTTCGAAAAGGCTTTCCGCGAGAACCACTGGTACAACATCAGCGGCATCGATGTGTATACGATGAGCACCAACATGAGTGCCATCGCCATCATGGGCAACTCCATCACCGACGGCAAATGCTCTACCGACAATGCCCAGAACCGGTGGCCGGATGTTATGTCGGAGATGCTGCAGCTGAAACATAAGATAACCAACCAGGGTGTACTGAACCTGGGCATCGGCAACAACCGCGTAACCGTGCCGGGCGGTTTCGGGGCACTCGCCAAGGAACGCTTCGACCGCGACATTCTGATGCAGAGCGGCGTAAAGAAGGTAATTATCTTTGAAGGCATCAACGACATAGGTGCTGCCAAGAGCGGAAACAGCGAGACGGTAGCCCGCCAGATTATAGAGAGCATACAGGGAATGATGAAGAAGGCGAAGGCACGGAAGATGAAAGTTTATCTGGGCACCATCACGCCTTTCAAGGGTGCCGGCTACTACAGCCACTTCCACGAAGCAGCCCGACTCTATGTAAACGACTGGATTCGAAGTCAGGCAAAGAAAGCAGATGGCATTTTAGACTTCGCCAAGCTGCTTCAAGACCCGAATGATGACAGAAGGATGAAGCGGGAATATGCCAGCAGCGACTGGCTCCATCCGAACCCTGCAGGCTACAAGGCGATGGGAATCTATGCAGCTGATATCGTCAAGTAAGAAAAAAGCCGCCCTATTACAGGCGGCTTTTAATATATATAATAAGATGTTTTACTTCAAGACAATCTTGCAATCATCCAGGCTCTCTACGGTAGCGAGCGCCTCATAACGGATTCCCTCCTTGCGCAGGAAGTCACCACCATGCTGGAAAGCCTTCTCGATGATGAAACCCATCGCCTCAATCTTGGCACCAGCCTTCTCGCAAAGGTCCATCACGCCCTTAGACGCATTACCATTGGCAAGGAAGTCATCGATAAAGATAACATGGTCCTCAGGAGTAAGATAACTGTTGCTCACACAAACCGTATAATCGCGGTCCTTTGTAAAAGAGTGAACCACAGAGGTAATCATACCCTCCATAGTCTTAGGCTGCTTTTTCTTCACAAATACAACAGGAAGATTGGTCAGATAACCTACCATGATGGCAGGCGCGATGCCCGAAGCCTCGATAGTAATAATCTTGTTGTACTTGATGTCCTTGAAAAGGCGCACGAATTCCTTAGCTAAGTCCATCATCAGAATAGGGTCCATCTGATGGTTTACAAAGCTGTCTACTTTTAAGATTCCACCAGGAAAGCATCTGCCCTCCTGCATAATTCTTTCTTTCAGTAAATCCATTATGACTTGAACTTTAATATGGTTATTGGGTGCAAAATTACTACTTTTTTCGCAAACAAGGAAGTTTATCGCCCAATAATTTTGTTTTGTCTGCAATTTAGCGTAATTTTGCAGCAGAAATGAATAAGATGTTCAGGGAGCATGATATGATGCCCCCTATAAAACTATAAGAATATGAATCCATATATCAAACAATTCCCCGACCTCATGGCGGGCAAGAAAATCATGTATGTTCACGGTTTCCTCTCTTCTGCACAGAGCGGCACCGTAAAGATGTTGCAGGAACTGATGCCAAATGCCACCCTCGTGGCTGAAGACATCCCGGTACATCCGGAAGAGGGCATAGAGATGCTGCAGAAGATGGCGGAGACTGAGAAGCCTGACCTCATCATCGGTACCTCGATGGGAGGCATGTATACCGAACTGCTGAAAGGATTCGACCGCATCCTCGTAAACCCTGCCTTCGAGATGGGCGATACAATGAGCAGCATGACCGGCAAGCAGGAATTCCAGAACCCGAGAAAGGACGGAGTGAACGAACTGATGGTTAACAAAGGCCTCATCAAGGAATACCGTGACTTTACCGAGCGTTGCTTCCAGGACATTACTCCCGAGGAGCAGCAACGTGTTTACGGTCTCTTCGGCGATGCTGATCCGCTGGTCCATACCTTCGACCTCTTCCACGAGCACTATCCGCTCGCCATCCCATTCCATGGCGAGCACCGACTTATCGACAAGGTAGCATTCCACTATCTCCGTCCGGTTATCCGCTGGATTGACGACAAGCAGAACGGCAAGGAACGCCCTATCGTATACATCGACTTCGATGCCCTGCACGACAGTTACATGAAGGCAACCAGCTCGATGCACAAGGCTTACGAGATGCTGATAGAGCATTACAATGTATATATCGTAGCCCCAGCGCCAACCAACGACCATGAATATATGGCGAAGGTGCAGACCTGGGTAGAGGAATATCTCTCTACCCCAGCCTACAACCACATCATCTTCTGCAACCAGAAGAACCTGCTCTACGGCGATTACTTCATCGACCCTCGCCCATGCGATGGTTTCATGGGTACAACCATCGAGTATGGCAGTGATGAATTCAAGACCTTCGAAGAAATCATCACCTTCTTCGAAAGACTGGGAGGACAGTGATTTAGTTAATAGTTAACAGTTTATAGCAAAAAAGGTGCAACTCACAAGTAAGAAAGTGAGTTGCACCTTTTTATATATAAATATCTTCACTTATTATGCCTTATCCAGATTCTTCGGCAACACGAGGTTCAGGATAACGGCGAGCAGGAAGACTACTGCCACACAGTTATCTGCAAAAACGGTGCGCACAATCTCTGGGAAGATGTTGAACATACCTGTTGCAGATGTGAATCCGAGACCTACGCTGAGCGAGAGGCTCACGATGACCATGTTGCGCTGAGAGAAGCCTGTACGCGCCATCATGCCGAAACCGGCAAAGAGGATGCTACCGAACATCATAATGGTACAGCCGCCCAATACAGCCTGAGGTATCGTAGTCAATACATAACCGATAGCTGGGAAGATACCACCGATAATCATGATGATGGCACCCATGGCAATAGTAAAGCGGTTCACTACTCCCGACATCGCTGCCAAACCTACGTTCTGACTGAATGAAGTGATAGGAGTACAACCGAAAAGACCGGAAACCGAACTTACGAAACCATCGCAGCAGACTGCCGCACCCATCTCCTTGGTCTTAGGATCACGCTTCAACGCACTGTTGCAGAGCGCAGAAGTATCACCAATCGTCTCTGTGGCAGAAACCAGATATACAGCTACAACTGAGAGAATAGCACCGATATTGAATTCAGGAGTGAATGGAAGAAGCTTTGGCAAAGCTACGATAGAGAGACCAGAAAGTCCACTGAAATCTATCATTCCCATAAACAGAGCCAGGATGTAACCTACCAGCAGTCCTACCAATACAGAGAGTGAACGCAAGAAACCCTTGGCGAAAATCTGACAAAGCAGACAAGCCAGCAAAGTGACAGAACCCACAACCCAGTTGTTCATGCTACCGAAATCAGCTGCACCCTGACCACCCGCAAAAGAGTTGGCACCAACAGGAAGGAGCGAGAAACCGATGGCTGTTACCACGGTAGCGGCTACTACAGGCGGAATGAGCTTGATCCAATACTTGGCGAAAAGTCCGAGTGTTCCTTCTACCAGACCACCAATGATGACAGCGCCTATCAAAGTACCCATACCATGAGCACCGGCAATGGCGATGGCAAGTGAAAGGAAGGTGAAGGAGATACCCATCACGATAGGAAGGCGAGAACCGATACGCCATACCGGATAAAGCTGCACCAAGGTACCGATACCGGCGATGACCATACAGTTCTGGATAAGCACGGCGCTCACCGAACTGTCCAAACCTATCGCACCAGCGAGAATCATGATTGGCGCAATATTGCTGACGAACATCGCCAGCACATGCTGAAGGCCAAATGGGAGTGCTTTACCAACGGGCACTCTGCCGTCTAATTTGTAGAGATTTTCTATTGACTGTTCCATTGTCGTTATAATAATTAGAGAATTTCCATTATCCATCAATTCAGTGTCTTTTCTGAATTTGGCGACAAAATTACAAAGAAAATCTGAGAAATCGTTCCTTTTCTCCATTTTTCTCTATCCCGCATGATAGAATACAAGAAGAATCTACGAAAAAAGGAAGGCTGCAGTTCATATTCCGTGCAACCTTCCCTTTTTATCTTATCTCATTAATACTCCGTCTTTTCCGCATTTTCCTCCCACATGCGGAAGGCACCGAGCGCCTCATCTCTCATCAGGGCAATCATCGGCTTGTGGCGGTCTTCTATCTTGCGGTCTATCTCCTCGTAGATAAACTCATCATCGAAACCTATCTTTGCCGCATCCTTCCGGTCGTTGGCATAATAGATACGGTCGAGATGTGCCCAATAGATGGCACCCAGGCACATCGGACAAGGCTCGCAGGAGGTATAGATCTCGCAACCTTCCAGATTGAAGGTCTTCAACTTGCGGGTAGCCTGTCGGATACAGTTCACTTCGGCATGAGCCGTAGGGTCGAGGTCGATGGTTACACTGTTGGAAGCCTCAGCGATGATAATACCGTCCTTGGCAATCACAGCACCAAAAGGTCCGCCCCCCGTCTTCACGCTATTCTTTGAGAGCTCAATGGCTCTATGCATCAATTCTTCCTTTGTCATTGTTTAATATTTTTAGATTAATAATACCCCTTCTTTTCAATTGGGGGCTACAAATATACAAAAAAGAAATGATACGGCAAGCATTTCTTGCATTATTTTTTAGTACTTTTGCTGCAAAGATACACTTTTTCGCACGAACATCCAATAGTTTACTACATTTTTTGCACAAACGCCCTAAATTTCCTTAAATACGCATTCCTGTTCAACAGTTAATTATCAATAATTATAAATACCTTTATTATAAGAGTAGTTATAATTTTCGTAACTTTGTAGCCTATGAATCAAAACAATATCAGCGCCGCAGAACTCTTCCTTAGGGTAAGAGAACTTTTGATACTCCCCGAACTGGAGCCAAAGACACGCAACAAGATGATGCACGATACGCTCATCCTCTGCTGCCACGAAGGAGTGAAGGAAACGAAACAGGCTTTCGGTAACCTTTTCTCCCAGGTGGATTATCTCTGTAAGGCTCACGGCATCAAGGTGGCAGACAAGATTGCCATCCAAACCATGCGCCGGCACAGCAATTCGCAGGAACCGCTCTCAAACGAAGATTTGAAATATGATGCACGTGCCCTAGCCATCTTCATCTCTGCCGTATTCGGAGTGGATGTTCCCCACGAGCTGAACGTGCTCATTCCCCATACCAACCGCCCTTATCAGAAAGGACTGGAAATCAACAACCGCCGTATCCGATGCATTGTGAAGAACTGGGACAGCGATTTCATCCGCGTGGATATTGACCAGGATGCTGACGAAGAGGAATATCTCGTTCAACTGAAAGATGAAGAGAACCATATCGACCATACCTACCTCTGGGATATCCTGAAGGAAGGTATGCAGCTCAACCTGCTCGACTGTCAGGTAAAGCAGCCCGTCATCACCCCCCGACTCATCGTGGTGGAACCCGATTATTTGGTAGATATCAGTAGTATCGCCACCTGCTTCACGGCTTTCGGTCATCATCCTCTGCTCTATCTGCTGAACCAGATGAAGCCCCGTGCCAACACCCAGGCTACCCTGCTCGGTAACTTTGCCGGTGCTGCGCTGGATGACATCATCAATACAAACGGCAAATATCAGATGAACGAAACCATAAAGACGAATTTCAGGGAGAAAGCCCTGGAGTTCTGCACCTGTCCCTGGTTTGATGCCAAGAAATTCTATACCGATGCCAACCAGCAGGCATTCAATCTGCAGCAGGTAGTGGATATTCTCTTCCCCCGCACCGCATCGCAGGCACAGATGTCAGCCTTCCGTGGCGAAAGTCTTTACGACAGGAAGAAAGCCATCCTCGAACCTTCGTTCGTCTGCGAAGCACTCGGCATACAGGGACGTGTGGACCTGATGACCACCGACTGCAAACTGCTGGTGGAGCAGAAATCGGGACGCAACATGAATATCGAAACCCATCAGGTAGATCCGGGGTATCACAGTTATCAGCTGGAGCCCCACTATGTACAGCTGCTGCTCTACTATGGCGTATTGCAGCACAACTTCAAGCTGAGCAACGACCGCGTGAATATCCGTCTGCTCTACTCCAAGTATCAGCCGCAAGATGGATTGATGGTAGTAGCTTACTACCAAAAGCTCTTCAAGGAGGCCATCGAATACCGCAACCAGCTCGTTGCCGCCTCCTTCGAGATAGCCAAGGAGGGATTCGAGCATGCACTTAACGAGTTTACACCCGATGTACTCAATGTAGCAGGCACGCAGGACTTCTTCTACAACAAGTATCTGAAGCCGCAGATAGAAGCCATCACCAGTCCGCTCCACAACCTCACCCCATTAGAGGAGGCTTACTTCTGCCGCATGATGACCTTCGTGTTGCGGGAACAGATGATCAGCAAGGTGGGCGCACAGGAAGGCACCAACACATCAAGTTCCGACCTCTGGACCATGCCACTCGCCGAAAAGAAAGATGCCGGCAATATCTATACCGACCTGCACATCATCCGGAAGGAACAGAGCAGCGCAGGAAGCGGATACGATACCATCACCCTGAGCGTGCCCGACCAGGGAAAAGACTTTCTGCCCAACTTCCGTATCGGCGACATGGTGTATCTCTATACCTACAAGCTGAAGGAAGAACCCGACGTAAGAAAGGCTATATTATATAAAGGTGTACTGCAGGAGATTCACAGCGATGAGATTGTAGTGCATCTCACCGACGGACAGCAGAATGCCGATATCTTCGAGATGAATCTGCCTTACGCCATAGAACATGGAACGAGCGATGCATCGACAGGCGGAAGCATACGTAACCTGCACCAGTTTATCTGTGCACCCAAGGAGAAACGCGACCTGCTGTTAGGGCAGCGTGCCCCGCAAAGAAACGCCTCGCTTACATTGACCAGACATTACGATGATGTACTGGACGACATCATTCTCCGTGCCAAGCAGGCACAGGATTACTTCCTGCTCGTGGGACCTCCGGGAACAGGAAAGACCAGTCGTGCCCTGAAGTTTATGGTAGAAGAAGCATTAAACGATGGAACGGGAATGCCTACAGCAGAAAGCATCGCCTCGGGAGGCAAGACGGCTCAGCAGCCTGCATCCTCCATTCTTCTGATGAGCTATACCAACCGAGCCGTAGATGAAATCTGCGAGATGCTGGTAGATTCGGGCATCCCATTCCTTCGCCTCGGCAGCGAGTACTCCTGCGATGAGCGGTTCCGCCCTTATCTGATAGAGAAGGCCATCAGCGACTGTCCGAAACTCGAAGCCATCAAACAATATATAATAGGAACGCGTGTAATCGTGGGCACCACTTCGATGATGACCTCCAAGCCGTTCATCTTCTCGCTGAAGCACTTCAAGCTTGCCATCATCGACGAGTCGAGCCAGATACTGGAGCCTAATCTCATCGGTCTCTTATCAGCAGTAGATAAGTTCATCCTCATTGGCGACTACAAGCAGTTGCCAGCCGTGGTGCAGCAGAGCGAGCAGGATTCAGGCATTCCTACCATCAACGACAGTCAGAAAGGTGGCATCATCGACATGAGCATCCTGCAGGACATCTGTCTTACCAACTGCCGCAACTCCCTCTTCGAACGTCTGATTCATTGGGAAGATCACGAAGAGCGCAGCGAATTCATCGGCATTCTGCGCCGCCAGGGCAGAATGCATCCCGAGATTGCAGAGTTTCCTAACCGGATGTTCTACCGTCGGGAGAAACTGGAACCCGTGCCATGTCCACACCAGTTGGAGACGGAGCTGTCATATACTCTCCCATCAGAAGATGCGCTCGACGACCTGCTGAAGGAGCACCGCATGATATTCCTCCCATCCAAATTCTGCAAGGAACCGAATGTATCTGATAAGATCAATGCCAACGAGGCAGCAATCGTGGTAGACCTGCTTCGCCGCATCCACCGCTTCTATGGAGAGCGTTTCGATGCCAAGAAGACGGTAGGCGTCATCGTTCCTTACCGCAACCAGATAGCCATGGTGCGCAAAGGCATCGAAAAGCTCGGTATTCCGGAACTGGAAAAAATCAGTATCGATACCGTAGAGCGGTACCAGGGCAGCCAGCGAGATGTCATCATCTACAGTTTCACCATCCAGAACATCTGGCAGCTCGACTTCCTTGCCGGCAACAGTTTCGTAGAAGACGGCGCCATCATCGACCGCAAGCTGAACGTAGCCATCACCCGTGCCCGAAAGCAGATGATTATGACAGGCAACCCGGAGATATTGCGCAATAATCAGATTTTTAGCGAATTAATGAACTATGTGAAGGAAAAAGGAGGATATTTTTAAAATTTCCCCCAAAAAATTTGGTGATACGGAAATAAAGTCCTATCTTTGCATTCAGATTATACACAAAAGGATAAACAAGAGACATAAATACAGATATAGGATTCCGGTGCTCCACTGGCACTGGAATTCTTTATTTTTTATGCTACTTGCCAACCGATTATTAATAACATTAAAACAACAAGAAAATTATGGCTTACATGTCACAAGAAGGCTACGACAAACTCGTAGCTGAGCTGAAACAGCTCGTATCTGTAGAGCGCCCTAAGGCATCAGCCGCAATTGCTGAAGCCCGCGACAAGGGTGATTTAAGTGAGAATTCTGAGTATGATGCCGCTAAAGAGGCACAGGCTCATCTGGAAGATAAGATCAATCGCCTGAAGCTCACCATTGCCGAGGCCAAGATTATCGATACCAAGCAGCTCAGCACCGACAGCGTGCAGATTATGTCGAAGGTAGAGATGACCAACATGGCTAACAAGGCAAAGATGACTTATACCATCGTGAGCGAGAGCGAGGCAAACTTGAAGGAAGGCAAGATTTCCATCAAGACTCCTATCGCACAGGGATTGCTCAACAAGAAGGTAGGTGAGATTGCAGAAATCAAGATTCCTCGCGGCACCATCAACCTTCGCATCGACAAGATTTCATTTGAATAAAACGGAATAAAAGGAACTATCATATCGGCAGCGATGCCCGTATGACGGTTCCTTTTATGTTATATGTAAGCCTACCCGATATATTCTATAGAAAATGAAAGTAGCCGATGCAACGACATCAAAAAGAGAATAAGATAATATGAATTGTAAATTATAAATTATTAATTATAAATTGATTAGAGATTATGGCAAGCATTTTTTCAAAGATTGCAGCAGGAGAGATTCCTAGCTACAAGTGTGCAGAAAGCGACAAGTTCTATGCTTTCCTCGACATTAGCCCTATCGGCAAAGGTCATACTCTGGTGATTCCCCGCAAGGAGGTGGATTACATCTTCGATATGGAAGACGAAGACCTGGCTGAGTTTGAGGTTTTCGCCAAGAAGGTAGCCAAGGCTATCAAGGCAGCCTTCCCATGCAAGAAAGTGGCGCAGGTTGTTTTGGGTCTGGAGGTTCCTCATGCCCATATCCACCTCATCCCTATGAACAGCGAAGCTGATGTAAACTTCCGCAAGGAGCATCTCAAACTCACAGAGGAAGAGTTCAAGGAAATTGCTGATAAGATTTATACAGAATTCAAGAAACTTTAAATGCAAGAAGTTTCAAACAGAAAAAGAGCTGCGAATATGCTTCGCAGCTCTTTTTATATCTTTATTTCATAAGCTCTTGCTTAGACGAACTCATCGCCTTTCTTCATCTGAACCTCGTTTACATATTTACGCACCAGGGCAGAAGAATCTTCTTTCTTGCATATCAACAATACATTGTCATTCTCGGCTACTATGAAACCATCCAGTCCGTTCAATACAGCCAGCTTTCCTTTAGGCAACTTGATTACATTGTTGTGACAATTCTCCATCATCACATCGCTGTCAACAACCACGTTGTCATCGCTGCTCTTCTGCATCGCCTCGTAGATACTGTGCCAGGTACCCAGATCAGCCCAGCCGAAGTCACACTTCATCATATAGACATTGCTAGGTTTGTCAAGCACTCCGAAATCTACTGATATATTAGGATAAGAAGAGAAGCTCTCTTTCATGTATGCATTCTCTGTCTCCACACTGAATTCCGGATACTGTTTATCGTAATCACGAAGTACAGGGGGCAGAATCTTGCAGAAGCACTCACGCAGATACTTCACATTAGAAAGGAATAAACCCGTATTCCAATAGAACTCTCCACTCTCTACAAAAATCTTGGCAAACTCTCTTTCCGGTTTCTCTGTAAACGACTGCACCTTGTACAATCCGTTGCCAATAGCTTCACCCATCTGAATATATCCATATCCAGGTTCAGGACGGGTTGGCTTCACACCCATCGTCAGGAAACGGTCATGTTCTGCCACAAAAGCCAGACCTTCCAATACGTTTTCCCGGAAAGCATCTTCATTGAAGATTGCCTGATCCGAAGGAGTGGCGATGATGCAGGCATCAGGATTGAGCATCGAGATGCGATGATTGGCCCATGCCATGCTAGGTGCCGTATTGCGATGAATAGGTTCCGCCAATATCCGTTCTGCAGGAACCTCAGGCAACTGTTCCTTTACCAGTTGAACATATTCTTCATTTGTGTTGATAAATATATGGTCGGCAGGCACGATCTTTGCCATACGGTCAAAGGTTTGCTGAAGCTGGGTGCGCCCCACTCCAAAGAAGTCGACAAACTGCTTCGGATAGTTGCTGCGGCTGCAAGGCCAGAGTCTGCGGCCCTTACCTCCCGCCAATATCACACAATAATTATTTCCGTTACTCTTCATATCTTGAGTCTAATATTTTGTTGGTTTTCAAAATTCATCTGTAAAGTTAGTGATTATCCGTGAAAGTGCCAAAGATTTTCTTGAAATTTAATAAAGTGGACTATAAAAACAACAAAAATTTAATGTTTCTGCATTAAAAATGCATTTTTAGAAAAAAAAGTCACCAAAAAGTTTGTCAGTTCAAAAATTATTAGTACCTTTGCAACCGCAAATAAGCAAGGTGGTATTTGCCCAGATGGCGGAATCGGTAGACGCGCTGGTCTCAAACACCAGTGGAGCAATCCATCCCGGTTCGATCCCGGGTCTGGGTACCAAGATGGAGAGAAGTTTTACTTCTCTCCTTTTTTCGTTTATATACCTTATTATATATGCACTTATAACATCATAATATATCCGCTTATATCTTATCATATCCCCCATTCCACGAAAACGTTTACAGCGATTTATTTAGAATAAGCCTTTCTATTTTTGGCTTTTCAAAAGATAATATTTATCTTTGCAGAAGAAATAACTTATATATAATAACCCAACAAACCGAAAAAAATAGATGAAGAAATTTTTTAGCATGGTATGTGCTTGCTTGTTGGCGCTAAGTGCCCAGGCAACCGACATCAAGAAGTATGATGCTCTATATGAGAATCTGCCATTCCAGATGGAGAAGGTGACCCGTCCGCAATTCCCAGCCAATGAGGTAAACCTCAAGGACTTTGGTGCTATTGGAGATGGCTCTTCTCTCTGTACCACAGCCTTTGCCAAGGCTATCGATGCGCTGACTCAGAAAGGCGGCGGCAAACTCATCGTTCCACAGGGCGTATGGTTCACAGGTCCTATCGTATTGAAGAGCAATATCAACCTACATCTCGAAAAAGGTGCAGTCATCCTTTTCTCACCAGATGATGCCCTCTACCCTTTTATAGAAACATCGTTTGAGGGTTTGGATACACGCCGCTGCCAGTCGCCTATCTCTGGTCATCATCTTACCAACGTGGCAATTACCGGTCAGGGCTGCATCGACGGAAACGGAGAATACTGGCGCCCATTGAAGAAGCAGAAGGTTACCGATGCACAGTGGAAGCAGATTACTTCACGTGGCGGTGCATTCAAGAGAGCCGACTACTGGTTCCCATCAGAAGGTGCATTGAAGGCAGACAACAGTGCCAACATGAATGTGCCTAAGACTCCAGCTTCAGAAGAAGAATGGAACGAGATCAAGCGTTTCCTCCGCCCTGTAATGATCAGTCTCGTAAGCTGCAAGAACGTTTGGCTCAATGGTGTTATCTTCCAGAATTCACCTGCATGGAACATCCATCCGCTGATGTGCGAGAACGTTCTTATAGAAGATGTATTGGTCCGCAACCCTTCATATGCTCAGAATGGTGATGGTCTTGACCTGGAGAGCTGCAAGAATGCACTTATCGTCAATTCTACTTTCGATGTAGGCGATGACGGTATCTGCATCAAGAGTGGTAAGGATGCTGACGGAAGAAAGCGCGGCATTCCTTGCGAGAATGTCATCGTAAACGGCTGTACCGTATTCAAGGGGCACGGTGGTTTCGTTGTTGGCAGCGAGATGAGTGGTGGCGTAAAGAATATCAAGGTGAGCGACTGCCAGTTCCTCGGCACCGATGTAGGTCTCCGTTTCAAGAGTACCCGCGGTCGTGGTGGTGTAGTCGAGAATATCTACATCGACAACATGTCAATGTTTGATATCCAGACAGATGTCATCACCTTCGACCTTTACTACGGTGGCAAGTCTGCCGTTGAGGTTCTCAACGATGGCGATGAGGCTAAGAGCCAGAAGGTACAGAAGTTCAAGGTAGACGAGACAACACCTTGCTTCCGCAATATCGACATCAACCATGTCATCTGCCGCACAGCCCGTCGTGC
>DAWDAD010000049.1:0-21033 GCA_052356385.1 Prevotella sp.
AGGCAAATGCCCAACTTCTTGATTTTCAATCAAAGCCCAATTTAGAGCGAGTTATGATTTGTAACAGGTTTCGGATTGAAAGCGTGCTGAAAATCGCGCCTTATCACACGCTGAAATTTGGTGGTATCGGGAAAATGCCGTATCTTTGCATCGTGATTCAAGAGAGGGCTTTTAACATTACGGGGGACCAGCGATGGAATAGATGGGGACGGGGGCGTAAAGGGGCTAAGGCTTTTTTTACCTTTTTACTTTTTTACCTTTAAAAGCCCCTTTTTACCTTTAAAAGTCCCTCCTAATCCATGAACTTAATCATGTCCTGGCGTCTTGGCTTTGCTTCTGGCGATTCGTCAGGATATCCCAGGGCGATGCAGTAGAGCAGCTTGTAATTCTTGGAGAATGCCATGCGGTCGAGGTAAGGCTTGGCTGACGGCGAATCCAATATCCAACGGGCTGAACTGCCCAGGCAGCAGGATCCGATGCCCTTTGCCCATGCTGCAAGAATGATGTTCTCGCCAAGCAAACCGCAATCAATCTGCGCCATATCATAAGTAGTATCGTAGGCAATGCAAACCACGCATGGAGCATTCACGAAGATGTTCTTGAAGCCCTTGCGCTCTGCTATCTTAGGATTATCCTTTACCACGGCTTGGGTGATTGAATCGATGAGAGCAGGAGAATCTATCACTCTGATTTCATACGACTGCAGGTTCTGCCCGTTTGGCGCATGGATGCCGCATTTCAGAATCTCGTTCAGGGTATCGCGGCTGATGACGGAATCCTTGTAAGCACGGATGCTTCTGCGACTCATCATCAAATCGGTTACCACACTTGCAGAGTCAACGCTGGTCGTTGCCTCCGGCTGTCTGTTCTCGTTGCAGGCTGTCAACATCAGTGCTGCTGCCAATCCTAAGAAAATCTTCTTCATATTACTCATGATTAAACTTATATTCCTATTAGTATATACCCATGTAACACTATTAGTATTTATCCACGTAGCGTTATTAGTATATACCGTGCAAAGATAGCAACAAATACTGGTATTCAAGAAGATACGTTATGATTTTTAAGAGTTTTTATCGGTCTCTCCGCCATTCTTTTAACAAGTATATATCATAATAGCCAAACATTTTCACCTATTTTGCTAGAATTTCCCAAAAACTTCGTATCTTTGCAATGGCTTTATGCAAGATAAGCTGTTTATAAAATCATCAAACGTAGAATTATGGAAAGAAAAAGTTATTCTATAGATATAAATCGCATTGCACAATATGCCATGTATGCATATTGCATTTTCGCATTGTTTTCGCTGGCATTTTCTGTTTGCAGACAAGCGGGCTTATCCTTCAGAACAAGTCCCACCCTGATTCCAATAAGTCCCATCCTGGTTACCATCAAGCAACTGGTCTTGCAGCTCGCCCCTATAGCTTTATGGGGAATATTCCGCTACACGCTACCGGCAGGCGTAAAATTGCTACGACGCTGCAGCGAGTTGATGGTACTTTACTATGTGCTCTCATTCATCCTGGGCCAATGCTTCAATCTTCATCTCGTAACGATGATGCAGAACGGACAGATTACCCAAATGGCTTCCATACTCACCTGGACAGAAAGCACGATGGGCCTGATTTCCGTCATCGCCTCCCTGGTAGCCGGCTGTCATCTGTGCAGCAAGCACAGGGGCAACATGCGCAAACTGGGCATAGCCCTTGTCCTGGTTTTCATGGTATGGCTGATATGCTCAAATATACTCCCTGTTGCAGTGTTTTATCTGGCAGGTAACACCCAGCAGGCAGCCTTCACCTGCATGAATCTCATCAGTATGATAACCACAACATCGGCTTATATATACGCATACTATAGAATGTATCGGGCGATAAAAACGAAATAATTTGGTGATGCGGCGTTTTTTTCGTATCTTTGCCGCAAAATATGCGGCGTTTTTTGATTAATAATGCCGCAAGAGAAAAAATCAGAAATGCTACAAAATGATGGAAAAGAATCAGATTTTTGAAAATATCATGAGTCGTACATCGGTGAGAAGTTATACAGACATACCTGTAGAACGGGAGAAGGTGGAGATGATGCTGCGTGCCGGCATGGCGGCTCCATCGGCATGCAACAAGCAGCCTTGGCATTTTGTGGTTATCAACGACAGAGAGATTCTCGACCAGATACCACAGTTCAGTCCTTATGCCAGCATGGTGAAGCAGGCACCGCTCGCCATTGTGGTTTGCGGATGCCTGGACAAGACGCTGGAAGGCACAGAGCAGGAGTTCTGGATTCAAGACTGTTCGGCTGCCACGGAGAACATCCTGCTCATGGCTCACGGCTTGGGGCTTGGCTGTGTATGGACAGCCCTCTATCCCCTGAAAGAACGATACGAGGGAATGCAGCAACTGCTGCATCTGCCCAAGACGATGATTCCGCTCAACACCCTCATCATCGGGTATCCGAAGAATCTGGCGGAAGCAAAGGATAAGTGGAAAGAGGAGAATGTATCCTATAATAAATGGATGGAGAAAAATTCATAATACTAGAAAAAAAGACAGAAAAAAATTATAAAAAACTCCGTTTCTGAGTTTTCAAGACATCAGGAACGGAGTTCAAACATTAATCCTCGAACAGTTTATGAAATTCAACGGCATCCATAAATTGATAATTTGGATTATTTCCTACATTTCTTCTAAGCCTATTTAAATTGGAAGGAGTTGCAGCTTTCTTTGTCAGCAAAACATAGAAACTGTTATCAAAAGAATAGTTAGAAGTAACCATTGCCTTTGATTCACTAACCTTTTTTGCTATCTCCTTTGAATCCAAATTTCTGGTATTGCTTAGTCGGAATTTTGCATCGGCCAAAAGTAATCTCTTATCATTCACATGCAATAGCATATCTGCAGAAGATTTCTTATCAGCATGATGCTTTTGAGAAATTCGTCTCTGAACATCATCAAGTTCTATTGCCTTATCTGTGTCAGAGAAAAGATTTTCTGAATTTGGGCATCCCTCCTGCTTCATCAAATGATGCAAGCCGACTAAATCTTTTGCTGTCCAACAATCAATCTTGATTCCCTGATAATTGCCAATCTTAAATTTCGCCATAATTCTCTACGTATTTCTGAAGAGTATCAAAAGACTTGTTGAATGATTCAAATACAGGTTCGATGTCACAGCCCAAATTCTTATAGTAGAACGAGTCTGTACCTTCACTTTGCTCTGCCAGATAAAAACGAGTAGTATTCAACAAGCCCTCTTTTTCAGAGATATACCTGATAGCCGATACCATATCGGGATTGTGACTCGTGATGAGTATCTTGGTTCCAAATGTTTTGTTGATGCGAACAAGAAGATGCGCCAACTCAACCACCCATTGTGGATGAAGATTTGTTTCAGGCTCATCAATCTCCAACAAAGTGTTTTCTGTCAGCCACCCGTTTTCTATCAGACGAAGCATATAAACCAGCGGTTTGAAGCCCGATGCTATATCTTCAATTCTAATATCCTTACCATTGTTGCTGTGATAAACTAAATCAACAGCATCGAAATTTTCCTTTTCTACAATAGAACCATCTATCATTTTATTAATAGAATGAAGTAATTCCTGTTTGCCGGTAATCTCACTTCCTTTTTCATTTACATGAACCACTTTATGTGCCAAGGAAGTCATCAGAACCCTATCTGATTGACGAAGAGAAATAGCTGCTGGTGTTCCTATATATATGGCATTATTTAAACTATATATCTTTCCAAGTCTATCAACAAGCAATTCCACTTCATCTTCCTTAAAGCTTATGCTGGCAGGAAAGCCATCCTTTTCCCGATATACAGCAGCGATTTTCTCTTTCAAGTAACTGATGGGACGATTTTTTTTGTTGTTTTCATATTTCTGAAGACATTCAGAAAACAACAGAATGGAATTTCGTTCTATATCCTCATGAACATGATTTTGTTCAGTAATCCCAAAAAGATTAAGCACTCGACGCACCTGCTGAGGATTCTGCTCTTTCTGAAGAAAGTTAACCAGCATGTCATCAAGTGAACCAATCGCTCTTTTATAATAAAAATCGAGCTTCTCCACACCACCATTACTCAATGTTACCATTGTCATTAATGATAAGGTATGGTCAAAAAATCGTTTTTTATCATCATCCAGATAATTGGAGATATCATCCAGCGCATTAGAATATTTCTCTAATGATTTGATAATCATATCTCTGAAATCAGAGAAAAAGAAACTGTCTAACACTGACAATGTATTGACGATATAATACAACCAACGGGACATAGTGCTTTTTCCACAGCCGTTGCTACCCACGATAACTGTGATACCCTCTATTTCGATATCAGCATGCCCTATAGCATGATAATTGTCTATATTAAATTTATACTTGCTCATTATTCAAACTATTTTAATGCAAAAATACGATGTTTTTGTGTAACCTCCAAATTTTCATAGCACTTTTTACTGCCAAGGGTTCATAAAAGCCAGATTCCTATCACGAATATAAGTATAAAAGACTTAAAATAAGAGAATTTATTTTGGAAATCTAGATTTTATCCCTAATTTTGCACATCAAAAAATTCATAATAAAGAAAAAGAATGAATATCAAGGAGAATTATCAACAATATGTAAGCCGATATGCTTCTGAGGTGGCTGCCCTGAAGCGTAAGAATACGGGATTTATAACGGGCGAGCTGCTGGCTTTCGGCGGCATCCTCGCCTTCCTGATCTGCTATTTCGCATTGGATGGAGATACGCAGAACTATCTGTTGGGGGCGGTGTTGTGCCTGATTGCCTATCTGGGTATCAGAAGACTTGACGACAAAAATAAGGAGAAGATAGAGCATCTTTCGGCTTTGCTCAAGGTTTATCAGGACGAAATCAAGGCTTTGGAGGGCGATTTCTCACCTTTCGAGACGGGCGATTCCTATCAGAATCCGCAGCATCCTTATTCCTTCGACCTCGATGTCTTCGGCAAGAGTTCGCTGTTCAACCGCATCTGCCGAACCATCACATCGGGCGGTTCGGAGGCACTCGCCAGGAATCTTACCCGGGAAACGCCTCTGGGCATGGAGGATATCAAAAGAAGAAGAGATTTGCAGAAGGAATTGGCTGGAGAAGGCGAAAACTGGCGAATGGAATTCCTGGCACTTGGCGAAAAGAACAGAAGCCAAACTGCGGATGGCAAAATGGTGAATGGCAAGATGAAGAAGATTGATTCTGCTGCGGTGGTGGATGCGATGCAGAAGGTTTCAAAGATGGAGGTGCCGGCATGGTTTGGGTCTCCGGTTTCTCTCGTTATCGGATGGCTGCTGATTATCGGAGTCATCGGTTCCGTGATTTTATCGATATGCGATATGGTTTCGGTAAATTTCGCCCTGTGGTGGGTATTGGTTCAATACATGGTGGTGTTCTTTGTCTGCAAGCAGACACTTGACAAGATAGACAGCAATGGCGGCAAGCTTCGCCATCAGCTCATCGCCTATGCTCAGATACTTCAGCTTATCAACAGGCGCAATTTCCATAGCGAATTAGGCAAGGAGATGCAGGATTCCCTGGCAGATGCCCTGCCTTCCTTTGCCCAACTGGAAAAGATATTGAAGGGGTATGACAGAAGAGGCAACTTCCTGGGTCTTTTCTTCACCGATGCCTTCATGCTGAGCGATTTCTTCCTGGTTCGCAGTTTTCTGAAATGGAAGAATACCTATATGGTGAAGATGGAGGAATGGATGCACATCATCAGCGAGATGGATGCGATGGTTTCGATGGCGGATTTCAGATATAATCATCCGGAGGCGGAAGAGGCGGAATTTGTTTCGGGAAGTCCGGAAGCAGATACAGATAGCGATGTTTCTGAAAATGCAGGAATCGGAAGTCCGGAAATCGTGTTCGAGGGTAAGAATCTCTATCATCCTTTCCTGGGTGCCAAGGCGGTGAAGAACGATTTCACCATCAAGGACGACAACTATTATATCATCACCGGAGCCAACATGGCGGGAAAGAGTACCTTCCTGCGTTCGCTGGGCGTGAACTATATCCTGGCAATGGCGGGTATGCCGGTGTTTGCGGATCAGCTGAAGATTTCCCGTTTCAGATTGTTCTCGAGTATGAGAACCACCGATGATCTGACGCATGGCATCTCTTATTTCAATGCAGAATTGATTAGATTGGAGGAGCTGCTGAAGTTCTGCAGGGAAAGTGCAGAGGGCTATAAGGAGCCACTCCGAACGCTGATTATTCTGGATGAGATTCTGAAGGGAACGAATTCATTGGATAAACTAAATGGTTCGAGAAAGTTCCTCGAAGCCATCGCCAAGCAGCCGGTGAGCGGCATCATTGCTACCCACGATTTGGAACTTTCCAAGATGGAGAATGATGCATCAGGAAAATTCCACAACTATTGTTTCGAGATAGATTTGGGCACGGATGTTACCTATACTTATAAGATACAGAAGGGCGTGGCAAGAAACCAGAATGCCACCTTCTTGCTGAATAAGATTCTAGAGAAATATTAGAATAAAAAGAGAAACTCCCGATAGTTTGATCAGTTTCAAATTATCGGGAGTTTTCCTTTTAAAGAATACATTATAACTCCACGCTATCCAGGCGGAATTTGAGCAAGCCGGCTGGTACCTTTACCATTACCTCTTCACCTGCCTTCTTACCCAGAAGGGCCTTGGCGATAGGCGACTTGATGGAAATCTTGCCACCATGAAGATCTGCCTCGTGAGGATTTACTATGGTATAATTCATGCTACACTTGTTGGCGAGATTGGTAATCTTAATCTTACTCAACAAGCCAACGGTATCGCTCTTCAATCGAGACTTGTCGATGACACGGGCATTCTCCAAGACCTTCTGTTTGAAGCTGATGCGGCTCAAAAGCTTGCCCTGCTCACGCTTGGCTGCATGATACTCGAAATTCTCACTGAGGTCGCCCTTATCACGGGCCTCAGCTATCGCATCGCGAACGGCTGGCAACTCTACGTTAACCATGTGTTGAAGTTCGGCCACGAGCTCATCGTAACCTTCCTGAGACATATATTCCATCTTCTCTGATAATCTTAATGAATGATGTATTTAATTTTCGGGGTGCAAAGTTACTAGTAATTCATGAAAACACCAAACATTTTTGATAAAAAGTAAATAAAAAAAGAGAAGATGTGCAGCCATGACAGACGGTACATCTTCTCCTTGAATATATCATTATCCCCAAACTTCTTCTGAAATCTCTCTCACCAGATCTATCTTTGCCCACTGCTCAGCATCGGTCAGTTTATTACCAATCTCGCAAGAGGCGAAGCCGCATTGAGGACTGAGACTGAGCCGATCGAGGGGGATATATCTGGCTGCTTCTCGGATGCGGGCGATAACCGTAGCCTTATCCTCCAACACCGGAGATTTGGAGGTTACCAGACCCAGCACCACCTTCTTGCCATCTGCCACATACTTCAACGGCTCGAAACCACCCGAACGTTCATCATCATACTCCAGATAGAAGGTATCTACCTCCTCATGAGCGAAGAGATAAGGAGCTACGGCATCGTAGGCACCCTTGGTGGCATAGCAGGAATGATAATTGCCACGGCATACGTGGGTGTTGATAGTCAATCCTTCTGGCTTGCCTTCGATGGCAAGGTTGTTCACCTTCAGATATTGCAGGGCTTCCTGCTCAAGGGTGAAACCTGTGCCCACCTTAGCCTTCCAGTAATCGCTATCCACAATCATTCCCCAGGTGCAGTCATCCAGCTGGACGGTACGGCAACCGGCTGCATAAATCTCCTGGAAGAAGGTGCGGTAAGCCTGGGCAATATCCTCAATCAGCTGGGTAGTGTTAGGATAGAACTTGCGGGTATTCTCGGCATTCTTGCCACGGAACAGTTCGGCAAGAAACTGTGCCGGAGCAGGAACAGTCTGCTTTGCCTCGAAGATATATTCGCCATTGGCATCCAACTCCTCAAACTGCTTTACAAAGAGGAAATCCTTGATAAAAGGATGATTCTCGCCGGTAATCTTGCCGGTCAGTTGGATAGAACCCTTGGTTGTCTCCTCGCCATGAAACTGATAGCCATGTTCCAGTTCGATATGTTCCACACCATTAAATCCCCACATAAAGTCGAGATGCCAATAGCTGCGGCGGAACTCACCATCGGTGATATAAGGCAGGCGATGCGCCTTCTGCTGCTTGATGACCTCAGTAATCAGACGGTCTTCTACGGCGCGAAGGTCGGTGGCAGAAATCTTGCCATCAGCAAACTTGGCTCTTGCTTCTTTCAACTCTGCAGGGCGCAAATAGCTGCCCACTGCCTCAAAATGTATATTTCTTACGTTGCTCATATTTTTATCTCCTTATTATTATTTGATGTGAATGACTCTTTATCCTGTCATTACCGATGAATGACGCTTTGCATCCGGAATTGCTGGTGCAAAGGTAAGAAGAAGAATTTTATTTGCCAAATATTCTCCGTAATTCAGAAAAATATACTATCTTTGCAGCGAATTAAGCAAATCAACAGAATATTATTCTGTAAGAATCAGTAAAAACAGAAATAAAGGAACAATGACAACAGAAGAAAAACTTGATGAAACAGACATCAGAATACTGAAGTTACTGCAGCAGAACTCCCGACTCACCGTGAAGGAACTTGCTGCAAGAGTACACCTCTCCCCTTCTCCCACCTTCGAACGACAGAAGCGACTGGAGCGAGAGGGATACATCCAGCGATACGGAGCCATCGTAGACCATCACAAGTTGGGGCACAACGTAATCGTGCTCTGCAATATCCGGCTCAAGCAGCACACCCACGATTTGATTCAGCAATTCATGGATACCGTGCAGACCATCGACCAGATAACGGAGTGCTACAACACCACCGGCGATTATGACTTCCAGATCAAGGTATATGCCCGCGATATGAAAGCCTATCAGGACTTCATGCTCAACACCCTGGGAAACATCGACTGCATAGGAAGTCTGCACAGCATCATCGTGATAGGTGAAATCAAGGATTCGCATTATATTCCCGTAGCAAAATAAGGAGAAACGTAATGAAAACAAAAAATATATTGATGATATGCCTGTTTATTTCCGGACTTTTCTGCCTTCCATCTAAGGCACAGCAGCCTGGAGAAAACGTCAGTTCTCAAACCATCAGGAAACTGGGCGAGAAGCATTTCTTCTCCATCTCCACTATTCCCGATGATATCTTCCGTCTGATGCAGGGCAAGACATACAAGAAGAACTGTACCGTGGCAAGAAGCGAACTGAGATACATAAGATGCCTGCACGTAGACAAGGACGGCAGAAACATCGTAGGAGAGATGGTGGTGAACAAGGCGATAGCCACAGATGTGCTCGATATTCTGAAAAAGCTATACGAGGCAAAATATCCGATAGAACGGATGAGACTCATTGACTACTGGGATGCCGACGACGAAAGGGCGATGAGAGCCAACAACTCCTCCAGCTTCAACTTCCGCTTCATCTCACATACCCATACGGTATCGAAGCACGGAAGGGGACTGGCCGTAGACATCAACACCCTCTACAATCCTTACCACAAACGACTGAAGAACGGCAAGGAAGTGGTGGAACCTGCCACCGCCCGCCCCTATCTGGACCGCAGCAAGAACCACGCTTATATGATAAAGAAAGGCGACCTCTGCTACCGGCTTTTCAAGGCAAAAGGATTCCGATGGGGAGGTGACTGGAAACACAGCAAAGATTACCAGCACTTCGAAAAATAGAAATGCAGGAAAGAACAGCCAGCTAGGAAAGGACATAAAAAAAGACTATGCCTATGTTACATCATTTCTTTAGTAACTATGGCATAGTCTTTTATTATCCTAACGATCTTTTTTATATGTAACACTAATTTAATTCACCTGTTACAGCCTTTTTATAATACATTGTAACTAGCTGTACCAGACAGAATTATATTCTCTACGTTCATCGTCCTCATTATAGAGGTTCTCATATTCAAGGTTCATAGCCTCGAATGATTCCAGTGTCTGTTTCATGATAACTCCTCCTCTATTTATTATGTTCAACTTTTAATATGGCAAAATTAGTAAAAAAACAGATTTCTGATGTCAATATTTCAGAAAACTTTTGTATTTTTGCACCATCTCTGCACATCAGGGGCAAAAAGTGCAAAAAAACAGCTCTGTTCAAGAGCCATGCAAGATAAAAAACAAGAAACAAGATGAAGATATTACATACTTTACGACTCGACAGAATGAAGTGGCGCCACTGGGTACTGCTGCTGTTGCTCATCCTCGTCACCCTTACCAAGATGATTCCTCTCTGGGGAGTTATCTACACCTACCATGTTTATCCCGTTATCGGCACCCTTCTCTCGCCCATCTCGGGCATCTTTCCCTTTGCCGTGGGCGATATTTTCATAGCTCTCAGCATCGCCTGGGTCGTCCTCTATCCTATCTACGAGATGGGATTACGGAAGAAACTCGCCCGTCGGTTTATCTTTCTTGCTGCCAAGAGCGGCGGCTATCCGAAGAAAAAGGCGGTTTTCGGGAGGGTAATTGAATATCTGCTGTGGGTATATGTATGGTTTTATGCTGCTTGGGGACTGAACTATTCGCAGCCTGTTATCTATTATAGAGTTGGCATGCAGCCTGCTGAGGTTTCGGAAGAGAAGTTCCGGAAATTTGCCTACCAGTATGCCGACAGCCTCAACCTTTTGAGTGAAGAACGGAGAGGGAAGAGGGAAGAATTCAATTGTATTGTGGATGATAAACTGAAGAATCGGGTGCGGGATGCGGTTCTGAAGGAATATAACAAGATAGGCTATCGGGAGGGCATCAATCCGCCTTTCAACCAGCATCCGCATGCCAAGACGATGGTGTTTTCGCCCATCAGTTCGATGTCGGGTGTAACCGGCAGCATGGGACCATTCTTCTGCGAATTTACGCTGAACGGCGATATTCTTGCACACGATTATCCTGCTACCTATGCCCATGAATTTGCTCATTTCCTGGGCATTGCCAACGAAGGAGAGGCAAATTTCTACAGTTATCTCGTCTGTACGGCATCACAGGATAAGGCGGTGAAATTCAGCGGATATTACCATATTCTGCCCCATGTATTATATAATGTATTCGACATTCTCGGCGAAAAGGAGGGTGAGAAATATCTGAAATATATCCGTCCTGAGATAATCAGGCTGCTGAAAAGCGACCGCCAATACTGGCAGAACAAAAGATGCAAGGCACTGGATGCTGCCCAGGATTTCTTCTTCGAACTCTATCTGAGAGGCAACCATGTAGAAGGCGGCAGAAAGAGCTATGCTGGCGTCATCGGTCTGATTCTGGCTTGGGAGAACAAGCAGGAAAAATCTCTTATGAAGAGATGATAGGAATAACTACATGAGAAAGAAAAAGACGATTGGCGCGCGCTCTTGCACCAATCGTCGTTCGCATATATTTGAATATAGAAAGTAATCTTTTTTCCTTGTATAAGAGGACTAATATATTATTACGCTAAACATTTCTGCCGTTTTTTACTTCTGCTGTGCAGGTCCATGCATTCTTCTCGGACCTGGTCTTCCATCCTTACCCATTCCCTTGCGCGGACCTTTCTGGGCAAAGCGCTTCATCATCTGTCGCTCCAGTTCGTAAACACGCTGAATCTGCTGCTGGCTCAGGAACTGTGAATACTTCTTGTAGTATTTCTGACGGATGTTGAGAATCTTCTCGCTCATCTCGAAACGCTGCTTGATTTCCTGTTCGGTCTGAGCATCTGTTTTCATTTCGCCCTTCTTGTGATGAGGGCGAGGACCTAAAGCCCATACCTCTTTCTGACAATCAGTATAGGTCTCGATAAACTTAGCGTTGGTCTTTTCATCAAGCCCCAAATTACGAGAGATGTACTGAGCCTGCTTTTCTGCCAACTGTTCACGACTGAGGCGCTGCTTCTGGTTAGGCGCCTGTGCACATACACTTGTAGTAACCGTCATCATGGCGATGACCATCATTAAAATACCCAAAATTCGTTTCATAACTCTATCATTTAAAATTATTATTGAATCCGTTTAATTGTTGAGGAACACATCCTCCTGATATACAGAGAGAAGATAAGCCTGATCGGCAGAAGACAGCTGTGCGAAAGCCTGATCTACCTCCTGTATTCCGTTATTCACCTGTGAAGGTTGAGAAGAAGAGGCTGAGAAATCGATGTTGAGTACCAGGAGTACTGCCACGGATGCAGCCACAGCTATTGCAGCCGTCCAGATCACCTTCATCAGAGGTCGTTTCTTCGGCTCTATCCTGACCGGTTGAGGAGTATCATCCTTCACCGCATTCAGGATATTCGCTTCCATATCCTTGAAGAAATCATCAGGTGTAGAATAAGGCATTCGCTTACCCACCTTACCGAAATCAAATTTCTCAGTTTTATTGAAATCAAAATTTGTATCCATATTCTTTTCCATTTTGAATAACCATTAAAAACTCACAGAACTCTCACTTAATCGTTCGAATTCATGTACTTGATAATTTTCTCTTTGGCAACATGATAGCTTGCCTTGATACTTGTTGGTGTAGAATCCGCAACCTTCGCTATTTCGTCGAACCCGAGTTCATCGTAATATCTCATATTGAATGCCAGCTGCTGCTTTGGCGGAAGCGAGAGAATCGCTTTCTGCAGTTTTACCGCCACCTTATCATCGAAGTCGATATAATTATCTGCTGGGATGAGACTGACGCCCGTTGAATCTGATTCCAGAGAAACTTCTTCCTGTTTCCGTTTGCTGATGAGCCGCAGGGCCTCGTTGGTAGCGATGCGGTAAATCCAACTTCTCAGTGAGCAGTCGCCCCGATATTGATTGAACGAGCGATAGATTCTCACAAAAGTTTCCTGCGAAGCATCCTGTGCATCATCATGCGAAACCACCAATCGGCGTATGTGCCAGTAAACCGGTTCCTGATACTTCATCATCAGCATTCTGAATCCGTTCTCTGGGCATTCTTTCAGCGTATCCACTATGCCTTTGTCATTTACACTCATATTCGTTTATTTTCATGAACGTTACGATTATATGACCTTCCAAAATGGGAAAAGTAAAAAGCGGGATGCATTTTTTTTCGAAAAACTGCATTTTTCTTTGACTTACAGGTGAAAAAACGCGATTAGCGATCCACTCTTACTACCCGGAAACCTACATTGGCATATCTGCCCGATGCATCACGTGCATCATCAGAATACTCGCTTCGGCAGGCATCACGACTAGAATCCCAACTGCCACCTTTCACGATATACTGTCCGGCAGTATTCTGAGTAGAAGTCCATTCCCAGCTGTTTCCCCAGAAGTCGATACCACCGCAGGCACCCGTTGTTTCAGCATAGGCATCAACAGCAGTCAATCCTTTTTCCACATAATCGCTGTTCATCTTCACATCCTTTGGCATGTGACCAGCCGCAAGAATCCACTCCTCCTCAGAAGGCAGGCGATAGGCATGCTGAGCATCCATGGAGCTCATCCAGTCGCAGTAAGCCACTGATTCATCGTAAGATACATTCACCACCGGATATTTATCCTGTCCCTGCGGATAGGTGAAAGCAGGATTATATGCCGCATACTCCTTGTTGGTAACAGGCGCATAGGCAATATAGGCATTCTTTGCCGAAGAACCGCGCAACACGAGCCACTGGTCGTTAGGATTGTCATCCACACGAGGGTCAACCAGTCTCCAGAACTGCTGCTCCAATCGCGTATCGCGGTTATCCACCATCTCGTCTACGATGGCCTGCATCTCAGCCACCAGGTCGGGAGTCTTGGCTTCACGTTCCAGCTGGCGGAGCTTGGCTTTCTTTCTAGCCACCACCTTATCATATTTTACCCCCATCTGGTTCATCAGCACCTGCTTGTTCTCATCGGTAGGATTTTTCTGATAAGCCACCAGCATCTGCTTGGTAGCCGCATCGAGAGCCGGGCGCTCATCTTCAACAAAAGGCGCATCGATATCTGCAAAAACCAGGTCGTTCTCTACCAGGTCGGAAGGAGTGATGAATTCTCCGGCATTGATTACCTGATGCACGCCGAAATAGGGAGCCACATCCCTGCCCTTGTAGATAGAAAGGCGATAACCGCCATATACATCGCATGGGAAAGTGGCGATGAAATAATCCTTTCCAGGAACAAAGGTTTCCCCCTCAGATGCCTCCAAGGTGATGATGCTCTGGTCGTGATTACCCGCAAGCGGATTGTTATCAACGCTTTCCAGTTCTACCTTGGTAATACCCGACATCTGGAAATTCAGTCGGACACCGCCGAGCGACGAAGTGAACAATGGTTGATTCGATTCTGACTCCAAATTCAGGTTATTATCTATCGACTGTTCCGTCAGGATATAGATAGCAGCATCTCCCGATTCATAAGAGACATTCACGGTATTATCGTGATTGAACTGATTCTGAGTATCAACATTCATTCCGTTAATATCGTTGGTAAGGAAAATCCTATCCATTATAGAGAGTTTATTACCATCGGAATAGTTCATATCTTCCACTTTCTGAGCAGGATACTGGTAGGTTACGCCACCCACCTTTACGCTCAAGGTCTGTGCCGCCATCGGCATTGCGGTAAATGCGAAAGCAGCAAGTGCTAAAAATATCTTTTTCATTTTGATGCAATTTTATAAGTTCCATTTGGGGTCTTTACGATATACACTCCTTTCTTCATTTGCTCCTTGGCTATCTTGTGTCCCTGCAAATCATAGACAGCAAGGATATCCTGCAAATTCAGATTATCTAATTGTCTGATACCTGTTGCAGAAGATGTTTCATCAGAAACCGAGAAATACATCCTGCTCAGGTTCGACAAGACAAAAGTTTGGTTACCCGCCACCAGAGTTGCACCATTGATGGTCATCGAGAGCGAGTTGATTTCTACCGAAGCCTTAGCTCCATCGGTCGTTTCGAATGTAAGGTAATGGTATTCTTCTGCCATTGCCGAAGTGCCAAGCAAGGTGAAGACAGCCATCATCCCCATTTTCTTTAATAAATTCTTTTTCTTCATAATTCATTTAATGATGTTTATTATACTTACGAACTTTATAACTAGATGACCTCAAAAAACAAGAAAAGTAAAAAGCATCTTTCGTTTTTACTTTCTCTTTCTTTCAAGGTCATATAAACGTAACACCGCAGAAAACGGAGTTCTATAAAATGTCAAGTTATTAAAATAAAAGGAGATAAATTATGGAGACAACAAAGAAATTTAAAAAGGGAATGCTCATCGCCATGATGGCATTGGTTTGCGCTACAGCAAGTGCACAGTTCAGACACTATGGAGGGCACTGAAAAAGGTACCCAATTTTAAGTTGCATAGCTTGTTTTTGAACTTTAATTCTTGTCCAAGAAGCATTTCATCTTTTAAAAGTGGAATACTTTTTTGGACAGGAATATAGCCCCAAATAGCTTTCTATAGCGTTTCTGGCGCTTAATTCGGCAATATATAGAGGAATCTACTTCCTCCCTTATGCATTTTGCATCAATTTGATGATTCTCTTCACATTTGCAGCGAAAATAGTCAAAGCTCCCTGCATTTCCATGCACGACAAACCGTATGACAGGGCTCTGTCATATCCTAAGACATTCTTAAGTTCGGAGTTTTTGGCTTCTATCTTGTATCGTTTCCTCTGAAGATTTATAAACTCTTCTGTTTTTTGATATTCGATTTGCTCCAACTGTTCATCCGATTTGATGGTAATCGCATATGTTTTTGTCTTGGCTCCTTCCTTGTAGCAACCTTCACGTAATGGACAGACCTTGCATTTGTCCACATCAAAATAATAGGTAATGCTGGAGTTTCTGTGACGCTTGTCATTTTTGCGATAATTCATCTCTTTCCATTTCGCCAGATGCCCTGCTGGGCAGACGTACAGATCTGCATCCTTGTTGTATTCAAAAGGGAGTTTGTTTGTTCGATTACCGTCAATTACAGAGCTTAAACGAGCAGAGAGGCGCATATTGTTTTCCTTTGCCATTTTGAGATTCTCCTTGCTGGAATATGCCTTATCTGCTACTATGGAATCAACTTCCATTCCTGCTTCCTCTGTCTTTTTTATCAATTCTGGCAATTGCTGTCCATCACCCTTCTCGCCGGAGGTGACGGTAGCTGCGGTGATAATTCTCTCATCGCTCATAGCTATATGCGTCTTATAGCCAAAGAATGAAGAATGCGCTGTTTTATGTCCTGTACGGGCATCCTCATCCTTTGATATTACGCCTCGGGTCTCTGCGTCTGAAATGGTTTCTTTCAGCATATTGAGACGCTCCTTGACTGCAGGCATATTGGCAGTTGCAGCATCAGCTTCCACCGTAGCAACTATCGTTTTGGCTGCAGTCATGATAGAAGAATACTTCTTTTCTTTTGGAAGCTCAGGCAATTCCATGCTGTCATCCACAGAATTAACGACCTTGATTACGGCCTTGCAATAATACTCCAAACTCTTTGCTGCACTGATAGGGTTGGAACGAGAATGCGTATGGGTTGCATCAACAATGATGGTTCTAGACTTGAGGACACCTGCTTCTATAGCAATAGAAACAGTCTTCTTGATAAGAAGATCCAACAGGTCCATATTCTTCAGACGAAGTCGACGGAATTTGGTCAAGGAACTAGGATTAATCAGATTAGTCTCCTCAGGAGTTAATCCCAAGAAGTACTTAAACGACATATCATAGCGAGTACGTTCAACAACATCAACATCCGATATGCCATAGATTACCTTTAAAAGAAGATACTTAAACATACGGATAGGACTCTCTGCTGTACGACCGTTGTCATGACAATACTTGTCCTGCAATTCCTGGTATACGAAACGAAAGTCCACCAGGTCAGTAATCTGGCGGAGCAGGTTGTCTTTTGGGATAATCAAGTCATACAAACTTGAATAATCACTGAATGATATGGTCTGTTGTTGCTCTAGCATAATCCTTGTATTTTTCTACAAAGATACAAAAAATATTGCACATATGCAACTTTTGGGTACACTATTTCAAAGATCGAATGTTAAACTAACATAACCCATGAAGGGACTTTTTCAGTGCCCTCCTATGGCAGGATACATTATCATGGTGGTTACTATCGCCCATAAGTCACAACTATCGTAACTCGCCCTGTAACAACCACACACATCAGCAACCGTCTGAGCAAGAAAGACCGCTTGGAAATGGCCCTGGCATATCTGTATAACAACAAGACACTCACCGTATCAAAGTATTGCAAGATTACAGGTTTGAACAGCAGTATGGCAGAGGCAGAACTTGATGCCTTTGTGACAAGCAAGAAGAATCCGATAAGAGTAGTATTCAACGGCAAGAAGAAACTTTATGTTCTTGCATAAAGTGCGCAAACAGTTATAAATCCATAAGAGAATGTTATCTGTAACATTTCCTTATGGATTTTTATTTTTCTGAAAGTTTTTTTCGATACCTGCTTAATTTTTCCTCCTCTTTTCTCTTTTAATATCATAGAGAAGAGAAAAAAGGGAGCTATTCCTCCGGTTTCTCAAAGAAAAAGTATATATTTGCAAACGGATTTAGAATATCGAATCGATATGAAGAAAGAAAAGAATTTTTCAGAAACTGATTTTCACCGACAACCAGTTTGAGCACGATCTTTACCAGACGATAGAGGACATCGGCAATTTCTATTATGGCAGAGACAGCAAGAACAGCATCATCCTGAAGATGCTCTACATAGAGGGATTCAGGGGCAAGGACGTAGCCGCCCAATTGGGCATATCCCATTCAGCCGTCACCCAGCGTTGCCAGAAGATGATGCACGATGTAGTGATTCCTTATTTCAAGAGATACTTCGATGCATCTGAATACGGAAGCTATCTGTCGTTCGCGGAGGAAGACACATGTATCGAAAGTGCTCCGAAGATGTCGATGCCGAGAATGATGTCCGAATGCATGTGCTGCGAGAAATCGGCAGATAAAGGCAATAACATATTTAATAATAAGAATAATATGGAAGAAATGAAGAAGGGAAGAATCACTCCTAGCTGGATTGATTCATTGAAGGAGAACGAGATTTTTGTGTTTGGCAGCAATCTGGCTGGCATGCATGGTGGTGGTGCAGCCCGTATAGCCCGTCTGCATTTCGGTGCCGTCATGGGCAAGGGCGTTGGCTTGCAGGGTCAGAGTTATGCCATCCCTACGATGCAGGGCGGCGTGGAAACCATTCGTCCATACGTAGAGGAATTCATTATCTTTGCCCATCAGCATCCCGAGAAGCATTTCCTGGTAACCCCAATAGGTTGCGGCATCGCCGGCTTCGAAGCCGAAGACATCGCCCCATTGTTCGAGAAGGCAAAGGAGATGAAGAACATCAGCCTTCCGGAGAGCTTCTGGGAGGTGATAGAATAATTTTCTGAAGAAAGAGTGGAATATAGGTTTTGAAAGAAAAAGGAAAAGATCATGCAGAACTTGAAAGAAACTTTAGAATCATTTTCCTTGAGTGAGGATACACGGAGAAAAATTCTGAACGAAGACCACCCATTCGGAAATCAGGGCACCCCATTCATCCCTTCTGAATTCAAGGAAATCGCTCAGATAGCTTTAGCCGGTCACTTCCTGGTAAGTACTGGAATCCAACAGGTAACAGTACAACCCACGTGTGTGGAGTTCTACTATCACGAAGAGGCCGAGGGTGGCATCAAAGACCCCATCGTATATCATCGCAACCCCCAGAATGGTTCTCCCAAGAGCATCTTCAAGTTGGGCATCCTGCACAACCATGTTTCAGGAATCGACATCACGTTCGAGAAAAGCACCCATCCCGAAGATGCCATCAGGGCATCCCTGCTGATACGTGAGTTTTCGGTAGATGGAAATCCACCCGACAGTCGTTCCACCTTATTATATGATATGCTTTATTCGCAAGCCTCCATCTTCGATGGCTTCTCCATCAAATGGGTTGATGGAGAAGAAAAGGCAGAGGTCGAAGCTGATGTGCGCAAGAACGTGGCGAAATATGATGAAAACGGTCAGAAGATGCAAGCAAAAGAGCACCAGGAACTTCTCGACAAAGGGTTCACCCTGACAAAAGACAAGAAGCATATCCAAGACCCACGGCCATGGCAATTTAAAAAGAAAAAATTATGTTAGGAGCAATAATAGGAGATATTGCTGGCTCAAAATATGAGTTCAACAATACGTTTGATTATGATTTCGAGATGTTCGGCGAAGGATGCGACTTCACCGATGATACCATCTGTACGGTAGCGATAGCTGATGCGATATTGAACGGGCGAAGCTATCAGGAAAGCCTGCTGGATTGGTGCCGCCGCTATCCTTCTCCAAAAGGAGCGTATGGCGGAAGATTCGCAGGGTGGATTCGTTCTCTTGATCCGCAGCCATACAATAGTTTTGGCAATGGTTCGGCAATGCGAGTATCAACAGTAGCTTGGCTATTCGATGACCTGTCGCAGGTTTTGGAAGAGGCCGAGAAATCGGCTCTTCCTACCCATAACCATCCCGAAGGAATCAAGGGAGCCCAAGCCGTGGCTCATGCCATCTGGCATTTCCGCAAGAGCAGATTCTCAGAAGAATCTAAGGAGTGTAAAGATAAGAATTCTAAAGAATCTGATGATAAGGCAATGAAAGCCTTCAAGGATATCGCCCGCAGCTATTACGAGGATTTCGATACGCGAGATTATCCGAAGGGCAAGTTCGATGAAACCTGCATGGATGCCGTGCCATTATCTTTCAATCTCCTCTCGCAAGCCTCATCCTTCGAAGATGCTATCCGCCTAGCCATATCTCATGGCGGCGATAGCGATACCATCGGAGCCATCGTTGGCAGTATCGCCGAAGCCCGCTTCGGTATTCCGCAAGAAATGAAAGAGAAGGCAATCTCTTATCTTCCGGATGATATGAGAGATGTATTGAAACAATTTGCAGGGAAATGCGAAATAAAGCCTAAATAATTTGGTATTATCGAAGAAAAACCGTATTTTTGCGGCAATTAAAACAAGTAAATATGACGAATCATGATTTTTGGATGTCCATCAGTGACATAATCAATGAAGGATTTACATCTGAAGGTCTAGCAAAATTAGATGATTATGCAGAACAATTCAGTACTGGAAAGATCTTATATAAACGATTTTCACCGTCAGAGCAGCTTGGCTGCGTTAAAGGGGGAACAATACATGTTATTGCATCCTTACTCGCGGGAGCAGAAGTTGGCGCAAATCAACTCACTGCGCCAGAACACAGTTTCAAAAGAGAACAGCAACTTGGAAAGGTCCAAGAAAAACGCATAGAAAGCTGGGCTAAAAAGACAGGATGCTGGGTAGATGACACTAGCGTATACAACCAAACCTTGGGCGATAAATTAGCGCAAGGCGGTGAAGCCATTGTATATGATAACGGTAATTCTGTACTAAAAGTAATCGGCCTTGACTATTTCATACAGCCAATTTTTGCTTTGGACAGAATTTCGTTACACAATGCTTACTTTGAACAAACCAAGATGTTTGTATTGGGATTCGGTAGAAACTCTATGGGTGACTTTATGATTATTGTTACCCAAACTTTCTTTCAAGGTAGCCAAATGACCGAAGAAGACATTGAAGAGTATACGGAACGTATTGGATTTAAACTGGTGAATCCCAGAAATTGGACATACTCCACACCAGATATATACCTAAGTGATATGCACAACGAGAATGTTTTTCGTGGCCATGATGGAGTGGTTTATGTCATAGATTGCGACATCCGAATAAACACACCAGAACTAAAGGCTGGTGGCACACGAACTTTAACAACAGAAGTTGAATTTATAAAAGAATAAAGACATTGCAAGAAGGCTATATAGGCTATGATTAAAGAATTCAAGAAGAGAGGATTGATATGATAAGAACAAGGTGTTGCAACTAGGCTCAGCAAAGCTGCTGACTGCAGTCAGCAGACCTGCCGACTAGGCTCGGCAGACCTGCTGAGCCTGAGAGTGTAAACTAAACTGTGTCAAGCTACAATAAAAGTAGTTTAACACAGTTT
>DAWDAD010000050.1:0-20849 GCA_052356385.1 Prevotella sp.
TCTGGTAAAGGGCAGTAGTTGAAGCCACGGCTTTCTCCTTTTCGTCCTTTTCCCGACGGATGGCATTCCAGTCTTCGGTAGAGTGAAGCATCTCCCGGATGGTATTTCGGTCGATGAATGGTGGTTCGATGCCTCTTTCTTTAGAATCAGTCTCATCGGAGTCTTTTCCTTCGATGCTCTTTTCTTCAAGCTGCTTGTTATATTCCTCAATCCAAAGGTCGAGTTCCTTTTCCTTCGCCAGCAGATTCTCTTTCATCGTCTTGTTCTGAGACAGCATGGTCTGATGTGAACCTTTACTGTTGGCGAGTTCAGCCTTCAGTTTGTTGATATTCTCGTTCTGGTTATCTGCTGCTTTCGTTGCCTCATCCTTTGCTGCTATCAGTCTTTGTTCAGCCGCATCAGGTTCTTCGCCATTCAGAATCTGCTTGTATTTCTCCTGCCATTCCTCCATTTCCTTCTTGGCGCTATTCCATGTCTGAAGGGCTTTCCCGTAAGCCTCCTCCTTACTCTTTTGCTGCGAGATGAGGTTGATGGTAAGTGCTTTTTGCTCAGCCAGTTTTGTGGTACATATTGAAGTGTTTTCCTGGACTTCATTCAGTATTGTTGAAGCCTTGCTTTCATACGCAGCTTCATCCTTTACAGCCTTATCCTTGAGTTGGGTCAGCCGTTCTATCTCTTTCTGAATCTTGTTAAAGAGGCTCAGTTTGCTGCTCGCATCTTTCGCCTTGTTTTCATAGATAGGCAAGAGCGATTTCAGTTCTGCCTCTGCCTTCGGAATCTTTGGATACTGGGCGATGAGCGCCTTCCATTCCTCTTCGTAAGTTGCGATTTCACCCGACAGTATTTTCTGTTGTTTCTGGAGCGTCTGTACTTCGCCGTCGTTCTGTTTTCTCTCGCCGGAAAGGTTCTTCTCCTGTTTCTGCTGCAGTTTCAGCAGATCCTCCTTGACTTTCAGAAGTTGCGAGAGTTCTGTGGTGGCTTCCTCAAACTGTCTGTTGTCGGTATGATAAGGATGGGTCGTGCTGCCACAGAGCGGACAAGGCTTGCCTTCGGTCAGGTTGGCACGATGAATCTCCCATTTTTCACTTACCATCAGGGTGTAGGCATTTCGCAACGTCAGGGTCTCTTGGGTCAGCGCCTCGATGGTCAACTTGCCTAGCGCTTCATCTATCTCCGCGTTTCTCTTGCCCAAGACTAGAATCCGCTCCTTATTCTTCTGCTTTTCTGCTGTGGCAGCATCGAGATGAGCCACAACCTTGATGGCTTGCTGGACATCTTGCAGTTTTCTGTCGGCTATGGTCTTGCTGTTCTGCAGTTCCTCTATGTTTTGTCCGGCAGTCTTGCTCTTTTCCTTCTCCCAGGTCTGTTCTGCGGCTTGTGTCGCTTCCTGCAGAATCTGTTTCTGCTTGGCAATCTCTTCCTTTGTCGTTTTGAGGGCAAGGTTCGCTTTCTCCGTTTCAGCTTCCCTTTTTTGGATGTTTCGGGCGTTTTCCTCCACGTCTTTTAGGGCAGTTTGATTCTCTTTCTGCGCCAACTCCAATGCCTCTTTCTTTTCTTTCAGATTCGGCATTGCCGCTTCCATTTTTGTTTTCAGCGCCCTTGCTTCAGCGATGACCGGCAGGGCCTTTTCCAGCTGTTCCTGTGCCTTGCCGACTGCTTCCTTCAGACTGTCTAGAGTTTTCTCGCTTTCGCTGATGGCAGACTCTTGATTTTTGATGTTTCCTTCCGCTTTCAGGATGTTTTCTTCCTGTTCGTGGATGCTTTGCGTCTGTCGCTCTACTTCCTGCAGCAGGTTGACGGCAGGCTGTACTTCATCGTGCAACTGCAGACGGAGAATCTGGGCTTGCATCTCTTTGATGGCATTTGTTGCTTGCTCCATATCTGTCTGGCAGGTAGCGATTTGATTTATTTGCTTATCGTTTTCCTCAAACCATTGCAGGTCTTTCGAGATGGCTTGCAACTGGCTGTCGAGTTCCTTCTCAGCCTTTTCCAGACGGGCAATTTCCTCCTGCAGTTGGGCGAGTTCTTCATCGTTCAGCAGGTTCTGTTTTACGGCTTCCACCGATGCTGCCATCTGGTTGTAGGCATCCGTTGCCTGGTCTTTCGCTTTTTTGATTTCAGTAGCGATGTTCGTATAAGTTTCCTCGCATCCGATGAGTTTTTCCAGGAGTTCGTACCGCTCGTTTTCCTTTGCCGTCAGGAAGTTGGCAAACGAGCCTTGGGCGATGAGCACGGTGCGGAGAAACTGGTCGTAGTCGAGTCCGATAATGTTCGGCAGTTCGTTCCAGTCGGCAGCTTCCTCTGTTATCTCTTCTCCGTTTCTCGTGATTTTATAGAGCGCAGTCTTGGCGTTCTCGTAGCGTACCCTTTGGAATCTGACGTGCCATTCTGCGCGGTAGATGCTGCCGTTGTTGGCAAGGAAGGTGAGTTTGCTGTAGCCTTCCTTCTTGCCACGGGTCAGGATGTTTCTACTGTCGGTAGGAGCCAGTCGGTTGTTTTCGCTGGCATCTGTGGCTCCGAAAATCTCGATGTTCTGGTTCTTGTCTCCTTTCTTCCTAGGGTAGCGAGGGGCGCGGTTGTAGAGGGCAAGGCAGATGGCGTCGAGTAGGGTAGACTTGCCACTGCCCGTCGGACCTACGATGCTAAAGATGGTGCTCTCGCCTAAGGCACCTTCTTCAAAGTTGATGACCTCGCCTCCCTGTTTGTCAAGCGAAGCGAGGTTGAGTATTTCGAGTTGTAGGAATTTCATAATGATGATGTCGTTAATAAATCGGATAACATTTTCTCCTGTCTTTCGTTCATCGGAGCGTTGTGCCTGATGGCGAAGGCTTCCTTCAGCGTATCGAGCGGAGGACGGTTGATGATGTCTTCGATGCTGGTGATGTGCTGGGAACCCTGTATGGTGGAGAGGTCCAGTTGTGGGATGATTCGCTGGATTTTGCAGAGCACGGCATCCTTTTCGTTGACGAGTTTCTCCAGTTCCTTGATGTCATCGCTGGATAGCTTTTCCTGTTTCACCTTCAGCATCACGTAGTCGAAGTGGTCGCTCAGTTCGCCGTCGGTTCTTTCTGAAAGTTCAGAATTGATGAGCTTCTGCCATTTCTTGAAGGTCAGTTCCTCCTCGTCTTCGGGCAGAATGCGAAGGGAGTGCTGCGGCTTGTATTCCAGGAAATCTACTTTCCATTCCTTGCTCTTGCCGGTTTCCTTTCCTTCTTCCTCTTCTCCGTGTTCTATGGTGATGAGGTCGATTCCGTGGGTGTAGTCTTTCTCGGCAAACGACATCGGGAGGATACTTCCCGTATATCTTGCCCAGTCGGTGTTCCAGATATGTTGGCGTTTGTGGATGTGTCCGCAAGTCATATAGTCGGGATGTTCGTTCCATCCTTCCAGGTCCACTTCCTCCTGTCCGCCGATGATGATTTTCTCGCTCGCATCTTTCTTGGCGATATCCGAACCCTTGGCGTACATGTGTGCCATCATGATGCACTTCTTGCCCGGGTATTTCTTTCGAGCCTCAGCCGTCAGTTCTCTCAGAAAGTCGTTGACTCCCTGCGAGTAACTGGCGTTCTGCACCACATCGCTTCTTAGGAAAGGTACGGCGAGGATGATGACTTCTTCTCCTTCCTCGTTGGTTACGGGGATGATGAGGTCATCGAAGGAATAGATCCAATGTCCGCCGGTCTTATCATCTGTTTCCTTTCCGTTCCCTTCGTCCTTGCTTTCTCCCTGCTGCCAGATTTTCCTTACGTTTCCTCTTATTTCCACGTGGTATCGGGTGAGCAGCGGACGGGGAGCCTCCAGTCGGCTGGCTGAATCGTGGTTGCCGGCGGTAATGATGACCTGCATGTTAGGGCACAGTTGGGTAGCATCGGCAAGAAACTCGTAATAAACGGTCTGTGCCGCTGCCGATGGATTTCCGTTATCAAAGATGTCTCCTGCGATGAGGAGAGCATCGGGTTTCTGTTCAGCGATTTGTTCCAGGAGCCATTTCAGGAAATGCTTGTGTTCAGGCAGACGGTCGTTGCCGTGAAACAGGTTGCCCAGGTGCCAGTCGCTGGTTGCTAATATTTTCATACTCATAAGAATGTCTAATCTTAGTCTTTTGCTTTGTCTTTGGCTTGCAATCCATTTGCCTTTGGCTTGCAATCCTTTGACCTTTGGTTTGCAATCTGACTACAAAGTTAACACTATTATTTGGGATACGCAAAGAAATAGGGTCAAAAAACGAAGAATTATGAATGGAAAAGTGAAGATATTCAGGAAAAGTCTTGGTTAATATAGGATAAAGTTGTATCTTTGCCTAGTAGAAAGTTTCGTTCATTACTTTTGAATGTACGTTCAGAACTTCTGAATGTGCGTTCAATACTTTTGAATGTAGGTTCAATACTATTGAACGGAGATTTCTATTAGGGTTAGTAACAATTATCCTTAGGGTTAGTAACAATTATCCTTAGAGACGGGAACCATTATGCTGAATGGTGAATAAGAAATCACTTAGGTATAGTGGCTGTTGCAATAAGGAGTGATAACAATCTTTATAAGAAAGGAATCGTCATGGCAAAGTACAAGTTGCAAGAGATGCCCGATGTTCATAACACAGGCAAGCGTAAGGTTTATCCCAAGATAGTGACCAGCCGGACACTATCCAGAAAAGAGTTCATCAAGAGGATGCAGGGCTACCATCGTGGTATTTCGGAAAGTACCACGGAGGCTGTGTTGCTGGATGTGGCTGATATGCTGGTAGAAATGCTCTCCATGGGCTACAATGTGAATCTGGAAGGCATCGGCACCTTCTCCCTCTCCCTCGGTTTCGAGGACGATAAGCCTACGGAAATGCAGAGTGCAGATGATAAGATGACGTATCGCAAGGTGGGCGTGAAGGACATCAACTTCAAGGCATCTCCTGAGTTTATCAGGGAGGTGAAGCGAGAAACCGATCGTGACCTGGAGCGTGATATGGGTGGTGTAAAGGTGATTCGCAAGCAGCTCTATTCCAGGGAAGAGCGCATCGCCCGTGCCCTGGAGGTGATAGAGAAGAACGGAGTCCTCACCCTAGGCGATTATGCCTCCATCAACAACCTGAGCCGCACTTCTGCCTCTATGGAACTGAAGGAAATCACCGCCGACCGAACCTCGCCGATAGGTTGGATGGGCAGCGGCAGCCACAAGGTTTGGGTAAAGAGGAAAGAATAAAAAACAGGAGTGTGGCAATAGGTGACAATAAAAAATGCCCTTATTGCCACACTTAAAACGCTAAATACCAGAGTGTTATCAGAAAGCGTGGCAATAGTGACATTAGTTTAGAGAAAAAAGATTTGTTTTTTCTTATGTAAATTAGAGTCGTATTTCTGCTCTTGTATAATACATGCATGCCCAAAACCAACGTTCACCAGCACATAGCGTAAAGGTAAAGGGCAAAAGCTTAGAATATAAGAACTGTCATTTATGATAGTTACCACAGATGACAGCTCTTTTTTATTTGAGATATTTATTTCCAAATAGGATTTTCTTCCCATGCTCTTGTGAAGCCAATCATAAAAATAGGAATGTTTGGGTATGAAGCAAAAAGTTCCTTTATATCCTTTTTGATAGTGTTGTTTGGACATATAGCATTACACAGATATAAAAGACAGGATATTACGCCAAACGCACGTTTACGCTGGTGCTCTGTTAAGTTTGAATGCATCCATTCATTCCTATGATGGCTTATATTTGTCGGTTTCTTAGAAAATATCTTATACCATATTCTTGAATGGTGGGCAATGATATTTCGTAAGACAGAAATAGCTTCTAACCAACTTGAAAGTTCTCGGGCAGAATATAAACCAAATTCATTTGCTATTCTTGATTTTAATGGAGATTGATTCAATAGGTTTTTGTACATCTTAGATAGAGTTCCAAATGTAGCAGTTTCAAAAATCATCCACGCGTCAGGATTAGCTCCGGACAATGTATTTTTGTCCCAATCGGGATGGTCTAAAATATACTGTCGAACAAAAGGATCTGAGTTTCGAGCGAACTCATATTTCATATCCAGCACCAGGTTTGTGTGAAACTGCTGGTTTTCAAAAAGGGAATTATCCAAATACCATAATCCTGTATTTGTTGCCAACGAAAGAGTTGTTATGAATTTTGTACGTAATCCCACTTCCAGGATTTCAATTGCTCCAAAAAGAATATTGCGCAACTTTTTGTCAAACTCATATCGGTCTATGATTGTATTAAAACTTGTACCATTGACGAAATGCCTAGTATTAATATCCAACATATCCACCCAATAGTATTTTAGGCGAAAATAGCTAATCCTTGCTAGATATGAAATAGCAATTTGTTCATCATTGAATTCCATTCCCTTTTCTTTGAGTCTGGTCAATTGTTCTTGTATGGTTCTTGGTCTCTGATTCATATGTCTTATATATAAAAAATGACTCGCTTGCAGTTCTAATGGGATGCAAACGAGTTCTGTTGCTGCAAAGATACAAAGATTCTTTGATAAAACAAACTTTTTGAAAAGAAAAATCACAAAAAGTAGATTCTTTTTACATAATTGATGGATTTTATCAAAGATGGTACTTCGCCGATAGGTTGGATGGGCAGCGGCAGCCACAAGGTTTGGGTAAAGAGGAAAGAATAAAAGCAAATATCTCTCAGAATATTTGTTAGTTTCAATTCTTTTTCGTATTTTTGCGGTGTAATTAAAATGATAGTGTTATGACGACAATAACAAGGGAACATCTTGAAGATGAGGTACTCAAGTCGATTCAGAAGAAAGCGGAGTCGATTATGCCGAAAGATGCCAAGGTTATCCTTTTTGGGTCAAGGGCTAGAAGGGATGCTAAAGCAGATTCCGACTGGGACATCCTGGTGCTTCTGAACAAGGATAAGATAGATGAGCAGGATCATGATAATTACACCTATCCTCTTTGGGAATTGGGATGGCAAATCAATCAGATGATTCACCCGATTGTGTATTCGATGAAGGATTGGCAGAGCAAAAAGGGCAGTCCTTTTTATAATAATGTAGAAGAGGATGGGGTGATGCTACTGCAAAACAGCGGCACGCCCTGAAAGGGCAGAAGCTCCTAGCCCAGGGCAACACCCTGGGTATTAAGGCGTTGTCCCCCTTGCGCCCTGTAAGGGCAAAAGCCTTGAATATATGCTGCTTTATAACCAATTTTATTTGGGATTTGCAAGAAACTATTTCTCTTTTAAATCATTTGCCGACTTTTCGAAATCAGCTTTGATTTCATCTAATAGTGGATTTCTGTTTTAGCATAAATGTCAATGCCATCATATTGTTTTTCTATCATCTCTATGGCTTGACCTATGATGAAGTTTTGATTGTTGACCCAGAGACTTCAATCTCTCGTGAGGAGTATGAGGCATATAAAGAGGAATAAAGACGGAATTTGTAAGTGAGATTAGCTTATTATGAAATTGATATTCTGTATTTTAGTTCTAGCGACCCCGTGAAATGCGGGGGCGCTAGAATCCTATTCCGAGTGTCAGAGCTGGGGAATATATTATAGGTGGAACTCTTTTTAAAGCTTTTGCCCTTACAAGGCGCATTGCCGACTGCGAGTGTACCCAGGGTGCTGCCCTGGGCTAGGAGCATTTGGGCTTTCAGCCCGTTCCTGAACCACCTGCAAAGTTCTATTCTGAAAAAAAGTCACAATATCCGGCAGATGGTGCTGAGTATTGTGACTTTACTTTCTTGTTATACAAATCTTTTCTATTCGATACTTTCTTCTATCGACTTCAATACGTAGTCGAGAATCTCATCGGTGTGGCAGAGAGAGATGAAGTTGCCCTCAAACTGCGATGGACTTACGTAGATGCCACGATCCAGCATGTTGCGGAAATAGCGGGCGAAACGTTCTTGGTCGCTTTTCTTCGTATCCTGGAAGTTGCGCACAGGCTGGTCGTTGAAGAACATCGTGAACATGGTGCCTATGTGGTTCACCTGAATACCCTTGCCTTCTACTATCTTCTCAAGACGGGAGAGGAAGCGGTTGCTGCGCTCTTCGAGGAGTTCGTAAACGCCCGGTTCGCCCAACTGCTTCAAGGTTTCGTAGCCGGCAGCCATTGCTACCGGGTTGCCACTCAGGGTGCCTGCCTGATAAACCGGACCTTCAGGAGCCAGAACACTCATGATATCGGCTCTACCTCCGAAGGCTGCGGCAGGGAATCCGCCACCAACGATCTTTCCTACGGTAGTCATATCCGGAGTGATGCCGAATCGCTTCTGGGCACCGCCATAAGAAAGACGGAAACCGGTGATGACTTCATCGAATATCAGGATGGCGCCATGCTCCTGGGTTACCTTGCGGGTTGCCTCGATAAACTCTCGGGTTGGAGGAACCACGCCCATGTTGCAGGCTACCGGTTCGATGATGAGCGCAGCTACCTTGTCGCCATTCTTGGCGAAATACTTCTCCAAAGCCTCGGTATCATTGTAGGGCAGTACCACGGTATATTGGGTGAAACCGGCTGGTACTCCTGCTGATGATGCATTGTTGAGTTTGGCTACGGCAGATCCGGCGCTTACCAGAAGATGGTCGGCATGACCATGATAGCAGCCCTCGAACTTAACGAGGATGTCGCGACCGGTGAAGCCACGAGCCACGCGGATGGCTGACATGGTAGCCTCGGTTCCGCTGTTAACGAAGCGAAGGCGCTCCATGGATGGGAAGGATTCTCTTACCTTCTCGGCAAGGGTGGTTTCGGCAAGGGTAGGGATGCCGAAGCTGCTTCCGTGGAAGATGGCATCGGATGCTGCCTGGCTCACCTTGTCGTTGTTATGACCTAGAATAAAGACGCCCCATGACATGCAGAAATCGATAAACTTGTTGTCATCGATATCGTAGATGTATGGACCCTTGGCGTCACGGACGAAGAGCGGGGTGGTTCCCACGCTCTTCAATGCTCTTACTGGCGAATTGACTCCGCCAGGTATTATCTGTTTTGCCTGCTCGAAAGCGGCGGCTGAGTTTTTTCTTTCTTTCATGTTCTTGTTTTTTTAAAAAGGGGGACCAGCGATGGAATCGCTGGGAACGGGGACGAGAGGGGGACATTTATCCTATTTTGAGGTGCCACTCTTCTGCTTTTTCAATAATCTCCTTGGCATAATAGGTGATGATGTACTGGGCACCGGCACGCTTGATGGCGATGAGGCTCTCGAATGCTACACGGCTCTCATCCAGATAGCCGAGCTTGGCGGCTGCCTTCAGCATCGAATACTCGCCGCTTACCTGATAGGCTACCATCGGGATATTTGGGAACTTCTCTACGCCTCGGGCTATCATGTCGAGATATGGCATCGCTGGCTTCACCATTGTCCAGTCGGCTCCTTCTTCTATATCGGCTGCAATCTCATCGAGACCCTGGTCGTGGGTGCGGAAGTCCATCTGGTAGCTCTTTCTGTCTCCGAAACTTGGAGCTGAATCGGCTGCATCTCGGAATGGACCATAGAAGGCTGATGCGTATTTCGCAGAATAAGCCAATACTTTGCATTGCTTGTCGAGACCACCTTCACGAAGACGGTTCTTGATGGCTTCCACCTGTCCGTCCATCATGGCTGAAGGTGCTACGAAGTCGGCACCTGCCTTGGCATGAACGTAGGCTTCTTCGGCGAGCAATGGGAGGGTGGAATCGTTATCTACATCGTGATGATGCAGGAGTCCGCAATGACCATGACTGGTGTATTCGCAGAGGCAGACGTCGGTGAAGACGATGATGTCCTTGCCAAATTCAGCCTTGATGGCTTTCACGGCACGGGCGATGAGGGCATCATCGGCATAGGCAGCGCTGCCTCGTTCATCCTTCTGCTCATCAGGAATCACTCCGAAGAGGAGCACCTTGTTGATGCCGAGGTTCTTGATTTCCTCAATGTCCTTCAGAAGGGTATCGATGCTGAAGCGATAGATGCCTGGCATGGTGGAAATCTCCTCCTTCTGGTTCTCGCCCTCTACTACGAAGTAAGGGTAGATGAAGTCGGCGGCACTCAATGATACATCGGCATACTTGTCGCGAGTAGCCTGGTCTTTACGTAATTCTCTAAATCTTTTCATATCTATGTCTGTTTTGATTCTTTGCAATCTATTTATTTAATATTTCTTCCAAATGATCCTGCGTGATAGGACCACGGGTGATGAACTCGGTGTTCTCAGGCAACTTGCCATACAGCTTGATGAAGTTGTCGATGGTAGAAGGCGATGTGAAGACGATGCGCTTGAAATGGTTGGGATTCACACGGCGCGGATGGTTCGGGAGTTCATTGTTATAGGCGATGACGCTCGTTACGTTGAACCCCAATTCCTGCAAGGCCAAAGTAATGGTCTCTGAAGACAAGGATGAGTGTGGATAGAAGATGTAATTGTTTTCATACCATGTTAGGAAATCAGCTTCCTTGTCAAAAAGGGCATTGCTTTCTTTACATGGTAGTTTTTTTGACATCTTTTCAATCAATTCGTACCGTGGCTTAGCTTTATCAATTTTCTCTTTTTCTTTTTTGAACCATTCTATCACTCCGTAGCGATTGTCTTTCTCTACCTTTATCACATTTTTGATGCCTGCTCGGTGCAAAGCCTCTGCTGTGGTGTTACCAATGGCGATAAACACATGGTCTTCTTGTACTTCGAGTAGATCAGGATAGTAGTCAAGTGTCGGGTCAACGCTATATTGGCTTGTAAAGAGAAAGTATTCTGCTTCTTCATCTCCTTCATATTCTGATCTCAAAATAGCCCCTTTTCCTTTGTAAAATCTATAACAACCATTATCGTCGTATTTAGAAGAAAAGTAGGTGTTGTCGTGGTTGATCTCTATCAGCGGCGTATAGGTGTAATCAGCCTTGCGCTTCTCTATCGCTGGGAGAGTACCTGTATAGAGCGTTGGCTTGATGTCCGATGCCTGATGATGCTTCAGACCTGCCACGTAGCCGATGAGGGCAATCAATGGAGTAGGGAGATTCTGCATCTCTCCGTTTCTCAGATTCCAGAGGGTGGTCTCGAAGGTCTGCTCGTCTGGGCGGCTCACGTTGTAGGTGAGGAGAACAGGAGTATTGAATGCCCAGCCCTCCTTGTCGATGAGTTGGGTAGCGATGGTCTGCAGTTGTTTGGCGCCCATGTAATATACCAGGGTTTCTGCATCAGGAGTTACGGGCTGCGGAGTATGACCGCTGACCAGGGCTACGCTTGATGAGAAGTCACGATGGGTGAGACTGATTTTCTGGGATGCTGCAAGGGCTGAGGCTGTGGTGATGCCTGGGATGACATTCACTTTTATCAGATTGCTCTCCAGGTACTCGATTTCCTCGCTGCCGTGGGCGAAGATCATCGGGTCGCCACCTTTCAGACGAACCACGTTCTTGCCCTCTCGTGCTGCTTCGAGCAGAAGACGGTTGATGTCTGCCTGCTCCTTGTGATGATAGCCGGCACGCTTGCCCACGTAGATCTTCTCGGCTTTCTTATCTGTCAGATAAGAATCGTCGATGAGGTCGTCGTAGAAGATGATGTCGGCGGCATCAATGGCTTTCGCTGCCTTGATGGTAAGGAGGTCCGGGTCGCCAGGACCGAAGCCGACGAGGGATACGGTGCCTTGCTTATCGAGAATGCTTTTGGAAGCGAATGCCTGCTGCAAAGCTTGGCTTCCTTTCTTAGCGGTGATGGCAAGGAAGCCCTGTAATGGATGGGTTGGGAAAGGAAGCACTTCGGCGATTTCATCCTCCATGCCGAGTCGCTTCAGGGCACAGGTAGCTACAATGGCAGCATCGTATTTGCCATCTTTCACCTGCTGAACTCTTTCTTCAATACAACCACGTATTCCTTTGATGATCAGGTCTGGACGTAATTCGCTTAAACCCTTCTTGCGAAGCGGACTGCTGGTTCCGATGATACTGCCGGCAGGGAGTTCTGCCAGTTTCTTGTGGTCTCTGCTCACGAGCGAATCGGTGGTGTCGAAAGCAGGGAAGAGGGCGATGACCTCGATGTCCTCAGGCAGAGGATAAGGCAGGTCTTTCGCTGAATGGATGGCAATGTCGGCATCCCCCTGACGGATGGCATCGTCGAGTTCTCTCGTAAAGATATCAGCAGGAGCTTCACCATTCAGGAGTGAAATCTGCTGGTTCTTGTCGCCGTAAGATTCCAGGTATTTGATCTCGTAGGCGAGTTCCGGGAAGTTCTTGAAAACCTCCTCTACTTGCAGTCGGGAGAGACGACTGCCTCTTGCTATGACTCTAATCTTTTTATTCATCTTTTAAAAATGTCGGTTAAGTTTATGAATAAAATTATTATGAAATATATTTCTTTCTCCTTTCTAAAGCCTCCTGCATCTCCTGAATCTCTTCTTCGATGATGGCTTCGGCTTTCTCTACTTCGGCTCCTCTCACTTCGATGTTCTCGCGCACCTTCTTCTCCACGTCTCTGATGTTGTAGAGCTGCACGTGGGGGAGTTCGCTGAGGCGGGAATCGATGTCACGGGGGAAGGCGAGGTCGATGGCGAGCAGGCGTTTCTGCTCTGGGATGTCTTCCTTGCGGATGATGAGATGAGGGGCTGAGGTGGCGCTGATGAGGATATCGGTGTGTGCCAGGAACTCCTGTTTCTCATCGAGGGTATATACCTTGATGCCGAGCGGATCGGCAAGGTAATGTGCCTTGATCTGACTGCGGTTGGCGAGGAACACCATTCTGGCTCCTTTGTTCTGGAGGAACTTCAGAATATCGCTGGTCAGTTTGTTGACACCGATGAGGGTGATTCTCGCATTCCTTACATCTACATTTCCTAAAGATTCAATAATCTCCAGGGCTGCGAGACTGTGGGATACGGCACCATGAGAAATCTCGGTTTCGTTGCGAACCCGCTTGCCTACCTGCAATGCGCTTTGGAAAAGGCGATGGAGTTCGGCTGCCAACGGGCGCTGCGCCTTGGCGGTGTAATATGCCTCCTTTACCTGTCCCTGAACGGCTCTTTCGCCAACGATGGCTGATTCCAAGCCCGATACTACACGGAAGAGATGGCGAGCCACCTCATCGGGAACTTCGCCTTCACCGTAATATATCTCGCTGCGGTTGCAGGTCTTCAGGAAGATATAAGGAACTTCCTCATCGGGCTGGTTGCTGATATGAACATTATAGGGAATTCTGTTTGTCTTGTTGATATGACTTCCTTGTATTTCCAAGAGTGTATCTTGTAGAAAATCATCGAAGACTCTTTCCTGCTCCTTGATGTCGGTTCCTTCAGCGAACTGGCTTTGGTCAATCGATTTGTAATGTATCATTTTCTATCAACTCTTTTATTCTGTTTCTTACTCGGATGCTTCGTTTCACATCTCTCGAATCGCTCCCCACGGCAATGGTGAGATTGTCGTTGCGATAGATGGCAGGCGAGATGAAATCGCACTGTGCCGGATCATCGCAGACGCTTGTCAGGATATGCCGCTGGGCAGCGAGCTGTTTGATGTGATGGTTCAACTCGTGGTCGCCTGTGCAGACGAAGAGGAGCTGCACGCCATCCAGGTCGCTCGGCTCGAAAGCCTTCTCTTTTGTTTGGAAGGGTAGTGCCTTGAGCTCATCTGTAATCTCTGGTGCCACCACCGTAGCTTGGTCGGTGAAGCGTGCGAGAATCTGAGCCTTGTGGGTCGCTACCTTCCCTCCGCCAACGATGAGTATGTTGGCGGAGACGATTTTAATCGTTATTGGAAGATAGTCCATATAGACATAGATTGAATTTTATTTCTTTTTGATCAGAACCTTCCAGTAGTTCTCTACTTTCTCGGTAGAGAGGATGGTATGGCCCTCGTTCTTCACGCTTCCCGGTACGTTCTCGATAGGAGCACCTTCGTCGAGGAGAATCTCAAGAATCTGTCCGCTCTGCATAGGGGTGAGGGCAATCTTCGTCTTCACGAAGTTCATCGGACACATCACGCCTCGGAAATCCTTCTTCACATCAGGGGATATGCTTTCTGCTTCTCCCGCAGATGATTTTTGTTCATTCTCGTTTGTGTTTTTTTGTCTCGCAGATTTCGCAGATACCGCAGATTTATCATTGGCATTCTTGCTTTCGGAAACGCACACGGATTTCACGGATTCCACGGATTTTTCTTTCTGATTGTCCTTTTCCTTGAAATCTTTTGCATCCGTCTGAGAACTATCGCTTGGCAATTTAAACTGCAAAGAATCATCCATGTTCTGATAGAGGTCATTGAGCAGCTGTGCGAGTTCATCGATCAATGGCTTCTCTGCTATCAATGATTCGTTGTTTCTTGCCTTTTCTGTCAATACCTTGAACTTCTGCGGGATGATGCCGGCAGCGATGAACTCCTTCTCGAAACCATTATAGACGTCATCGTCTGTGCGAGGATCGAGACCACGGGTAACGAGGAGCATTCGGTTCTCCGAGAACACGATGTCGTGGAGAAGTTTCTCTATCTTGCTTGTTTCTTGCTTGCCGTCGGATTGCAAATCCGCCGGAACGCCTTGCGGGGTATTTCTCATCAATAGCTCTACTTCCTTTCGCTTCTCTCTGATGGTGTCCTGGTCGATTTCGATGATGTCGAAGAGTCCGGCAGAACACTCTGCCTTGCCGTATTTGATGAGCGAGAACTTCTCGTCATCGCCGAAATCGAAGAAGGTATCAGGCTCTTCCGAATACGGAGCTATCTCCTTGTATTTCGCAATCAGATCCTTCACGATGTTCACGCCTCTCTTTGCCACATACTCGTAATAATCGGCATAGTTGGCTTGTTCGGCTATCACATCACGGAGATAATCTTCAACAAATGCCGGAATCTTCTTGGCGGCGATATAACCCTGCTGCAGGTCAATCTCGTGCTTGCCCTTTACCGGAAGCCAGACGGTGTAGGCTGGATATGGGTCATCGCCCACTCGTCCTACACGTCCGCTAAATCCTAAATCTCCCCAGGTGGCTAGCGCACAGATGTTGGTACAGCCGTTCATGCGAAGCTCAAAGTCAGGGATGGCATCGAGGTTCAAATCGCTATTGAGAAGCTGCTTGGCAATGCCGTCGATGGCACCCTTTGGCAAACAGATTCCCAGGCGGCAGGTATCGGCGCCGGTGCAGCAGGTGAGGTTGGTAATCACCACAGGATAATCTATCTGATAGACGCCCAGTTTCTTGAAGAAGGCGTAGATGTTGGTGAGATATTCCTCTGGGATATTGCGTACCTGAATCTGCTCTTTCTTGGTGAAGCGGATTACGTCGTTGCCATAGTTACCCAGATATTCGGCTACTTCTGCGAAAAAATCCGTGGAGTTGTTGCCGTGGCGCAATGGGATGTAGGCATACCAGAGGTTCTCCTTCAGCCCCTCGGTATTGGTCTGCTTGTGGGCGTAACGGCGCTTCCAGGTTTCGAAATCGGTTGGAGCTTTAAGTGGAGGGAAGTTGGGCTTGTGATGCTCCAATGGCAAAGCCGGAGCCTCGAAATCGATTGAACCATCTTTCTTAAGTTCTTCAAACTCTTCGAGATACAATCGTTTGGCTTCTTCTGTTCCGTATTTATAGAACACGTATCTCATGCGTGCCTTGTGGCGGTTTCTTCTGTTTCCGTATTTATGGAACCAGTTTTTCAATGCCTTGGCAGCACGGTAGAGATCCTTCTCGGGAAGGAAGTCGAATACCTCCCAACCGGTGTGAGCATTGCTGGCTGCACTACCGGCGATGAGCACTCTGAATCCTCGCTGTCCTTCCTTGATGCGTGCCTGCAGACCCAGGTCGGCGATGTAGGAGTAGTTGGCTGTAGCCACACTGGTATCTATCGCCACCTTGTATTTCCTAGGCATCGTGAACGAATCTTTCTCGGCGATGAGTCGGGAGGTGAGTTCCTCTACGTATGGATAGACATCAAACTCCTCTTCGGCGGTGAGTCCGCTGCGGTCATCCACCATCATGTTTCTTACGGTGTTTCCACCGCCACCTGCGCTGGAGATGCCCACCTTTTCCAGTTTCTTGAGAGCCGGAATGGCATCTTCGATATCAACATTGTGAATCTGAATCTCCTGTCGGGTGGTAACGTGGAGATGCGAAGTGGAGAGCTGGTGACCCACGAAGGCAATCTTGGCAAGCTGCTCTGGGGTGACGAGACCGCCGGCACAGCGAAGGCGCAACATATAGTGCTGGTTCTTGCGCTGCTCGTAGATGCCCATAGGCACGCGGTTCGACTTCAACTGACCAGCTTGAATCTCGCCCGCCTTGAACTGGTCGATGAGCGACTGGGTATAGTCCAAGTCTCCATTTAATGTAGAAGGTATTCTGTACATGTTCTTGTATCGTTTTAAATTTGTTCGAAGTGAACTTCCTTATCCACCACTTCTCCGTTCAATACCTTGAAGGAATTGAGGTGAATCTTTCCGTCGAGCAATGAGAGGATGGCATAACGGATGTTGGGATCGTTAGCCAGCCGAAGGTCTTCCTGCGAAGGGCGGGAAGGTGATGCGGGGTGACTGTGCCAGTTGGCGAGAATCTTCAAGCCCTTGCTTCGGGCGTATTTCAGAGCCGCAAACTGGTCTTTCGGAGCAAAGGAAAAATGCTCCTCACTATGGTCGATGTTCTCCATCCAGTAGCTTTCCGTCACCACATCATCCTTGCCTAACAGAAGTCCGCAACTCTCGATGGGCGCATCCTTCTTAGCTTGCTCGATAATAACCTTGATTACGTCGTCGTTAATCTTCATAAGCTATAGCAAAAATAATCACTAATAAATAATCACTGAATCTTAGTGGTGCTTCAAATCGCAGGCTGCCTGTTCGTAATCGATGAGATGGTCGATGGTAGGGTGGTCGCCGCAGATTTCGCAGGATGCACGCTTCTTCACCTTGATGGTGCGGAAGTTCATCGTCTTGGCATCGAAGGTTAGCAATCGGTCGGTGAGCAGTTCGCCTACACCGAGGAAGTACTTCAAAGCCTCTGCTGCCTGAATGGTTCCGAGCATACCGGCAATGGCACCCAATACGCCTGCCTGGCTACAGGTAGGAACAGCGCCTGCTGGAGGTGGTTCCTTGAAGAAGCAGCGGTAACAAGCCGTGCCTGGAAGATGGGTGAAGGTCTGACCCTGGAATCTCAGGATGCCGCCATGCGAGAATGCCTTGCCCAAGCGCACACAGGCATCATTGATGAGGAACTTCGCCGGGAAGTTGTCTGTGCCATCGATGATGAAATCCCATGGCTTGATGATTTCCTCGGCATTGTCTGAGGCGAGGAAGGTATGGTAGGTTGTTACCTTCACATCCGGATTGATGGCAATCATCTTCTCCTTGGCGCTTTCCACCTTAGGGGTGTTCAAGTCCTTGGTCTGGTGGATGACCTGTCGTTGCAGGTTGCTGAGGTCAACCACATCGGCATCCACGATACCGATATGTCCCACGCCAGCCGCAGCGAGGTAGAGGGCTACTGGGGAACCCAATCCTCCGGCACCAATGATGAGCACCTTGGCATTGAGGAGCTTTTCCTGCCCCTCGAGGCCTACATCCTGAAGGAGGATGTGGCGGCTGTATCTTTCTATCTGTTCTTCTGTTAAATCTATCATTTTTTCTTCTGATTTCTTTTATGGATGAATACTAGACTTATGATATGCGTCAACGATACAAAAACGTACATTAACGACCGACGTAATCTTATATATATTAACTATCCAATAAGCCATTTATTGTACTTTATGTCTTTTTTCTTTAGAAAAAAAGTTACTTTGTATAGCAGTTTATGCTCATACTGCCGTATTTAGCAAGCACCACCTCCCATGAAGTAGAGGAAATCTACACGGTCGCCATCCTTGAGCTGGATCTTTTCGTAGTCCTCTTTCTCGGCGAAATCTTCGTTCACCTGGATGGTTACCATCTCTGGCTGGAACACCTTGTTGATCTTGATGAGTTCTGTCAATGTCAAAGGAAGTGTTACTTCCTGCTTTTCGTCGTTTACAATAATCTGTGCCATAATCGTATTGTTTTATTTTATGTTGATATTCTAGCTGAATGCGCCGTTGAGATATTCCAGTGTCAGTTCGTGCTTCGGATGATGGAAGACCTCCTCTGCGCTACCTTCTTCGATGACCTCGCCGAGATACATGAAGATGACATGGTCGGCGATGCGGAGTGCCTGGCGGAGGGTGTGGGTTACCATCACGATGCTGTAATCCTTCTTCAGTTCCGTGAAGAGCTGTTCTACTTTCTTGCTGGAGATAGGATCGAGGGCGGAAGTGCTCTCATCAGCAAGGAGATAGCTTGGTTCTACGGCAAGACTGCGGGCGAGGCAGAGACGCTGCTGCTGACCGCCACTCAACTTGGAAGCCGGACTCTTCAGTCTATCCTTCACTTCCTCCCAAAGGCCTACTGATTTCAGATAATGCTCTACGATATGGTCCAGCTTCTTCTTGTTTCTGATACCATGGATGCGGCAACCATAAGCCACATTGTCGTAGATACTCATAGGAAGAGGGCATGGGCGCTGAGGAACGAGACCGATGTTGCGGCGTACCTCAGAGAGTTTGCTGCTGCTAGCCTTGAGGATATTGTTCTCACCCAGGTTCACTTCGCCATTCATCTTCAGACCTTCCACCCGGTCGTTCAATCGGTTGAAGGTACGGAGGAGTGTAGATTTTCCACAACCGGAAGGACCGATGATGCAGGTAATCTTGTTCTTAGGGATGCGAACGTTCACATCCTTCAGAATCTGGGCACCATTGATATAGACATTCAAGTTCTTGGTGTCGAGCTGTGTATGAGTCTCATGAGCAAACATTGTATTCATGTCCTTATCTCCTATATTTTGTGATTCATACCCCTCTATATAATAAGGTGTAATCCTCCAAGTTAATACTTCTTGTTTTCTGAAGTTTGATACTTCATATTTTCGAGTGCAAAGGTACGGCGATTTTGGCAGCAAAACAATACCCCATGTAGGGTAATTGCATACCCTATGTGTGGTATATGAGAATGGTACGAACGTGGTATTGCTCCTTCAGGATAATCTTTATACCTTTGCAGCCAGTTAGTAATATATATAATAAGGTATAGATATGAGAAAGAGAATCATTGGAATCATATTGATAGGAACTTCCTTACTGTTAGTGAGTTGCGGAAACAGGGGAGAGGTGAAGCGGGATGCGGATGGCAAGAAGGTGCTGAGTGGATACATCACCCTGTCGGGTGCTTTCGCTCTCTATCCCCTGGCGATACAGTGGGCGGATGAGTTTCATCGACTTCATCCCGATGTAGATATTGATATTTCTGCAGGTGGAGCGGGAAAGGGCATTACTGATGTGCTTGCCGACCAGGTGGATATTGCGATGGTGAGCCGCGAACTGAAACCGCAGGAGAAGGAGAAAGGGGCTTTGGCGTATGCTGTGGCGAAGGATGCCGTGGTGGCAACCATCAACGCCAATAACCCCGTATATCGCGAGTTGCTGAAGATAGGATTGAGTCAGAAGCAGGCTAAGGCGATTTGGGAAGGAAAGACGAAACTGAATGTCTATACCCGAAGTGATGCCTGTGGTGCTGCTGAAACATGGGCTGCCTTTCTTGGCAAGAAACAGGAAGACCTGAAGGGAACGGGCGTGTTTGGAGATCCGGGCGTTGCCGAGACCTTGCAGAAGGATGTGAACGGCATCGGATTCAACAATATCGGTTATGCCTATAATGACAAGACGCATAAGCCTACGAAGGGTATTGCCATCATTCCGATAGATGTGAATGGAAACGGGAAGCTGGATGAGGATGAGAAATTCTATGATACCCTGGATGAACTGATGGATGCCATCGCTCAAGGAAAATATCCTACGCCACCGGCTAGAAATCTCTATCTCGTTACGGCAGGAAAGCCCAAGAACCCCGTAGTGGTTGAGTTTCTGAAATATGTAAGGACCAAAGGACAGAGATTGAACGGTCCTGCGGGATTTGTACATATATAGAAAAAGGTCGCAAACTATTAACAGCTTGCGACCTTTGATATTCTTTATAAATTTTCGAATTATAAGTTCCCGAATCAGGAAGTATAATTCTCGAATTCTTGATTTACTCGATAACCACGAGAGCATCCTCTTCGAGTACAGCCTGACCAGGCTTTACGCAGATAGCTGTAACCTTGCCATCCTTCTCAGCCTCGATGTTGTTCTGCATCTTCATAGCCTCGAGAACGACAACTGTATCGCCAGCCTTAACTTCCTGACCAACAGCCACCTCGATGCTGGTGATAGTACCAGGGAGAGGAGCCTTTACAGCGTTGGCTGTATTTACGTTGGCAGCTGGAGTAGCCTCAGCATCATCAGATGCAGCAGGCTGACCGAGCACTACCTTCTTCTTCTCTGGTTCAGCTTCCTGTTCCATCTCAACCTTGTAAGCTTCGCCATTTACGTTCACGCTTGCTATGTTACCCTCAACAGCGTCAATCTGAACCTTGTATTCTTTTCCGTCAATTGTATATTTAAACTCTTTCATTTCTTTTACATTATGGTTTAGCTGTTAAACTCAAGAACTTGGCGTTCCACATCGTCTGACGTGGCTTGATCGTAATGATGCCAGGCTCCTTGTCGTGTACGTTATTGCCCTGGTACTCATAGAGTGCCATGGCAATCGCAGCATAAATATTCTTATCCATTTATTCTAATGTTTAATTATATCATTACATTGGCATGCAGCCATGCTTCTTAGCTGGCAAGCTCTGGCGCTTGGTTGCGAGCTGAGCCAAACCACGGCAGATGCGGAAACGGGTATTGCGTGGCTCGATGACATCATCGATGTAGCCATACTGAGCAGCCTGATATGGATTAGCGAACTTGTCGGTGTATTCCTGTTCCTTCTCAGCCAGGAATGCCTTTACATCCTCGCCAGCTTCCTTCTTAGCCTTAG
>DAWDAD010000051.1:0-19666 GCA_052356385.1 Prevotella sp.
CAAACTTTGCCATTTTATTTTAAATGTATTTAAGTTGTGAATAATTTCTCTTTACCTTTTTACCTTGGTTGACAGAAGAAATCATCATTCTCCCAAAACCGCCGCAAAGTTACGAAAAATATGTTTTATAGCAAAGATTCTTAGGTATTATTCTTTCTTTTTAAAAGCTTTTTAGGTTAAAGAACTTAAAAAAAGCCGATTCGACCGACATTTGCCACGTTGACTTTGCAAAAAATCTCTGCTTAAAGAAAAACAAGCAGAGATTTACACCTATTTATATATAAGAGGGTATTTGAAGGAAAAATAAGATAGTAACATGTTCTTTCATTCCTCCAGAGAGAAAATAATTGCCCAAACATTTTGCCGTTTCCGAGATTTATTATATCTTTGCAGAAAAACTACAGCTATATGAAGATAAATAATCTGAGCGAGCACAATTGCATCATCAACCGCTATCTGGCAGAGATGCGTGACTGCGATTATCAAAAGAACCGATTGCTCTTCCGCAACAACATTATGAGAATCGGTGAGTATGAGGCCTTTGAAATATCAAAGACTCTTAATTACGAAAAGACTGAGGTGACTACACCGCTCGGTGTGGCCCAGGTTAATCTTCCTACCGAAAAGATTGTCATCGGTACGATCTTCCGTGCCGGACTTCCTTTCCACGAAGGTTTCCTCAATATTTTCGACCACTCTGGCAATGCCTTTGTGAGTGCTTATCGCGAGTATACCAACAAGGAGCATACTGAGGTGGGCGTACATATCGAATACCTCGCTACACCAGATCTTACGGATAAGGTGCTCATCATTGCCGACCCTATGCTTGCCACAGGTATCAGCATGGAGATGGGCATGAAGGCTTTCCTCACCAAGGGCAATCCTAAACATATCCACATTGCCTGTGTTCTCGCTGCACCTGAGGGCATTGAGCACGTCAAGAAGACCTTCCCTGAGGACAAGACTACCATCTGGTGTGCCTCTATTGATGAGGGCTTGAACGAGCATAAATATATCGTGCCAGGATTCGGCGATGCCGGCGACTTGTGCTATGGCAGCAAGCTCTAAGCCGCAGGCTTTATAAATTCGTACGCTTTATAAAAAGTATAGCAACTCTACTCTGAAATACTCTTCACTCTTCACCTTTCGGTCCGAAACCCCTGTGTTTATCGGCATTCCGAGGGGTGAAGAGTTGTTTTTATCTCTTCACCCTCTCTTCACCACTCTTCACCGACAGGAACGGAAACAGATGCGAAAGACAGATAGGAGAATTGCAAATTAGCCAGAACTGAAGGGTGAAGAGTGGTGAAGAGTGGGTGAAGAGTGTCCGAGCACTCTTCACCCCTCGGAATGCCCATAAACACTAGGGTTTCGGAGCATTTGGTGAAGAGTGAAGAGTTTTTCGTCTATCGCATAAAAAAGAAAATCAGACGCCTAAAAGGAAATCAGACAAACCCATTTCCGAGGACTGTTAAAGACAAACAGCCGACTAGCGGATAAGGCGCTAGTCGGCTGTCCGGCTTCTGCCAGTTGGCTGTCCTACTCAAACAGCCAACTTATCTCCGAAAGATAAAACCTTTAATAATGGAATGAGCTGCCCCCCAGGAACTCTCGCAGAAGCGAAGTAGGCGGCAGATTATTATAAGGTATACCCTTGAAGTATTTCAGGAACTTAAGCAACCGGTAAGCCTCAGCATATTCTTCACAATTCTCCGGAACCTGCTGCAGCAGCGGCTCTGCCTGCGTCTTAATCACAGCCAGCTCATAAAGCATCGCTGTATTGAGCATCGCATCGGCATTCTCCTGGAACGGGAATATCCACTTGTTCTCACCCGCCCTTACCGAAGGCCAGCGATGAATGGTTTCCTGGGCAGAGACACCTCGATACTTGTAATCGCGGATGATGCGGCGAAGCAAACGGTTGTCTGTCGTCGGGATATAATTGTGATTGTCCAGAAGAATCGTGGTCAGCGCCGAAGCATATACTCTGAATATCTGCTCCTGCGGGATGTGGGCCGTCAGCTCAGGGTTTAATGCATGAATGCCCTCTACCACCAGCACATTGTTATCGTTCATCTTCAGCTTGTTGCCGCTCTTTTTACTCTTTCCGCTCTGGAAATCATACTTCGGCAATTCCACCTCCTCACCACGGAAGAGGGCGTTGAACTGCTCGTTGATCAAATCGAGATCCAGGGCATAGATGCTCTCATAATCATATTCGCCCGAAGCATCCTTCGGCGTTTTCTCCCTATCTACGAAATAATCATCGAGCGAAATCTGGAGCGGTTTCAATCCGTTTACGGCAAGCTGTATGCTCAGGCGCTTGCACGAAGTGGTCTTGCCCGAAGAAGAAGGACCTGCCAGCAGCACCAGTTTCACGCCCTTGCGGCTGGCAATCTCCTCAGCAATATTGGCAATCTTCTTCTCCTGCAGCGCCTCGCTGATATTGATGATGTCGGTAGCATGATTGGCATCTATCGCCTGGTTAAAATCGCCTACAGTCCTGATGCCCAGGATACTCTGCCAGCGATGATGCTCCTTGAATATCTCAAACATCTTGTCCTGTCGGGTCATTTCGCCCAGCACATCCGGGTTCTTGAGCGAAGGAATGCGCAGGAGCATACCATCATAATATTTCTCCAGCCCGAAGAGATAGAGCTGCGAGGTATTGGTGAGCAGCGTGCCGTAGTAATAATCTACATAATCACCTATTTTATAATAGGTAGTATAGATGGAGCCCGATGTCTTGAGCAGTTTCACCTTCTCAACATCCCCTTTCTCCTGAAACAGCGCAACTGCCTCTTCGGTAGGCACGGTGAAGCGGCGTATCGGCATCCTGGCATCGATAATCTCCTGCATGCGACGGCGGATAATGTTCACATCTTCATCAACAACAGGTCTGCCCAGGCGGATATCTACGTAGAAACCATTCGATACGGGAATATCAATCACCACATCTGTAGCAGGATAAATGTCCTGTACCGCCTTGCAGAGAACAAAGAAGAGGGTACGGGTATATGCACGCGAACCGGATGAAGAAGTCATATCAAGAAATTCTACATCTTTAGAATTATAAACACGATAATGCATGCCTTCAACCTTGTTATTTACCCTTGCAGACACCGGTCCGTGGGTCATTTTGAGGTCAAATGCTGAAAAAATATCAAAAAGTGTGCTTCCGATTTCTACTTTCTGAGATTTTTTATTATTTTTGCAACGGATTTGAATTACTTGTTTCATTTGTATTAAAACTATGTTACAAAATTAAACTAATCTACCCGCTCTCGAAGCCCCCGAAGGTGCTTTTTGAGCATCGTCTTACTCTTTTTAGAAGAGAGACGCCTACAGAGTGTAAAGTTACGAAGAAATTCGGAAACTTGATGTATTTGACAACATTAATTAAGTTATTATATGTCGATTTGGATATTTTTTAAGCTTATTGGAGCACTCGCCCTACTGATGTTCGGTATGAAGTCCATGAGCGACAGTTTGCAGAAGATGGCAGGACCACAGCTCCGCCATGTGTTAGGAACCATGACCACCAATCGTTTGACGGGCATCCTCTCGGGTACGCTCATCACCGCAGCGGTGCAGTCTTCTACAGCCACAACGGTGATGACCGTATCATTCGTTAATGCTGGTCTCCTTACTCTAGCCCAGGCTATCTCCGTTATCATGGGCGCCAACATCGGAACCACACTCACCGCATGGATCATGAGTGCCGGTTTCTCGTTTAACATCACAGATTTTGTATGGCCGGCGTTCTTCATCGCCATCATCCTGATTTACAGCAAGAAACGCAAGATTATCGGCGACTTCATCTTCGGTATATCCTTTATGTTTCTCGGTTTGGGAACTTTACGCCAAACCGGTATCGACATGGATCTGGCTCATAATCAGCCGGTTCTTGAATTCTTCGCAAGTTTCGATCCTCACAGTTTCCAGACTACTATCACCTTCCTTATTATTGGTAGTATACTCACTATGTGCGTGCAGAGTTCAGCAGCCGTCATGGCGATTACGATGATACTCTGCTCTACCGGCGTATTGCCTATCTATCAAGGCATTGCGCTTGTGATGGGTGAGAATATCGGAACAACCGTAACCTCCAACGTGGCAGCGCTCACCGCCAACACCCAGGCCCGGAGAGCGGCGATGGCGCACATGGTGTTCAACATCTTCGGTGTGCTTTGGATACTCTGCATATTCCACCCGTTCATCCATCTGGTTTGCGGCTGGGTAGGTTTCGACGATGCCATGGAGAAGACTGATCCTCATTTCGTAGCCAATGCAACCAAGCTATCCTTTGTGCTTGCCGCCTTCCATACCACCTTCAACCTCGCCAATACCTTTATCCTGGTATGGTTCATTCCACAGATAGAGAAGCTGGTATGCAAGATTATCCGTCCTAAGAAGAATACCGATGAGGACGACTTCCGCCTGCGCTTTATCCAGAGCGGTATCATGAAGACACCGGAAATCTCTGTCTTGGAGGCACAGAAGGAAATCCATTGTTTTGCAGAGCGCATCCAGCGCATGTTCGGCATGGTGAAGACGCTTCTTGGCGAGACCAATGAAGAAAAGTTTGTAAAACTCTATAGCCGCATCGAGAAATACGAGGGCATCTCTGACAACATGGAGATAGAGATTGCCAAGTATCTCGACCAGGTGAGCGATTCTCATCTTTCTGACGAGACCAAGGCAAAGATTCGTGCCATGCTCCGTGAGATTTCTGAAATCGAGAGTATCGGTGACAGCTGCTTCAACATCGCACGCACGCTGAACCGCCGTTTCAAGGGCAAGGAAGACTTCATCACTTCACAGTATGAGCACATGCATCAAATGATGGAACTTACCGACAATGCCCTTACCCAGATGAACATCACCCTCGTAGGTCATAAGGGAGACAACGATGCCAACCTCTCTTTCAACATCGAAAACGAAATCAACAACTATCGCAATCAGTTGAAGAGCCAGAACATCAACGATGTAAACAACCATCTCTATACCTACGCCATCGGTACCATGTATATGGATATCATCCAGGAATGCGAGAAACTCGGCGACTATGTAGTAAACGTAGTAGAGGCCCGCATGGGTGTAAGACAGCATGAAGCTTAGGGAGAGTTTACAGTTAACAGTTTATAGGGCATGAAGTTCATTAGTGGGCTTCATGCCCTATCTTTATTTTCTACCTATATTAAATAGGACAAACAGATATGTTTTTAAGCAAGATACTTGATTCACAACAGCAAAGTTGCCATAAAGAAGTGATTTCACAAAGAAAAAGAAAGAATTTTGGCATAACATAGAGGATAACTCGATTTTTTGTTGTAATTTTGCAGCCGAAATTGCAATTTTATAAATAATTAATGAAGATTCTAGTAACGGGTGCGTCGGGCTTTATCGGCAGCTACATCGTGGAAGAGGCCTTAAGACAGGGCATGGAAACCTGGGCGGCAGTACGCCCTACCAGTTCCAGAAAGTATCTGCAAGACGAGCGCATCCATTTTATCAATCTCAATCTTTCTTCAGAGGAAGAGTTGGAGAAAGAACTCGCCCCGCACGAGTTCGACTATATAGTGCATGCAGCCGGCGCAACGAAGTGCCTGCATGCAGAGGACTTTTATAAGGTAAACACAGAGGGAACCAAGCATCTGGTGAACGTCCTTCTGCGCCTCCAGATGCCTATCAGGCGATTTGTCTTTGTCAGTTCGCTCAGCATTTTTGGAGCCATCCGCGAAGAGCAGCCTTATCAGGAAATCTCAGAACATGATACTCCTAAGCCAAATACTGCATACGGAAAGAGTAAGCTGGAGGCAGAACGCTATCTGGACAGCATCGGCAATAACTTCCCTTATATCATCCTCCGCCCTACAGGAGTTTACGGTCCTAGGGAGAAAGATTATTTTCTCATGGCGCAGAGCATCAAGCAACATGTTGACTTTGCTGTAGGATTCAAGCGCCAGGACATCACCTTTGTATATGTACAGGACGTGGTACAGGCTGTATTCCTGGCTCTGGATCATGGAATGAACGGCAGGAAATACTTCCTCAGCGATGGAGAAGTATATCAGTCGGCTGCCTTCAGCGACCTGATAAAAAAGGAGTTAGGCAATCCTTGGATACTACGCATCAAGGCACCTGTCTGGGTGTTGCGCATCGTAACCTTCTTCGGAGAATATCTCGGAAGGATGACGGGCAAGATGTCGGCCCTGAACAATGATAAGTACAACATTCTGAAACAGCGCAACTGGCGATGTGATATTGAGCCAGCCATGGATGAACTGGGCTATCATCCTCATTATCCACTGGAAAGAGGTGTGAAACTCGCCATCAAGTGGTACAAGGATAACGGATGGCTGTAAATTATAAACTAATAAGAAGCGTGATAAAAGATTATTTCAAGATAGACAAGAACCCGAAGAAGGGACTGATGACACTGGAATGGGTCATGCTGGGATATATGGCAATCACCATTATCACCATGCTCTTTACCTACACCAAACTCGTAAACCCGGAAGCTATGCTCTGGGGACGACTGAGAGTGCTCGTCATGACCATCGCTCTTTGGGCAGTATACCGCATGATACCTTGCCGCATCACCAAGATGGTGCGCATCATTGCCCAGATGGCTTTGCTTGCCTGGTGGTATCCCGACACCTACGAAATCAATCGCATGTTCCCAAACCTCGACCATATCTTTGCAGGTTGGGAGCAGGATCTTTTCGGCTGTCAACCCGCCCTGCTCTTTGCCAAAGCCCTGCCTTGGGCTGTAGTAAGCGAACTGATGTCGATGGGCTACTTTATGTATTATCCGATGATTGCATTGGTTACATTCTATTATTTCTTCTGCAGATATTATGAGGCAGAAAGAGCTGTATTCGTCATGCTCTCCAGTTTCTTTATCTACTATCTCATCTACATCTATGTACCGGTAGTGGGCCCGACCTTCTACTTTGATGCAGTAGGAATATCAGAAATAACCAAAGGCATCTTCCCGGCTTTGGGCGATTACTTCAACACCCATACTAACTGCCTGCCGACACCGGGCTACACCGATGGAATCTTCTACCAGCTTGTAGAGGATGCCAAGAACGCCGGCGAGCGTCCTACAGCAGCTTTCCCAAGTTCGCATGTGGGCGTGAGCACCATCTGCATGCTCCTGGTCTGGCATACCGGCAACCGAAAACTGCTATACGTAATGCTGCCATTCTACATCTTCCTGTGTCTGGCTACCGTATATATTCAGGCGCATTATCTCATCGATGCCATCGCCGGCCTCATCTCTGCCGTCGTCATCTATTTTGCATTGATGGCAGTATCGAAGGGAATGATAGAGCATCATACTCCTTCTTCGCGACTGAGATACAGATAGTTACATATTTTAATTACAATAACATTATAAACGAATAGAATTCATCTAGAACAATGAAGAAACTATTTATTGAGACTTATGGCTGCCAGATGAACGTGGCAGACAGTGAGGTAGTTGCCTCTGTGATGCAGATGGCAGGCTACGAGATTTGTGAGAAAGAAGAAGAGGCTGATGCCATCTTCCTGAACACCTGCAGTATCCGCGAGAATGCGGAAAACAAGATTTACCATCGCCTCGACACCCTCCATGCTGAGCAGAAGAAGGGAAGAAAGGTGATTCTCGGCGTATTGGGCTGTATGGCAGAGCGAGTAAAGGATGACCTCATCCAGAACCACTATGCCAACCTGGTCTGTGGACCCGACAGCTATCTCAACCTGCCGGATATGATTGCGCAGTGCGAGATGGGTACCAATGCCATCAACATTGAACTATCAAAGACCGAGACTTACCGTGACATCGTGCCTCAGCGCATCGGTGGCAACAGAGTGAGCGGTTTTGTAAGCATCATGCGTGGTTGCAACAATTTCTGCCACTACTGCATCGTGCCTTATACCCGTGGACGTGAGCGCAGCCGCGATGCTGAGAGCATCCTGCGTGAGGTTCGCGATTTGCAGCAGCGTGGCTTCAAGGAAGTTACCCTGCTGGGACAGAATGTAAACAGTTATGGTCTCTCGCCATCGGGCAAGCGCGAGGAAGGCAGTCTTTCCTTTGCCGAGCTCCTCCACATGGTAGCCCAGGCTGTACCGGATATGCGAGTACGCTTCACCACCTCTAACCCAGAGGATATGACCGAGGACATCCTCCACGCCATTGCCGAAGAACCAAACCTCTGCAAGCACATCCACTTCCCTGCACAGAGCGGAAGCAATAAGATTTTGAAGCTGATGAACCGCAAATACACCCGTGAGGAGTATCTGCAGCGCATCGCCGATATCAAGCGCATCATCCCAGGCTGCGGCATCACCACCGACATCTTCGTGGGTTATCACGACGAAACCGAGGAAGACCATCAGGAAACCCTCTCGCTGGTGAAGGAAGTAGGCTTCGACAGCGCCTTCATGTTCAAGTATTCAGAGCGCCCGGGCACCTACGCCGCCAAGCATCTGCCAGACAACGTTTCTGAGGAAACCAAGATAGCCCGCCTCAACGAACTTATCAAGTTGCAGACCGAGGTGAGTGCCGAGCAGAACAAGAAGGATGAGGGCAAGGTATTCACCATCCTCATCGAGAACTTCAGCAAGCGTAGCCGCGAGCAGATGATGGGCCGAACAGAACAGAACAAGGCGGTTGTCATCGATAAGGGTAACCACCATATCGGAGAGTTCGTGAAGGTTCGCATCACCGGTTCTACCTCTGCTACTCTCTTCGGAGAAGAAGTAAAGGAGTAAACCCAAACTCTTCAGAACAGCTTTTTCTGAATAAAAAGACTCTTCTGAAAGAAAAAACAGAATATAAACAAGAAAAACCGCCAAAAGTTTGGCGGTTTTCTTAAAAAGCACTATATTTGCACCTATGAAGGAATTCTTGCAAATTTTACGCCGGTTCGTCCCTCCATACAAGAAGTATCTGGGACTGTCTATCCTGTTCAATATCCTGTCTGCGGTATTGAACATCTTTTCGTTTGCAGCCTTGATACCAATCCTGCAAATCCTGTTCCAAGTAGATGGTGGTATCCGTGTCAACGAGTATATGCACTGGAATGGAGATTGGGGTAGCATCAAGGAGGTTGCAACCAATAACCTGTATTATTATATTCAGGAGTTTATTGTTGTCCATAGTGCATCAACAGCCCTTTTGGTCATCGGCATATTCCTAGCCTTCATGACATTCCTCAAGACGGGAGCCTATTTCCTCTCGTCAGCCACCATCATACCTATCCGTACAGGTATCGTAAGAGACATCCGCAACCAGATTTACCAGAAGATAAACAGTCTCTCGCTCGGTTTCTTCAGCGAGGAGCGCAAGGGCGATATCATCGCCCGAATGAGTGGTGATGTGCAGGAAGTGGAGAACAGCATCATGTCGTCGCTCGACATGCTCTTCAAGAACCCTATTCTGATCCTCTTCTATTTCATCACACTCATCTGCATCAGCTGGCAGCTCACCCTCTTCACCATCCTCTTTGTGCCACCATTCGGCTGGTTCATGGGTATTGTAGGAAAGAAGCTGAAGGCACAGAGCACCGAGGCGCAGTCGCTCTGGAGTGATACGATGAGTATGGTAGAGGAGACCTTGGGCGGATTGCGCATCATCAAGGCTTTTTGTGCTGAAGATAAGATGAACTGGCGCTTCAACCAGGTGAATAGCAGTTATCGCGACAACATCATGCGCGTGAACATCCGTCAGCAGATGGCTCACCCGATGAGTGAGTTCCTGGGAACCATCCTCATCGTGGTAGTATTGTGGTTTGGCGGTATCCTGGTTCTGGATTACGGCAGAATCGATGGTCCTACCATCATCTTCTACCTCGTGATGCTCTACAGCATCATCAACCCGCTGAAGGAATTCTCCAAGGCGAGTTACAATATCCCAAAGGGATTGGCAAGTATGGAGCGTATCGACAAGATTCTGCAGGCTGAGGTGGAAATCAAGGACAAGGAGACCCCTGAGCATATCAGCAGCTTCGAACATCAGATAGAGTTCCGCCACGTTTCCTTCGCCTATACCGACCGAAAGAGCGCAGAACTGGTATATGTATTAAAGGATATCAATCTCGTGATACCAAAAGGCAAGACTGTTGCACTTGTTGGTCAGAGCGGTAGCGGTAAGAGTACGATGGTAGATTTGATTCCTCGTTACTATGATGTACAGGAAGGCGAGGTGCTGATTGACGGCATTAATGTGAAAGACCTTGCCGTACATGACCTTCGTATGCTGATAGGAAATGTAAACCAGGAGGCTATCCTCTTCAATGCAAGCTTCAAGGACAATATCCGATTCGGCAAGACCGATGCTACGGATGAGGAAATAGCCAATGCAGCTAAGATAGCCAATGCTTACGAGTTCATCACCAAGTCGGAGCATGGTTTCGATACAAATATCGGTGACCGAGGCGGCAGACTTTCCGGTGGTCAGCGCCAGCGTGTCAGCATCGCCCGTGCCATCCTCAAGAATCCTCCTATCCTCATCCTCGATGAGGCAACATCAGCCCTCGATACCGAGAGCGAGCGCTTGGTACAGGATGCCTTGGAGAAACTGATGAAAACCCGTACCACCGTGGCTGTGGCTCACCGATTGAGTACCATCAAGCATGCCGATGAAATCTGCGTATTGCACGAGGGTAAGATTGTGGAGCGCGGTACCCACGATGAACTGATTAGAAAAGACGGATATTACAAAAAGTTGCACGATATGCAGCAGGTATAATATAACTGAGAATTAATAATTAACAATAAATAGTTTTGTTGATGGTTAAGATTGTTTATGCATTCTTTTATGCAATATCGCTGCTGCCATTCTGGCTGCTCTATTGCATCGCCGATTTCGAGTACTTCATGATGTATCACGTCATTAAGTACCGCAGGGGTATTGTGCGTAAGAATCTCACCACCTCTTTTCCTGAGAAATCAGAAGAAGAGATTATTGACATTGAGAAGAATTTCTATCACTGGTTCAGCGATTACTTCTTCGAGGCTGTCAAACTGCTCAGCATCAGTGACAAGGAGTTGCGCCAGCGATTCCAGGTCATCAACAGCGAGGAGGTGGAGCAATGTTTTCAGGAGGGACAGAATGTGGCAGCCATCCTGGGGCATTACTGCAACTGGGAGTGGCTTTCGTGCGTGGGCATCGAACTGCCTAAGTCACGCAAGATAGGCCTCATCTATCACCCTCTGCGTAACCATGCCTTCGACGAGCTCTTCAAGCGCATCCGTTCTCACGAGGAGAATGGCGTGGTGGTGCCCAAGAAAGAAATCCTCCGCTATCTGGTGGATTACAAGCGCAAGGGCATCATGAGCATCTTCGGCTACATCAGCGACCAGGGTCCCAAGTGGGAGAACATCCACTTATGGCTTCCTTTCCTCAACCATCCCGAAACCCCTGTGTTTACGGGTGGCGAGAGAATCATGAGGAAGATGAACGATGCCGTGTTCTATGTAGAGATGTCCCGCCCTAAGCGCGGCTACTATACAGCCACTTACAAGCTCATCACCCGCAATCCGAACTCTCTGCCGGAGCACGAGATTACCCGTCGCTTCTTCCAGATGCTGGAAGAAACCATCCGCCGGAATCCACCCTATTATTTATGGACGCATAACAGATGGAAGCGAACCAAGGAGGAGTTTGACAAGCGATATGAAATTAAAAACGGTAAAGTAATTCCTATAGAATCATGAGAATAGTTCTTTTCTGTGAAAACAAGTATGCCATAGACATACTTAATCCAATACAAGAACATGTGACAAAGCAACATTTGCCACACGAGATATTGTGGTATATCCACAAACCAAAGATAGACAGTTTTCCATATGCCGACCAGGTGAAATGGACCAACTCTATTCAAGAAGTCTATGACTTCCAGCCAGAGGCTATCTATGTGCCAGGCAACATTGTGCCTTACTATCTGCCAGGCGTCAAGATACAGGTATTCCACGGCTATGCCGCAGAGAAGAAAGATCACTGGATTATCCGCCGTTACTTTGACACCTATTTCACCCAAGGTCCTTACTTCACTTCTCACTTCGAGGCTCTGGCCAAGAGATATGGAGATTTCGAGGTGTTGGAAACGGGATGGCCTAAGCAGGATTGGATCAAGGAAAACCTGCACAAATATGATGCCGACCGAGAGAAACTGCTCAGGGAAAGCGGCAAGGAGACCTTGATCCTTTACGCTCCTACCTTCTCGCCAAAACTCACTTCGCTTCCTTACATCAAGGAAGAGTTGGGCAAGCTGGCTAAGGAGCGCAATGCCCTGATAGTAATGAAGTTCCATCCGCTTACCCGTCAGGAATGGGTAGATGAATACCGTGAATGGGCTGCAATCAAGAAGGATGTTCTCTTCATCGACAAGGGAGAGAACGTAACCAAATATCAGCTGATGGCAGATACGCTCATCAGCGATACCTCTTCTACCATCTATGAGTTTCTGCTGCTCTCTCGCCCTGTCATTACCCTCGGCACCATATCCAAGGATATCTACTGGGAAAACATCACGGAACCAGATCAACTGATTGCCGCCTACGACCATGCCCTCACAGACCCTGAGGCGATAGCCAAGAGACAGTGGATAGTAGACAACTACGATCCATATTTGGACGGCAACGTATGCCAGCGCATGCTCGACGGAGCCGAAGACTACATCCGCCGTCATGGTGTGCCGAAGAAGAGAAAGCTGAATCTCTGGCGTAAATATACCAGCATCAAGACATTTGGAAGAATCAAAAAAGAATAAAGATATGCTTAATTTTACAGTAGGACCTGTGATGGCAAGCGATGAGGTTAGAGCCATCGGTGCAGAACAGGTGCCTTATTTCAGAACAGCAGAGTTCTCCGCCATCATGAAGGAGAACGAACAATTGATGAAGCAGTTTGCCAAGGCATCAGACGATGCCCGCACAGTTTTTATCACAGGTTCGGGCACAGCCTCTATGGAAGCCGTGGTCATGAATGTATTCACTCCTGCCGACAAAGTACTGGTAGTGAATGGTGGTAGCTTTGGTCACCGATTCGTACAACTCTGTGAAATTCATGAGATTCCACATACAGAAATCAAGCTTGAGATGGGGACTCCACTCACGGCAGAAGACCTCAAGCCATACGAGGGACAAGGCTACACCGGCTTCCTCGTCAATCTACATGAGACTTCTACCGGTGTGCTCTACGACATCCAGATGATCAGCGACTTCTGTCATCGCAACCATATTTTCCTGGCCGTAGATTCCATCAGTTCTTTCCTCGCGGACCCATTCAACATGAAGGAACTCGGCGTGAACGTAATGATTACGGGTTCACAGAAGGCACTGGCATGTCCTCCAGGCATCTCTGTCATCATTCTCGATACAGAGGCAATCAAGCGAGTAGAGGCAAACAATGTTAAGTCGATGTATTTCGACCTGAAGGATGCCTTGAAGAATGGTGAGCGTGGACAGACTCCTTTCACCCCAGCCGTAGGAACCTTACTGCAGATTCATGCCCGCCTGAAGGAGATAGAGCGCAATGGCGGTGTGGAGAGCGAGAACCAGCGCATGAAAATGCTTGCAGAAGATTTCAGAAACAAGATCAAGGACCTGCCATTCACCATCGTTTCCCAATCGATGTCAAATGCCGTTACTCCTCTGCATCCACAGAACGCCTCAGCCTACGACATCTTCCTGAAGCTGAAAGACGAATATGGCATCTGGGTATGTCCTAATGGTGGCGACATGGCAGAAAAGATATTCCGTGTAGGTCATCTCGGCAACCTGAGTCCAAAAGACAACACCACTCTCGTTGATGCACTGAAGGATATGCAGGCTAAGGGACTGCTATAAAGGGGCTGCTATAATATATATAATAAGGTATAGAGAACTTTCAAGATAGAGAAACTTATGGTTAAAGTCATCACATACGGTACTTACGACCTGCTTCATTATGGTCACATCCGTCTCCTGGAGCGCGCCAAGGCTTTGGGCGACTACCTCATCGTGGGCGTAACCTCGGATACCTTCGACCGTGAGCGTGGCAAAATCAATGTACAACAATCCCTCATGGAACGAGTGGAAGCCGTGCGTGCCACTGGCATTGCCGATGAAATCATCATCGAGGAATACGAGGGACAGAAGATTGACGACATCAAGCGACTGGACGTAGATATCTTTACCGTAGGTTCTGACTGGAGAGGCAAGTTTGACTATCTCAACGCCTATTGCAAGGTGGTTTATCTAGACCGCACTCAGGGCGTATCGAGCACGGAGATCAGAAGCGAGCAGCAGGTGGTTAGCCTCGGACTGGTTGGCGAATCGCCTATCCTCAACAAGATAGAGCGCGAAAGCCAATATGTCAATGGGCTAGAGGCAGGAAAGGTTTTCTCCCTCAACGACCAATATCTCTCAGAGAATCTGCAGGCAGCGGAAAAGCAGGCAGCCAGTTTTCAGGAACTCCTGAATGAAAGCGATGCGCTCTATGTTATCTCTGCCCCAAGCAAGCACTATGCTCAAATAAAGGAGGCATTAGAAGCTGGCAAACACGTATTGTGCGAATCGCCTATCACTCTTCAGCCTCAGCAATGGAAAGAACTCAAGGAAATAGCAAAAGATAAGAAGGTAGTCTTGATGGATTCTATCAAGACCGCCTATTCCGTAGCCTATTACCGACTCTTACTCTTGGCTAAGGGCGGTATCATCGGTGATATCATGTCGGTGGATGCAACCTGCACCAGTCTCGTAGACTTTGACCCGACCCAGGATTCACAGAAGAGTCTTTACGAATGGAACAGTATCTGCGCCTGGGGACCGACGGCACTCCTGCCTATCTTCCAGCTTCTGGGCACAGAATACAGCAGCAAACAGATAGCCACTCACTTCTTGGACGAAGCAAAGCGCTATGATGCCTTTACCAAGATATCCTTCCTCTATCCTCATGCCGTAGCTTCGCTGAAGGTTGGTCAAGGCGTGAAGTCGGAAGGCGAATTGATTATCTCGGGCACCAAGGGATACATCTACGTACCAGCCCCGTGGTGGAAGACCGATTACTTCGAGGTGAGATACGAGAATCCGCAGAACAACAAGCGCTACTTCTACCAGCTGGATGGAGAAGGGTTGCGCTATATGCTCCTCTCCTTCCTCAAAGCCATCCGCACCGGCAAGGACTTCTCGTATGTATCCGATGACATATCAGAAGAAATCGTCAAGACTATCGCCAATTTCGAGGCAAGAAAAGACATGGTCATCATATAGGTTCGTCTACATGATGTCCATTTCCTTTCTTGAAAGCTTTTTCCTTTTAGTCTTAACGGCATTTATATAATTTAACAACTATTAGTGCAAGAAAGCACAAGTTTCTCTGTTATTATACATATAAAAATAAGCAAAAACAATAATACGATGAATCAGAAATTGTTAAAAAGCCATACGATATTGGCGATTTGTATTCTAATCTTATCCATCATCCCTGTTGTGGCAATAGGTCCCTATCTCCATCAGTTTGCAGATGACTATGTATTCGGAGCTCCTGTCTACAAGGCTTGGACTGCCACCCATTCATTTGGGGCATGTATTCAGGCGGCCTGGGCTGAATCCATGCATATCTACCAGACATGGCAGGGTACCTATTCGGCATGTTTCCTGATGGCATTACAACCTGGAATTTTTGGCAAATACTGGCTTGTACCGATTATTCTATTGGGAAGCCTAATTCTTTCCACCTATACACTGGGATACACAATATTACGCAGATTGCTACATATCAACAAATTGGAATACACTTTCATTTCTACTCTATTTGTATTAATGACCGTACAGTTCGTATGGTCGTTCTACGATGCATTCTGCTGGTATAACGGAGCGATGTACTATACCTTATATTATAGTATTTCTTTGTTCCTTGCCTCCCTACTCATCGAATTCCATCTTACAAAATCCATCATAGCGAAAATCATCATCACGCTGGTTTCCGCAGCACTCGCCATATTCATTGCCGGCGGCAACTTTGTTACCGGTCTGGGTATGCCAGCCATTCTCTTTATGGCAATCGTATGGATGTGGGTGGAGAGGAAGAAGACTCCTTTCTTCTTGCTTTCTATCCTTATCATTTATGCCTGCGCTTTTGCTTTCAGTGTATTTGCACCAGGCAATACTGTCCGCCAATCCACAGTCACCAGTCAACCGAATGTGGTTTCAGCCTTCTTTATTGCGATAGCAAAGGGCATAGAATTTCTCGCTGATGCCATTAAAATCACAGAAATACTCATGTTTACCATTCTCATACCTTTTCTTGCAAGATTAGCCAAGGCATCCCACTTTAGGTTTTCTCATCCATGGCTTTATCTGCTCATCTCTTTCCTACTCTATTGCGCCTTCTTTTTTCCAAACAGCTATGCCATGGGAACCAAAGGAGCAGACAGAACACAGAATGTATACTTCTATGTGCATCTGTGGATGATTTGCTTCAATATCTACTATCTTTCTGGTGCTCTTCAGCGCAGAGCGGCTGATCTGGAACCAATAAGCGTTGCTATTGTAAACTTGACAGAGGCAATCAGACTGAAATATAATAAATACTTCAGATGGCTACCGGTATATTACTGGCTTGTGTTGGTACTTTCTATCACAGCAAAGCCAACTACTACCAACAGAACACTCTCCTTGCTGCGTAGAGGAACAGCACAGAAGTTTGATCTAGAAATGCAGCAGCGCGAAATTGCCGTAAAGCAAAGCAAGGCAGATCATCTGGTATTAAATCCGCTTACCGTAAAGATGCCATCCGATGCCTTCCATGATATCACTATTTATCCAGGTTATTGGATTAACCGAGGTATGGCAAACTATTATGGCAAGAAAACGGTAGTAGCATTACCTTTCGATGATGGCGAAGAAACGCCAGCCAAGTTGTTAAAACGCTGCCGTGATGAAGTAGGTCCAGGCGGAATGACCTTTATCGAAGGAAAATAAATCAGAAATAACAATACCATTCATTAAACAAAAAAGGTAAGTAGCCAAAACTGCTACTTACCTTTTTTATGTTTCAAGCGATCTTCTATAATCTTGCTAACAGCAACAAACTGATAGATGCCTTCATAGCAGGCACATACAAATCCTTCCTTACCATCACGGAAGCCACCCTTCTGAATATAAGCACGGAAGAAACGCACCAACGGACGATAGAACAAAGCTGCCATTCCATAATTGCGATCTTTCTTCTTTTCTATCTCGTTAGCTGTATACTGGTTGATTTTCCCCATTCTGCTGGCAATGCTGTCGTCTGCCAGATGAACCAAAGCCATATCTGCATGGGTTGCTGGTATCTTTTCTATCCTGCCCTTGATAATAGGGTCGGCATGGATGACAGCAGGCCATACCGTATCCTTCCTGATAAAGAAACGCAACTGATAGTCGGGATAGAAACAATGCATGAATCTTCCCATAAAGCGACTCTTGCGTGGCACATACAATCCCAATGGAGCATCCTCCTTCCCTATTAGGGAATAAAGATATTGTTTCAATGCTGGGGTAACCAGTTCATCTGCATCCACCACCAGTACCCATTTGCAGGAAGCTGCATCTATGGCTGTCTGTCTTGCCGGTTCACAAATCTGATAACTGCCTCTAGGGAAAACAACTATCTTGCAACCATTACGCTTTGCAATATCCAAGGTATCGTCGGTACTTTCCATGTCGCAGACAACCACCTCGTCAAAGCCCTTCACTGTATCCAGCACCTGCTGAAGATGGCAGGAGGCATTATAGGTATTAATAACCACCGAGATGCCATTTCCCTGCTCTTGTTCTACACTTGTCTTATCCATATATCTATGCTCTATAAATATTGATCGATACCATTTGTGCAACGAACCAAACGCTCCTTCTTCACCTGGTTCAAAACATCTTTATGCATGTTCTCTTGGGCTTTAGACGCCTCCTTGTGATAAAGATGGTACATGATTCCTCCCATCTTCAGCGCCTTCTTCCGAACGCCAGCAAAATGCAGGCGATAGGCAAACTCGGCATCCTCATGTCCCCATTCCAACAGATCCTCATTGTAACCATTTACCTTGATGGCATCCTCTTTCCAATAAGCCATGTTGCAACCTCTGAGATGGTCGATTCTACGGGCATAGCGAAAAGCCAGCAATCTGCGGAACACATGAGAACGGAAGCTGTTGCTTACATAACTGAAAGGCATGTTCCAAAGATTCACATTGACTACCTTTGTATCCAAAATCTTTTTGGAAATCTGGGCAGACAGCAGCACTCTACTTCCACAGACGAAACATCCTTTCTGAGCCATTTCTATATGGTCTTCTACAAAATGAGAACTCAAAACAACATCTCCATCAACTTGGATGATATAATCACCCGTAGCCTTTGCTATTGCCTTATTCAAAATGGAAGTTCTTCTGAATCCCTTATCTTCCTGCCAAACCCAAATTACCGGTACTGGCATTTTATCAGCATAACGGTCTATCAGTTTTTTAGTCTCTTCGGTAGAACCATCGTCAGCAATAACAACTTCATCAGGCATAACATGCTGATGCAACACGCTATACAACACGAGTTCTAAGGCTTTAGGCCAATTGTAAGTCGTAATCAATAATGTTGTTTTCATAAACCTAACTTTTTGTGTTTAAAATAATGCAAGATACCTTTGCGATGTGCCCATCGCCAATCGTGTATCTTCTTTGCTCCTATTATTTTTTGTAATATTTTCTCATCCATTCCCCGCAGTTTCACATACTCTCGTGCCACACACTCGAAGACATCCATTCTTCCGGTAAACCTCGTCAGGTTTTCCACACATTCCTTCATCGGCGGATAGCCTGAGTAAAACCTCATACGATTGATATCGATAAGCGAGAACGTATAATGACCATCAGCCTGAAGCTGATACAGCACATTGCCGGCATTCAAGTCAATATCGATGATGCCTTTCTGGTGCAATCGATTCACAAAGTGCGCATAATCTGCCGCCATCACCCTGTTGAATTCCTCTGGGGAGTTCAACTGATCGTTGATAGGCATACTGTTATCAATATCAGAGATAAAGTAGCAATAGTCAATAAGTCCCTTTACCCTCGTTTCAATATATCCAAAGCCTTCGGGAGTGGCAAAGCCATCTGCCATCAGCCTAAGGGCATTCTCATAGGCACGGAAAGCCTTGGTAGAGCGGAAGAAGCTATATCCTATCTTCTGAATGAAATTAGGCTGCTTGTATCTCTTCACCACAACTTCTTTCTCTTTTCCATCAAACTTTACATGAAAAGCCTTGATAACATTTCGTCCTTCAAAGATACAACGTCCCTCCTGCTCGAATACATCTGGGATGCGTTCGATGAAACTTCTCATCTCTTCGTATTTTGGGTTTATCTTTATCTTCATTTCTTTATAGTACTTTTATATTTTTGCCTGGGATGGTTAGGAACACCAGGGAATAGCATTTCCAGGCTATTATCTTCTAACATCTTAGGAATTATAAAATTTCTTAAATAAATTTTATCTCGCCTTACAATTGCCGATAATTCATCTAAAGATAGCCACTCAGAACAAACAGAACAAATCAAAGTCTTTAAATTTTGATAAGACATTCTTTGTTTTATACGAGCACTTGCAATATTAGCCCCAGAGCTTGCAATATTAGCCCCAGAACTTGCAATATTAG
>DAWDAD010000052.1:0-19579 GCA_052356385.1 Prevotella sp.
ACCGCAGATAGCGAACTATCTACGGTTAAATATTTAGAATAATGTGAAAAATCACCATTTTTGAGTGCTAAAACTCCCCGCTTTTAACTCCTTACTCTCTGCTTTTAACTTCTGACTTATCAGAATTCCATCAACACTCTTGCATTGAGCTGTCTGCCGGTGAGATAATTAGGCACGGCATACTGCTGATTTGTGACATCCGTTACCCAATAGTAGCTGTTTACATTGTCAATGCCGAAGAGATTGAGGCAATCTATGCCCACTGTAACATTCTTGAGGAATGTTCTGTGCTCATGATGGCGGTTGTCCAGTAGCTGATAGCTCATTCCGATATCTGCTCGGCGATAGGCGGTGGCACGGAAACTGTTGGTTTCCAATTCTCTATGAGGTGCAGCGAATGGAAGTCCATCGGCAAAGGCGAGCTTGAGAGACAGGAGCCACTTCCTGCTGCCTGGGAAGTAATCGGTGAAGAAGAGGTTCACTGCATACCGCTGGTCGGTAGGAAGCGGGATGCTCTTGCCGTTGAGTTTCATCCTGGTATCCATCAGCGACAGGCTGAGCCAGGAATCCGTGCCGGGCACAAACTCGCCATAGAGCTTGAAGTCGAGACCTGCTGCATGACCGCTGCATTCGTTCTGGCCGTAATAAACTACCTTTACATTGCTGACAGAGTAGGGCACCAGATTGCTCAATGCCTTATAGTAGGCTTCTGCCGAGAACTTGTATCTCTGTTCATTCACCTTGAACCGGTAGTCGTAACCGGCAATGAAGTGGATGCTTCGCTGACTCTTGATCTTCCGGTTGAGCGAGGCGATGGTTACTCCATTGATGGTGGATGTATCTCTCAGCTCCTTGAAGAAAGGTGCCTGATAATAAAGTCCTGCAGCGAAACGGAGCGTCGTGTTCTCATGGTTTGCCGGAATGATGGCGAGGGAGACGCGTGGGCTCAGGATGGTTTCCCTATTGAAGTTCCAATGGCTCAGACGAAGACCATAGTTCAATGTATAGCGTGTTTGCCTGATATCGCCAGACTGGGTAGAATCTCCTCCGCTAGTGAAGCGGTAAGTGTCTTGAAGATAGGCTTCTATGCGGTTGGCATTCAACTCGTTTCTAGCCTTCATGGAATAGTACATATAGAGGTCTTTTCCGGTGTGAGGAATGCTGTATCCGGCAGAATCTCTCATCTCGTATTCTACGGAATTTTCTTCGATGTGCTCCCGTTTCAGCGTGACTGCAGTCTCCAAATCATGCTTCTTTACCTTATGTTTCAGCATTAGCTTGGCACTCATCACACGAGCCGTGAGATAGTTGCGGGCATGTTCGAAGTAAGTTCCTACACCTAGGTTTTCGGAGGTCTCGGTCTGGTCGAGCCAATACTGTCCCTGGATATCGTATTTTTCCTGTTCCCTGGTGTAGAAGGCACTGCCCAGGAGCGAGATGCTGGTGTTGGAGGTGATGTTGCGGGTGATGCCCAGTGTTCCGAAACAGGTGAGGAAGCGATCCTTCTCCTGACCATCGAAATATACTCTAAAGTTCTTGACGTTTTCCATTGTTCCGAAGGCGGTTTCACGGTCGGATGGTTCGAAATTGTAGTGATTATCAGAGATGTTTCCGATGAAATCAATCTTCCAACGCTTGTTGGGCTGATAGCTCAGATAGGTTTGGTAGTCGAGATAGCTCGGCTTGTATTCTCCCTTGGTTTCCATCGAACCGAGCAGATAGGCTGTAGTCTTGTATCTCATACTGTTGAGCCAGGACAGCTTCCGGGTTCCCAATCCTATGTAGGCATCTGCTCCGAGCAGGCTGGCAGCAACGCTTCCTTCTACTATCGGGCTCTTTCCTTTCGGCCTTAAGGTCTTGTAGGTGATGTCGAGTGCAGAACTCATCTTGTCTCCGTATTTGGCTGCATATCCACCCGTAGAGAATCCGATTTTATCTACCATATAGGGATTGATGATGGAGAGACCTTCCTGCTGACCGCTCCGGACGAGATAAGGACGATAAACCTCCACATTATTTATATATACGGAGTTCTCGTCGAAAGCACCGCCACGCACATTGTATTGTGATGAAAGTTCGTTGTGGGTACTTACGCCGGCTTGCTGCTGGATGATGCCTTCTACGGCATTGCTGTTAGCTGAAGGGGCCAGTCTGGCATACTTGAGCTTGATTTCCTGCGTCTGGTCGGTCTGGATCTTTTCTCCCGTTACGTTCACTTCTCCCAGCATGGCAGCATCGGTATGGAGGACGACTTGCAGGTTTTGCTTGCCTCGAGGTTTTCTCAGCACTCTCATCTTGCTCTTGTATCCTATCATGGAGAACTTGACCATCACGCTGTCGGCAGAATGAAGGCGCATGCTGAACTCTCCCTTCAGTGAGGTAAAGGCTACCTTTCCCTGGCTTGCCACGGATACGGTGGCAAGCTCTATAGGATGGCTGTCTTCATCAGTCACCCTGCCGTGGAGTGTAAATTCCTGTGCCATCATCTTCAGGGTGGCAATCAGGCATATCGTGAGTATGAATAATCTCTGTTTCATACATTATCTAACGCAGAAACACCTTATTTATTATAATAATGAAGTAGAATAATGGAATGGATGAAAATAAAAAAGGTGAGTCATCAAAGAAATGACTCACCTTTTTCATATAGGATAGGGCAGTATTTTACTTGTTGCAAGCTTACTTGTTGCAAGCAAAATACAAACCGTCGTTAACAGCCATGCGGAGCTGGTAAAGACCAATCTCGTTCTGCTCTACGTTCATCTTCTGTCCGTTAGGCAGGCAAGCCTGGATGCTGCCATCCTCGTTGAAGCTGAAGAGCTCGCGGATGTCTCCATCCTTGCTGTAAGACCAGCTTTTGTTCTTCTTGTCGAACACGAAGTAAGACTTCTCGCCAGCAGGGTCGGTAATCTCGTAGCCATTCTTCAGAGTCTTGATGGCATACAATCTGCCATCCTTGCCAGTAACTTTCTGAGTCTTGCCAACGTTGGCAATCACTTTGTCGCCAGTCCAGAACTCGATAGTGTTGAGTACAAGCAAGTCAGCTGCTGAGCAGACTGCATAAGCAGGGCTGATGACAATGAAAATCAACTCATTGATGAACTTGTTGTCTGTTGCACGCTTGTTCCAGTTGAGCACATTGTTAGTCAAGCTGAAAGAGCCGATGCATGAACTTAAGCACATTGAACCCAATGCGAGCGCAATGATGGTGTTAACTGTAATTTTTTTCATGTTGATTCTTATTAATGAATTACTTTGCTGATTCGAATTCACGCAGGAAGCGGGTATCGTTCTCAGAGAAGAGACGAAGGTCGCTCACACGATACTTCAGGTTGGTGATACGCTCCACGCCCATACCGAATGCATAACCGGTATATACGTTGCTGTCGATACCACAAGCCTCGAGGTCGTGAGGGTCAACCATACCGCAACCCAGGATTTCAACCCATCCTGTATGCTTGCAGAAGTTACATCCCTTGCCACCGCAGATGTTGCAGGAGATATCCATCTCTGCGCTAGGTTCTGTGAATGGGAAGTAGCTAGGGCGCAGACGGATCTTGGTATCTGCACCGAACATCTCGCGAGCGAAGGTGAGGAGCACCTGCTTAAGGTCGGTGAAGCTTACGTTCTTATCTACATAGAGACCTTCTACCTGGTGGAAGAAGCAGTGAGCACGTGCGCTGATAGCCTCGTTGCGATATACTCGTCCTGGGCACAATACGCGGATAGGTGGCTCGTGGGTCTCCATATAGTGAGCCTCGTCGTTAGAGGTATGGCTACGGAGAAGTACATTCTTGGTAACATCGTCGGAGTCGGTCTTCTCGATGAAGAATGTATCCTGCATGTCGCGGGCTGGATGATCGGCAGCGAAGTTCAGCATGGTGAATACGTGCTTGTCGTCATCTACCTCTGGACCCTGATAGAGAGTGAATCCCATGCGGCCGAAGATGTCGATGATCTGATTCTTCACCACGGTCAATGGATGGCGGGTTCCAAGCGCTACTGGATAAGCTGTACGGGTCAGGTCGATGTCATCGCTTGAAGACTCTGCCTCCTCCATCTGTTCTTTCAGACCATTGATTTTCTCAAGGGCTGCGTTCTTTAATTCGTTGATCTTGATACCAACCTCTTTTTTCTGGTCGCCTGGCACATTGCGGAAGTCGGCCATAAGGGCATTGATTTCACCCTTCTTGCTGAGATACTTGATGCGAAGCTGCTCTACCTCCTCTGCGTTCTGGGCAGTGAGAGCGTTGACTTCTTTCAAGAGTTCTTCGATTTTCTCTAATAACATATCTTATTATTTGTCTGTTTACAAAATTGAAGCTTAAGCGATTTGTCCGCCATAAATGGCTCGCAAAAGTCACTATTTCATCTATTTTGAGTGCAAAGATAACATTTTTTGCTTAAAATATGAAATATCTCAAAAGAAAGTTGTACTTTTGCATAGAAAATTTGAGAAATTTTATAAGTTTATGAAGAAACTCTCTTTGATAACAGTTATGTTGGCGGTGCTTACCATCGTTTGCTTCACCTCTGTAGGATGCACAGACAAGAAGCCGGCACCTGCCGTTGATTCGACTGCGGCTGATACTGCCGTAGCCGACACACAAGCTATGGACTCAACTGAGAAATTGATAGAGGAGACTCCGATGCCGAAGGCTGCAGACGAGTTGTTTGATGATTTCCTGTTCAATTTTGCAGCCAGTCGCAAACTTCAGATGGAACGCATCCATTTCCCTCTGGCAGTATATCGTAATGATAAATTAAAGAAGCACATCGCGAAGCGACATTGGAAGATGGAACATTTCTTCATGCGTCAGGATTACTACACGCTTATTTTCGATAACCGTAAGCAGATGAACCTGATGAAGGATACCACCATCGATCATGTGGTGATAGAGAAAGTATTCTATAGTAGAAAGGTAGTTCAGCAGTTCCTCTTCAACCGCATCAACGGTCAGTGGATGATGACCAGCATCAACTACAAGCCGATGTATCAGAATATGAATTCCAGCTTCCTGAAGTTCTATGGATCCTTTGCCACGGATACGGCTTTCCAGTCTCGCCATCTGCATAATCCGGTGAAGTTTACCGGTCCAGATCCTGATGATGATTTCAGTACGATGACGGGCGAGATTGAGCCTGAGACCTGGCCTGCTTTTGCTCCGCAGTTGCCTCATGGCATGATATATAATATCATCTATGGACAGAAATATACGGAGAGCAGCCAGAAAATCTTTGTGATTCGCGGTATTGCCAATGGAATGGAAACCCGTCTTACCTTTAAGAGAATCGGGGGTAGGTGGCAGCTGATGAAGCTGGAGATGTAGTTTTTAGTTCACTGTTAATAATTTGACCAGATATGAAGGATATCCGAGACTATAGCCTGTTGGCTCACAATACGTTTGGAATTGATGCAAAGTGCAAGCGATTCCTGGAATACTCATCGGTAGAAGAGGCACAGCAGATTGTGGCTGGGCTTACGGCTGCCGATCAGCCGCTGCTCATCCTGGGCGGGGGCAGTAATCTCCTGCTTACAGGTGATTATCAGGGCACGGTGCTCCATTCTGCCATCAAGGGCATTGAGGTGCTTGAGAATGGCGACTTGGCTACTGCTGAGCATGATGACGCCCTGCTGAATCCGGATTGGGTGTTCCTGAACTGTGGTAGCGGCGAGGTTTTTGATGATGTGGTTGCCTATGCGGTTGAGCATGACTTCTATGGTGCCGAGAATCTGAGCATTATTCCGGGCGAAGTTGGAGCGAGTGCTATCCAGAATATCGGTGCCTACGGAGTAGAGGCAAAGGATATTATATATAAGGTGGAGGCTGTGGAGATTGCTACCGGCAAGTTGGTAGTTTTCGATAACCAGGATTGCCAGTACAGCTATCGCCAGAGCAAGTTCAAGCATGAGTGGAGAGATCAGTATCTCGTTACCCATGTCATCTATCGCCTGAAGAAGACTTATGCCCCAGACCTGGACTATGGTAACATCCGTGCATCTCTGGCGACTAAGAATATCGAGCATCCTACAGCGCAGCAGCTTCGTGATGTCATCATCGAGATCCGCAATGCCAAGTTGCCTGACCCTAAGGTGCAGGGCAATGCGGGCAGCTTCTTCATGAATCCTATCGTAGAGAAGGCGAAGTATGATGCTTTGGCAACCCAGTATCCGGGTATGCCTCATTATACCATCGACGGGGAGCATGAGAAGATTCCTGCAGGATGGATGATCGATCAGTGCGGATGGAAGGGCAAGAGCCTGGGCCGTGCCGGTGTGCATGACAAGCAGGCATTGGTGCTTGTGAATCGTGGCGGTGCTACGGGCGAGGAGATCGTCAATCTCTGTGAGACCATCAGGAAAGATGTGAAGCAGAAGTTTGGCATTGATATCCATCCGGAAGTGAATGTAAAGTGACAAGTGAAGAACGAAGAGTGAAGAATTCGGTTGTTTTTCAGAGAAAGATTTGAATATTCATGAAGATAACATTATTGGGAACAGGAACATCTAGCGGTGTTCCTGTTTTAGGTTGTGATTGTGAGGTGTGCCGCAGCAAGGATCCACGGGATAACCGTTTGCGCTGTGCGGCGATGATTGAGACTGAGCGTACCCGTATTCTGATAGATGCAGGACCGGATATCCGTCAGCAGCTCCTGCGGGTTCCTTTCCGCAAGTTGGATGGTGTGCTGATTACGCATATCCATTACGACCATGTGGGTGGTATCGACGATCTGCGTGGTTTCTGTGTTTATGGTGATATCAATGTCTATGGCGATGAAATTACCACAGAGACATTGCCGCATACGATGCCTTACTGCTTCCCTAAGGACGCAGAGAAGCTCTATCCTGGTGCTCCCAAGTTGAAGCTGCATATCATCGTACCCCATCGTTCCTATCAGATTGGAGATATCGGGTTTATGCCTATCCGGGTGATGCACGATCAACTGCCTATTCTGGGATACCGTTTCGGAAAGTTTGCCTACATTACGGATATGAAGTCGATGAGTGATGAAGAGTATGCTTACCTGGATGGCGTAGAGACCTTGGTGATCAATGCACTTCGCTTCGATAAACCTCATCATAGTCATCAATTGGTGGCTGATGCCATCCGTGTGTCGCGCAGGATAGGAGCGAAGCAGACCTACCTTACTCACGTTACTCATCAGATAGGATTGCATGATGCCGCCAATGCCCAGCTTCCTGCTGGTTTTTGCTTTGCCTACGATGATCTGGAGCTGGAAATTGACGAAGAATAAGTCTTAATGAAATTGAAAGAAATAAAAAAACACAACATATAAGATTAAAGAATCTTAAGAAAAAGCATTTTTTTTAGAAAAAGCTTGTGGGATTCGCAGATTCTTTCTACATTTGCATGTGTGTTTTTCATAGTATTAGATTTAAGGTTAACAAGGTATTGGGTCACGGCGGTGACCCTTTTTTGTTTTTATACCCTGTTAAAGACACAAAAAATGCGGTCTTTTGCAAGGCCGCATTTCTTATGATAGTTTCATTCTTATCTTTCTCTTGAGATAGAAGGATTCTCTTATTTCTTTTTCTTGAATTTCCGGTAGAGCTTCCACGCCAGCAGAGCTCCATCGAAAGCTCCCATACCAATAGACATCATACTTTGCAGTCTCTTGCCTCTGCTTGCGTCTTTCTTGAAGGCGTCAGGCTTGGTGAAGAGAGAGTTCCACAGGGTCTTGATCTTCTTGTCGTCTGCCTCTATGCTTTTGCGAAGTGCTTCCTTGCGCAGTCTGATGTCGTTGAGGCTGTTATACTGTGGGCAACTGTTGTCGTCGTCCAGGTACCTGTTGTCATTGTTTGGCTCATTTGTCATCATCATGCTCATTTTTTATTTTTGCATAAGCAGGCTGGCTAAGAATTTCACGAGTGGTTTTTCAATCCATTGATGTCGGAAAAGGATGAAGAGAACCAGTATCAATAAGTATGCTCCCGCCACGATGCAGAATGCAGGTGCCAAGCCTACGTAATCAGCCATGGCGAATGCGGCAGCAAACGAAAGATATATCAGAGCCAAGGCGAGGAGAGCCAGCAGCAGCGATCCCATGATCAGTGCAGCGAGCAGTCTTACCACCTTGTCAGCTACATCGAGTTTCATATACTCAGATCTGAGCCCGATGTAATGCTTGAGCACCTCTACGAGTTGCCCGATGGTTTCTACATTCTTATCGCTCGAAAACATTCTTATCGCTTATTCAAGTAATAATATGTTGTACTTGTCGAAATCTCAGGGTAGTTGGGTGGGGCTTAAACCTCAGGAGCAACATCCTTGATATCGTCAACCAGGTCGTCAACGTCCTTGCGTGTCAACTTGATGTCGTGCTTCTTGCAGAAATCTTCTACAGCTCCAGCAATCTTGCTGCGAGTATCCTCACCCTTCTCAGGAGCAAAAATCATACCGAGTGCTGTACCAGCGATAGCGCCACCGAGGAATGCGCCAATGTAACCTAATGCCTTCATAATCTAAAAGTTTTAAATGTTATACAATATATTGATGTTAATTGTGTGATGGCGATGGCATTTTGGAGTTTTTGCGTCCAGATGCACTTATTTCGCTTATCAATTGCAAATATACTAATTATTCTTTAAAAAACAAGCTTTTAAGTCTTAATATTTCGTTAAAAATGTTGTTTTACGTAATGTTTAACAATCTTTATGCTGAAAACGTTTCTTTCTTTGGGATATATTTTGTATTTTCGCAGAATAAAAGCGTAAGGCTATGTATTGCCCCTATATATAATAAGGTGTAGGCTGAACTCAAGTTGAGACGGCACCTATATATAATAAGGTGAAGCAATATAAAATATTTAAGTAAACACAAATACAATTTTAGAAAAGATTATGAAGAAATTATCAGTTTTGAGCTTAGGATTGTGTGCTGTTTTGGCACTCGCAAGTTGTGGTACATCTAAGGAAAGTGCCTACAAGAAGGCATACGAGAAGGCACAGCAGCAGGAGGCTCAGCAGGAACCAGCTGTTCAGGAACCAGTAGTTACTCCATTGGAAACAACAACTCCTACAGAGAGCACAACTACAGAAGTTGATAATGCTACTGTTCGCCAGGAGAATGTAGATCTCATCTCAGGTTCTGGTCTGCAGAACTTCAGCGTAGTAGTAGGTTCTTTCTCTCTGAAGGCTAATGCTGAGGGATTGGCTAGCACTCTGAAGAGCGCTGGTTATGATTCTCAGATCGTTTACAACAGTGCACGTAACATGTATCGTGTCATTGCTTCTACATTCGTTGATAAGGCTGGTGCAGTGAAGAGCCGCAACGAGCTCCGCGCTGGCAAGTATCCAGATGCTTGGTTGCTTTTGAAGAAGTAATTTTCACGTTTCACATAGAAGATTAGAAATTTCGTAACTGAATGCGAATTTTATCTATAGACTACGGTAAGAAACGTACCGGACTGGCAGTTACCGACCCATTGCAGATCATTGCTAATGGGTTGGCAACTGTTGCTACGCCCGAACTTTTCGAATTCTGCGAAGCCTATATCCAGAAGGAGCAGGTGGAGCGCATCGTCATCGGTAAGCCTACCCAGCCCAATGGGCAGCCTAGCGAGAACCTGGCGCGTGTGGAGAATTTCTTCAACCGCTGGCGCAAGGCTCATCCCGAGGTGCCTATCGAGTACTACGATGAGCGCTTTACGTCGGTTTTGGCACATCGTGCCATGATAGACGGCGGCGTGAAGAAGAAGGCGAGAAGAGAAAACAAGGGATTGGTAGATGAGATAAGCGCTACCATCATATTACAAGACTTTATGCAATCAAGAAGATGATTTTACCAATTTATATTTATGGTCAGCCAGTATTGAGAAAAGTGGCTGAAGATATCACCCCCGATTATCCTGAGTTGAAGGAATTAATCAATAATATGTACGAGACTCTCGATTCGAGCAATGGCATCGGTCTGGCTGCGCCTCAGATTGGCTTGGCTATCCGCCTGGTGGTCATCGATCTCGATGTGCTCAGTGATGATCTCCCTGAGTATAAGGGATTCCGTCATGCCTTCATCAATCCTCATATCCTGGAGTATGATGAGGAGGCTGAGAAGGATTCTTCTGATGAGGGATGTCTCTCTATTCCTGGCATCAATGAGAAGGTGGTTCGTCCTACCCGCATCCATGTGAAGTATATGGATGAGCAGTTCCAGGAGCATGATGAGTGGGTGAGCGGCTACTTGGCTCGCGTGATGCAGCATGAGTTCGATCACCTGGAGGGCACGATGTTCGTTGACCGCGTGTCTCCTCTCCGTAAGAACATGATAGCTGGCAAGCTCAAGAACATTATCAAGGGTAAGTTCCGCTGCAGCTATCGTACCAAGATTCGTCGATGAAAAAGTTTATTTTCACTTTTGTGCTGGTGCTGGCTACTTTGTCAGCATCGGCGCAATATAGAGTTGACCGCCTCGTTACGGCGGGCAGAAGTGCGCTCTTCTACGAGGACTTCGTTCTTTCTATCAAGTATTTTAATCTAGCCATCGGTGCCAAGCCTTATCTCTATGAGCCTTGGTATTACCGCAGTGTGGCCAAGTTTAATCTCGATGACTATATGGGTGCCGAGAGTGATGCCTCCGAGGCTATCAACCTCAATCCGTATATCAACGATATCTACGACTTGCGTGCCATCTGCCGCATCCGTCAGCAGCGTTATGATGATGCCATTGCCGACTATAATTCTGCCATCCGACTGGAACCTCGCAACCGCAACTACTGGTTCAACCGTGCGCTCTGCCAGATGGAGGCGAAGAACTACGACAAGGCGCAGCTGGAACTTGATACGGTCATCACCAAGTGGAAGGATTATTCGAATGCCTACTCCCTGAAGGCTGAGGTGTATCTGCATCAGAAGGATACGGCGCAAGCTGAGAAATGGCTCGACCAGAGCCTGAAGCTGAATCCATACGATGGTGATGCCTGGATTACACGTGCCTATATGGCGCTTGCCCGGAAGGAATGGAAGGTGGCTGATGAGGCGCTCACCAAGTCGCTTCACTTCAAGCCGAACAATGTAAACAGTTACATCAACCGGGCATTGGCTCGTATCAACATCAACAATTTACGAGGTGCGATGAGCGACTATGATGCCGCTATCGACCTGGATCCGCACAACTTCCTCGCTCACTACAACCGTGGATTGATGCGTGTGCAGTTGGGTGATGACAACCGTGCCATCACCGATTTCGACTTCGTCATCAAGATGGAGCCGAAGAATTTCATGGCGATATTCAACCGTGCGCTGCTGCATGACAAGACGGGAAACCTGAAGGCGGCTATCCGCGATTATACTACGGTAATCAATCAGTTTCCTAACTTCTGGACGGGTCTTTCCGCCCGTGCTCATTGCTATCGCCGACTGGGTATGACGGCGAAGGCTGAGCTGGATGAGTTCCGTATCTTCAAGGCACAGATGAACAAGCATCTCGGTATCCAGCCTCGCTGGAGTGCGAAGACCAAGAAGGAGATGCGCAAGCGTTCGGAGATAGACCCAAACAAGTTCGCTTCTATTGTGGTGGATGATGAGCCGAAGTATGAGCATAACTACAAGAGTGAGTATCGTGGAAGAATCCAGAACCGCCAGGTAGAGACAGCCTATCTGCCGATGTTCCAGCTTTCTTACTTCCCTAACACTCAGAATGTGAGTGGGGTACAGGCTTTCGACAAGGATGTGGAGGCTCTGAACCAGAAGATGAAGGACAAGGTTTATATCGTATGTTCCAAGGAGCAGTTGGATGAGAACAGTTCTATGAAGATCTTCTCTCTCATCGATAAGCTTTCAGCAGAACTGAGTGTGGCGAAGGATATCGAGCAGAAGAAGGCGATATTGATGCGTCGTGCCATCGCTCATAGCGTATTGCGCGATTTCGAGGCTGCCATCAGCGATTTCACCTATTATCTCTCGCTGGATGATAAGAATGCACTGGCTTACTGGCAGCGTGCCGTCTGCCAGGCTGAGATGGATGAGTTCAACAAGGCTCAGGGCAAGGGTGTGGTGAATATTCATTCTGCCGAGGCTGATTTCAGCGATGCCATCCGAATGAACAGCAGCAATGCCTATATCTATTATAACAGGGGTAATCTGCATGCCGGAAGAAACGAGCTTTCCAAGGCGATAGATGATTATACCATTGCACTGAAGATAGACAACCGTCTGGCTGAGGCGTATTATAATAGAGGTATTGCCCGTGCCAAGAGTGGCAACAAGCAGGCTGGTATCCAGGATCTCTCCAAGGCTGGAGAGCTGGGCTTGTATGATGCCTACTCGGTAATCAAGCGATTGAATAAGGCGAAATAAGTGCTTGAATAAGATGAAATAATAATAAAAAAAATCCCGCAGAGCAAAATTCTGCGGGATTTTTTTGTAACATTGATTTTTATGCTTTCCAATACGGTTGGTTTTATATTTTCTTTAAACCAATTTATATTCTCGTAACCTGCTTTACGCCCTTTACGGTGCTCAGTTTCTTGATAAGTGCATCGGTCTTGCCGGCATCATCGATCATCACGGTTACGTTGCCCGAGAACAGGCCGTCCTTGGATGAGATGTTGATGCCTCTCATCACGAGCTTATCCTCTTTCGAGATGATGTTGGTGATGTTGCTCACGATGCCGATATCGTCGTTTCCGATGATTCTCAGGGTGATGGCATACTTCGATGTACCCTTTCCGCTCCATTTCGCCTTTACGATGCGGTAGCCGAAGCGACGGCGCAGCTCCTTGGCATTCGGACAGTCGATGCGGTGAATCTTGATGCCCTTGCTGATGGTTACGAATCCGAAGATAGGGTCGCCGTAGATAGGGTGGCAGCAGTGGGAGAGCTCGAAGTCGATGCCCTTCAGGTGCTCGTCAATCACCAGTACGTCGTCGCTCTGCTTCAGCAGTTCCTCGGTAGGATTCTCGAACTCGAAGTTCTCGGCACTTTCGGCAGGCTTGTTGGTGTTGCTCAGGTTGAGATCGTGGTCACGCTCCTCGATGTATTTTTCTACCACGGTGTTCACGTCGAGTTTCTCTTCCGCTACATCCTTGTAGAAATCAGAGTTCTCCTTGTATCCCATCTTCTTGATGATGCGCGCCATGGTGCTCTCATCAATCTCAATCTTGCGGTTCTTAAATCGGCGCTCCAGCAGTTCCTTGGCATAGAGTCCGTCCTTCTTCTGCGTTTCCTTCAGGGCGAGTCGGATCTTTGCCTTTGCCTTGGATGTCTGCACGATGTTGAGCCATTCTCTTCTAGGCTTCTGATTGCTCTGGGTGAGGATTTCCACCTGGTCGCCCGAGTGCAGTTCCTGTCGGAAGGTCACCGCCTTGCCATTGATCTTTCCGCCCACGCAGGTGTTTCCGATGCGTGAGTGGATGTAGTAGGCAAAGTCGAGCACCGTGGCACCTTTCGGGAAGTTCAGCAGGTCGCCCTTAGGGGTGAACACATAAACCTCGTCTTCCTTCAGGTCGGTGGTAAACTGGTCCATCAGCTGCAGGTCGTCATTGCTTTCCAGGGCGGCACGGATGTTGGCAAGCCATTCGTCAATGCCTCCTTCTCCCTGCTTGATGCCCTTGTAGCGCCAGTGTGCAGCCAGTCCGTGTTCGGCGATATCGTCCATTCTTTCGGTTCTGATCTGGACTTCTACCCATTTCTTCTCCGGTCCTAGAACGGTGGTGTGCAGACTCTCATATCCGTTGCTCTTAGGCACGCTGAGCCAGTCGCGCATACGCTTTGGGTTCGGCTGATACATATCTGTAATCAGGGCGAAGGTTTGCCAGCACTGCATGTATTCCTTCTCTCTTGGTGCGTCGATGATGATGCGGATGGCAAAGAGGTCATATACACCTTCGAAGGCGCACTTCTGCTTCTTCATCTTCTGCCAGATGGAGTGGATGCTCTTGGTTCTTCCCTTCATGTGATATTTCAGTCCGGCAGCATCGAGTTTCTCCTTGATAGGCTGGATGAATCGGGCGATATAGGCATCGCGTGACGCCTTGGTGGCGTTCAGCTTCTCCTTGATCATATAGTAGGCATCGTGCTCCAGATACTTCAGGCTCAGGTCTTCCAGTTCGCTCTTCAGCTTGTAGAGACCCAGCTTGTGGGCGAGTGGGGCATAGAGGTAGCTGGCTTCCTCGCTCACCTCGTGCTTTGCCTCCTTCTGGTCGGTATCACGTATCTGTCGCATCACGTTCACGCGGTCGGCTATCATGATGAGGATTACGCGCATGTCTTCTGAGAAGGAGATGAGCAGGTTGCGGAAGTTCTCGCTCTCGATGATCGGGTTGCGCTTGTAGAGATCGTGAATGCGGAGCAGTCCGCTGATGATATGCGCCACGCTGTCGCCGTATTTCTTCTGGATGTCTTCGATGGTCTGATAGCCGTCGATGACGCTGGTCTGCATCAGGATAGCGATGATGCCGTCTCTTTTCAGACCGATTTCGTTCACTGCGATTTCTGCTGTCTGCAGGGCTGCGAGTATAGGGTTCATGCCGAAGACGTTGCGCTTGATCTGGTGGTTGATGAAGGCATGCTGTATGTCTTCACGCAGATGCTGCTCATCGCCCGGCTTGAATGTGTCGCCCACGGCGGTTCTCAGGCGCTCCAGTATCTGGAGTGTCTGTTCCTTTTCTTCGGTTGTGAATTTAAAAGGTGTTTCGTTCATTGTCGTTCCCTCCCGTTGATTATATATTATTGAGTTGTTATAACTCGTCTATCCATTTCTGGCCAGACTTTGTGTTGAGCCAGATGGCGAAGCTGGCACCTATAACTGTCATGATAAACATGAATAATGTTATTAGTTCCATAACTTATATTATAAATTATCAATCCACTTCTGGCCCGACTTTGTGTTGAGCCAGATGGCAAAACTGCTGCTGATAATTAGCCCCAGCGAAAAAATAAACATTAATCCATCCATAATAATATTATTTATCGTTATACTTCATAATTCTATTAGCACAATATGCAATGATAATTGCAGATAGCGTACCTATGAACAAACACAGTAAATTGTATATGTTCAATTCTTGGTTTGTTACTAATGGCGATAAACCGCCAATTCCTACACCACTTAAGAATAATGTAGATACCCCATAGAGGTAATGTGATAGCCCCGACCTTCGGTCGTGCTCCTTTGATAATTTACTAACCATGTCGCAATATTCCATTTTAAATTTGACAAACAATGGCGTTTCAGCGTTAAAAAACGCGTACTTCGTTAAATTTTCAATGCAAAGGTACAAAAAAAAGCGGAAATATTTCTGATTATCAGAAAAAACTATTATCTTTGTAGCACATATAGTGTAAATTTAACATAAATATGGTATTATGAATCAGCAAGATCTAAACCAAATCGCTGCTCGCGGTATCTCAGAGCAGCAGATTGAACACCAGTTGGAACAAATCAAGAATGGCTTCCCATTCCTCAAGCTCGAGGGTGCGGCTGCCATCGGTAAGGGTATCATGGCTCCTACAGCTCAGGAAGTAGAGGACTACGAGAAAGCGTGGAATGACTACAAGGCTGAGGGTCACAAGATTGTGAAGTTCGTACCTGCTTCAGGTGCGGCTAGCCGTATGTTCAAGAACATGTTTGCGTTCCTGGATGCTCCATACGATGTTCCTACTACTGACTTTGAAAAACAATTCTTCGAGAATATCAAGAAGTTTGCTTTCCGCAAGGCACTCTGCGATAAGTGCCATGTCAACAACGAGAAGGGCATTATGTGCCTCATCAAGAAGGGCGATTACAAGGCTGTCGTGGCTAATCTCCTCAAGCCAGAGGGATTGAACTATGGTCAGTTGCCTAAGGGATTGCTCCAGTTCCACGAGTATGAGGATGAGGTTCGCACTCCGATGGAGGAGCACCTGGTAGAGGCTGCGCTCTATGCAAGCAGCAACGGCGAGGCAAACGTTCATTTCACCGTTTCTCACGACCACCTGGAACTCTTCAAGCAGATGGTAGCTGAGAAGGCAGATAAGTATGCACAGCGCTACGGCATCAAGTACAACATCTCTTTCTCAGAGCAGAAGCCTGGCACTGATACCATCGCTGCCAATCCGGATAATACTCCATTCCGTAACGAGGATGGCTCATTGCTGTTCCGTCCAGGCGGTCATGGCGCTCTCATCGAAAACCTCAATGAGATTGATGCTGATGTAGTATTCATCAAGAATATCGACAACGTGGTTCCTGATCGTCTGAAGGCCGAGACTGTTACCTGGAAGCAGGTGATTGCAGGTGTATTGGTTACTCTGCAGAAGCAGGCTTTCGATTATCTGAAGGTTTTGGATTCCGGTCAGTACAACCATAAGAAACTGGAGGAGATTATCCGCTTCGTTCAGCGCGACCTCTGCTGCCGCAAGGCTGATATCAAGGAGCTGGAGGATGCCGAACTGGTTATCTATCTGCGCAAGAAGTTGAACCGTCCTATGCGTGTCTGCGGTGTCGTTAAGAACGTAGGCGAGCCTGGTGGTGGTCCATTCCTTACCTATAACCAGGATGGCACTGTAAGTCTTCAGATTCTGGAGAGCTCACAGATTGACAAGAACAACGAGGAGTATATGAAGATGTTTACCGAGGGTACTCACTTCAACCCAGTAGATCTCGTCTGCGCTACCAAGGATTACCAGGGCAATGCCTTCGATCTTCCTAAGTTCGTAGATCCATCTACCGGTTTCATCTCAAGCAAGAGCAAGAACGGTAAGGATCTCAAGGCCTTGGAGTTGCCAGGTCTCTGGAATGGTGCGATGAGCGACTGGAACACCGTATTCGTAGAGGTTCCTCTCGGCACCTTCAACCCAGTGAAGACCGTGAACGATCTGCTCCGCGACCAGCATCAGGCTGTAGAGGGCGGCATCAAGCACGAGCATCATCACGGAGAGGGTGGCTGCTGCGGCAAGCACTAATCCCACGGATATAGATACGATAAAGGCTCAATCTCCGATTCTTCAGTCGAGGATTGAGCCTATATTGTTTTGTTAAGAGTTGAGGTAAACGAAATCGTAGAAACTTATCTAGCTGCGAGATAACAAAACTGCAAGGATTAGATCTTGGCGCTTCCTTGATTTCACTCTTAAAGGATTCTTGATGTACATGCTTGCCAAAATAGCTGTACCAGATGATTGATTGAACCAAAATTCTTGTTTCTTTTCTATTATTGGATTCTAGCTTTTCCGGGAGATTTCCTGGAGTTTGGCTTTCCGATAATACTCTTTTACTTGAATTCTAGTTGTACCAGATTTCTCCGCCCAATAAAGTTGGATACTCTTCTGATGTTGTTCTTTCTACAGGAGCTGTAATCTCTACATACTCACCGTACTTTTTTGCTTTACTCTGCATAATTTAAAAGGTTTTTTGTTGATTTATTAAACTTATTATTTGATTGATTGAATGAGATAGATTATCGTGGGCATTGCTGCCCATTCATAGTCATTTCATCTTTCCTTATCTTTATCTTTGATAGTCGTATTTTATTTCTGTTTCTTACGGCTTGGAAAATGCAATCGATTGCAACAAATTTTGCTTTCTTGCTCCCAATAGCAACTTTTCACACTACAAAGATAAGAAAAATATCGGTACGGAGATATTTTTTGCCCCAAAAACTTCTCTAAATTAAACTTTTTTAATTAAAACTGAATATTTACTGCAAAAATATGCGTTTTTCTCGTAACTGATTGAAAAAGAGCACCTACCTTCCGTAGAGGTAAGTGCTCCTAAGTAAAAGAATTAAATTTTACACATCTTATACCGTAAACTCGCCTGCAAGCGATTGCTTCAACATCTCCCTTACCTTGCGGTTGTCATCAAATCTGCCTTGCAGATACATCATCTTCGTTACCATCGCCTCTACCGTAGAGTCGTGGCCGCTGATTACGTGAGCAGTCTTCAACTGGAATCCGGCGCCGTATCTCTCCATCTCCACGCTACCTGTCAGGCACTGGCTGATGTTCACGATGTTCACGCCTCGGTGGGCAGCTTCGTCCAGCAGTCGTATGATCCATGGAGAATGAGGGGCGTTTCCCGAACCGAAGGTACGCATCACGATGCCTCGCAGATCCGGCGATTCCAGCACGTGGCGCACGATATTGTCCTGGATGCCCGGGAAGAGACTGAACACGATCACGTTCGGGTCGAGTCTCAGATGGGGTATCATCGGCTTGTCGTAATCCGGAGTGAGGATGTGGTGCTTGTGATACTGGAAATTGATGCCCACATCGCAGAGGTGCGGATGGTTGAACGATTCGAAGGCGTGGAATCCCTCGGCATTGATCTTGATGGCACGGTTGCCTCTGATCAGCTTGCCGTTGAAGAAGATGCATACCTCCGGCACCATCGGTCTGCCGTTCTCGTCCTTTGCCGATGCTATCTCGATGGCAGTCATCAGATTCTCCTTGCCGTCGGTACGCAGTTCGCCGATAGGCAGCTGGCTACCGGTCAGGATCACCGGTTTTGTCAGGTTCTCAAGCATGAAGCTCAGGGCCGATGAGGTGTATGCCATCGTATCCGTGCCGTGCAGGATCACGAATCCGTCGTAGTCATTATAGTTGTTGGCTATCATGCTCACGATTTCTGCCCATCTCATCGGATCCATGTCGCTGGAGTCGATAGGTGGGTCGAATTTTCGCACGTCGATTTCTGCCTGGATGAGTTTGAACTCGGGCATGGATGAGACGAGATGGTTGAAGTCGAGCGGTTCCAGCACGCCTGTCACCGGGTCTTTTCCCATGCCGATGGTACCTCCCGTGTAAATGATGAGAATCTTTGGTGTTGCCATTTTCTTAGTTTCTTTACATTTTGTCACTTTATCGGCTGCAAAGATACGGAAATTATTTGTTTTTCCAAAACTTATCGGATAAAAAAGCACTTTCTTTTTGCAAAGTGTTATGGATTATCGCTCAGAAAGCCGATGAAGACTTCAATATGTCACCGTTTTCACTCCGAAAATCCCCTTATATAAATAGGTATTAGCAAAGTTTAGCAAAATAAATGCATTTTTATTCGCTTGTTACAAAAAGAAATCGTACTTTTGCAGACGATTTAATAAAAATACTAAGTTGTTATGGTAAAAATCACATTCCCAGACGGATCTGTTCGTGAGTACGAGCAGGGCGTTACTGGCTTACAAATCGCCGAGAGCATCTCACCGGCTCTCGCTCGCAACGTTGTATCTTGCGGTGTCAATGGTGAGACAGTAGAGTTGGATCGTCCTATCAATGAGGACGCAAGTGTAGAACTTTACAAGTTTGAGGATGAGCAGGGCAAGCATACCTTCTGGCATACTTCAGCCCACTTGCTCGCAGAGGCTCTTCAGGAGCTTTATCCAGGCATCCAGTTTGGTTTCGGTCCAGCTGTAGAGAGTGGTTTCTTCTACGACGTGATGCCTGCTGAGGGTCAGGTGATCTCTGAGAATGATTTCGCTAAGATCGAGGCTAAGATGATGGAGCTCGCCAAGAAGAACGAGCCTGTGGTTCGCAAGGAGATTGCTAAGGCTGATGCGCTCGCTGAGTTCAAGGCAGATGGTCAGCAGTACAAGTGCGAGCACATTGAGCAGGACTTGGAGGATGGTACCATCACCACATATA
>DAWDAD010000053.1:0-19323 GCA_052356385.1 Prevotella sp.
GCAGGGCTTTTAATCCGAAAATCCAAAAGATATCATATATCTATAAATATAAATACCAACTCCTGAAGAGTTGATACTTGCTTTTGTTTTTTAGGTTTAATTATTACATAAGCAAAACCCCCATCCGGCTTGAGAAAGCGGGATGGGGGATTTCTTGTAAGCTGAAAACTATTGCTTAGTATTGCAACATAGCAGCAGGAGTAATATTCAGTACCTTGCAAAGCAATCTGGCAATTTTTAATGTAGGTTCCGAACGTCCAGTAATATAATCGTTAATGCGGGAAGGGCTTATTCCGATTTCTGTTGCTAATTGTTTTTGTGTCATTTCTTTTTCACTCAGTGAAAGTTCAATGAGTTCGGATACTGAAGGCTTTCCTATAGGAAAATGTCTCTTTTCGTATGACTCCACAATATCTGACATTAATGTCAGTTCAATGGCATTTTTATCATTAGCAGGAGTTTCATCCGTTACCAATGGTAAAAGCTCTTCTATTCTGTTGAGTGCAAACTCATACTGTTCTTTTGTTATTTTTTCCATAATTCTTGATGTTAAATGTTGGTACAGTCAATTTTGTCGTATTCACTATGTGTTCCGACAAATCTTACAAAAAGTCGGCCTATAGTGAATTTTATGACAACTACTAATCTATAGTTATTTCCTCGGATGTTGAATACGTAATGTTGATTACCTACGTAATCGGCATCAGGGAAGTCTGCTCTAATATCGGAAAAGTTATGCTGCCATCTCAGCGAGACATAGTCTTGTTTCTGAGACTCAGTTCTACATTACTTATAGGAGCACTATCATTACTCGCCAAAAACTATTTTATCGTAAAGAAGAAGGCTCCTTTATTCAATAAAGAAACATCAAAGTTCTGAAGTTTTTTACGCATTATTTCATCCTTTTCATCATCACCTATATGTTTGAAGTATTCTTCAACTTCAGGATTACGAATGATGAAAGCATATTCACCCGGTTCTGCTTCAAGACTGACTTCGAGAGCTGTTACATGATGAGTGACCTCACGCACTTTTGTTTTCATCGTTACCCCTTCTGCTGCAGGCACCACATTGGCGTAACGAAACTTCTCGCCATTCAATTCCATAGTCAAAAGTTTTGCTATCTTAAACTCCATTTCCAACTTATCCATTGCGCTATACAATTGATAATCAGATAACTTTTGATTAATTTTTGCATCAATATAGCCATCATCAATAAGTCGTTTAGACACATAGTCGGTAAGTTCGCTTTGCTTATAGCTGATTTTATTATACATATACTCCATATATCTGCAATTTAAGCCTTTTCGAACTTTAAATACATAGATATTTTTAGGATCTATCTGCTCCATAAAATCTCCAACTCTACGCAAACGCAAATCGTTAACAGTCTGCTGATCAAATCCCTGTTCCCGATTTGAATAGATTGTAAACTTAGCCACACCTTTGAATTGTTCTTCTGCATGTTGATGGTTGTAAATCATGTAATTCTGAACGCTGTCAACCACTTCCCTGTCAGCAAATGGCTTTTTCAGAATCCCTATGAAATCTTTAACGTAGCTTTTGATTACATTCTGTCCCAAATTCAGTACAGGACGTTCATCACTGATGTCATCACATATGGTAATGCTCATCGGTTTCAATTTGCCGTCTAATTGAGCATATACACCAACAGAATCATTATATGCTTCCATTCCGTCGTATTCAAAATCAGCTCCATATTTTTCGTTGAAATAGGTGGCTTCCTCCTTGGTTAAAGTGCGACCTTCAGCCATGATTTTCTTATATAGCGGATCATCGCTTATTCCCTGCATTTTCTGAGTCTTTTCCAGTGCAGCCTTAAATTCTTTACTTTCGAAATCAATTTTAGCATCCCCCATCATTTTCTTTGCAATTTCTTCATTTGTCATACCACCATACTGCTCTTTTAAATATTTATTCAAAGCTGCGGTATCACCTTGAAGTTCCATCATTTTTTTGAGTTGCGGATTTTCATTTAAATACTCCTGCTTGCTTCTCTCTAATGATTCCTTATATTCTACGCTTGTTGTGTCAATTGCAGCATCCTTCAAGAGATCGATTATTTTTTTGTTTCCGAAGTCGTCTTTAGTCTGCTTTTTACTCTTTGATGTAATTGACTTTGCGCTCTTATATAACTTATTAAGCGCCCCAAATTGCGCATAGCATGAAGGGATACCCAACACTAATACTAAAAAAACAAATAATAATTTTTTCATTTCTTAAGCTTTTTTATTTTAGATCTTGCTACTTCCTTATTTTATAAACTTTTCCAGACTTCATCTTAACTATATTGACACCTCGAACATATTTCTCAACTTTACATCCATTAGTTGAATAAATAGACTCTATTTTATCATTATCAACAATAGTGTGAGTAATACCGGTTGGTGTACCCTCGGTTAAATTCCAGAAATTCTTCCAGGGTTCAGCTTTCATATATGCTTCCTTTGTACCTACAGGAATATATAGTTTTATTTTAGCATACTGACTATCACTAAAAGAATTACATGCAGGAGGTACTATACTCTTTAAAACAATTGTTTCCACATTTTTACAAGCAAGCCATGACATTTCTGTCACTTTTTCACCGATAGTATATTGTGTAGGAGTGCTCATTACCCAAAAGGTTTGCATATAAAAACCAGGAAGATGTCCAATATTTCTTCCTAGATAAAGATCTGTTACGTTTGTTCCAGACCATGGCTGGAAGCCTCCTATGCAAAGTTCAGTATCTCCATCTTCTATGATAAGTTTTTCTAATTTCTCACAAAATCTAAACGCATTGTTTTCTATACTCTCTACACTGTTAGGAATTACAATTTGAGTAAGTGAATTGCAACCTTCAAACATATTTTCTCCAATGATTTTCAATCCATCTTCAAATTGAATTTCTGAAAGGTTTGCACAATCAGCAAATGCAGAATAGTCTATTTTAGTAAGAGATTTTGGTATGGTAATTCTTGTTAGAGCATTGCAACCATAAAAAGAATTTGAACCTAATGTTTTTACATTATGAGGTATATTAATATCTTTTAGGTTTATACAATTACAAAATGCCTGATCCTCTATAGATTCTACATTTTTACCAAATGTAACAGAAGTCAATTTCTCTGAATTAAGGAATGACTTTATACCAATAGCAACAACCTTTAAAGTTTTTCCGTTGAAGCTAACCTCATCGGGAATTACAATATCGCCCTCATAAGAAACTTCGCTGCTGTTTGTTACCTCAGCAGTAAGATCTTTACTTGACTTGATATTGTAAAAAATACCATTAGTCTCAAAATCATAAGCAAAAAGATGAGTAGCTATACTACACAATGCAATAATAAGTAATTTTTTCTTCATATTAATATTTTTAAGTTACATTACTGCCCAATAAAAAAAGGACAATTGGATCTTTGAAACAGTAGAATCATAGTCTTTTATGCCGTATTTTGTAATGAAACGGACTTTTTTCATAATTTTACATTATTATCATTTCTGCTGCAAAATTAAACGTTTTTTGTGATACTTTAAAGGAAATATCCCTAAAAAACAATAGGGATTTCCCTATAGTATTCCCCATCCTGCTTTCTCAAGCCGGATGGGGGATTTCTGTTAATCTGTTACTTCTAAAATAATATCTTATTTCAGTTTTTCTATCTGTTCCTGGGTAAGTCCGGAATACTTCATGATCAGATTGATGTCAACACCATCAGCAAGCATGTTCCTGGCAATATCCAGGGCTTTCTGGTTCATGCCTTTCGCCATGCCTTTTTTCATGCCTTTTTTCATGCCTTTTTCCATACCTAATTCCATACCCTTTTCCATACCCTCCGCAAGACCTTCTTGCTTCGCCGTATCAATGGAGTTCTTGATATCCCGGTATGCCATCTTGCTTGCTTCATACTCCCTCATCTCCTGAGGCGTAAACTTGGCAATCTCGGCTTCCTCAAAGAGGCGGTCGAAAACCTTGTCGCACAGCTCTTTAGGGCGCTGGGTAAGCTTATAGAGATTCTTCAGCGCATAAAGCCACTTCTCGTAGAGCGTTTCCAGTTCTCCTAGTGTCTTATTGAATTTAGCTATTTCTACATAGATAAACTCCAGCTTGTCGTAGAAAATCTTGTGGGTAGCGGTATCGCACAACTGTACATGATGGCGGATCTTCTCCTTGTCGAAGGCATCCTCGTTCATGTTGAAGTTGAGCAGCGCAACAGTATAGACATGATTGAGTTTGAAATCCCAGTCACTTCCCTTGGGAGCCTGTTCACGGATTGGAAAAGTGGAGTAGAAGAGGGAGCGGTCCTTGAAATAAGTCTGGTAGGCATTCTGCATTTCAACGATGAACTTCTCGCCGTTTTCGCCTTCGCAATATACGTCGAAGATGGCCTTGCGGTCGGTATATACATCTCCCACATGCTCCGGGTTCAGATACGACACATCCTTCACAACCTGTCTGCCATTAAACAAGCTGTTAAGGAAGCAAATGAGCAAATCCTTGTTCATTGCCGTTCCGAATATTCGCTTGAAGCCGAAGTCGGTCAGCAAGCTGATGTATCTTTCTTCTACCTGTTTCATACGCCATTCATTTAATTCTACATCTAGTTTCACTGCAAAATTACGCTTTTTTCCTGAAACGACCAAATAAAAAGTAGGAAAACTGCCTGATAGACATTCATCTTCAAGATGTTTTGATATTTTCGTAGCGCCGGATATGTCTGTCAATTATATAGCGCTAAGTTTCGACTTTATTTTCAAACCTGCAAGAGATTTCTGTGAAAAGTTTCAGAAAAAGTTAGGATGCCATATTTTTAAGATAAAGATCTGTGTAAATCTGTGTAATCTGTGGGATTATTCTTTGTCCCACAGATTTCACAGATTCAAGGTCAACAGCCTGATTTCATCCAGGCTTAACCCTGTCATTTCCATAATAGTGGTATCATCTAAGCCCTTTGCCAACATCTTTCGGGCAATCTCAAGGCTTCGTTGTGACATACCTTTTTCCATGCCTTCAGCTCTACCTTTTTCCATGCCTTCAGCTATTCCTTCTTCCTTACCTTTTTGATATCTGTCATCCAGGAGGGTTCTTTCAACACTTACGGAATCCCAGAACTTGTCGTAGGCTCTGAGTTCGGCATCTGTAAAGCCGGAAATTTCCAGCTCTTCTACGGCTTTTCCAATCTCCGGGTCATTGAGCAGGTCAGCTGGAATCTTCTGTGTATTGGAATTGATTTCCGTGAGGAAACGGAGCCACAACACCATCATGCGCTTGTCGGTGATGGAATGTGGAGTGAACTTCGGAAGTTCTATGAAGGTGAAATGCAAGCCTTCGATGACCTTATTGCTGTCCTTGTCATGCACGATTCGGTAGTTGTGGATGAAATCTGGAGTATCATGCGCAAAGATATCATTCACAAGATTCAGGGAATATACGGGTTGCAGTTCACTGTATTTTCCTCCCTTTTTAGCCTGACTCACATAGAGCTTGGATGCATTGAACAGTACTCGCTGCTGGAATGCGTCAGACCATTCCATCTGCATTTCCACGCAGAACTTTCTGCCTCTTGCATCGGTGCAGAGTACATCCACAATGGTGTTCTTGCCCCCTTCGAGCTGGGGTACAAGTTCTGTAGGCAGATACTTGATTTCGTGTATCTGCTCTTCTTCGCTGAGTGGCAGGAGTGCGTTCAGAAGGCTGATCATTCTTTTCGGATGATTGCCGAATATCTTCTTGAACGTAAGGTCTGCCTTAGGATCTAAATACTTCATAACCATCCGTTTTAAAATTATATAGCGCAAAGTTACGACTTTATTTTCAAACCTGCAAGAGATTTCCGTGAAAAGTTTCAGAAAAAGTTAGGATCCCATATTTTTAAGGTAAAGATCTGTGTAAATCTGTGAAATCTGTGGGACAAAGAATAAATCCCACAGATTTCACAGATTCAAGGCTTGGGGGGATTACAAATCCCCCGGCTTAATAGGTCGAACCTTTTTTTACGACGGATAACATATCCGTCGGAACGCCTGGGGGATTTCTGTTATTTCTTCCTCAGAACCTTATCCAGGCTGGACACGATATACCCTGCGGGATTCTTGATCTCGTGCTTTGCCTTCGCCGCATAGGCTGCCAGAAAGCACTGGTTCACGGCGTCCAGGTCTGACAGGGTGAGGCGATCGCTCAACTCCTCTGCCACCTTGTGGCTCACGTTCCAGTAGGAAGAGGTGAGTAGCTTTCTAAAGTTTAGTTTCTTCATAGTCAGCTTTGTTCTGTCTTCATCGCTCAGCATATCTGGGTCATCGTTGCGGTACTTGAGGCCGAAGATGACCAAGCAGCCGTATTTGCCTACTACCTGGTTACGGGTAGTCTCTAGCGTGTGTATCACGATATAGTCGAGACGGTTCAGCTTGTAGGCATTTCTGATCTCTTCTTCGGCAGTAGAAAGCTGGGTATATTCCAGATTCCCCGTGCCGCGATATTGGGTGTGGCTGGTGAGGAGCGCAAGGATCTCGGGAGGTGTAAACTTGGTGTATCCCTTCTTCAGTCGGCTCTCTGTCAGGAGATAAAGGCAGCGGGAAGACTGGTGATGGAATGACTCGTAAAGCTGCGGCGAAACCTTGAAGTAGCCCAGGTCCAGGGCGAAGTAGTACTGAGCCACGGGAATCGGCATCTCCAGGATGGCTCTCTTCTCCTGACCCTTCTTGGTGTAGTCAACGAAGTGGTAGAGGTAGTCGAACTGCTTGTAGCACAAGTGGTATGTTCCAGGATTACCAGATTCTGCGACGGTGTAAGGGATACAGACCGGCTTTTTGCCTATGTCGATAAGGGCCGTCTCCAGGTTGTTGTAATGTGATTTGGTAGCTTCCAAAGCTCTGTAGGGTACCTCGAAACGTAAATTGTTTTCAAGTCGCTCGAAACCATTGAGGTCCAGTTGACCGTGGTGTGCGTTCTGGCTGATAGCCATTTTGATCTGTTTCTGATTGTACACGTCAAGTCTGAAGATGTACTTCTGTTCTTGCGGGCTGTAGCTGTGATGCAGGGCGCAATGAGTGCCAAGCTCTGTGGCTTCGGCTACGTTGAAAGTTAGGATCTTGTTCATTGCTCGTTGTTTTATAAAAGTCTATAAAATGGGGGTGGCAATGAAAACAAATCTGGGGGATGCGAAATCTCAAATGGACCAAAAATATTTCGGAGTTTTTTTCTGGTCCTTAACTCAATTTTCACATCAGACCAGAATTTTCCCATGTCGCACCCCCGTATGATTCATTCATAGAGAATGCGCACGAAAAATCTAGCCTGAATTTACAATTGAGTACCCCATGCAAGGATTTAACTCCGCACCTTACAAGGGATTTTGAGATGTAAACTCAGCATTTATCATGCTTTGGCATCCTGCCAACAGGATGCCGTATGTCCGCTTCTCCTGTATTTCTACAGAAAGAGCGCTGCAAAGATATATAAAAATTCTGAAACTAACAAGTATTTTACAAGTTTTTTTTGAAAATAGAGAAAAAAACTTTGAGAACCCATCATGACCATTTTTCTTGTTTATTTCTTATATATCATATTATCATATTTCTTGTAGTGCTATTTTTGTGCGTAACTATCAGATAGTCAGATGAATAGAAAATGCTGTTACCATGGGAGGTAACTGGCAGAAGGCGTGATCCCGCGAGATGTAACGGTTTCCTCTGATGAGATGTAACCCTTTGGTAGGTTTGCCTACGAGAAGTAACTATCTAGACATTTCTCCCACGAGAGGTAACTAGTTAACTAAATATAAAACATTCCGGGGTAGGCGGAAATTCGCCGGAAATCGACGGGTATCGCCAGTTGGAGTTAGGAGAATGTCTTATCTTTGCAGTGTTGAAACATTAAAAACATCAGCTTATGACTAGAGAAATTACAATGATTGTGGTACACTGCAGTGCAACCCGCTGCAACCACCCTTACACCGTGCATCAGCTTTACCACGACCACGTGGAGGTGAACCACTGGCGTTACATCGGTTATCATTTCTTCATCAGCCGTGACGGCAAGGTACATGCCACCCGTCCGCTGGAGCGCATGGGTGCCCATGCCCGTGGCTGGAATGCACATTCCATCGGTATCTGCTATGAGGGCGGACTGGATGAGAACGGCTATGTGGCGGATACCCGTACCGGGGAGCAGAAGAAGGCGATGGAGAAGCTGATCGTTCAGCTGAAGATACAGTTTCCCGGCATCCGCACCATTCTGGGGCATCGTGACCTGCCTGGAGTGCAGAAGGCGTGTCCCAGCTTTGATGCCACCACGCTGCAGCCCTTGTTACATCTGAATTGTAAATATTAAATTTTGTAATCAGATGAAACACCCTATCCGATTTTTTTGTATCTTCGCAGAAGAATAGATTACTAACTAAAAATTAAAACTAGATGAATGTTACCAAGCAACATTTCGTAGAACGTAGAGTGATGAGCAAGCAGGAGCTTGCTCACCTCTACTGTCCTCACAGCCGTTCCAAGGGGCATGCTGCGAGAGATGAGTTTATGGATTGGGTGAAGCGCTGCACTCCGCTCTATGTCAAACTGCAGGAATTGGGGTATAAACCTTCGCTGCATAGTTTCACGCCCAAGATGGTAGATTATATCTTTTACTATCTCGGAGAGCCGGATGGAGTGGGGATATAGCATTGGTAGTAATAAATAACTTTACAAGTTAAACGTGGCGGAAAAATCTCTTAAGAGAAGCTGTCGTTTCCCTTAAGGAAAAATATATTTTCCCTTAAGGAAAAAAATAAAAACCCTTAAGGGAAAATTCTCAATCTCTTTTTTCCCCGTTTTTCGGGCGTTTTTGCCTGATTCTCTCTTACTTGAATAATGTTTACACGAATATGGAGAGAAGATGGGGATGGGGGCAAGGTTAAAAAATAACAGTTTGGAAAAATCAAAAGTTTATGGAAATAGCTATAGAACGTTTTGGCAGTTATCATCATGCCGTAAGTGGTAGATTGCTGATTGATGGTCAGCATGTTTGTGATACGTTGGAGGAGGATGTGCATTGTCTGCCGGAAGGCGAATATGCCCTGCAGCGCAACAGCAAGCTGGCATTACCTTATTATATAAGACTGTCAGATGTTGATTCTGGGGTTGATTCCCATGTTGATTCCCGTGTGTCCTTCTCCAGGGGTAATGGCATTCACGGTTGGCGCAACCGCTGCATCATTGTAGGAGAGTGTCTCCATCTGGGTTTCCTCATTCATAGCGAGGCGTGCTATGATCTTCTCATAGCCCGCATCCGCATGCAGTTTGTGCGTCATCACGCAGTGGTGGTCAAAATATCCCGCTCTCCCGATTTTCTGGAAGTAGCCTGATATTTGTGCAGCTATTGATAGGCTATTTTAACCAAAAAATCTCCCTATAAGCCTGACGCATGTCGCCTGCTTATAGGGAGATTTGTATTATATGCCATTAAAATAACTCCAGGATCTTATCGATAATCTTTTCGATGCTGGAAGAATCGGTGGTTTCTTCGAGCTTCTGGTTGATTTTCTCTTCTACCTTCTTGCTCACTTTATCCGCCGCCTTATCGAAAGCCTGGTTGGCTTTCTCTTCCAGTTTCTTCTGCATTTTTGTACTGAAGCTGCCTTCATCGCTTTCAGTCTGGTCTTCATTGACATTAGCTTCTGAATCTGAGCCATCCATATTAGGAGTGTCAGAGGATACATTTGATTCTGACTCCTCGATATGGAGATTATCGGCTGATTCCAGTGCTTTCACCATATCGTCGGCATTCATCGTATAGACGTTGCCGAGAATACCGAAACTCACGGTATGCGGCTTGCCGTTGAACTCTACGGAACCCGTAGAGCAAACGATATAGTTGTGGTATTCGAAAAGCCGGTTCATCGCTTCGTCCATCATGCTGCCAGCCATCATCTTGGCTACAGAGCGGAGTGCCTGCGAGAAGAAATTGTTGTCGGTAGATCCTACCGCCTTTTCTACTGCCTTGCTTGCCTCCGTGCGAACCTTCTCCTTGTGAGCATCTGCGCTCGGATTGGTTATGGCAAATATGGCAAGGATGAAAATGATGAGACCTATCACCATCTTCATCGCGAAATGGCTCTTCTTCTTGTTCTTCTTAGGCTGCTGCTGGAAATTCGAATGCATCGCTGCTCCCTGCTGGAATCCCTGCTGATAGGCTTCCTGCTGGGCTTTCTGATAATCCTGCTGCTGAGCTTTCTGATAAGCTTCCTGTTGAGCCTGCTGCTGGTTTGCTCCCTGCAGGAAACTCTGCTGCTGGTTTGCTCCCTGTTGCTGGAAATCTTGCAGAACTCCTTCTTGCTTTTGAGCATTTCGGTTGCTCTGGTTGTTCTGGTTGGCTTCTACAGCTTCCAGTACGGCTCTCAGATCCTCTACCTTCCAGGCTGGAGTCCAATCTGCCATACCCTGCTTCCACACCAGTGTTTCGGGACTGATACCCTTCTGTACAAGTTGGTCGAAACTGAAAGGACCTGCCTGCTGTCCATTACGATCGATTATAAAAAATTCCATCTTTGTCCTTTTAATTTTTAAATGTGAACATTCAACTTTATGAGTACTTAACCTTTCTTTGCAAGTAAGTTCCTCTTTATGAGTACTCAATCTTTCTTTGCAAGTAAGCCCCACACGCCCTGAAAGGGCAGAAGCTCCTAGCCCAGGGCAACGCCCTGGGTGTTTATGGACGCAAACCTGTCGCCCTGTAAGGGCAAAAGCTTTCAAATACCTGGCAATATACAAAGCTTTTGCCCTTACAGGGCGTCTTGTAAACTGCTATTATACCCAGGGCGTTGCCCTGGGCTAGGAGCTTCTGCCCTTTCAGGGCGTGCTGCTTCAGGCATTAGTGGGTTGCCTTCCACCATCCTGTCTTCTCTCTTCCCTTCAGGGCTACACTGTGCTGGCTCGGGTCGGAGATGGAAAGGCCGCAATAGCTCTTCACCTGGAAGGTGGTTCCTCTATAGGGATCCTTCAGCATGGTGAATGCCTCATCGGTATGAGCTGCCTCCTTGATGGTTTTCTTTATCTGGGCGGTAAACTGGTCTTTCAGGTAACCGCTTGGCTTGAGGCTATCTACATATACCGACATGTCATAAAACAGGTTGGGAGTGAAGCCGTCGAGAGGTTGGATCGTTTCTAGAGGAATGGAGGAATCGAGCGTATATTTGCTGTTGATTTCCTTCATGACGCTAGCCAGATTATCCATCTCGCGACAGTCGATGGCTGCCATGTTGCAATAAGGTACTTCGCTGGATTTGTAGAAGTTGACAATACCGTTTACGATGCCGGAATAGTTGGGCGTTGCGGAATTGAGCATGCTCCAGATGCTTCGGTATGGAAAGCCCAAACCCATCACCTCGCTGCTCGAACTCATGAGATAGTTGGTGACATCCTTCAGCTCGTATGCAGTCTCCACATTTCCCATATAGCAGGCATCGAAGAGAATGTATTGCATCTTCAGTCCGCTCTGTCTGATTCCTTCTGCCAGGGTTGGGATGTCCATGGCATGACTCTTGGAATTTACACTTCCGAAGAAACGGGTGACTGGATGGTCTGGGTCACTGCCAAACTGTATGCCGCTGAATGTACTGGATGGCTTGCCGGCTGTGGCTGTGCTTCCGAAGCCAGGACGGGCATAGTTCGGATAATTCACCCAATCTTCTGCATAGGTCCATCCGGAACCATGTACTCCGATGATGAGGGCATAGTTGAGTGCCTCGGCATTTTGCTTCACCTCATTGAGAAGGTTGGCGAATCCCTCTGCCGTGCAATAGCTGTTGTCCTCGTAGGTCTTCACGGGCACACGGTTCACCTTCCTGCTGGCGGCATCGTACTGCAGATCGTAGAGTGTGCTCTTGTTGTATTTCTCGCTGAAAAATACCATCACACGTGAGTCACTGAGTCCTTTCTTGGCTACGATACCCTGGCAGATGCTGTCGATGTTGTTGGCAAGGTATTGCTTCAAACCCGAACTGGTGGTACTGCCTGTCCATGGATAATATACCAGGATGGTCTGCTTGTTGACGCTATCCACATCAAAAGCCTCGTCGCTACAACTGGTGAAAGTCATGGCGAACGAAAACATACATATAAATAAGGTGAAAAGCTTCTTGATCATAATAAAAAAGTTGAATGTTGAATGCTGAATGCTGAGTTGCAGAATGGCTGACGAATTCATCCGTCTGAGATTCTACATTCATCATTCTACACTCAACATTCAACATATATAAAAAGAATCTGTTACTTCTTCTTCAGCTCCTCGATGGTTGCCTTGAGGGCAGCAATCTTCTCTACAGAGTCGCTTTCCTTCTTGCGCTCCAGAGTCACTACCTTCTCAGGGGCGTGAGCTACGAAGTTCTCATTGCTGAGCTTCTTGCGAACGCCCATCAGGAAGCCCTCCAGGTGCTTGAGCTGAGCCTCTGCCTTTTCAATCTCGGCTGCCACGTCGATGAGGTCGCCCAATGGTACGGCAAACTCGTCGGTGCCTACCATGAAGCTGGATGCATCGGCACTCTTCTCGGCGATGACCTCAATCTTGTCGAGGTTGGCCATCTTCAGCGTTACGTCGTTGTAAGCCTCGAAATCGTTCTTGCCTACTACCTGAAGAGACAACTGCTCCTTCTGGGCAATGTTCTTCTGGTTGCGAACGGTACGAACACCGGCGATAATCTGCTTCACAGCCTCGATGTCGGCTGCCAACTTCTGCTCCTCGGCTGTAGGTGCAGGAATTTCCAGCTTCTCGCGCATGATACTCTCGCCATCCTTGCGGTCGTAGATGTGCTGCCACAACTCCTCGGTGATGAATGGCATGAATGGATGCAGCATCTTCAGCAGGGCATCGAAGAAGCGGAGGGTAGCGTCGTAGCTCTTCTGGTCGATAGGCTGACCGTAAGCAGGCTTCACCATCTCCAGGTACCAAGATGAGAACTCATCCCAGAACAGCTTATATACAGTCATCAATGCCTCAGAGATACGGTAGTCCTTGAACTGCTTCTGCATCTCCTCGTTCACCTCCTTGAGCTTGGCATCAAACCACTTCACGGCGATTTCTGCACTCTTAGGCTGCTCGATATCTGCAGTCTCCCAACCCTTCACGAGGCGGAAGGCATTCCAGATCTTATTGTTGAAATTACGTCCCTGCTCGCAAAGGCTCTCGTCGAAGAGGATGTCGTTGCCGGCTGGAGCACTGAGCATCATACCCATACGAACGCCGTCGGCACCAAACTTGTCAATCAGATCCAGTGGGTCTGGTGAGTTACCGAGACTCTTGCTCATCTTGCGGCCGAGCTTATCGCGAACGATACCTGTGAAATATACGTGCTTGAATGGCATCTTGCCACGATACTCGTAGCCAGCCATGATCATACGTGCTACCCAGAAGAAAATGATGTCCGGACCAGTTACGAGGTCGGAAGTAGGGTAGTAGTAGTTGATCTCCTCGTTGTCTGGATGCTCGATGCCATCAAACAGAGAGATAGGCCACAACCATGAAGAGAACCAGGTGTCGAGGCAGTCGCTCTCCTGCTCAAGATCCTCAGCCTTGATGCTGGCGTTCTTCTCCTGAGCGAGCTTCAGAGCCTCCTCGGCAGTCTCTGCTACCACGAAATCCTTCTTGCCGGCATTGTCGAAGTAGTAGGCTGGAATGCGGTGACCCCACCAGAGCTGACGGCTGATACACCAGTCCTTGATGTTCTCCAACCAGTGGCGATAGGTGTTCTTATACTTCTTAGGGTAGAACTCGATGTCGTCGTCCATTACTGGAGGGAGGGCGATGTCGGCAAAGTGCTGCATCTTGAGGAACCACTGTGTAGAGAGCTTTGGCTCGATAGGCACATTGGTACGCTCAGAGAAGCCCACCTTATTATTATAGTCCTCAATCTTCTCCATCAGACCGGCATTCTGAAGGTCGATGGAAATCTGCTTGCGCACATCCATGCGGTCCATTCCTACATAGAGACCTGCTGCCTCGCTGATGGTACCGTTGTCGTTGAAGATATCGATGGTCTCCAAACCGTGCTTCAAACCGAGGGCGTGGTCGTTGATATCGTGAGCTGGAGTTACCTTCAAGCATCCGGTACCGAACTCGATATCTACGTATGTATCCTCGATGACAGGAATCTCGCGGTTTACGAGAGGCACGATCACGTGCTTGCCCTTCAACCAGGTATTCTTCTTATCCTCTGGGTTGATACACATGGCAGAGTCGCCCATGATGGTCTCCGGACGGGTTGTTGCTACCACTGCATAGTAACCCTTCTCATCCTTGTGCATCACGTTCTCCTCATCCACCTGCTGGCAGTCCTGCTCTACCACGTAATACTTCAGATGGTAGAGCTTAGAGTGCTCGTCCTTGTAGATAACCTCCTCGTCAGAGAGTGCTGTCTGAGCCTTAGGGTCCCAGTTGACCATTCGCACGCCACGATAGATGAGACCCTTCTTGTAAAGGTCGCAGAATACGTGGATGACGGCACGGGAGCGGGTCTCGTCCATGGTGAATGCTGTGCGGTCCCAGTCGCAGCTGGCACCGAGTTTGCGGAGCTGCTTGAGGATGATGCCACCATGCTCGTGAGTCCAGTCCCAAGCGTGCTTGAGGAACTCATCGCGAGTAAGGTCAGTCTTCTTGATACCCTGTTGAGCGAGGCGATTAACTACCTTAGCCTCGGTCGCGATACTGGCGTGGTCGGTACCTGGTACCCAGCAAGCGTTCTTGCCCTCCATGCGTGCACGGCGAACGAGAATATCCTGGATAGTATTGTTGAGCATGTGTCCCATGTGGAGCACACCTGTTACGTTTGGTGGAGGGATTACCACCGTATAAGGTTCACGACCATCTGGCTTAGAGCTGAAAAGCTTGTTGTCGAGCCAGTACTGATACCATTTACTTTCCACTGCTTGTGGATCGTATTTACTTGCTAATTCCATTGTTTCTATCTAATTTTTATTCTTTTTCTTTCTTTTTCCTTAAAAAACGGTGCAAAGATACGAATTTTTGAGCGAAAAACATTATCTTTGCATCAAAATTATTAATTTTTGCACAAAACGATGGTTAGTAATGCAGTAAAAGAAGTTTCAGAGCAAGATAGAAGAAAACTGCTGGCCGGTTTCCTCTATGATATGGCGAAGCTGATGTTTGGCGGTGTCGCTGTTGGTGGTTTGTCGCCTCTGTTCACAGGTAAGGGCTTGGGTGACATCAATATTGCGTGTGTAATAGTTGGCTTTATTGGTGGCTGTATGCTTGCTTATATTGCCAATGAATTGTTAAAAATTAAAGAGTAAGAATATGAATTGGGATATTATGGGAGCTTGGTTTCTCTTCAATGTAATGGTGTGTGTGGCTGCTGTTTCTTTCGCCATTTTCCTTAATACGAAAGCGGGGAAGAAGTGGAAGAAGAATCTTTAAAGATTATGGAAGTATATTTGTTCTTTAATGTTTTTATATTTGTGTTGGCTCTTTCTTTCGCCATCTTTCTTAATACGAAAGCGGGAGAGAAGTGGAAGAGAAATTTATAAAGGAATTAAAACAATGCATACGAAAGAAGAGAAAATGGCGGCGTTCAGCCGCTTGCTGGATGTACAGGATCGTTTGCGCCTGCAGTGTCCATGGGATAAGAAACAGACATTCGAGAGTCTTCGTCCGAATACCATCGAGGAGACTTTCGAGCTTTGTGATGCCTTGATGAAGCGCGATTACAAGGATATCAAGAAGGAGCTGGGCGATGTGCTGGAGCACGTGATGTTCTATAGCATCATCGGCAGAGAAGACGGCGAGTTCGATATCTGCGATGTCTGCAATCAGGAAGCTGACAAACTGATGTTCCGCCATCCTTTCATCAACTGGAAGGAAGAGGGCGAATGGACTGTGGCGAATCCTGATATGTATATCAATGACGAAGGACAGGTGGTATATAAGACAGAAGAAGCAACCGGGAAGGCAGAAACTGCCAATTCTGAAGAAACCTTGGCTCTTGGTGCCAGCAAACCCAAGAATGCTGCCTCGGTAGAGAAAACCTGGGAGCAGATCAAGCAGCAGGAGAAAGATGGCAACGAGCGCGTTCTGAGCGGTGTGCCAAATTCCCTGCCATCCCTTATCAAGGCCTATCGCATTCAGGACAAGGCACGAAACGTGGGCTTCGACTGGAAGGAAAAGGAGGATGTGTGGGACAAGGTACACGAAGAACTGGAAGAACTCAAGGCAGAACTTGCCAAGGGAGATAAGGAGAATTCTACCCAGGAACTCGGCGATTTCCTCTTCTCCGTCATCAATGCAGCCCGTCTCTATAAGCTCAATCCGGATAATGCGCTGGAGAAGACAAACCAGAAGTTTATCCGCCGTTTCAACTATGTAGAAGATCATTCGCTCAAGCAGGGTAAGAATCTGAAAGACATGAGTTTGGAAGAGATGGATAAACTGTGGGATGAAGCCAAGAAACAGGAAAGACTTCAGAAAGAATCGTAAGCTTCAATAGGAGGAGCTTCATGATAAACAAGATAAATAGGACGTTTTATAACAAGAAAAACTATAAGGATTATGAAAAGATTAGTTTATATGATGATGGCTTTGGTGGTACTCTTTGCTGCCAATAGCTGCAAGGATAAGAAAACCGCACAGGTAATCACTCCTACAGATTCCCTCGATCTGGAGGAAGTTGCCGATGATTCAACCATCTACGGTGTTTGTGGTGAGGGAACATCTATGCACAATCTGGAGCTGATTTCTGATGAGGGAGATACGCTCTCAGTCTTTATCGATGATGAGCAGCCAGACATCGTGCTGGGTGGTTTGCTGGCAGGCGACCGCATCGCTCTTATCGGTTACAAGGCACAGGATGGAGAGATGATGGCACAGAAAATCATCAATCTTACTTCACTCTTGGGCAAATGGACTTCACTCGACAAGAACTTCGATTTGCTGGAAGGCGGAGAGGTAAAAAACAATGTGAAGGCTGAGACCAATCCTTGGACTTCATGGAAAATCCTGAACGGAAAGCTCCTGCTCAACAAGGATACCTTTGCCATCGACAAACTGGGCTCTGACAGCTTGATGCTGGAGAATACCCAGGGCATCTATGTCTTCAAGCGCCAGGAGTAAATTGTCATTCTAAATTTTAGATTAAGTTGGAACCATTTAAGATACATATACTGGGGTGTGGCAGTGCGCTGCCAACCCTGAAACACAATGCTTCCTCGCAGCTCATAGAGATGCGGGGAAAGTGCTATATGATAGATTGTGGCGAGGGTGCACAGATGCAGTTCCGTCGTTCCCATATCCATTTCTCCAAGCTCAATGCCATCTTCATCACCCACATGCATGGAGACCATTGCTTTGGTTTGATGGGCTTGCTTTCTACGCTCGGAATGCTCGGACGAACATCTAAGTTAAGAGTCTATGCTCCAAAGGATTATGCTACTCTGTTTAAACAACAGGTAGAATTCTTTATGCAGACGATGGAGTATGAGATGGAGATGATTCCGGTAGATACGGAGAAGCAGCAGATTATCTACGAAGATCATTCTCTGTCGGTGGAGACGGTGCCTCTGAAACATCGTCTGCCATGCTGCGGCTATATCTTCAGAGAGAAGCCTACGCTGCCTCATATCAAGAGGGATATGATAGATTATTACGGCATCCCAATCAGTCAGATCAACAACATCAAGAATGGGGCTGACTGGACCAACGAGGAGGGCGAGGTGATTCCGAATGCCTGTCTGGTGACACCTGCCGACCCGCCTCGCAGTTATGCCTATATGAGTGATACCCGATATATTCCGAATCTCTGGGAGAAGGTGAAGGGGGTTACGGTGCTTTATCATGAAAGTACTTATACTTCGGAGCAGGAAGACCGGGCTAAGATCTACAACCATAGTACGGCGAAGCAGGCTGCGATGGTGGCAAAGGCTGCCGGGGTAGGCAAGTTGCTCCTGGGACATTATAGTGCGAGATATAATGATGAGACGGTTCTGCTGAAAGAAGCCAAAGGGGTTTTCGAGGAAAGCTATCTCACCAATGAGGGAATGGTTATCTCGGTATAAAAACAACCTTGCATCAAAAAAAGTTTGTTTTTTGGTGCAAGGTTTTGTGTTGATATTCGTTTAATACATAAAAGATAGAGAAAATTGGAATCTGAAAAACTACTTTTGCACGACATCAAAGGCGGCAGTCGGGCGGCGATGCACCGGCTCTACGACCGCTACGTAGGATATGCCATGGCGGTAGCGCTGAGGTATGTCCCTTTACGTGATGATGCGGAGGATGTGGTGCAGGATAGTTTTGTGAAACTTTTCTCTGGTATTGCCAACTTCGAGTACAGGGGCGAAGGTTCGCTGAAGGCGTGGTTTCTCCGGATTGTGGCAAATGAGGCTATCAGCTTTACCCGAAGGCAGAGTCGCATCACTTTCGTGGATGAAGTTCCGGAAGATGTGAGTGACGACGAACCGGAGGTAGAACGGGTGCCGCCTGCCGTATTGACGAAGATGATCGGTGAATTGCCCGAGGGCTATCGACTGGTTCTGAACATGTTTGTGTTTGAGCAAAGAAGCCATAAGGAAATTGCTGATCTGCTGGGCATCAAGGAGAGTACCTCTGCTTCGCAATATCTAAGAGCCAAGAAGTTTCTGGCAAAGAAAATAAATGAATATCTAAATAATATAAACGAGAAAGAATATGAGTAATCAAGATTGGACAAGCAAACTTCAAGACCAGTTGGCAGGCTATCAGGAGTCTGTCAGCCACGACTTGTGGGCAGGCATTGAACAATCGCTTGCTCAGAAAAATATAGAATCTGTTTCGTCGAATCCACAGACGATAGTTTCTGAAAGCTCAGAATCTACAGATTTACACGTTGGTTCAGAGGCTAAAAAGAATGCCAGGATTTTACACGTTGGTTCAGAGGCTAAAAAGAATGCCAGGATAGTCTATTTCAAGCGATGGTCTGCGGCTGCAGCTGCTGTGGCATTATTGGGAATAGGTGGAAGCTATGTTTATCTGCACCAGGAGGATGTAGAAAGGGGTAATTTGCAATTGGCATCTCTTTCATCTCCTGCAGTTTCAGCGGATTTGCAATCCGCTGCATCCCAGCCCGCTCCATCCCTCGTTGTTTCAGCGGATTTGCAATCCGCTGCATCTCAATCCGCTCCATCCCACGTTGTTTCATCGGATTTGCAATCCGCTGCATCTCAACCAGCTCCATCCCCCGTTGTTTCATCGGATTTGCAATCCGCTGCATCTCAACCCGCTCCATCCCTCGTTGTTTCAGCGGATTTGCAATCCGCTGCATCTCAACCCGCTCCATCCCTCGTTGTTTCAGCGGA
>DAWDAD010000054.1:0-18065 GCA_052356385.1 Prevotella sp.
CCAACATCCTGCGTCCTTATGGCATCCGGGTATACCTCAGCATCAACTTCGCTTCGCCTATGGCTTTAGGCTACACCAAGACTGCAGACCCACTGGATAAGAAGGTTCAGCAGTGGTGGAAGAAGAAGGCAAAAGAGATATATGCTACCATCCCTGACTTTGGCGGTTTCCTCGTAAAAGCCAATTCTGAAGGACAGCCTGGTCCTGGCGACTACCACCGCACACATGCCGATGGAGCCAACATGCTTGCCGATGCCGTCAAACCATACGGAGGCATCATCATGTGGCGAAGCTTTGTATATGGTGCTAATCATAAAGGAGAAGACCGTGTGAAGCAAGCTGTCAGCGAATTCAAAAGTATGGATGGCAAGTTCCGTGACAACGTCATCTTGCAGTCAAAGAATGGTCCGCTCGACTTCCAGCCTCGTGAGCCATACGCTCCTATCTTCGACAACATCAAACAGACTCCACAGATAGCAGAACTTCAGATTACCCAGGAATATCTTGGTCAGTCTAAGCACCTCACCTATCTAGCTCCTATGTGGAAGGAATTCTTTGGCTTTGTTAATCCAGACAGACTGGTTGGAATCTCAGGTGTAGCCAATATCGGTGATGATGCCAACTGGTGCGGTCATCCTTTCTCTCAGGCTAACTGGTATGCTTTTGGCCGATTGGCATGGAATCCTTCACTTACAGCTGAAGAGATTGCTCACGAATGGCTCGTACAGACCTACGAAAACCAGAACGAGAAATTCACCAAGCCGGTAGAGATGATGATGATGACTTCGCGCGAAGCTTGCGTCAACTATATGATGCCTTTGGGTTTGCATCATATCTTCAAGTTCGACCACCACTACGGTCCTGAACCTGATGGTTTCATCGCAAGTTATCCTCTGGAATGGTGCCCGGTATACTACCATAAGGCAGATGCACAGGGCGTAGGTTTCGACCGTTCATCCAAGGGCACAGATGCTGTCGGTCAATACCCGGAACCATATCGCAGTCTGTATGATAACATCGAGACCTGTCCTGAAGAATATCTTCTATGGTTCCATCATGTGCCTTGGACTTACAAGATGAAATCAGGCAGCACCCTCTGGCAGGAACTCTGCATGAAGTACAACATGGGTGTGGCGATGGTAGAAGTATACCGCGACTTCTGGCATACCTCAGCCAAGCAGTATATGAAGGGGCATGAGCAGGAATGGCAACATACAGACTCTCTGCTCAATGTACAGTTGGAGAATGCAAAGGAATGGCGCAATACCTGTCTCAAGTATTTTCAAACCTTTTCTAAAATGAAGATCTATGAATAAGATCGTATTATCTTTTCTTGCATTATTATGCTGCATCAACATACAAGCTGGAGTGAAACTGCAGAAGCAAGGCTCTGCAACCCAGCTTGTTGTCAATGACAAGCCGATGCTTCTCCTGGCTGGTGAGTTGAGCAACTCTGCCGCAACGAGTCCTGCCGACATCAGGAAAGCATTGAAACAGATGAAGAATAGCGGAGTCAACTCTGTCTTCGTTCCTGCATATTGGGAGTTTGTTGAACCTGACGAGGGCAAATATGATTTCGCACTTGTAGACAGCGTCATCACAACTGCCCGTAAGCATGACTTGAAGATTGTCTTCCTATGGTTTGGTGCCTGGAAGAACTCCATGAGCTGCTATGCACCACTATGGGTAAAGGAAAACACCAAGCGTTTCCCTCGTTCACTCACCGAGAATGGCAAGCCATTGGAGATATGCACTGCCTTCAGCGACAACCTGCTTCAAGCAGACAAACGAGCATTCTGCGAACTGATGAAGCACATTAAAGCCATAGACAGTCAGGAGAATACCGTTATCATGATGCAGGTAGAAAACGAAATCGGCATGCTCGAATCAGCCCGCGACCACTCTCCTCTTGCCGAAAAAGCTTACAGACAGCTAGTTCCTGCCCCATTACTCAAGGCACTCAAGCTCAAGAAGAAAGGTACATGGGCAGAAGTTTTCGGAACAGACCGTTATGCTGACGAGAAATTCCAGGCATATTACTATGCTAAATATGTAGAGCAACTAGCCTCAGCAGGCAAAGCCATCTACAATATTCCGATGTATGTAAATGCAGCAATGAACAGCCGTGGCAGAAAACCAGGCGAATATCCTTCTGCCGGACCACTTGCCCATCTGATTGATATCTGGAAATGCGGCGCACCAAGTATCGACATCTTTGCACCAGATATCTATGATACCGGTTACAAGGGATGGGTAGAGAAATACAAGCGTGCCGACAATCCTTTCTTCACTCCAGAAGTGAAATGCGATATCTTTAGCGGCGTAAAGGCATATTATACCTTCGGCGAAACAGATGCCATCAGTTTCAGTCCATTTGCTCTCGATGAAGCTAACTACAAGGTGAAGAACAATCTCAGACGTTCATATAAGGTTATCGACCAACTCTCTCCTATCCTGCTTCAGCATCAGGGAAAGGGTAAAAACTGGGGATTACTCTTCGACCAGGAAGATAAAGAGCGCATCATTGAAGATGGAGATATTACCATGACCTGCCGTCATTTCTTCACGCTACCATGGGATCCTCGTGCTACAGATGGAAGTAAATGGCCTGAAGGCGGTGGCTTGATTGTGAAACTAGCCAAGAACGAATACATCATAGCTGGTAATGGAATCGTCGTAGTCTTCCAAAGCAAGACAGAAAAAGCGCAAGCTGAAGAAAAGAAACTCGGTGAGGACGGATTTGTAGACAACGGTGGAACCGAAACAAAGACACAAGCCACAACCTTCAAAGGTAAGCGTATCGGTATCGGATATGTAGACCAGGTTGAAATAGACAAAAACGGCAAATTACAGTTTATCCGTCGTGATAATGGCGATCAGGACCACCAGGGGCGCCATGCCCGCATCTCATGTGGAGACAATAAAATACTCCACATCAAGCTATACGAATACTAAAACGTCTATATATAATAAGGTATAAAGGGGATTTGCAGCTGCATATCCCCTTTTTTCTGCTCTAATATGTCTATTTTATTGCTCATGAAACATTTTAAAACACGCAAGATACAAATTTTAACTGTACTTTACGAAAAAGGACATATCTTTGCAGCAGAAAATCAATAAAAACGAAATTCGTATATAAACCAACGAACAAGTTTTAAACCAATTAAATCACAAAAACCAATTAATCATGAGACATGCAGGTAATGCTTTAAAGTACCTGTCATTATTGTTTATGTTCGTTGCATTCCCATACCAGAATGCAGTGGCTCAAAACGGTAATGTAAAAGGTACAGTGGTCGCAGACGATGGTCCAATCATTGGCGCGACAGTTCGTGTGAAGGGGCAGCCAAATATGGCAACCGTTACCGACCTGGACGGTAACTTCACCCTGAAAGCCCCAAAAGGTGCAACTTTACAGATTTCTTATCTTGGCTATAAAGATAAGGAGGTGAAAGTTGGCAATGGTCCTATTGATGTAACTCTGGTAACCGACGCCCAGGCTCTTAGCGAGGTGGTGGTAGTAGGTTATGGTACCATGCGCAAGGCCGATCTGACCGGTGCGGTTACCCAGGTAGACAACAAAGCTTTTGAGAAATCAGTCACAACGAGTATCGACCAGGTTCTCCAGGGTCGTGCTGCCGGTGTGCAGATTCAAGCCAACACAGGTACTCCTGGTGGTAGTAGTACCATCCGCATCCGCGGTACGAACTCTCTGAATGCCACCTCCCAACCTATCTTCGTTATCGATGGTGTCATCATCGACTCAGATGGTTCTGACAATGGAAATTCCAACCCATTGGCAGGCATCAACCCTAGCGATATCCTGACTATGGATATTCTGAAGGATGCTTCGGCTACCGCTATCTATGGTTCACGCGCATCTAATGGTGTCATCATGATTACCACCAAGCGTGGTCAGAATGGTGAGGCTCAGATAACCTACGATGGTTATGTGGGTTGGCAGGCTATGCCTAAGAAACTTGACGTGATGAACCTGAAACAGTATGCTGAGCACTACAATGCTATCTCTGATGCCAAGATCAAACCAGCATCCAGCACCTGGCTGCGCCCTGAACTTCTCGGCGACGGTACTGACTGGCAGGACGAACTGTTCAGTACAGCCTTCATGACCAACCACAGTCTTTCTCTTTCTGGTGGTAACGGCCGCACTACCTACGCTATTTCTGCCGGCTACCTCAACCAGGCTGGTATCGGTCTGAAGACAGGCTTCAAGCGCCAGACCTTGCGTGGTAACATTGATACCGAACTCAAGAAATGGCTCAAGGGCGGTATTTCTTTCTCACTCTCTGATTCAAAGCAGGAAATGGAGAAAAACTGGGACATCATCATGACCGCATTGAAGTCTCAGCCTTCTGTTGCCGTGCACAATCCAAATGGTGGTTATGACGGACCAGACGACCAGTGGATGCCAGACAACGCAGTAGCTTTGGCAGAAATCAAGACCAACTATGCCAAGCGACTCAACTTCCGTATCAATACTTATCTGGAAGCAACTCTCCTGAAGGGACTTACCTTGAAGACTGAGCTTTCTACAGATTATAATCTCAACAAGACAAAGACATACCAACCAGACTATAAGTTTGGCGTGCGCGAGAGTTCACAGCGCGATGGTGCCTGGTACAAGAATGATACCAAGTACTGGTCTTGGCGCAACATCCTGACCTACAACGGTACAATAGCCGAGAAGCATAATATTAATGTAATGGCTGGTCAGGAAATGAGCCAGAGCTATTGGGAGAACTTTGCTGCCAGCAACTCCGGTTATCTTTCAAACTCAGTAACCGACCTCATTGCCGGTGCAACAACAGGTGCCAACATCAACCTGACCCAAGGTAACCAAGACGGCTACAAGCTCTACTCTTACTTCGGCCGTGCACTCTATAATTATGCTGACCGCTATCTCCTAACAGCAACACTCCGTTGCGATGGCTCCAACAAGTTTGCCGAGGGTCACCGCTGGGGTTGGTTCCCATCAGCAGCCTTCGCATGGCGCGCCAGCCAGGAGAACTTTCTGAAGGACAACAAGGTAATCAACAACCTCAAGTTGCGCTTGGGTTGGGGTGCTACCGGTAACCAGAATGTACAGCAGTGGGCCTATGCAGCCATGCTCAAGAACTATACCACTTCATGGGGTGTGGGCGTCATGAATGCCAACAATGCCAACCCGGAACTGAAGTGGGAGACCACCTACTCTACCAACGTAGGTTTCGACTTATCTCTCTTTAACAGCCGCATCGACATCGTGTTCGACTGGTACTACAAGAAGACCAACGACCTTCTGATGATGCTCGACCTGCCAGCCTTCATCGGTTCTGGTACAGGTTCCAAGTATGGTACTGCCTCCAACCCTTGGGGTAACGTAGGTAGTCTGGAGAACAAGGGTATCGAGTTCACCATCAACACCGCCAATATCGAGAACAAGAACTTCTCATGGCACTCTAACTTTGTATTCTCTCTGAACCGTAATAAGGTGGTATCACTTGATTCTGAGACAGGTAATCTACCTCAAACCGTACAGATCGGTTCTGAGACCGCTACCGTAACCAACACCAGGGTAGGTCAGCCTATCGGTCAGTTCTGGGGTTACAAGGTTATCGGCCGTTTCGACAAGCCAGAAGATTTCTGGTATAAGGATGCCAACGGCAACGTGAAGCAGGTTGCTCTGCCAGAAGGTGCCAAGATTGCTACAAGTCCTACAAGTGGTGGTGTATTCATCGGCGACTACATCTATGAGGATATCAATGGCGATGGTGTCATCGACAACAACGACCAGACCTTCATCGGCAACCCAGAGCCTAAGTTCACCTTCGGTTTCGGCAATACCTTCTCTTATAAGGGCTTCGACCTGAGCTTCCAGTTCAGCGGCTCTTACGGCAACAAGATTATGAACTATGGCAAGCGTTTCCTCAACATCACCGGTTCTACAAGCAACCAGTTGACTGAGGTGATGGACTATGCACGTCTGGCTAAGTATGATGAAAACGGTCCGGACGACTACCGTAACTACTACGTTGTTAACACCGGTTCCATCATGCCTCGTCTGTCAACAGAAAGTGGTGTAAACAAGAACAACCGTGTAAGCGATGCTTATGTAGAAGATGGTTCATACATTCGTCTCCAGAACATAGCCCTCAGCTACACCTTGCCTCGCAAGTGGCTCAGCCACACATTCCTGAACAACGTCAAGCTCTACTGCAACGTTCAGAATGTATTCACTATCACCAAGTATGATGGCTTCGACCCAGAAGTTGGTTCGATGCGCGGTAATGCTCTCCTCAACGGTGTAGACTACAGCCGCTATCCATCACCACGCATCTATACTTTCGGTGTAAATGTGCAGTTCTAAATCATCAACTTCTTAAAGTAACAAGAACATGAAAACAAACATATTAAAATATACATTGGCGCTGGCGGGAATGCTCTCATTCACGGGCTGTGCCAACGACTTCCTGGAGCAGAAGAATACCTACCAGATTTCGCAGGATAACTTCTTCGACAACGATGAAGCCGTATCACAGGCAGTCATGCCGCTATATAGCTATGTTTGGTACGACTTCAATGATAAGTTCTATTATGGAATGGGCGATGGTCGTGCCAACAACATCACAGCTCAATACTCAGACTACCTTTACCCATATACAAACTTCACTGAGACTGGTCTTTCCATTGGTCTTACCGAAGCTTGGGGTTCACTCTATTCGGTTGTAGCTCAGGCAAACAATACCATCAACAACATAGCCAACCACTCGTCTTCCAACGTAAGCGAGACGGCTAAACTGCAGGGTATTGCTGAAGCCCGTTTTATGCGTGGTCTCGCCTACTGGTATATCAGTTCACTCTGGGGATGCGCTGTCATCTACAACGACACCCAGAGTCTGGTTAACAATTACGTAGTTAGTCCAAACCCAGGAATAGACGGCATTGAATATGCCATCCGCGATATGGAGTATGCAGCCGTTCATCTTCCAGCAGCCTCTCCTGCTACAGGCCGCATCAACAAGTATGCAGCTTATGCCATGCTGAGCCGCTTCTATCTCTCAATGGCAGGTTTAACCACCAGCGGCCGTTACGACGGAACCAATGCGGCTACAGATAAGAACCGCGGAACCCGCAACGAATATTATCTCGATGCTGCCAAGAAGGCTGCCGCCATTGTTATTGAGCAGGGACCTTACCAGCTGGCTGATACCTATGCAGAACTGTTTGCAGCCTCTACCTTTAATAATAATAGCGAAAGCATCTTCCAGTTGCAGTTCCAGGCAGGTGCAGAAGGAGGTCTTGCCCAATCAATGACCCGCTTCCTGGCATGGAGCACACAGGTCAACCAGGGCAACTCTTGGGGTGGCTCTACATTCTGCTCTTACGATCTTTGGGAAGAGTTCAAGGAGTATGAAGACCCTACCCTCGGCACAAAGGTAGATGATGCCATCCGCCGTCACAACTGCGTGGCTTCTTATGGCGAAACTTATCCTGAACTTTCTGCCAATCCAGAGAAGCCATATATATATGGTGAAACCGAGAAGCCAGGCGAACAGGGTGCCAACATCAAGAAGTATGTCATCGGTACCAATGCTGTAAACGGATTTGCGATGAACAACAACTCGGGTATCAATACTTACATGATGCGTCTGGCTGAGGTTTACCTCAACTATGCCGAAGCAGTATTGGGTAATAACGCAACGACTACCGATGCTACGGCACTCAAGTATTTCAATGAGCTACGCACCCGTGCAGGTGTTCCTACCAAGAACAGCCTTTCCTTCGAAGACATCCGTCACGAATTCCGTCTGGAAACAGCATTCGAAGGCTTGTACTGGTACTTCATCGTCCGCCGCGGCTACTATCAGCAGCAGGAAATGGTGAACTATATCAACAACCAGTACCGCAATGCCAGCTACTTCAAGTCATCTACTCACGAATATGTTCTGAGCGAGGATTATACTGCACCTGGTCCTAGCGTAGCCACAGCAACAGCAAAGAACCTGACTTTGCCTATCGCTGATACCGACCAGACCAAGAATCCTCTCCTCAAGCCAGACGGTAACGGCAACATAGCTACCATAGCTTACCAGTTTGGCAACCGCGAGGTAGAAGACACCGATTTGTTTAAATAACAGGCACAACCTGTATCATTCATCTTTAATAAATAAAGAATTATGAAAACAATTAAATATCTCTGGACATTGTGCCTCGCATTGGCTGCATTCACCCTTACAGCATGCAGCGATGACGACAACGGCGGAAGCTCGGCTGCAATGCAGATTAACCAGATATACCTGGAGAATGTGGACGACGAGGTAAATCAGGATCGTCCGGTGGAGTTTGCCCGTCTGGGACAGTTGCTCCGAATTGAAGGTTCCGGCTTCAGCGGCTTGAAGAAAATCTATGTCAACGGTTACGAAACTTACTTCAACAACGCCCTGATGACCGATAATAATGTATGGGTTACGCTGAATGCCGCTACTCCGATAGACAAGGCAGATGCTGACGTTCGCAATACCATCGTATTCTATAAGAACGACAACAACAAGCTGGTTTACGAATTTACCATTCGTGCAGCTGCACCTGCTGTTACAAGTGTAGACAACACCTTGCCTAAGGCTGGCGAAACGGTAACCGTTTATGGAGCCAACCTGCAGGAAACTACCAAGATTACACTTCCTGATGGTACAGAAATTACTGATGGCATCCGCAATGAAGCCGACGGCAAATGGTACAGCTTTACCGTTCCAAGTTCTGCCGACCTCACCAAGTCGGGTTCCATCACCAGCGAAGGTGCCAATGGTACAGCCAAGTCACCAACCTATTTCAACGACTTCGGCAACTTCATTACCGATTTCGATGGAAATGGCGAACTGGGTTCATGGAGCGCAACTTACGGTACAGACGATCTCGTAGACGATCCTCTCAACACCGGTCGTGGCAAGGTAGCATTGCTCGCTCCACAGTCTCTGCTCGATGCAGGTGGTCTGGATGCAGGCGGTAATGGTAAATACTGGGCAACAGCAGGCAACGATAATGCAAACGACGACTGGAGCCGCATGTACACCACCATCCCTGCCGAGACAAGTGCTTCCGACCTGGCTATCCAGTTCGACATTTATTGTCCGGAGCCATGGGATCTCACAGGTCAGCTCGAAATCTCTCTGCAGAACAACCTGAACGGCTATGGTTGGGGATCAGCTCCTACAAAGTACAGCGCAGAGTACACCAACACAGCTACCGTATGGGTTCCTTGGCTGAACACAGAGGATGGTTCTCATACAGCCTGGAGCACAGGCGAACGCTGGCAGACCATCACCATTCCGATGACTGCTTTTGGCAATTACGACCCGGAGAAGGATCCAGACGTAACCTTCCAGAAGATTGTAGAAGACAGAAACGGAGGTTCATACAGGAACTTCGTCCTGTTCCTCGCCAACAGCGACCTGGAATTCTCTGACGACATCAAGTACAAGGCAAGTACCTTCAACCTGAAGATTTATGTAGACAACTTCCGCGTTGTCAGCACCAAGTCTATCACGGTAAAGGACTTCAATGATGACGAAACAGCAACAGAATAATAACCCTTAAATGAAAATCATGATGAAAATCAATAAGATAATGATACCAGTAGTAGCATCAGCGATGCTACTCACTGGTTGCGACGACCAGATCATGCAGTGGGGTAAGCCAGCCAATCATGCTGACGTTACCAAGGCAGAGATTCCTATCGCCGTAAAAGAAGTCATCGCCAACTACGATAATATCAAGGACTATGCCCAGCAGTACACACCGAACATGAAGATAGGTATCGGTATGGGTGCTGACTTATATGCGAACAACGAGAATGGCGAAGGCGATCTGGCAAATGCCAACTATCAGGTCTTTACACCGGGCAATGCGATGAAGAATGATGCCATTATGGGCAACAGCGGTTCTCTGAACTTCGCTACCGTAGACAAACTGCTTTCAGCATTGGATGGCAACATGCAACTCTACGGCCATAACTTCTTCTGGCACACCCAGCAGAACCAGACTTATCTGAAATCGCTCATCGCCCCTACCCTGGTGGTAGAAAGTGATGGAGATATTGCCAACGTTCTCTCAGGCGATGCATCCGACTTCAATGGTGGAAGCACTGGCGGTTGGGGCTCATGGGGCAGCAACAAGGAAAGTGCTGAAGTTGTATCAGGAGCCGGACAGGATGGGTCAGCAGCCCTCGTTCTGAAGAACAAGGGTGAAGGCAATGCATGGGAAGCCCAGTGTGCCTATACATTCAATGATTATCTGGAAATGAACAAGACATACGTCATCAAGTTCAAGGCGAAGTCTACTTCTGCTGCCAGTGAATTGCAATTCCAGTATCAGAATGGAACCACATACAGTTCTCAGGGCGGATATAATACTTTCAACGTAGGTACCGACTGGCAAACCTTCCAGTATGAGTTCACCATTGACAAATATGACGATGTGAACCGCATCATCCTCAACTTCGGTAAGGTAGGCGCTACCTATACCATCGACGATATCCAGTTTGGTTTAAAGCAGGAAGACCCGATGAACAATGTACTTGCAGGTGATGCATCAGATTTCGAAGGCGGAACCACAGGCAATTGGGGCTCTTGGGGTAGCAACAAGGAAAGTGCCGAAGTAGAAGAAGGCGTAGGCTATAACAAGAGCAAGGCTCTTGCCTTGAAGAACAAGGGCGACGGCAATGCCTGGGAAGCCCAGTGTGCCTATACCTTCGACGATGCGCTGCAGGCAGGCAAGAAGTATATCATCCAGTTCTATGCCAAGTCTACTTCTTCTGCAGGTGAATTGCAGTTCCAGTATCAGAATGGAACTACATACAGTTCTCAGGGCGGTTACAATACCTTCAACGTAGGTACCGATTGGGTGAAATGCGAATTCACCTTTACCCCGGCTTACGATGACGCCAACCGCATCATCCTCAACTTCGGCAAGGTAGGCGCTACCTATTATATAGATAACATCAAGTTCGGTCTTGCCAAGAATCAGAGTACCGCAACAAGAGGCATCCAGTATGTTCTGGCTAGAAACGGAAAGGCAAGAAAGGCCACCCGTGCCGGCAGCAAGATGTACTACGTACTGAAGACTCCTGCCGAGAAGCAGGCTGCCCTCGAAGGTGCAATGGATGCATGGGTTAGCGGCGTAGCTAATCACTTGAAGGAAAAGAACGTGGTGCCTTTCGGCTACGATGTCATCAACGAACCTATCGCCGACGGCAGCAATGGTCGCCGTGGGTATGATGGTGTATTCGGAATGGAAGGCGACAGCGAACCTACCGAGTCAGAAGCAGATGGTCTGAGCCTCAACTGGGAATCAGGTCACTGGTATTGGGGCTATTACGTAAAGGATTACCCTGTCAAGGCATTCCAGCTGGCACGCAAATATCTGCCTGCAGATACCAAGCTCTTCGTCAACGACTACAACCTGGAGACCTCTCCTAAGAAGCTCGAAGCGCTCATCAAGTTCGCAAAGGAAATAGATGAGAAGAACGGCTCTCCTATTGTAGATGGTATCGGTACCCAGATGCACGTCACCCTCAATTGCAGCGACGATGCTGAGAAGAACGCAGCCAGCATTGCGGAGCTGAAGGCAAAGGTAGATGCCATGTTCCAGACGATGGCTGCCACAGGCAAGCTGGTTCGTGTAACCGAGCTCGACCTTTCTCTCGGCACCGGCACTCCATCCAGCAACCAGTATAAGGCACAGAGCGATGCCTACCGCATGATAGTGGAGAGCTACAAGGCAAATGTGCCAGAGGCTCAGCAGAGCGGTATCACCATCTGGAGTCTGTCAGACAACGAGGCTGAGCACGAATACTGGCTCAAGGGCCAGGTGCCAAACCTCTTCGACAAGGACTACAAGCGCAAGTGGGCTTACAAGGGCTTCTGCGATGGTATCGCCGGCGAAGATCTCGGTCTGAAGTATGGTGGTGAAGAATACAAAGCTTTCTATGAGAAGAACAATGTTTCTTCTACCGTAGACAAGTAATTAAAAAGAAAATTCATGAAAATCTGTTGTAATCTCACTTTTTTATCGAGATTACGACAGATTTCTCGTTTAAAAGTTGTCGTAATCTTGCTTTTTTTCTGAGATTACGACAGAATTCTCGATTTTAACCCCTAAAACTCCTTAGGAAAATGTGATTTTCCTTGCGTAATTCACTGTTTATTAGTATCTTTGCCAAAACATAATTTTTAGCGTATGGAAAGACTACTTATATCGCAATTGTTAAAATGGAAAGACAGTCACGGAAGGAAGCCACTCATACTGGAAGGTGCAAGACAAGTTGGCAAGACTTGCTACTGAAAGAATTCGACCTGTATGGTTGAAAATGTTTGAGAGAGAGGGAGATAAATAAAAAGAAAAAGGTGTATCCCTTTGCCCATTGTATTGAGCAATAAGGATACACCTTAATTATATAGTTAATGAAACAATGCTTTTATCTTGAGATTTTCAATGTTTCACTGAAATTACCGAAAGCACCAGCAGCACAATAGTGTTTCAAAGTCAAGTAATATGTATCAGACTCAGAGTCATAACCGCTGTATCCTTGGTAATCTTTACTGCCTGGATAAACTCCTAAACTGCTTTCGTAGTCTTCTACGTATACAGGTCCATACTTCTGATGATTCCAAGCTAGCTGTTCATCAACAATAATGTTGCTTTCTTTGTCTAGAGAGAAAACGATATCATTACCTTCCTCATAGCAATCTTTAATGTCGTATCCGTCATTCCCTAGTTTGTATACAACTACATTTTTTGTTGTTTTTAATTGTTGTGAGGTAAATACACCAGACAATTTCTCTCCACAAACAATGATTCTTTGAGAATATGTGACAGGACCATATGCAAACTTGTCCTTTTCATTTGCGATGGTAATATCTACGTCATGTATGCCTGGTGTGTTTGCAACAGGAATAGTTATTTCTTTCTTGCTTTCACCAGCAGCAAATGATACTTCAGAAGGAAGTGTAACTAGATTTGAACTCGCTGAAAGCTGAACTGTAGCAGCTTCCTTTGACTCACTTTCAGCTCTGCAAACCTCTACAGTGATACTCTTGGTATCCTCTGGGTAGAACAATGCTCTGTCACTGGCTTCTGTAAAGTAAAAACCTGAGTTTTCTACATTAGTGTATGGATCGTAATCATAATCTTCTGTACAAGCAGTAAATGTCAATGCTGACAATGCCATGATTGCGAAACAGCTATATTTCATCAATTTGTTCATAATTTCTTGTTTTACGAATTATAATTACTTTGTGTATACATCAGAAGGGTCTGGGTTATTGTAATCTGCCAGTGCAGAGTTATTCTTCTCCTCATTCTGAGGAATAACCCAGTTCATCCATGCAGGACGACCATCTGTCTTGAGTCGAGCCAATGGAATCCAGTTGTTTCCATTATATGTGCGATCTACTGACATGTTAAGACGCTTGATGTCGAAGAATGTCTGACCTTCACCAAATAGCTCGATTCGCTTCTGCTTTACGATTTCGTTTACAACTTCTTCTGTTGTCGTTCCGGTAAATGCATAATCTGGGTTACGCTTCAATTTGGTAGTCATAACTTCAATCAAGTCTTCCTTACCCTTAGCGGCATCAAGATGAGCTTCTGCTTCAGCCCAGATAAAATACATTTCTTCTATACGCATGATAGGATAAGCTGATGCTGCACCAGTCTGATAAGAATCTGCATTACCTTCATTAGGACGGAACTTAATTGATGCGTAAGCTTGTTGCAATTTGGTCAAAATCTTCTGGTCTTTTGAAGGACCATTAGGACCGATAAATTCCTTCTTTCTGAAGTCCTTATCATCAATCTGGCTATAGAGATTGGCGTCAATTAAGTTATATGCACCAACACCGGCATAACCAAATGTTGTTTCATTACATGCCCATGAAGTCCAGTTTACGATACCTGTTTTAACGGCATCATCTTCAGATGTCTGTTTTGCGCCCCACATCCACTTTGATAGGTCATTGAAACCTTTTTGAGCATCAAGACAGTCCGACTCAGTCATTGGCTTTGAAGATGTTGTAGTGAATGCCAGTTTTGCATACTTAGCAGCATTCGTATAGTCTTCAAGCCACATATAAAGGCGTGCCTTTAAACCATAAACACACGCGAGGTCTGGCAAGATGTTTGTTTTTTCTGTTGAAAACTTAATGTATTCTTCTGCTTTGTTCAAATCGTCCTCAATGAACTTTGCCATATCAGCACGTGTTGCACGTGGATTTTTGCGTGCATCGTTCTCGCTAATTGCGTCTGTTATGATAGGAACAGTAAGACCAGCAACATCCTTTCCGTTTTCATTTACCGACTTAACTTTCTTGTTGTCAAGGAACTCGTAAGTACGAGCTAAGTCAAGATAACAGAATGCACGGAAAGCACTGGCAATGCCGTAGTAGCCTTTCTGATCATCTGTACAATTGTTAAGGTCTATGGCTGCAATAACCTTGTTGGTAGTCAAGATAAAGCCATAGTAATAACTCCAAGGGTAGTTTGCGTAGATATAACGCTTGCCCATGTACTGATCGCATGCATAATTTTTAAAGTGACCATTATATTTTGTACCAATAGAACGGTCGCCAGTTTGCAAATCACGGATAATCATCATGGCACCATAGCCGAATGCTCCATGCCAATTTTTTTCATCTATGAGACTTTCATCTATATGATTGAAATATGCTGGCATTGCATATACCAATGCTCTTGTGGCAGCACTTGACGCACTTGCTTGATCTTGGGTTGCAAAGTGTGTTGGCTCAGTCTCGTCTTCGCAACTTGTAGTTACAAGTGCGATAGACAAGAGGCTAGCTCCTAATATATATTTATGAAATCTTTTCATATTCTATGTTATCTTTTAGTTTGTTAGAATGAAACTGATACACCACCAGAGATAGTGCGGATTGGTGAATAATATGCAGCAGTTGTTTCACCTGAGATAGACTGACGTGGGTCAAGACCCTGACGCTTTGACCACAACCAGAGATTGTTGCCTTGTACGTAAAGACGAACTTTAGTAAGACCGATACTCTGAATCAACTGCTTTGGCAAAGAATAACCAATAGTGAAGTCCTGAAGTGTCAAATATGATGCGTTTGTCAAGAAACGATCAGACTGTGACGCTGTGTATGTGTCGTTGAACTGGATACGTGGAATATTAGAGCCTTTATTGTCTTCGCTCCAAGCATTCAGCATATCAGCGTGGAAAATATGACCATTGTCAAGTTTCATAGCTGATGCGTATGTACTATCATATACCTTACCACCAATCTGATAGGTAAAGTTTACTGACACATCAAGTCCCTTCCAGGTTAAGTTTGTTCCGAAACCTCCATATACTGGAGCAAGGGCAGTACCACAAAGGTGCTCTGTAGCTTCAGAGTACTTGTCGGTTTTTTCTTCGCCTGTTACGTTTCCATTAGCATCCTTTACGTCTTTCCAGTAAAGAGCTACACCTGTTTCGGGATCCACGCCTGCATACTTTGGCATATACCAGTTGTAAAGTGCCTTGCCTTCACCGATAAAATAGTTGCCAGAAGCATAACCTCTAATACCATCAACGGTTGCAGTCTTACGTTCTTCAGGCAAACGGGTAATCTTGTTGCCGTAAGTGGTAAGGTTCAAGTTGATTCCCCATGTCAAGTCCTTGGTCTTGATGATAGTTCCATCGAAAGTGAACTCAAAACCAGAGTTGCGCATATCACCAATGTTTGCATAATAACCACCATAACCAAAAGAAGTTGGTAATGGGAAGTAGAATAACATATCTGTAGTCTTACGATAGAAGTACTCAATGCTACCTGTCAAACGACTTCTGAACAAACTGAAGTCGATACCGGCATTGAAGTTGCCACCCTTTTCCCATGTGATATCTCTATTACCCATAGTCTTAGGAACCAATGATGGCTGTCCATTAGAGTTCACAACATCATAGGTATTCTGGTAGAGGTAGCGATCCCATCCATAGTCTGGGTCTTGGATGTTGTCATTACCCTGCTCACCATAGGAAGCCTTTAATTTCAACTCATCTATCCAAGATACATTGAAGAATTTTTCCTTAGAAATTAACCATGCTGCACCGAATGACCAGAAATTACCCCAACGGTTCTCTGGTGCAAAACGTGAAGAGGCGTCACGACGGTAAGATACAGAACCGAAGTACTTTTCTGCATAGTTGTATTGTACACGACCAAACCAACCTTCTGTATTATAGTCATCTGAATAAGAGTCTGCAGAACCGGCATTCACTGCTGCTGAAAGTTCTGGAATATCGAATGAATACATGTTGGTTTTGTATGCATCGAGAGACTGATAACGAGTACGATAATACTCATGACCCAACATGATGTCAACATCATGCTTGTCAAATGCATGATGCCAATCCAGCAACTGCTGATAGTTGTAAGACCATCTACGTGTATGAGCCTTTGTTACCTGACCATTTGATGCTGCATACTGACCATAATAAGGGTTGGTTGTTAATGTTGAACGAGCCTCAGAGTCCATTACGCTATTTGTAGATGTGAACTTGAAATCGTTCAAGAAGCGAATCTCTGCGAAACCTACAGCATTAAATGTGTTGCTCTCCTGATTATGAGTGTCAAGTTGGTTGGAACTTAATGGGTTTGCCTGTGAAATATATGGACGTATCATTCCATTAACTTCTCCATCTCCATAGTCGTATACATTAAGCTTAGCCTCCGAGTTGTAGAGGATATTACCTTTGCCATCGCGTACATACAGAGGATAAATTGGAGCTACAGTTGTTAAGGCAAACACGTTGCCTGATGAACCTGCTGCTCCATCATCATCTGTACTGAGATAGTTGGTGTTGGCATGTGAGTAGCTGAAGTTACCACCCATCTTCAACCATGGGCGCAACTGAAAGTCTGCCTTCAAACGACCAGTAAAACGCTTGTAATTAGAAGCTTTTGTGATACCATCATTGCTCAAATAGTTGGCAGAACCATAAAAAGAAGATTTATCTGTGCTTCCGGTTGCAGTGATTGCATACTCCTGACGCAAACTGTTCTGATATGTGGCATCAGTCCAGTCATCTGGAGTAATCATGAAGTCCTGACCTTGGTAGTTATAAACACGACCTAGTGTAGCGTTAGGGTTGATTCTACCATTAGAGCCAATCAGATATTGACCATCTGGTACGGTATATACGTTGTAACCCAATCCGTAATCGTTATCAGAGCAAAGGTTCTCGTTTGCCCATGCTACAGCAGACTCGTTGCCCATACCTTGTGCCTTTGCGTAATTGTAAAGGCCCTTGTACCAAGTCTCATAATATTTAGCAGGGCTCTTGACATATTTGTAATCCTGTGTAGCACGTGAGTTTGAACCCCACTTTGCATCTACGGTGATTGATGAAGAACCTTCCTTGCCAGTCTTTGTTGTGATGATGACTACACCATTGGCACCACGAGCACCATAAAGAGCGGCAGAAGCAGCATCCTTCAATACTGTCATAGAAGCAATATCGTTAGGGTTGATATCATTCATGTCTCCATCCCAAGGAGAACCATCGACAATAACCAATGGGGTGCTACCAGCATTGATTGAACTGATACCTCGAATACGGATTTTGAAATTTTCAACACCTGGCTGACCAGTTTGCGTGTTAATCTGTACACCAGAAACTTTACCTGTCAAAGCCTGAACTGGGTTTGAGTCTGCAACCTTTGCAATATCTTCTGTTTTCATGACAGCTGCTGAACCTGTAAAGGCACTCTTCTTTGCAGTACCATAAGCCACAACAATGACTTCATCCAAAGCCTTGTTGTCTGGATTCATAACAATTTTCATGTTAGATGCAGCCTTAACAGTTTGAGAGTTCATACCAATATATGAAATCTCTAGTTTGGCTCCAGCAGGAGCGTTCAATGAGAAGTTACCATTGATATCGGTAACCGCACCGGTCTTTGTACCCACTACTTTGATAGATGCACCAATGACTGGCTCACCATCCTCTGCAGAGGTTACTTTACCGGAAACTTGAGTTTGCGCCAACGCCA